>PXYW01000128.1 GCA_003023695.1 Sulfobacillus benefaciens | reverse complement strand
GGCACGGTGAAGACCTTCAATCCGATCACGGACATGATCTTCCCCAATTACTGGACGATATCGCAATAACTCTCTGATCGAACAGATGCCCGTCCAGTGTACGCATGTTCTTCGCTGGACGGGCGTTTTTTGTGGGCCCTTTGGTAACCGTGACATACTGGACCATTACTTGCACCAAAGCTCCTCTTCGCCGCCACGCCCGTTAGCTTGCGTTTTTCAGCTGCTAAAAACGGTGGAAGGACCGAATACCAAGACGTCTTCTAATCGTTCCTATGGCTCAAGGGGATGGCACTCTTGGGCAGTACACACGACTAAAGTCTCGTCTGAGCCCAGGTAATCCGGCGCGCTGACAGACAGCAAAAAATTCTAGGAACCTTGGATTCTGTTTCAACCCCTTCATGAATGATGGTCAAGACCTGAGTTTAGTCTAATCCGTTTGTTGTAATTTGCAATGCGGCATACAATTAAGGATGGCTTTAGCACATGAAAGTAATGTTTGAGGGCTTTGTCGATCGGGTCATGCTTGGGTAAGAGCTTCCAGCCGTAACGTGATTAAGCCATCATCGGTTATACGAAAGGACGCGACCATGGCAGTTTGGACATTGCTACGGCGCCTGCGAGTGGGCCGAGCCTATACGGAACAAACATCATTGTTGTCGGTGCCTTTGTTATTTTGGACCACAGGCGTTTGTAGTATTGTCCTTGGCTTGTGGCGCGTATGGGTGGTACACCGTTGGATCTTATCCGGATTTGTTGGGCCTGGCCCAGTGATTGCGTGCGTACATTTATTTACGCTTGGCGGATTGACGATGCTCATGATGGGAGCTCTTTACCAATTAGTACCGGTGTTGACGAATTCAAAGCCCGTGTCCTTTCATCGGATTATTGTGCAATGGGCGTTTTTTACGTTTGGGACGGCATTTTTTGTCGTGGGGGTTAACAACGACTGGACACTCGGGATAGCCACTGGTGCAACGGTTATGGTCGTGGGTATCATCTACTTCGTGGCGAACTTGGCGGGTCGGGTCTGGCGCGAACCAGAAAAAAATATTACCACATGGTTTTTTGCGTCTTCCTTGGCGTATCTAAGCCTAACGATTGTCATAGGGGGATTCTTGGCGCTCCATTTATCGACGGGAAGCCCGGTCTACGCCACTGATGTAGCCGCCCATATCACAGTGGCGTTGGGAGGATGGGTGGGGCTGCTGCTAATCGGGGTGAGTTACCGCTTATGGGCGATGTTTGGTCGCAAACATCGCGAGCCACGTTACTGGCTTTTGACATGGGGCCTTGCGAATCTGGCCATATGGCTCTTAGTCGCGGGAAATTTAGCAACATCCAAGTGGCTTTGCGACGTCGGATGGTTGACACAGGTGGCGGCTTTCCTTGGTTATTTCGCAGACCTTGTGGCCGCTGGTCTGGGGGACCGCCGAACAATGCGGGATCCCGCACTCCAAACTGTCGCGGTTAGCATCGCATTCTTGATAGTGTGGGAAGTATTGGGGACCACAGCAACTTTTCAGCATCACAGTCGCCTATGGATCCCTGCACTCTGGGCCTATGGATTAGGTTGGACTGGAATGAGCTTTATGGGCTTCGTTCAGAAGATTATGCCCTTTATGGTGTGGTTACATCGGTATGCCCATGTCCACGGGAAGGGTAAAATGCCGCGACTGGAGAACATTTGGCGTCCTGCATGGGGTTATGCGCCTATGATTAGCGCAGGGTTGGGCATTAGCGTCTTTTTGGTTGCCTATGGTACAAACACCTCGGTACTCTTCGGTAGCGGGCTCTGTCTACAAGTGTTGGCTTGGCTAATGTTATTGGGGATGGGGGTGCGCTCTATTCTGGGTCCTCATCGCAAACCGGATTGACGGCTTAAATGCCTTGAACTTTTGGGCTGTACGCAAATTAGGGAATGTCATTTCTAGGCTGGGTATCCGGCGAAGCCACGTCTCACAGCAAACGTCTTGGCATGCGACAAGTGCATGGCGGCCGTAGGACTTAGGCCCTGTTGCCCCAAGACTGACAATGACCCTTGAGAAGGGCCGTTCACACCGCCGATAACGAATGAGAGGCCGCTGGTGGTGAATCGCATGATCGAGGTGTCTCGTTTCCCTCCCATTGCAGCCTCCCGCGTTCAAATCGGATCATCCTATCACAGACGTCCATCGCCATCGGTAGGCCATCTAACCGGGCCACGAGACCCGAACCCAAACATACCTTAGTTGGCCACCAAACATCTTTTTGTTGCATGCCCAATGAACGCCGCTTCACACGGTATGATGGGGGGAGCAACTACGTGTTGCTCCCCGTTCCGCATCTCAACCCACCTTTTGCTCGCCTCAATTTTTTGTTACACGGATCGCATGTCGGGTTGGCCCGGATTCTTCATAGTGCACGGAAAAGATCCCCGGATATTCCGCCTCTAGTTGATATAACAAGGGTTTCGGGTCATGATCATTAATCAATAATGCGGCGTGACCCGAAGGCAATGCGTCAAACGCCGCTAAAATGGTCTGGTGTTTTACGGAAGGAACAAGCACGGGCGCATTAATAATCAGGGCTGGTTCGTTGGTTGGCATGTCGAGACACCCTCCTATATTTAACTTTGCATCATTGCCCGATTAGATTAGAGCGATTGCGACGGCCCGCCCGTGATCTAGATCACCAATCGCCAAATTCCCTGGAAGAATCATGGAGAGGGGTCGATCCCGTACTACCGTCGCCAGTAATGGTCAGGCCCACTTTCCGATCACCTATAGCCGTTCATGGCCTAGTTGATGTATCCTCTCCTGGCGTGCATGGTGTTTCGAAGTCCCGAGATGTTCTCACGCTTGTGGGAGCAGGGACCTATGCGATGGACCCGCAAATGTCCGTGGCGACAGGATTCGTGGGCCGTTTCGGCTTTTTCCCACTGGCAAGCCGTGCGATCTTGGCGGGTTCAAGGACACTGTTGCCGCGCCCTAAGTGCCACGGGGGCGTGGAAGTTTTTCACCAACAGGCAATGGGCCGGTTAGGAGCATACATCATGGAAAAATGGGCAGCACTATTTTGGGGATTTTTTAAAGTGGGCTTGTTAGGCTATGGAGGCGGCCCGGGATCTATTTCGCTGATACAAGCCGTGACGGTGGACGGCAACCATTGGCTCACCAACCAACAATTTGTCGAATTGCTGGTCGGGAATGCCTTGCCCGGTCCGATTGCGACGAAATTGGCCGCCAGCATCGGTTATCAGGTGGGAGGAGCGGCGGGGACCATCGCCGCGCTTCTAGGGATTGTGTTGCCCTCTTTGGTGCTGATGCTCGGCCTCTATCGGACATTACTGATCTTCCAGAGTAATCCTTACGTGGCCGGGATGATCCGCGGAGTAAAACCGATCGTCATTGCCCTCTTGGTGCTCCTCATTGTGAACTTGATCCCGACCTCGTTCCCTAAAGATCATTGGATTATTCCCGGCCTCTTTTTTACGGGCGCTGTCGTGGCGCTGTCGTGGCTGAAGATTCCTGCGGTGTGGGTAATTGTGGCATCCATGGTGGCGGGGGCCTGGGTGCTGCGGACCTAGCCCATGGCAACTGTCTCGTTGCAGACGTCCAAGGGTGTGACGGGGTCAGGACCGATCACGTCTAGTCAATAGCCACTGACAGTATTGGCCCACCACCTAACGAATTTTTTTCTCCATTGTGGCGTGCGTCACAATGTGCATACCGCCTTCTGCAGTATGTTGTGGCTATCCCAAAGGAAGGGGACTCATTATGGCTCATGTTATCACCAACCGCTGTGTGGGTGTTAAAGATCAAAGTTGTGTCGAGGTGTGCCCGGTCGATTGTATCCATCCCAGTAGCGATTTGGATGTTGCCGCGGCCTTTGATAGCGCGCCGCAACTGTTCATTGATCCCGAGGTCTGTATAGACTGTGGCGCCTGTGTTCCTGTATGCCCCGTCGAGGCCATCTTTTACATGGAAGACCTTCCCGAAGAGTACGTACCGGCCATTGAAGACAATGCGCATTACTACTGGGAGGGGCGGGGGACGACTCGCTGTTGAAGCACCGAAGGAAGGAGGGGGCACTACATGAATGTGTGGCGCGTCGATGATCCGACTCTTTACGATGACACACACGTTGACACACACGTTACTATTCGTCATTTGTTTGAGTCGCACCACCTGGTGGTGGTGTGGTTTGGGTTTGTTCCCGGACAAGGATTGCGTGATCACCACACATCGAGCCATGCGCTGATCCAATGCATCAGCGGGGCGATCCGAGTCGAATCTATGGGAGAGGCCGTAGAATTGACGACGGGGATGAGTGTCGTCATCGAACCGCATGTCAGACACGCATTATATGCTATGGAGCGGGCCGTCGTCCAATTGAGCATGACGCCCCACCCGTCCCAGCATAGCTTGCTCGAGGCGTTGCGATTGTCCACCGGGCCAGGGACGTCTGCCGAGCCCAGACCATAACGCCCCGCTTTCACGGGCATCGGGAGATCAAAGGAGGACGGCATCCGTGCGGATTGACGAGATTACGCTACT
>PXYW01000127.1 GCA_003023695.1 Sulfobacillus benefaciens | reverse complement strand
CGCACTTAGCCGCTGTCTGGCATCCTGGCTATTATTCCACTGTGTCGCATCCTGGATACTCGACGTCCGTCTGGCATCCGGGGTATTCGTCGTCTGTTTGGCACCCTGGCTACTACTCGACGGTGTCCCACCCGGGATACTCGACCACCACGACGCATACCGTGGCGGGGCATTGGAATTCTGTCTGGCATCCGGCCACCACCTCCACGGTGGATGAGCCGCAGACCACGCCGGGGTACTGGAAAACGGTGCAGTATACGGTTCCCGTCCAAGAAACCACCTGGCACACCGAAACGGTGACACAGACGTATCAGATTCCGGTGCAGCACACGGTTAACGGGTGGCATACGGTTACACAAGTGGTATGGAAAGCCGTAGGCTCGACGCAAACCGGGGGATCGGCAGGCACCACCTATGCAATCGGGCTGCCTACGTGGCTGCAGGCCTGGGGCTACAATCCTAACGCCGACCAGCCGGGCACCGGTCAGGGTGCGGGTGGTGGGGAGGGCAGCACAGGCGGCGGCCAGTGGGAGCCCGTCGAGGAAACGACGCGGGTGGATAGTCCCTATCAGGTCACCGTGATGGAGACGGCGTCCCGGCAAGTGACCACACAAGTGCCCGAAACGGTCACAACCACCCGGACAGAAACCAGTCAAATCTGGGTCGCCCCTGTGACCACGGAGGTCCCCGTAACGGTCGTGCATCCGGGCTATTCCACCGCGACCTGGGTGCCGCCGCAGGACACATCGACCACCGTCTGGCACGCAGCTACCACCACAAAGGTCTGGCACGCGGGGTATTCATCGTCGGTCTGGCACCCTGGTTATTCCACTTCCGTGTGGCATGCCGGGTACACCACCAAAGTGTGGCATGCCGGTTATTATGCGCGAGGCTGGATTCCCGGACATACCTATAAAACATGGGTAGGAGGGCACTGGGAAACACATCATCGATGGGTTCTCGAACACGCCTGTCGTTACTAATGGCCCCTATGCTTCTCCCCAAAGACAGGGCGAAGCATAAAACGCACGGAGCATCATTGCATCGTAACCATGCTGAAAGGCTGGCTAGTTCCTTGTGCCAATCGAAGATAAGAGTCGTTGGATCTCCCTTTGGGAAGATTCGCGACTCTTTTTCTTTGCTGGTATTATTCCTCAATACGTTGCCAGATTTTTCCCGAAATGCAGGGAAGGACGACGACTCTTCTTTGTGTTTCGGTGAAGTTTTGATTTTTCTTGTTGTATTTTTGTGTCTTTCCTGCGTATATTCGCTACTTTTAAGGGAGGTTTCCCTCATGTCAAGATTCTGGCGTGTCCTCGCGGCGTTCGGCCTGGCGACGGGTATGGGTGCTGGTCTGATTGGGTGTGGTACTGCGACAGTGCGGCACGCCACTCCGTCTGCTGCTGTGCGGTCGTCGGTGTCCCCGCCTACGTCCACCGCGTCCGATCCCCCATCCACGCCTGCGCTGTGGACTTTGTCGTCCGGCTTGTTGTCCACCACGGGATCGCCGGTATCCCTTACTCTCGGGTCATCTGGCGGGCTGATTGCTTTTGTCAACCCCGCCAGCCCTTTGTCGGCCTATACGATTCGCTGGACCGTTGTGCCGCATTTGTCTCCTGGCGTGGCCCTCACCATTGTTTTAGCATTGCCTGCCACGACCGTGGCGACGCCGGGGCCGGTGTCGCCCCCGTATACTGGCCAATCCGGCGACCCGGCGCAGGCGCAATCGGTGGGCGTGATCGGTGCTTTGGCGCCTTCTGTGGCCAGGATCTGGCATTTGCCACCGCAGACCACAATAGATACCGTGGCGCCGACCACGTTATTGCATTGGCAGATTACTGCCTTTCCCACGCTGTGGGTCGTCAACACCCATCAAAATCGGGTAGCGCAATTAATTGGCGGCGTGTCAGCTCAAACCTTATCTACGGCTCTGGACGCGTTATCCCGTTAACTTCTTTTCAGGAGGCGATGTTGTTGTGAGTGAAACCGTGATCAAATTAACACCGAAATCCCAAATGCCGCGCTTGGTCTTGGCTTTGGGGGACTCGGTGAATGCCACCTTTGCCGAGCATTTTGGCGGGACCTTCCGCATTGTCGGACAGGTAGGCGTATTAGATCAACTCGAGGCGGTCGTTCAGGATCAAGCGCCCGATGTGGTGCTCCTGTCCCGCTATTTGCCCGGCGCCGCGCCTGTCACTACGGTGTTAAGCGCTTTGCGGCGCGGAGCGCCAGATTGTCGGATTGCCTTGTTATTAGGCACCTTGGACGATGAGGGTCGACGCTGGGTGAAAATGGGGGCCGAGTATGGCATTTTTAACGTGGTGGCGGGGGACGAACTCACGATTCCCACCCTGACCGCCGCACTGACGGAAACGCGTACCTGGGCCGATATTGCGCCATTATTGCCTGAAGGGTATACCGCACCCGCGGCGGCACCAGTGCTTCGGGCCACGCCCGTCGACCCTCCGGCGATTCCCCAAGCGGTCACGCGCTATGCCAAAATTGTCGCTGTGGTGTCCGGCAAAGGGGGCGTGGGCAAATCCACGATTACGGCGAACTTGCTCGTGCTGGCCCAACAAGTCGGGGCTGTCGGCATTGACTTGGATTATGCGAAACCCGATTTGTTGTTGGCCTTTCAACCCGAAGATCGGCAAGGAGCTGACTTGCGGGATCTGCTGCAAACATTGAATCTGCCCGACGGGGTCGAGACCTTAGATCGACGCGATGCCTCATTGGTCGCCGAGTGGGTGGATAAGTTGCCCGAGGTATTGCCAGGCATTACAGTCATTCCCGGCCCCACCCGCGATTTGGTTCCGCAAACAGTGCCTACGGCGGTGGCGGCGGAAATTTTACGGCATGCCGCGAAAAAAGCCCGTTTAGTCGTCGTGGATACGGCGTTTGAAATTGCAGATCAAGCGACGTTGGATTTGCTGTTTGCAGCGGACATCGTCTTGGTCGTGACAACGCCCGATCAACAAACGGTGTATCAAACCGCCTGGTTGATTGAGCAACTCGATACCTTGCATGTCCCGAAGGGGCGGCTGAAACTTGTGGTGAACAAGGCGGGACAAAAGGGTCTGATGGCGCCTAAGGAGGTCGCAGGCAAACTCGGACTGCCCTTAGCAGCCGCCATTCCCTGGGAATCCGCGCGCTATGAAACAGCCCGGATAACTCGCAAGCCGATTGGTTTGCGGGAGCATGCCAAAGGGCCTTTGCATGCGATTGCTACGCTGATCTTAAAAGACATTCCCGACACCGCTAATAAGCCACGGCGGGGAGGATTTTTCCGCCGCTCACGTAAACGTTCAGGAGGTGCCCAATGAGAGCTCAGCTCAATGCCGATTATGTGGCCGCCTTGCAAGCCCGTCACGGTGGCCAGCCTCCAGTAGGGACGCCCGCTGCTTCTCCCGAAGAGACGGTCGATCGCACCCCGGGCACGGATATCTACCGGGCAGCCAAGGAAACCGCATCGGTTTGGCTCCAAGACAATTTTCGCGACATCATGGCGCATCCGCAGGCCAATGAAACGGCTGTTCAGCGGGCGATTGCGCAAGCGGTGACGCGGGTCCGGTTGGGACCGGAACAGACACGGCGGCTGCGGCAGGAATTAGAGGCCGACGTGCTGGGTGCCGGGCCGTTGCAGGTGTACCTGGATGATCCTGCGGTGACGGAAATCATGGTCTATGGGCGTGCCGTCTGGGTCGAAAAGAAAGGGCGAATCGAAGCCGTACTGCCGTTAGAATCGGAACGCCAGGCGTTTCAAGTGGCCGAAAGCTTAGCCCAAAAAGTCGGACAGCGGTTGCAACGCGCCAAAGCGTTGTTGAATCTCACCTGGCGAGACGGCAGCCGTATCAACTTAGTGCATCCCTCGGCAAGCGCGGGCAAGACTGCCATTACGATCCGCAAACGGGATCAGTCGCAATCTTTGGCGCTGCCCGATTTAGTAGCGATGGGGTCGGTGTCCGCAGACATTGCGCAATTTTTAGTGCATGTAGTGCGCGGACGCTTAAATGTGTTGATTGCAGGATCGGCGGGATCGGGCAAAACGACCTTTCTGCGCGGCCTGGCCGAAGCGTCGTTCACCGATCCGACAGAACGTGTCATTGTGCTGGAAGATACCGAAGAGTTACGTCTCACCCATCCGCACACGATCAGCCTCGTGGCCGTCGATGCCGGGTCGGAACGGGATGGCGGCGTCAAAATTACGGTACGGGATTTGTTGCTCAATAGTTTTCGCATGCGGCCGGACCGCCTGGTG
>PXYW01000126.1 GCA_003023695.1 Sulfobacillus benefaciens | reverse complement strand
TGCCTGGGGAATCGGTGTGTTTACGCTGGGGTCCCTTTGGTGCGCGTTTTCTCCCAATATTGGCTGGCTCATTGGAGCCCGCATCTTTCAAGCGCTTGGTGGGGCTACGATAATGGCCAATGTGATGGCCATTATCGCTTTAATATTTCCTTTTAACAAGCGCGGACAAGCTTTGGGTTTAATTGGGTCTGTGGTAGCTGCAGGCACGTTAATGGGACCTCCTTTGGGCGGTATTTTAACCGCCTTATGGGGTTGGCGCAGCATATTTTTGATTAACATTCCACTAGGAATTTGGGGAATTTGGGGTTCCTTGCGTTACTTGCCCAAATTTCCGCGAGATCCAGTACTGCGTGGCACACCCTTTGACTGGATAGGAGCTTTGATGTTTTTTGCCACGACGTCCTTGCTGGAATTTGGCTTGACGGACGTCCATGAGCTATTGGGATGGATTATGCTGACTGTCATGATGATAACATTAAGCCTGTTTATTCGCAGGGAAACGCGCGACGGGGCATTGGTACCGATACGGCTATTTAAAGTGGGGGCCTTTTCATCCAATATGGTGGCGGGTTTGGCTTACTGGATTTTGATGATGTTTCCTTCTTTTTTGCTGCCATTTTATTTGCGCACGGAACTTCATTTGCCGGTCGGATTGATTGGGTTGAGTTTAATGCCGCAGGCTTTGGCTATGATTGTGGTATCTCCGTACGGCGGGCGATGGTTGGATGCAAAGGGTATCTTGCCGCCGGCACGCACCGGAATGGCCATTTTGGGTGGGGCAGATGTGGCCACGGCCTTATGGCCAGGAATAATCCCGCTCTGGGGTGTGTGGGTTCTTTTGGTATTGCAGGGTATTGCTGCCGGAATTTTTTCATCTCCCAACAGTGCAGCCATATTAGGATCCGTGGACAGGCGGGATACGGGATTGGCTTCTAGCTTGTTGGCGACTCAAAGAAACCTCGGACGTGCCTTAGGTGTGGCTCTGGCATCGGTATTGCTTACGCTGGTGTGGACTTTTCATGGCTTGGGAGCGAACCCAAGTCACCATAGTGTTTTATATCCGATGTGGTTTCGATGGGGATTCCGAGGAGCCTTTTGGGCTGGCGCAGGATTTGCTATAGTCGGATTAATGACCACGAGACGTCCGGAGGCAATCAGGAGGAGGAGCCACTAAATGGCCAAATATCAAACCGGGAAACATCTCGAAGCTTTTATTCTGTTATATTTATCGCAATCATCCGCTCATGGCGGGTCGATTTTACAGTGGCTGCACGAGGCGTTGCCGAACGTTTGGACTATTGATAGCGGAAGGGTTTATCGAGTCTTGCGCGAACTAGAGGAGTCTGGTGCCTTGCAATCTCATTGGGTAACCGAAGATACTGGAGCCCCGCTAAGGGAGTATACCTTAACCGATTTTGGCAAACATCAGCTCGCGCTATGGAGGGATGAAATTAGTGTGCGCCGGGATTCATTATCTCGGTTTTTAAGTTGGTATGACGCCTGGCTAGGTGACGAACCGCAAAAATAGGAAAGCCAAGCGGTAGATTCAGGAAGGAGCATCTTTATGTCTGAACTCGAGATACAGTCAGCAATTCAATCATATTATGCCGAAGACTATGCGTGGTGTTATGGATGCGGTCGTCTCAATGAATTGGGACATCATTTTGAAACACGCTGGAATGGGGATGAAACGCTGACCGAATATCAACCTAAGCCTGAACACATGGCGATTCCAGGATTTGTCTACGGCGGTCTTCTGGCCTCATTGATCGATTGTCATAGTACAGGATCGGCGGCTTTAGCCTTATATCGCCAAGAAGGTCATGAGCCTGGTGATCCAGACCCCGTCCCACGTTGCGTGACCGCATCATTGAAAGTGGATTTTCTTAAACCCACTCCTTTGGGGGGGATCCTCCGAGTCAAGGGTAGGATTAAAGAAATTGGCAGCAAAAAAGTTATTGTGATGAGCGATCTATTTGCGGAAGACGTGATTGTTGTCAAGGCCGAAGTGGTCGCCGTCCGGGCTCCTCAATCGATGGTTGCACGATGAGCTCAATCCTGGCTTTGTTACATCAGCCGTAAAGGATTGCCCAGACTAGGCCAGTTGACACCACTTCAGTCCCATTAGGCCGAGGTGCACTCATTGACAGATATCGCCGTCGCATTGGTATTGGGATCAGTGCTTTTGCATGTGGCATGGAACGCTGCCGCCCGTCAAGCGTCTGGTGACCTGCGATTTATGTGGCTTATGACCTTGAGCGCAGGAATCTTCGGATTACTGATGGCCAACCGTGCATTATTCACTGTGAATTGGAGCGTGGTCTGGCCTTATTTGGCGGCGACCTCATCTATTCACACCATATATTTTGTGTCATTGGGCCGCTCTTATCGACATGGCGAATTATCCTGGGCGTATGCCACGGCACGTGGCTTGGGCCTTTTGTTAACCGCGGTGAGTGCCTACATTGTGTGGCACCAAAGTTTGAATGCCACGGCATGGATCGGTATTCTGATAGTGGCGACTGGGGTAATTTTGTTGGGCTGGCAGCAGCCTGGCAAAAAATTGTCCCCAGTGGCTACGGTGGCATTGATGATTGCGGCGTATTCATTGGTTGACAGCCATGCGATGTCCTTAGTCAATCCTTTGCCGTATGTTGCGGTGCTTTTTTTAGGGGCGGGAATTATGATGACACCGTTAGCCATCAAGGCTAATGCCCCGGTCAAGTATCGAGCAGCAACGATTTCGGGGATGGGTAGCTTAGCATCCTATACATTGATGTTACTGGCCTATCGATTGGGACCTGTAGCGCCATTATTGGCATTGCGGCAATGGGCTCCGGGGCTCGCAGCGATATGGGGGATATTTCGCTTGCGTGAGCGGGGCTCTTGGAAAACCTGGATTGGGATTGTGATGACGCTGACTGGTGGAATATTAGCGGTTTGGCGCTGAGTTGGGACATTAGGGAAAAGGTGATCAGCATGGAAATGTGGGAAGGCATTCAATCGCGGCGCAGTATTTCTCATCTCGAAGGGTATGTCGATGAGGAAGTGGTTCGCGCACTCATCGAAGAGGCGGCCATATGGGCACCTAATCATCATCATACCGAGCCATGGCACTTTTCCGTGTTGATAGGGGAAAGTCGCAAGCGGATAGGCGACGAGTGGGCCCGCTTGGCAGCAGATGAACTGGGCTTGACCGGTGAGGCCCGTGAAAAATTTGAGACCAAGGAACGTGACAAACTATTGCGTGCGCCTGTGGTTGTTGTTGTAAGTCAAAAGGTTTCTGGTTCGTCGGTTCAGGTTCAGGAAGATCACGCTGCAGTTGCCGCAGCCATTCAAAATTTCTTATTGGCGGCCCACGCTCGGGGCTTGGGGGCGCGGTGGCGAACGGGGAAGATGGCCTACCATCCGTGGCTTCGCGAAATCCTGAAGTTAGGGGCACAAGATGTGGTAGTTGGCTTAATCTATTTAGGGTGGCCATCCTCGAATCAAGAGATTGTCGCCAGACCGCGGACCAAGGAGGGGCTGATTGATTGGATAATCCGATAGGGTGGGCACGTCGAGCCTTGGTTCTGGGAAGTACGGGCATGTTAATGTCGCTATGTATTGAATTGGTCAACCAAGGGATAACAGTGGCCGCGATTGCCCGTACCCCAGAAGGCCTGGATCGGTTGCAGCTAAAGAGCCAGGGATTAGAAGGACGCGTCGTGCCCATGGCGTTGGATTATCATAATCTTAATCGGCTGTCCCACTGGATTGCCCATTTTCAACTGATCGAAGGCCCATTGGATGTGGTGGTGGCTTGGATTCACCCGCCGGCGGTTCCCGTGTTGGAAACAATCGTAGCGGAAGTGCACGCCTACCGGAATATGCCATGGCAATTGGTCCACGTGGTAGGAAGCCAGAATGCGCTAAATCCATTTTCCTGGCGGCCATCACCCCCAGCCAAGTATCAGCAAGTCACGTTGGGCTTCAAAATAGAATCGGGGGTCAGTCGGTGGCTAACCGACCAGGAGATCGTTAATGGAGTTTATGGCGCCATTGTCGGTGGCCAGGAATTTTCGGTGGTCGGAACACTCACTCCATGGGAGAAGCGACCGTGATAGGGAGGAAATCTGGATGGATGGACTACCCGGCGTGTACCAACTTATTTCAACCCGAGGCAGTTATGTATATTTAGTGACAGATCCTGTGCCCATACTGATTGATACTGGTTTTCCGGGTCGAGGGAAAGCCATTGTACAAGAGCTGCAAACTATAGGTCTTAGCGTCA
>PXYW01000125.1 GCA_003023695.1 Sulfobacillus benefaciens | reverse complement strand
CATGCCGATAATTACGCATCTAGATCGCCATGTAGCATATCGCGAGGTCGGCGGTCCCATCGTTTTGTATGCTGTTCCGGATGAATTTATCGGGCAGGAGGCCCATGTCACATGTCAGGGGGTTCCGGCCTCGTCTGATCCATGTTTTGCGTTATTTCTTTTTCGATGCGGGCGCTGTGGCATCCTTGTATTAGAAGATGCCCCAGTAGCCTGCCCCGTTTGTGGTAGTCGGGAAGGGACGGTGATCTACCTTGATCCCGCCAAGTGATGCATTACAGACTGTCACCTCTCAGGTTTTTACAGGGGATGTCCGCACGCAACTGGACCAGTTGCCTGCAGCCGGTGTGCAAACGATCATTACATCCCCGCCCTACTGGGGCTTGCGATCCTATTTGTCTGCTGATCATCCGGACAAAGCGCAGGAAATTGGTGGGGAGCAAACCCCGACGGAGTATATTGCCCACCTGGTGCAGGTCTTTCAGGCGGCGCGACGCGTGTTGCGCCCCGACGGGACATTATGGGTGAATATCGGGGATGCGTATTCGCGGGGTGATCGTACCCACTATACCAAGGATGGATTGCGTAGCATAGGCAGTACGAAAAATGGGCGCCCTGCAGCAGCGGGTGGATTTGGTTCAGGAGGCCAAGCGGATCGCCCGGCGAAGAATTTGTTGTTACTGCCCGCCCGTTTTGCTTTGGCCATGCAAGATGCCGGATGGATTGTCCGATCTGCCATTATTTGGGCCAAGCCTAATCCTTTGCCGATGCCCGTCAAAGATCGCCCTACGAGTAGTTATGAAACCGTGTATTTATTGGTGCAGTCGAATCGTCCGCGTTTGTGGGCTCATCGGGATCAACCCTATGTGCAGGCGGTATTTCGGCGTCCTGCCCCGGATTATCGATGGGTTCATCGCCAAACTGGAGAAGAGCGTCAGAACCCTCCTGCAGATCTTCGGGGATGGCATCGGATCAATTTGTGGCGAGCCTGTGATTATTACTATGATGCGCAGGCCATTGCGGAATCGGCAGTCGTAGGCGATAATGGGAGCTATTTTGATCGAGGAAAAACGGGTCATCATGCGGGTCAAGGTACGGATTATCGCTCCAAGAATAGGCGATCCGGGCTACGTACTTATGAACGGATCAACACAATAGATCCTCTGGAGTTTCGCAACAAGCGTGATGTTTGGACAATTTCTACATCAGGATTTCCTGGTAATCATTTCGCGGTCTTTCCGCCAGCACTGATTCGCCCCATGATTTTGGCTGGATCACGGCCAGGTGATGTCGTGCTGGATCCTTTTGCCGGGAGTGGTACAACCCTGCTCACAGCCAATCAGTTAGGACGCCATGGATGGGGCATCGAACTCAATCCCGAGTATGTGGCCATGATTGAGCAACGTTTAGCGGGGCAATTGATCTGGGCAATGTGATGCATCAATCGATTGAGAAAGGAGCCTGTGTGATGGGACCGAGAATTTCTGTCATGGATGCCATTCCTTTGGTGTCGGATTCCGAGGATCTGGTGCAATACGAAGTGGAATTCACCCTAGATGGGCAACGGTATAATGGCATTTTTCGTCGGATCGGTGATGCGGTGATGCCCCCCTAGAATTCGGCCAGGTTCAGCCGGATGGCACGATGGTCATGGGTTCATGGATTCACGAAGATCAGTTTGATGGCCTAGTAGAGATGATTCGGCCTCATTTAGCGTAAGGATCGGTCTAGAAAGGCAGTGTGATCATGGGCATCGGGGAATGGGCGGATGATGTATTAGGTATGATGACGAATATCCAATATGATGTACTGGATCGCCAACATGCATCGGCTATGGCCTATCAGCAAAGCGATCAGCAGATCGAAGCTTTGCATGATACATTTAATTGTGCGACAGATAGTACCATCAATGCTGTGGCGACTCAGATCTTGGATGTTCTGCATGGCCTCTTAATCCAAGATGGGCAGTCATTAGAACACATTGACGCAGTGTTGCATCACTGGACGCTGTTGTGGGAGCAGGCATGGGAGCAGGCTCGCTAATATCAAATAGCGTTGTGCCATAGAATATGCCATAGTACTTTGCTGTTAGCATTGCAAGACGAGGGTGCCGGTGTTCATGCCTGCACCCTGTTTTTAACGATTGGCGAAAGTAAGGGATGAACATGGCCCAACGATGGGAGCCAGATCACATTCTCCGAAAAATGCAGGAAGTGGGGCAGACTCAGGGAACATGGCTCACGATGGAGGAATGGATGTGGGCCGGATACCGTCCCACGGCCTTAGTGATTTTGCGACACTTTCATCATTGGCGCGAGGCATGGAAGCTGGCGGGGTTTGATCCGCCCCCTTGGACACGGAATCGCCGGGGGCGCGGAGCATGGGATCGTGATCGCGTCATCCAGGCTCTGCAACAGGCTGCGCAGCCCGATGGCACCATCATGTCGGAGCAGCAGTGGAATCGTGACCATTATTTGCCGAATCGACACACCATTCAGCGATATTGGGGAACGTATGAAGCGGCGGTTGCAGCGGCTGGGTTGACTATTCAGCATTCCGTATCGGCACCTAAGAAGAAGCGGCAACAATGGTTGGCAGATTGGCAACGACTATCGGATGAGATTGGTCATCCGGCCACACGAGCCGACTGGGAGGCTTGGCCTGATCACCCTGAAAAAAGTATTGTCGTATGGCGCGCATTGGGATGGCCGACAGGGAAGTACTTACGGTCGCGCTCACCGTCCATCTGTCAGCAATTGGCAACGGTAGGGGTTGATGCGATTGCTGATCCGACGATCCGGGCTTGGGCGGCAGCATTCTGCCAGGGCACGATGACCTTGGACGAGTTGGCCCGCCAATCGGGGCTGACTCGGGAAGGGGTGCGGCAGCGCATTATTCGGGCTGTGCAACATGTTTCGGCGGAGGAATCCAACGCCGTCGTGGGTATTGGTTCATAACTTCGGTCGGCATTGTGTTTATGGCAAGGGAAGAGGTTCGGAAAGGAGTCGGGATCGATGGCAGTTGATAGGCTATGGCAGCAACTCCAGGATGCGCGCCGCCAATATCCGCATGATAATCTATAAAAAACGAATCTTGTACATGAAGCCTAAAACTCTGCATATCAATCAAATCATTATGGGTTCTTTCTTAAGGTTGACTCGTTCCAGAATACGTTGCCAGTACATAATCGTGGGGATGAATTTCAATAGCTAACTGGTTATAGGGATTTTTTTTGCGAATGGTGTAGACTTTTGTTCCCATCGGCAAGCGGTTCGACCAGCGCAGACCAGCATGGGTGGGACCTAGAATTGTATAGAGTCGCCCAATGTTCTGAGAGGGCACAGCAGCGCGACTAACAATAAAATAGGAGTTTACAGGGTCCAATTCACTCTTGGATAAATTTATCCATGTTGGACGGGTTTGCCAGGTCAAAGCTACCGATGTTTATCCTGGGATTCAACTACCGGGCCGAAGTACAATGCCGAGCATTGATGTGCTCGGCTTCGATGATGAGAGACACCCGGCGGTGATTATTTCTTCGAAATATAGTCTAAGACATGATAGGACAGGAGACCTGACTAGCGAGTGCCCAGTGTATAAAAGTGCTGCAATGCGGTCACGGCGGGGTCTCAGGTATTATGTGGTAACAGCTGAAATGGACCCTGCTCGTTTATCGAAGATTATTAACGATTCATGCATCGATGGGGTTGTTCACATACATAAGCCTTTGATCACTGAGGTACTTGGCATGAATGGCAGAATGAAAGAGCTGGTGGATTTGCGAGACTTCGTTATGAATCTTTAGTACGGGAGCGATCCCCCTATAGTCATAGCGCTGCTACCATAATCAATGTCAATATGACATCATCGGCAGTTATGCTCTGTAACCTAGCCCGCATTTTAGCGGGCTTTTGCTATGTTTGGTGACATGTCGCAAAAATGGGGGTGACATTGATGGAGAATTCATCAGATACAAAGGAACCGATTGTTCTAGAAACAACTTCCGAACCAGCGCCCGATTCGGATCAGGGTACGCAGATTTCCTTGACCATAACTGGCAGCAGTAATGCCGCAGCCAATGCTGGAGGGATTATTGGAATTGTGGGCGCCGTATTAAGTCTAATTCCTGTAGCGGGGATTTTTATTGGCATTCCAGCAGGAATTTTGGCTGTCATCTTTAGCGGGATTGGCATGGCACGGGCAAAGGCCCAATCTGGCTCGTCAGGAATGGGCATGGCTGTGACCGGCTTGGTGTTGGGCATTCTGACGATCATTTTTAAACTGATTCCGGGC
>PXYW01000124.1 GCA_003023695.1 Sulfobacillus benefaciens | reverse complement strand
ATCTCGCGCAGCAGGAACCGAAGCTGTAATCACGCAGGACGACGAAAACCCCACTCGGTGGGGTCTTTTCTATTTTAAGGAGGGATAAGCGCATGGAAATCAGTGACAAGATACGGAAGCTCCTCGCGTTGAGTGGCAACAACCCCAACGCGCATGAAGCGCAGACGGCGGCAGAAAAGGCCCGCGCCCTGATGATGGAGCATCATTTGGAACTCGGGGATATCACCGGGGACACGGCAGTCAACGTGGTCGATAAGGCCCTCTCCGCCGACGCCACGGCCATTCCGTTGTGGATGATTCACTTGGGGATGAATATTGCCGACGCCTTCCGATGCAGTACGTATACCGAGACATTGCGGCGGGGACAGCAGATCATCGGCTATGCCCATCGTATCGTGGGACTGGCCGAGGATGTGGACGCGGCCCTGGCGGTGATGGCCTATTGCCGCCCAGCGGCCTACCGGCTGTGACCGCTCCCGCCGGAAACCAGCGGTCAAGACGGGATGGCTCATGGGCTTTGCCCATGGCATCCAACAGGCGTTCAAGGAACAAGAACGCCAACATCCCGAATGGGGATTGGTCCTCGCGAAGCACCCGGCGGTGCAGGATAGGATGGCCGCCATGGGATTGGGCAAACCCAAGAAACGGACCCTGAATGCCGTTATGGATGGGTACACCGACGGCCAGCAGGACGGGTACGCCGTGGGCAAGCATAACCGGGCGACCGCCCGGCATCAGGACGCCGTCGAAGGATGATGTGGAGCGTCGGGCATTGGCACCAGTGCCCGGTGTCCTGCACCATGCAGGAGAAAAGGGGGGAGTCGTTGTGACACCACAATCGTTAGAATTGCGCGATCTCGCGTATACCCTGATCCAGGAACTTCATGCACCGAATTTAACCATATTACTGCGGCATGTGGATCAACCGCTCGGTGCGGCTATCATTGATCAGTTAAAGGAGGCACACGCATGAGTCACGAAGTGGAAAGCATGATGTACTTGGGGGATGTGCCCTGGCACGGGTTGGGCACGCCGGTCGATACCGCCCTATCGGGCATCGAAGCCCTGCGGATGGCTGGGCTGGATTGGGATGTGGTGAGTGAACCGATCTACCTGGAGGATGGGACACCGATTGACGGCTACCGGGCGAATGTCCGGGCCACCGACCGGGCGCAACTCGGGGTGGTCAGTGACCGATATCAGATCGTGCAGAACCGGGACGCGCTGGCCTGGGTCGATTCCCTGTTAGGGGAACCGGCCCAACTGGAAACGGCGGGGTCTTTGGCCGGGGGCCGCTACATTTGGCTCATGGCCCGCCTGCGCGAGGAATATCGGGTCTTGGGCGATCCCACCACCTTATTCCTGACGTTTACCAACGGGCACGATGGTTCCCATGCCCTGCGGGTCATGGCTTCGCCGGTCCGGGTGGTCTGCGCGAATACGCTGAATTTTGCCACACGAGCGGCGGTACGGAGCTACACCATGATTCACACATCGAACATTGAGGCCAATCTCGCGCAGGCCCGCGATGTCTTGGGATTCGCGAACCAGTACATGGCTCGGTTCCACGCTGTGGCAGAACACCTAGCCGACATCCGGTTTACCGCCGCCGAGTGGAATGATCTCTGCCAGATGATCCTGCCCCACCGGGATCGGTCCGTCCCGGAGCCCAAACGTCTCATCCAGGACCGAGAATTGCTCAATATGAGCATGTATCGTCCCGATCAGGCGGCATGGTTGCACACCGGATGGGGCGCGGTGAACGCGGCAGCCTGGGTCACCTCGCACACGGTGTCCCCGAAGTCCCGCCCGGATCGGGCCATGGAGCGCTTCATTGACGGGGAACCGCTCGTGACCCGGACCGTGGACGTGCTGCTGAATCCGCAGAAGTATGCCGACACGAACGAGGATTCGGACGCGGTCCTGGTCTAGACGGACGCCCCGGCGGTCGTGTCGCGACTGCCGGGGAGCCTGCCTGGTGCAGGAGAAGGAAGGACATCTCATGAATGAGTGTGGATTGGCCACGATTCGGGCCTATGATAAGCAGAACGGTATGACTCGATTTACCGTCGAATTACATGTGCACGGCGACATGGAGGTCGCGCTGATTGGTGCCCTCGTCAAGTCGGTGATCGACCGCCGCATGGCGGCAGACGATGTGGCCCCGCAGGATCGGCAGGGGCAGACGATGAGTCATTTCCTTGATATTGTTGCCGACACGTTCAGTTTTGTGATGGATCATGTCACAGCGGCGGGTGAACTGATCACGGTAGATGGGGAGGTACATCAGGATGAACGTCAGGATTAAACAGGAAGATTTCACGGACTCCGATGGACGATCATTCCTCAGGATGTTCGTGTCCGGCGAGTCTGTCACGGATCCCTTCCTGATTCAGGCCAGCGCGGCTCTCGCGGTCATTGCCTGCGACCACGCGATGGAGAGGACACCCGTGCCGACGACGATGGATGAGGGCCGCGCCCGCGAACTCGCGACGGCGCTCACCCTCACGAAAATTAACGAGGAGATGGTGGCTATCCGACGCGATTATACCATGGTGGTCACATCAGAGAAGGGAGAATAAATCATGGACACCATTCAGGACTTGCCCGGCATGGTCCGGGTCATCAAGCAATTGCGGCGCGTCATCCGGCAGGGCGAACCCATCACGGTCACAGCGGACGGGTTCTGGCAGGTACGGACCGCCGATTTCCTCTATGCCATCCCCTTTCCGCCCGTCATTCCGCCCGGCGTCTATTGGGATTTGCCGAGTCTCTTGCCGCTGTTTGATCGTGGCATTGGGACCGTGGAACGGGAACAGGATCTCACCCTGATAAACGGCGTGCCATTCAAAGACGTGGCGGGATTCCCGGAGGCGATCCCGGATGTCACGGCAGCAGGGTGGACGTTAGTCGGGGCCATCTCGCCCGGCGAATGGGACCGCCTGCGTTACGGGCTCGCGAAAGACGAACACCGGCCCATCCTGCAACGGGTGGGGATCGAACCCGGCCACGCTGTGGCCACGGACGGGACCATGATCATCGCAGTGTACGGGATTGGCCGGGCAGATGGCCCACGGTTGAATCTCCCTTGGGTTCCTCTCACCGGGGACGCCCTGCTGTGGACCCATGCGAACCAATGGGTCATCAGTGCCCCCGATCTTTGGGTATGGGGGAAGTCGGACGCGGATCGCTATCCTGATACGACGCGCATCTGGCCGACCCAGGCCCCCGACTATCAGGGCACCCTCGGCGTCCAGGCGACCCTTGCCCAATGGACGGCCATGGCCCGGGTGGGATGGAAGGATCTAGGGAAGAAGGAGTACGCCACCCTCAGCGGCTACATTCGCGTGTCAGACGGCGGATGGGCCAAAGCGACCGACTGGTTGCCGGATACCGTCCCGGCAACAGCGGCGATTCAGCGGATCGCGTGGAATCCTGACTATGTGGTCCGGGCGTTGAAAGCCTGCCCCAATCCCCGAGGCGAGGCGCATTGGCAGGTCTTTGCCCCGGACGCCCAGGAAACATCGGAACCATGGGGGGGGCTATTGCAGATTAGCCAGGGCGAGACCCGGATCGTGGTGCTGAGCTACCGGGGATTGGTGTCGATCCCCGCCATGACACAGACGCAGGAGGATGATCATGCAAATTCTAGTGCAATGTGAGGCCCGGCCCGACGTGGATCCGCAAGACCGGTGCCCTGTCGCGTTTCTTTTCGATACCGAGGTGGACCAGACGATGGAACTTGCGATTGGAGATGAGGATGGGGACGGATTGATCCCGCACACCATCCTCACCATTCATGGCAGGCGATCCATCTACCAACTCTATCTCGCCTGTCAAACGTACTTGCAGGGGGTCGGGTTCTTATCGCCCCGATGACCACCGTGTTCCCGCGAAACCCCGCGTCAGCGGGGTCGCCCCACTTATTCCGCTGTCGGGGCCTGATGAGCAGAGCGGAATGCTAACTCGAAATAAGATAGGCCCCCTTTTGGGGGCCACTCATATGTTATCGGGCATACCACTGACGGGGCAAGCGACGTCGAAGCAGGGAGGGCAGAAGGTGACGAGCAAAGTTAATCGCCCCAACCACCACGTAGGGGCGAAGTATTCACGTATTAACGTTAGTATAACACACCATCCTGTCAGGGTCAATCCCCTAATTTACGAAGGAGGTCATTGTGGTGGAAGGCTTTAAGATCGTTCGCAATGCCATGGATTGGGAACACCCGATCTGGACGGGCATCCTGATGCATTACGGGCCGGGCGCAGTCCAGTATCACCCCCAGACGTGGGTGACGCCGCGTGAGGGCTACGGTCCCTTGACGGTGTTTCAGGATTGGCCGAGCACGCTCGGCTATTGGAATACGCGGTTTCGTCCCGGTGCCCGCCAGTGGCGCATCTTTCAGTGCGTCTATACCCCGAGTCGGTGGGATAAGGTCTGGCGGGCCAACTCCGGGTGGATGGTGCAGGTGGCCCACATGCCGCCCGGCACCGTGTTGGCGGATGCTGTGATGATTACAGTTCCCGTGGAGGAGAATTACCTGTGATGTTCTTGCCAACCATTCCGATTGCAGTAGAATAGAGGGGGAATACGGATGACACGGCGATATCACGAATGGAGGGTTCCCGTGACCTGTCAAACCTGTGGCACGACGTACCCACCGGGCACGGCACTTTGTGGGCAATGTGGGCGGTATCTGATTGCCGAATTCAGCGGGGACGATCCGGCCCCAGAGAATCGAGTCCAACGGGCGAAAGCGCACGCATTGCCCATGCC
>PXYW01000123.1 GCA_003023695.1 Sulfobacillus benefaciens | reverse complement strand
AAACGAATGTCCGACAGGACTATGCCCATCAAACGAGTCATCATTTGGCCGCCGATGATGCCTATGATTTGTATGTGTTCGAGGCTCTGAAGATCCAAAATATGACCAAACGCCCCAAGGCCAAAACGGATGCCCAAGGACAGTTTCTGCCCAATAAAGCGGCAGCCAAAGCCGGGCTAAACCGCGCTATCTTGTCGTCGGCTTGGGGACAAGTCGTCTCGTTTACCACCTATAAAGCATTGCGTCATGGCAAGCTTGTCATCACCGTACTACCCGCGTATAGTTCGCAGGAATGTGCTGTCTGCACATTCACCACCCCGGGCAATCGGCCTTCACAGGCTGAGTTTGTCTGTCAACGCTGCGGACACACCGATAATGCCGACCACAATGCGGCCGTGGTGATCGCGAAGCGGGGTATCAACAAGCTTCTTTCCGGCGATCCGCTGACCAAAGCTCACAAAACCACGCGGATTTTTCGGAAACTAGGGCCGGAACGGTCCGAAGTCACGCCTGGGGAGATCGGCGTAAGCCGTCTGGGGCCTACGGCCTCGACGCAGCGATCAATGAGCCAGGAAAGCTTTGGGGGCAACCCCGAAACCCCCGCCACGGCGTAGCCAGGCGGTGGGAGAGTTCATAGTTCCAACATTCAGACCCCAGATTCCATGTTGCCGCCGAGTAGTGCCAGTGATGGCTACGCCTGGATGCGGTAGCTAGCCGCCTGGCTTACACGGCCGTCTGTTGATGACGATGGATTTGTCACGGGTCGCTCAGTTTCGGATCTCTCCCCACGATTGATGACACAAGACATCCAACAGGGTACGCTGATTCCGGTTGGTGATTGTGGCGATGCGTAGAGCCTGACTTTCGTCGACGATGCCGATGATGTGATCGATCACCGCCCCTATACCCTAGATGGCCACTGCACCTCCTTAGGTTTTTGCACGGATGCCCCACGTCGCTGTTCTCTATGCTGAACGCGGAGCCGTCGATTGGCCTGCTTTGCGCGCGCTGTTTCCGCTGCGGTCGGGCCTGCTCTTTTTCTGGGACCTCTGTGTGGATTCTTTCTCTGACCGAGATCGTCTGGTGTGATGCCCGTCAGCAATCTTTTGTGGATTTAGCCACGGTTCACCAATGGGCCGCCCAAAGCGCTACGGTCTACCCTAAACTATCCCAAATTTTCCCACACTAGACACCGGAATCGGATATCACGCGATCGCTGGAGAGGATTAGACGTAACATCTTAGCTGAAGGCTTGAGCCAATTGGCCTAAGTCTTTCAACCGTGGGGTACACGGGGCTAGTCTGGGGCCGCAAGGCAGATCCTCGGCTAGTAAAAGCGAGAAGTTTCCAGAAATCCATTCGTTTGAACAGAATGGAATCCGGGTTCGACCCGGAGAATCTTTCGGCTTCAGCCGTGGGAAGTCGTCAACGTTGAGATATTGGGAGCAAGATGGGATATGGTTATTTGCGATGGTCGACCATGAAAGATTTCGCGCACGGATTCTATAGCGAACAAATCCTCCAGAGCAAAGAAAAGGGAGGCATGACGGCATGGCAGAGCCTGTGATCAAATGGGCAGGCGGTAAACGCCAGTTGCTCCCGCGTCTGCTGGCCGCTCAGCCGGCGGCGTGGCAACGATACTGGGAACCGTTCGCCGGCGGCGCCGCGTTGTTTTTTGCCCTAGGCCGTCCCGATTCGATGCTCAGCGATACCAATGCGGATTTAATGCAGATGTATCAGGTCGTGCGCGATCAGTTGCCTGATTTGATTGCGCAATTGACGGTGTTCCAGACGGTCTATGATGCGCAGGAACCCGCGAATCGAGCGGCGCTGTTTTATACCTGGCGCGATCAGTACAATCGTCGCCCAGCGGATGCGCTCACACAGAGCGCTTTGTTTCTGGCGCTCGGACGGCTCGCCTTTAATGGGCTCTACCGCGTCAATGCCCAGGGGCGCTATAATACGCCGTTTGGCTCTCCTGCGCATCCTGATCTGGTGCAAGCGGACAAACTGCAAGCGGCCGCCGCGCTCTTCCAAAAAACTACTCTCTTGCAGGGCGATTATGCCACCGTGGGATCGCAGGCCCAACCGGAAGACTGGATTTATTGCGATCCGCCCTACGCGCCGATTTCTCCCACGGCCCGGTTTACGCACTATACCGCAGGCGGCTTTGACTGGTCGCACCAGGTGGCGTTGGCGGCCTGGTTGCGAGAGCAAGCGGCACGCGGGGTCTTGGTGATGGCTTCCAATGCCGATAGTCCTGCCATTCACGATCTCTATCGGGGGTTTTGGATTCAAGTGGTGCCAGTGCGGCGGGCCATCAATGCCGATGCCACCAAACGGACGGGCGCAACGGAAGTGATTCTGACCTCGTATCCGGTGGCGGGCGCGGTGCGGGAAAATCCCTGAGCTGCTATACGACAGAGGCTTTCCGTTGCCAGCTATGGCGAGAAACCCCCGCCGCTTTCCTGCCCCGACCTCCCGGTCGGGGTGTGGTCTCAGGCCATAGTCGTGTGGGCCCGGATTCAAGACCTGCTGGCGATGGCTAAAGCCGAAACCCAACGAGCGCATCACCAGTTTGTCGGCCTCCCCATCGTGAACGGTTACGGAAGGAGCAATCCCTATGTGGTCCTCGTTTGTCTATCTCGGCATCATTGTCGTCGTGATGATTGTCAGCGGACTCACCAACGCGCACCCGTCTCTATTAACATATCTTGGGTTAATTTCGGGACCTCTGGTGATCATCATAACGACCGTGTATCGAAAAGACGAGCGTGCCTATTGGTTGGCGCATCGGCTACTGGGGCGTTGGCGCAACGTGCCCGCGCGATGGGATATCAAATTGCGTCTCAAAACCATCACCCCGGTCACCCTAGAAACTTTGTCTCACCAATCGATGCAATTTTTGCGAGAAGCCGGCACGCATCCCGAGACGATGCAAGAGGGGGGATCGCGTATCGTGACGCGGATGGCGCCGTTTGTGGTGACATGGATTGATGAAGGGGATAATGCATACCTCTTTCAACTGGAAAATATTTTTGGAACCGTCCGTCAATCCCTCAAGATTTTAGACAATGCCCTCGCGCCGCTTTTAGAGGATCTGCGGTACAGCATGGCGGTGGACCCTCTCGACATTTGGCTTCAAGTGCATTTCGAACAACGGAATCCTTATTTTGGACTCTTTGCAACCAAACTTGATGCAAGTCAGGTCGACCGGTTTAACTTGGTTTTTCATCGTGAAGAAGGCGAAATTTCTGTGCGAAAAAGAGACATCGAAATCCATACCCTGTCTCTGCACGGGCTGAGACGACTAGCCGCACACTATTTAACTCTTATCGGACCACTTGCCTAAAGCATTTCCTCGGACCTCGCCTGTGATGCTCGCTGTCCATCGACCCTGCCGCAATCCTTGCAGTCTTTCCTGCCCCGACCTCCCGGTCGGGGTGTGGCTTAGGTGTTTTCAGAGACAATCATTCACCCAGATTTCTCTCTCGTGATTCCCAGAAAGGATGATCCCCCGCTATGAGCAACCGCGTTCACACTCTCTATACCCAACAGTCTGCCCTGCAGGATGATGGCACGCCCCAGTCCACGGAGTACGGCCTGCTTATCTACGATGATGCCGCCGAATATTTTCATCCGATGACCCCCACGTTGCCAGAATTTTTGCGCATCCTCACGCATCCCGCGCTGGCGCTCGTCGTCCTGAGTCATGTCAGCGTTGACGAGGTGTCCGATTTACTCGCCTATGCCCAACAACGCGGAGAGGTGGACATTAACGGGGCCACGTACGCGCTCAATCGCGAGACGCTGGCGGCGATACAGTTCCTTGCGCTCTCGGATCCCTCGGGGCAAGATCCTGCCTATTGGGTGCCTGCCGCATTCCTGGCCGATTACTGTCAACGGCACGACCGCCTCTCGCCCTCCGTTCAACCCTTTGATCAATGGGACGCGCGGGATCGCCGAGACTTTTTGACCGCCGCAGAAACTGCCCGGCTGCTCTGCACGCCAGACGATCTCACGGCGCTGTTCGTCAATCGGACGTTTCTTTATTCCACGCATTAGCCCACGGTCCGTCCGGATGCCTCGCCCACCCGAGGATCCTCCTGTCGTGCAGAAACCACTGAAGAAAGCCGGCGATGTCCCATGCCCACGATTGATTACGATCAACAGCCCTGGCCCGCACTGTTTTTTGGTTTCGTGAATCCGCCCTGGGCTTCTGATGACTTGCGCGATGCCCAGGGCCGCCTCCTTCACACGTCTCTGACCACTCCCCCATCGCCGTGGATTCTCACCGCGCACCAAACGGCCGGCTTCGCCTGTCTCCACATCGTGTTGGCCGGCGTCTTGGTAACCGCTGATCCGTTCCCGTTGCAACCCTTAGTCGATCAGTATACCGGCAGTTTGTTAGGAATGTGGGATCCGGTGCCCTCGTGGGATGTGCTGCACGCCTATGCCCAGGATTTGCATCAGGCGCACTTAGTCATGCCGCACGATACCGCCTATCAATGGCTCCAAGAAGCGTTTCTGCCCGTCGATCCCCCCACGCTCTTTGACACCAGTGCGGCCTGGCCTGCGGCCCATCTTTGGACTCCTCCGGGCGAGCCCCTTAAGCCCTGGCCCCATTGGCCGACGTTTGCTGACCTCGCGCACGATCTTGGGGCCTGGGACCGTGCCGAACGGGCGGCGCGCTATCCCGGTGTGTCCATCGCCCAGCGGTTACAGTCCTCCACGCCATTAGTGGCGGCGGTGGTTTTCGAGAATTGCGATTAAACCCTCTATATGACCGTCGACCCCATCTGGAATGGAAGACCCACAGGATCTAGAATTCTGCACCGTCTTGCGCCCCAGCAGTGGATCAAGCATGCTGCAACGGACTCAGCAATCGCTGATCGAGTGTGTGTCCATTTGCCGCCGATTTATTGATCGACCAAAATTATGTATTGCATATGACGGAACAATCCATTGTCCTAGCCAAGTGGTTGGGAACGAGGAGTGGAGACGCTGTGTGGGATGAAGTTCAGTCAAGATGCGACATAGGGAACACGGAATTGGAGGATTTTTTACGCGCTAATGCCTTGGTTGCAGAGCGCCTAGTGACTTTCCTGGCTGAACTCGACCGTGCGTTCGACCGCGCTCCAGCCCACACACGGTATCGCCTGGATTGGGAACCCACGGAATATAGTCTCTTCGTCGACGTTCAAGGGACTATGAATCCTCAAACCGACGTGGACCGTCTTTGGAATCTTCACGATGAAGATGTCGAACACGCCTGGACATTTGTGCCGGTCTTGCGGTATAGAGAGAGCCACGATGTTTGATTGGTACGACTATTGGGGATTGGCAAACCAACTTGTCTCAGAACAAGAGAACGAAGCAGCATTGCGGGCTGCTGTAAGCCGCGCCTATTATGCTGCTTACCATACCGCACGAATTTATGCTCAGCGCCAACAGGATCCCCCCTCCGATGACCACACTCAGGTCGTGCTATGGCTCAAACGGACGCACGGATGCGGAAAGATCGGCAAGTTACTAGCCAGCCTCAAACGGAATCGGCAGGATGCCGATTATGAGGCCCATCTGCAGGTTAATATCGAGGCCGCTCGTGCTGCTATAGCTCTCGCTGAGCGAATCGTGAAAGAACTCAACGCCCTTTCATCATAGTCGTAGGACTCCGCACAACAACTGTAATTCCCTTGATTGCCCACTTCCTCTCGCGATTGCCTGCCTCGTCATGGCTCCCCCCGCCTATGGTTGTTGGGCACACGAATGATCTCATCGTATTGCTGCCTTATTAGGCCACAATGCCACTATGGTTTCTTGCAGGGCAGATCGGACGCGCTGATCTTTGCCTTTTCAAGATTCTCAGAAGATCGGAAGCAGTAGCGGCTCCGGCGTCTCGCCGGAGCTTATCTCCCAGGCGTTTTCTTCTTCTCGTCTCGCATTCTTTACACTCCGTTACGCCATTGTGTTCTATTGTGTTCCCCCAGTTGTTCCTCAAATTATTCCCCAAGGAGCGTGTTGCTGATGATCACCGCCAACGAAATTCTTACTGCCCTCACCGACGAACCCACGGAACGTCATCTGGGCGATATCCTCGCGGCTAAAAATGCCTCTTCCGCTATCACTTGGCTCCCGGATCCCCTCGAGCTCCCGGATCCTCTCGATAATCTCGATGCCATAGGCTATGCGCTCATTCGTACGGAAGACGGGCTCTTGTGCATCCCCTACACGCTCGTCGACCCCGATTGCGGGTGGGAACAGCTCGATCTGTCGGCTGCGTTTCTGCGTTTCTGCTCCCCGAACCCCGCGGCTTTCGCGAGGCGGCGCAGCGCTACACCCAAGCCGAGCACGAATTAACGCAACTGCTGCGCCATGGGCTCGATCAGGCGCGCCCTGTGACGCTATGACACGATGACGCTAACATAAACTCTGAGGAGGCCACGATGTCTTCTTATCCCTTTCCCCCGGCCTATCATGATCCCGCATACTGTTTAGCGCCCGGGTTGTTTTCTGCTGTGCCCCACGGACAACGGCACCAGCCGTTTCGGCTGGTCTATGCGTTCGGAAAAACCGAACACCTCGAGTTTCTTGGCCATCAACGGCTCGGCGCCGACGATTTAAAAACGTTGTTGGCGTTAGTGACATTGGCTTCCAGCCCTGATTATGCGGGCACTTACCAAATTGATCCCGACACGGCCCACCCGATTGGTCAACGATTGCGCGGGGGATTGGAGTTGCAAGAAGATGCGGTGCGCAAACCGATATTGGCGGTGCATACGTCTTTTTACCGACTCGGAAAGCTTGTGGGATTTTCTCACCACGGAACCCGCCAGATACAATTGATCCAAGACAGTCTCGAACGGCTGGCGCTGGTCACCGTCATTGTGCAATCGCGGTCACGGAATAAAACGCGTCGGACCATTTCGCATATCATCGGCTGGTGTGATAGTACTATCGAAGATTCGGAGTCATCCGGTACGCTATGGGTAGCGCTCGACACGCGGATTACTGAGGCTGTGCTCGGAATGAAACGGTACAGTTTGCTCTTTCTGCGCGATGTGCAAATCTTAGGCAGCGATGTCGCCGTGCTCTTGTATCAACGGCTGTGTGGATGGATTGATCCGGGGATACAACGATCCATCGCTTTAGACACTCTCGTCCAATATGTGTATCCACACGATGTCCATTCCACCACTCATCCAAATCACACCGAGAAAAAACTGCGCTGGTATCGCCGCCACAGTGTCCTTACGGCTTTAGAAAAATTTCGATCGATTCACTGGGATGTCACAATCGATCGGATGGATCGTGCCCCTCAGCACTGGATGGTTACTATTCGGCGACCATCTCCTAGTGTACTGGCGCTAGACCAAAATAGTGTACTCACGCTAGACCCTTAGTGTACTGACGCTAGACCTCTAGTGTACTCACGCTAGACCCTTAGTGTACTGACGCTAGACCGAGCGATCCCGGATCGCCTTGCGGCATCACGTTTTGGAGCCTGTTGGCCTAGGGTGATCAACTCTTATCTATAAAGATCATCAAGCGTCACCTAAGCTGCCGATCCTTAGCGTGGGATACGATCCCGCACAGACTCTGTGCAAAATCGATGGCCTCTAACCCCGCTTAGAGACTCTCGCAGATCCTTTCAGCGTCACTACGCCCCCTGTTCCCGTATGCTCCCGTGATCGGGTCCCCTGCCATAAGCCGGTGAGGGTTCGCAGGCCTGCGCTCTTTCCTGCAACCGCGGTGCGTTCTCGATTGTCTCCCATCGAAAGGAGTCCGTGATCTGTGAGTTCTTCGATTGCTTCGGAAAACGCTCTGCAGACTCCTGCCCCTCTGGATCTGCTGGCACGGTATCATCCGACACAACCGGTAGCCCCGACACCCTTCTGGTTGCCGGGACTGTCGTCTGGTATTGTCGGGGGACTCATCGGAGACAGTACTCTGGGCAAGTCGTGGATCAGTCTGCTCTTGATGCACGACTGGGCATTGCAGACACACTTGACGCAGCTGCCCATCACACAGCAGGGTATTGCAGGGTATCTGTCGCTCGAAGACGGGGATGCCGTGCTGTCTTTGCGGCTCCATGCATTGGCGCCCTACCTCACATCTCAGCATATTGCTCGAAGCAACGCCATGATGCGCGTGTGGGATTGGTCCGGAATGCCCGTGGGCGATTGGGATACCCGGATTCAGCAGATCGAATCCTTGGCGACTCAGGTGCAGATTCTCATCATCGATCATCTTCGACGATTGCACGGGCTGGACGAAAACAGCAACAACGAGATGGCGCGCGTTATCGGAGATTTGCAGTACGTGGCCCAAAAAACTCACACGACGATCCTTACGGTACATCATACGCCAACCATTATTCCGCGAGACCGTCTGTCGAGCCCACGCATGGCTTTTCCCGCGGACTCTTCTCAAACGTTGCGGGCCCGGGGGGCTGGCGTCATCCACAACCTCTGGCGATGGTGTGCCGGATTGTCTCCCCGCCACGATGGGGGATTCGATTTTATCGTGTTGCAAGCGCGAACAGGGATTGCATCGCGCACGGTTATTGGATCTTTTCAGCGAAACGGTCCTGAGGGAATGCCCCGTCCTTACACGCTCGCCGATCCAGCCCCCCCAGGGATGATGGGGAACGCATCACCCGGCACACAGGACGCACCCCGCTTCGCAGTGTCCAAGCCCCGTAAAACCTTATGACCCCTCCGGCGTCCCGCCGGAGCCTATTTCCCGGTGTGTATCCCGTCAGTTTTCTGAGCCATGCCGGGGCCTCGGATTTGGCACCCGCTGTCCCCCTGTAAAAATTCAGAGAAAGAAAGGATGACCATCATGACGCCTGTTCCTCACGAAGACTCCTGCCTCTGCGCGGTCTGCCAGCTCCAGACCGCCGAAGGCCTCTCGTATGCCGAGGCGTTAGAGCGCATCCAACAACGCGATGACGCGCTGATGGCTCAATACGGGTGGGTGGCCCATGCGATCACCTCCCTGCCGCTCATTCATACCCATGGCCTCCCGGAGCATTTCGGACATCCCGATCTCGAAATTCGCCTGGCGATTTCGCCTGACAAACGCTATAACTTCTTGGCGGCCCTCGTTGAGGCCGTAAAAGCAGGTCGCCGTTTTGCCGCTGGGCAAGAAGATACGACGGTGTTTTCCGTCCCGATTCGGTTTATCGTGCGCGAGGAAAGCGGGCGGTCTGTCTTACGGGTCCTGTTCCCGGACCCCGATGGACACTTTCCTGGGGATCCTGGTTGTCCTCCCGCTTGGGAAACGCAAGTCCTTCAAGACTAACGGGTCCTGCGGCATCATCCCGAACACGCTTATGTGTCTCGCTCCGCTCGCCAAATCCGAGGCAATGCCCCCTTTGCGCACGTTCTATGGGTTGGCGGTTGACGCCACCTGGGACACCATCTATTCGGCCGCGATTAGAGGCCGCGGGTGATCAGCACTGCCCTGTCACCACCCAAGATAAGGAGTTTGATATGCAATCCCTCACCGTTGGCGATCTGGTTGATGTCGAAGGCGATCATCTGTATCGCGTTACGGCGATTCGCGTGGTCAACGAAGAATTGTGGGTCAAGTGGCGCCGCGTCCACCGACAAACTCTCGAGCCTTCACGGATGGGAGGCCGCGAGCACATTGTCAGCCCGCGCGAGTTAGCCCTGTATCACTGCCGCCAGCCGGTACTGCATCGCGACGGCTCAAAGATATATCGGGTTCGTCTGAGCTATCCGGACATTACCCCGGATATGCTGTGACACCGTACGCAATCTATTGGTTGCTAACGGCCCCATCCGGGGCCATTTTTGTGTTGATTCATCATCCTGCAACGGCGGCCTGCGCCCGTTGGTCGGCTCTCCCTCGCGGTACACCATCCGCCCTCTCAGATTTCAAGACTCACGGATTCGGTGCCTGGTCCCGGTTTTGCCCCGGCGGATTCCGACGGAATGGCCGCCTGGGACATGGGCTTTGCCGGGGATTGAGCCAACCCGCCCTGCAGTCTGTGAGCGGGCCGCTCGCCCGCTCCTGATGATGCCATTGTTTTTGTGATCACAGAACTATCCCGAAAGGTTGGTGTGTTGTCATGATCGCGTTCCCTTCTCCCGCACTCTCTGTGTCGGAACAGGCTGAACGATGGGACCTGCCCGATGTGCTCTTGGTGCCCATGGATTCCTTAACGGCCTACTTTACGCGCATCCAAGCCATTCCTCTCCTGACCGCCGCGGCGGAACAAGACTTAGGCCGCGCGATGCAAGTCGGTGATCGCGATGCCGCGCTGCGCTTAGCCCAACACAATTTGCGCTATGCGGCCCATTGCGCCCGCAAATGGGAGGGCGCGGCCGGGGGTGAGGCTTTCCCCGGATCCGCACACGCCGAACTGGTGTGGTCCCTCGGGGATGCGGTCCAAGCGGCCAATCTGGGGCTCTGGGCTGCCGTGCAGCGCTACAACCCCGCAATTGCTCGGTTTACCACGTACGCGACTTGGTGGATCCGCCAAGCCTGGGACCGCGCCCGCAACGACTTTATTTGGCAGATCCGCCTGCCCGCCCATGCCGTGGAAGAATGGCGCGCCTATCAACGGACGGTCGCCGCGTGGACGCAATCCCATGGGAAGGAACCCACGGCGCAAGATCTGCACTCGCTCTTAGGCTGGCCTCCCTCCCG
>PXYW01000122.1:4518-8269 GCA_003023695.1 Sulfobacillus benefaciens | reverse complement strand
CTGTGTGTTTCAGTCGTCGTCACCCCCGAACCCAAATTGGCTCAGCGCATCATCGAGCAGTTCGATCACGTTGGGTGGCGGCATGGATTCGGGTATCGGTGTTAGTGCGACGTTTCCTGCGGTCAGACGTTCAACTGCCGTCATCAAATCCCGATAGCCGCCCGGACTCAACCCCGCTCGTAAAATGGTTACTACCCATGCGTTCCGCTCTCGCGTTCCCAGTCCGTCCAGGGTTTTTGCTAGTGGATCATCCGACTCGATCCAGAACCAATAGCGTTGCCTTCGGGCATTCTTCAATGGCATCACCTCCCGCAATGTGTCACACCGATTTTTTGAGGCAGGGCATGGTTTTGAGGCCCGTTGACCATCAAAAGTGTCACACCGCAACGCCAATTCCGCTCAGGTAAGGCATGCGGTGTGACAAAAAGTGGTGCGGAACCCCGCGAAAGCCTTGCGCCGTAACAAAAATTCGGTGTGACACAGTGGCCGCTTAGATCGCACTCAGATACGCTTGCGCGTTGGCCCATTGCCCGTCGGGTACGACCGTTGCCCCGGGAAAAGCATCCGCTAGCAACGGGCTTCCCCCGCCGACCAGCACGATTCCGGCGGTTTTGTCCAAGCGGGAATCCAACACCTCCGTCAGTTGGTCGTGGAGTTGCGCCGCAATAGCGGATTCGGCGGTCGCCCGGTGGGATGCCAGACTCACGGCTTGGCCGCGGATAAAGACGGTATCCGACGACTCGACTTCGGCGGCGGTAAAGGCGACATGGTACTCTCGTTCCAAGGCGGCGGCCAAGGCCATGCCGACAGCGTGAGTGCCCGTTTCCAGCGATCCCGCTTGGGTGGCGTCGTAAGCCAATTTGCCATCGGCATTTTTGATCACGACCAGGTACTCGGTCGTCCGGTAGCCGATATCCACGACAACATACGGGCCAGGGCGGTAGGTGGGGTTGGCTAAGGCAATCACGGCAGCGGCCACACCTTGCGGCAACACCCGCACCGACTCAAACCACAGGCGTTGAGCGGGTTGGCCGGGTAGCTGGACGAGACCACCATAACCGGTCAGGGCCTCGCGGAAGGCGCGGCGTTGGGAGCCGAACCAACTGAGCGGTAAACCGGTTGCCAAAGTCACCGATCCGATTGCCCCTAACTGTGCGGCGGCCACAAGGATGAGACGCAGAGTATCGGGGTCGGCCGCTTTATCCCGACTCCAAAGCGGAGTAGCATGGGCACGGGCCGGTGCACCGACCAAATACGGGATGGAGTCGATGGTGACGGTCTCAGCGCGGCTGAAATCGCCCAGGTCCACGGAAGGCGGGACCGGGGATATCAGGGAAGGGAATAGGGTCCGTTGCCCGTTGGCGGCCAGCGCTTTCGTAAAGCCGTGCCCGGCATCAATCGCAATTTTCATTGCTCACACCTCCTATATAAAAACCCCTGGCACGGCGAGTGCCAGGGGCGAGGGAAAGTACTACTAGTCGAGGCGCCAACCAATATTTACCATCACGGCGATCACCTCCTAAAAAAAGAAGAACCCCCAGTCATTGGACTGGGGGGTACATTACCGATCAAGACCATTCTGTTGTGCTTGTTGTAATTTGGCCGACTGAGCCCGGTAAGCCGCCGGCGACTCAGGGCCTCCAAAAAAATGCACATGCGAATTCCCATGAGGGATACCCCGTGCAGAAAAATAAGTACTTCCGCGTTTCAGGCGGATCGGCACATTGGGAGGTACCAGGTATACCTCGATTCGACTGATTTTCCCCGAATTATGGTATCCTGTGCCATCATATTTGGAATTGCAGTCCGCGCGGTATTCCTCGACCTCAGAACCCTTTGCTATCGCGATTTTTTTAGCGATACCAGACTGATATGCGGGCACTCCAGCTATCTCCAGCGTACTATATGCGTAGCTCCGCTGGCCCGTGCTCCAAATTCCAGAAATGGCTAAAATGGACTCATCGGGGCGGCGAACTACGAAATACTCCTGTAACAAATTCCATTCGCGTTCGGATATATCGTTACTATTGGCTATTACTGGCGTTTTGCTCATTCCTTCCTTGTAAATCTTCCAAATCTTCCAAACGCCGCCGGGCGGCTGTGCGCACCACCGGATCGGGGTCGAACATCGCCGCCCATCGAAGCATTTTCATGTTGTCAGATTTTTCCATCGCAATCAGGGGCGTGTATGGCGCACGATATATCGGCTGAAGGAGTTCGTACGTAGCCATTCAGAGACACTTCCTTTCTTTTCCTTTCTTTCAGTGGGGTTCGGTAGGGCATAAAAAAGAAAAATGGCCCTCGGCACGATGCCGAGGGCCATTGATTCAACGCATGACTAACCATACCACCCCAACCACGAGTATGAGTACCGCACCAAGCTTCCACGAAATGAGTTCAGGTGACACCCCTCCCCTGGCGCTGAGATCGAGCGTGCTCCACCGCTTTCCGCTACGGTGCGAACGGTGCTGCGCGATGGCCTCGGGGTTCCCCGTGCGCCAGCACTCGTCGTCATCGCCGTCGAGGACGACGGCAGTAGTGTAGATACGGTGATAGACTTTCTCGTGGGGAAACTTAATTGTTTGAACTGGATCCGGCAGCGGTTCACCTTCCCAACCGGAGATCGTGGGAGGTTCGGTGTCCCGGATACCGAGTGTCCGCTCAGCGTAACTCATGTGCTTTTCGACCACTGCTGCAGGGAGGTGCATCGCTTCCTCAAGCGTATCGCGCACCTCTTGCAGCGCGTCACGCCGGACGGCCCCGACATCCCGCTCCACGCGATCCCGATCCTGTCGGCGATTTTCGAGGGTCGCGACGATGGGTGCCGTCACCCGATCCGCATGATGGAGTCGGGTGCAGCTCAGCGGGCGACCGGGTTGTGCGTGATACGCATCGATCAGGAGGTTTCGGTCGTGGGGAGAGAGCTCGTCGCCGGAGAGCTCTTCCCGGGCCAGCCGTTTGATCGCACGGATCTCCGCTAGGGCCGGTTTGAGAATGTCGTCGTGCACCTTTTTTGTGGCTACGTCGCGCTGGTCGCCGTGGCCCGATTTTTTTGATCCCCGATAGTCCCGGCGCAGAATCGTCATGAACGTTTTCCGGTGATTTCGAGAAAGTGTCGGCAGGAGCGCCAGAGCTTCGTCGTGCGTGCGCCCGGCGCTTCGTTCACTGAGGTACCGTTCTAGTGCTTCCTCGACTTCCGATGGTCGTGCCCAGCCCATCTTCATCGCCTCTTTTCTTTTTTCAAGATGTCCGCTTTTGAATTTTTTCGTCGTGTGGGCATACCACGGCCCTTGCATTTTGACCTCTATACATCTATTATTATAAGTTCGACTCTTTTTTTATTTTTCCTGGTTTTTTTACAAACTTTTTTCGATCAATCTCGGGCGGTCTCGAAACTTGTGTCCCGTCGCTATCATCCGTTCCGCATCGACAACCGTTACTACCATTTTAGCGGGCTTTAGCATTTTCGTGCAAGTTCTTGCCAGAAACTCCAGAAACAGGATGATACTAGACATACTAGAGAAACACGGTGCCGAAAATTTTTTTGAAAATTTTTCGACACGTTACCATTACGTACTATATTTGGTAGGAGATGGATGAGGAAAGGGCCAGCGATCATCGCTTGTGTCGGCTCTGTGACGCAGTAGTGTGTGAAAGTGGGATGATGAACACTTGTGGAATTTGTTCCACAAGTGTTTGGCATTCGATGACACGGAATAGTTGTACGAATATTCTGATTAATGGCGGGATG
>PXYW01000122.1:0-4482 GCA_003023695.1 Sulfobacillus benefaciens | reverse complement strand
CCTACTGTCATACATGTGTCATACATGTCATACACCTGTCCTACAGATCGTCATACATCCCCGATCCCGCAAACCCGCGTGGTTATGCGGTTTTTTTAGATACTGTCATACAAGTCATACATATTTTTTAACACTACGTCACGTGCGAGAAAAAAGAACATGGTATCCCTGTATCTGGTGCTCAGGGGCCTTATATATATTCCTTTTTCTTTTTCTACATAAGACAGTGATGCGCAAAAATGTATGACATGTATGACGAATGGCGTAACCATGCGGTTTTCGGAGGTTTTTTGTATGACGATCTGTAGGACAGGCTGTATGACATCTACTATTTTGTATGACAGCTCTCCACAAAAAGAGACTCCATGTTTTGTTATGGAGTCTCTAAACTTGAAACGGAGTTAAAACGGATAAGCCATGTCTTCTTGGTCTTGCCGCACCACTTCTGCATCATCATCCCAGGTTGTAGATTCTGAACTCGCTAAGGCGATAGTCTTTCCTGCATCGGATAGTACATACGCATTGTGCCCCCGTTGACCCATGATGGTGATTTTTGGGTTGAGGTATCGACCCTCCCCCAAGCGTAGCCACCCCTTCGCCCGCCATTGGGCTACGATTGCTTGCGGGTCGTATCCCCACTCCTGGAGTTGGCGATCCACGGCATGGTGAAATACTGCGATTCCCTTGTCGTCCCACTTGCCGAGCCATTCGCTCGGCGCGAAACTTTCGGGGCTTCGTTGCCCCTCAAACAGTTCAATATGCGCTTGCATCCAGCTTCCGAGTTGTTCCATGGCAAGTTGCGCGTCCAGCGGGTCTCCGGCTTGCGCGGTCATGTCGGTCCAGAGTGCGTCCCAGTCGGGGCTCTGCAACAACGTCTGGATGCCGCTTGCCATGTCCGGCAACGCCTGTCCCACCAACGTTCCTGCCGTCTCCAAGAATGCCCGATGCGCCATGAGCCGGCCTTTCCCTGCCGTTTTGGCCTGCCTTGTGTAGCGTTCCTTCGCGGCCCGGTAGTCCTGCGTCCACCCCTTCCAGCCATCGGCCAGGTGGTCCATCACCCATTTCATGAAAGCAGGTCCTGCCACACCATAATGGTCCACGCAGGCATTCATGAGTGCCTGCACCATTTGCCGACTGGCATCATCCACCGCGCCGAACGGCGAACCTTCTACCAATAGGACCCGCGTCCGAATACCGCCGTCTTGGGTAAAGCGCGTGATGGGCTTTTCTCCACTGGAGATGAGGATGGTCTTCACCGTCGGGGCCGCTTTCATGCCGCCGTCTTTTGCGCCCTTAGATCTTCCCTTGCCGTTCGTCACGAGGTACAAGGTCTCGGCCACGCTTTGGGCGTTGCGGGCAGTCTTGGAGTCGTCCATGATGAGGGGAAGTCCCGAGAGGATTCGGCCCATCTCACTTGCTCCGACTTGGGTGACGTTCCACGATTGAATCACGTTACGTTCGGGTTCCGATTCGTCGACATTGCCCCATACGCCCCCGGCCACTCTCTGCGCCGTGGTCTTGCCTTGGCTGGTGAGCCCCGCGTAGTCCACCACGAAATTCGGATGGTGAAGCACCTTGAGCAACGGTACTGCGAACGATGCGAGCAACCCCACGGCGGCCTTGGGATAGCAGAGAATCGGCAGGCCGACTTCGTGTATCCATGCGTCCACGTCTCCGGCACTGGTGAATCCTTCGACCACTTGCCCGTCACCGGGGTTGGTAGGAAGGAATCGCACGTCCTCGCCGGGGGTAAGGCCAATCCACGTCTTCGGTCCGGCCAAGAACCCAAGCGCCCGCCCATGGCTCACTTGCCATCCCAAGTGTCCCGAGGTTTGTTGCGTCGGAATCGCTTGGCGGTTCTTGGTCTCGAATTGGGCGAGATATTCGACCACGGATTTTGCGTTGAGGGTGTTGATGGGAAAATCGAAGTCCGCGATGCCCACGATTTGCGTGGTGTTGGCGATAGTCTGTCGCGGCACGTCCACGGTGTGCCATGCCTTCGCGCCGGGGAACCATGCGCCGATTTGCACGTGAGTGCGTTCGGTATCAATGTCGCAGAAGCGCTCAAGAATTGCGAGCCCTGCGGGCGCAATCGTGATAGGTCCCATTTCTGGATCGATCTTCGCCGTTTTTCCGGGTTCCGCATGATACCCTGCGGGTATCGCACACCCTGCGGGGAGGGGGAGGTCCATGCCACCCTGCACCGTGTAAAACTGCTGGCGGCGTTGTTTTGCGGCCTCTTCTGCTTGGGCCCGTTCCACGGCTTTTTTGCGCGCGGCCATCGCTGCTTCGAGTTTCCCTACCGGAATCTTTTTGGATTGGCAGGCTAGCCGGATTTGCATGTAGCCCCCAGGATTATCGGCTTCGAGTTCGTTCAGCGTGTCCAATGTTTCAGGGACAAACAGTATCTCGATCAGTGCTGCATTGTCGGTAGTCGTCTGCAACATCTCATACACGTCAGCCAATTTTCCCCCGAACAATCCCTCGATAGGCTTGCCTAATTGTTCGGATTGTGGTATACTTCCGTTAGTTGTTTTTTCCTCCATTTTCGATTTCCCCTGTAGGGGCACCTCGCCGGAGGTGCCCCGTTATCATCTGAATTTTTCACTGGCCCTCGCTCCTTTGCACTGTGTTCTGTGTACGTTGTTGTCGTTGTCCCGTGCCGCCCTGGTATCTTGCGGTCGGTGCCTCCGGGCCACCTCCGGCGTCAGCCGGCACCCCGAGGATTTGTAATTTAGGGGGCTACTGTTCCTCGCCCCATTCGGTAGCAATTTTTAAAAACCATGCCGCAGGAATCCGCACCACTGAATTTATTCGAATCCCTGGGATTATTCCCATATCTACCCATCCAGCCACAGTAGTCGAACTAACCTGCAGATCTTTGGCGACCTGAGCGGGTGTAAGAAATTTAGGATCGCCATAATAAAAGTCTCTCAGAACATTATTCATCGTTATCAGTGTCCCCCGTTATCTCAGCGATGCGGCGATTAATCCATTGGCGCGGTACGCGAATCGATTTTCCAAACTGTCCGCTGGGTATTTCGCCTTCTGAGATTAACTGATAAACGTGGCATCGTGAAAGGTTGAGAATGGTTGCTACCTCGGCAACCGTGAGAAATTGTGGTTGCTGTGGTGCGATTTGATCTGTAGTGGTCATATTTTTTGGCCCCCTTAGTAAGTGTTATTAAGTCCTACACGTAGTCTACCCGATGTTCCCTGTTTCTGTCAAGAGTCAGACGATACTTTATGATGTTTTTATCGATAATGTGTGTTGCTTTTACATAGATACTATGATACTGTGTAATACATATGTATTCAATATGCATTACACAAGTAGGAGGCTGATACATCCATGAACGAAGTGCCAGGATACACGCTCAAACTTTTGCGAATTCACGCTGGTTGGTCCCAGGGCCACCTGGCCGATCGAATCGGCGTCACCCGGGGCACGGTCGCGCAGGGGGAATCTGTTGGCCGCGCCCCGCGCGGGGCCAGCCCTGCATTGATCCAGAAGTATGTCGAATTGTGCCCACCATTCGCAAAACTGGAAGCAGAGCCGACGCAAGTCTTAATCCGCGATCTCGCGTTGTTGTTGCGCCCAGAAGCTCTGCTGCAAACCCAACCCTCCCCCCCAGCGAAAAAGTGGCAAGCCCTCGCATCTGCCCCCCTATCCGGCGCTGATATAGAGTCTGCACTGGCTGCCTTGGGGGTTCAGCATACCGAATCCATGCGCGATATAGACGGGTCATTGATGCATGGATTTGCTATAGCGGCCGCTTGGTATGTCGTGGAATTGTCCGAAATCTTGTCGTTGCCGGAAAGTGTTGATTGGGCAGCACGCTGTCGTACTCTGCACACCTATATCCTGGCGCACCCCGCGATTTTGACAGATCAACATCAACAAGAACCCCCCAAGGTCGATGCACGTCGAGGGCAAAGCCACCACCCCTCCCTTCCCACATCTATCGGAGAATTGGCATCTGAACCGCTCACGCCAGATAATGTTGCGAAAATTCTCAGCATTTGGAGCGTGCTGTCACTACGGGATCGCGAACTGTGGGTCGAGTTGGGTGCCCGTTTAGCTGGCGATATTTCGGATTAATATTTCAATCGCTTTTGCGTTCTATTGGGGTTCTGGCAAGACTGTCGGAACCCCTATTCGCTTGGCAACACGGGTTGTAGAAAATTTCCACAACCTTTTCGGTCGTCTGAGGCAAACTGGGGATAGGAAGTGGGGATGGCCATCTCCACCACCACAAGGCGCGGGTTCAAATTCTTGGGTCGACCGAAAAAAACCGTATGTCCTGTCCTCGTGCATAGGCCCTGGTCTTATGCTGTATGCGGGTTAATGGGGATGAATCCGGGGATGGACGGCCATTTTTACGGCGGTGTCGCAAAATAAAAAACCCGCAATCGCTTGCGGTGTCTCAAATTTTTGTGGTGTCCCCGGCAGGATTCGAACCTGCGACGCCGGGATTAGAA
>PXYW01000121.1:4611-5854 GCA_003023695.1 Sulfobacillus benefaciens | reverse complement strand
TTACCGCACGCGCAGGTGGATACAATAATGGTGCAGGATGTTGCTGATCAAATCGCAGCCCAATCTTGAGCCAACGCTTATCCCAGGATCCCCTCTACCGTCAAGTCTGGACGCTCACGCATCTTTTCCATACCCTGATCGCCCACCGGGCCGGGGACCAGGCGTTGGCCGCCTGGTGCCATGCGGCGGAAGCGGGTGGCATTCCCGCCGTAGTGGCCTTTGTGCAGACCTTACGGCGCGATTGGGGGGCCGTCGCGGTCGGCGTCACCCTCGCTTGGAGCCCAGGACCCGTAGAAGGGATCAACACGCGGACGAAGCTCCTGAAGCGGATGATGTATGGCTAGGCGACGTTGGCGTTGCTTCGGGCCAGGATTCTGCATCATTAACACCACCCAGCCCGTGTGAGCCGGGATCCTTGGGTATCCCTATGGCATCCATCGACAGGATGTGCTAGCACACGGCCTATACGCCGCAGGTTCTACGAGATGCTGGGGATCCATCACCAAAAGTGACCAAGAGCCGTTTTGGTTTGTCCGTTTTTGAGGAATTTCAGTTGCCCTTGACATGTTGCTCGGAGCAGACGAGATCCGGTGGCGGCATCCGCGTAAATGGGGAGGGCTAATTTGGCCAATCCATGCCGAGGCAACCGGAGTCGCAACAACTTCACCGAGTGTCCAAATGATCACAGTCATCATCATGGCCAACTCGCTGTGCACGAAAGCAACCAATCTAAAACCCGTGCCCAGTAACAAAGCCGCTAAGGCCATGGCCAATCCCGGATGAATTCGCCGAACAATTGCATTAAGGGGCAGACTGAACACCAATACGGTGGCTCCATTCATAGCGATCGCCATGCCGTAGTCGGCATCCGTGAGCCCTCGCGCACGCATGACGACCGGTAAGGTTGAGGTGTTTTGAAAGTACACGGCAGCAAAACAAAAGGCCAGGAGCGCCAGCGCCATCAATTGGCCGTTCCTTCCAGGTTGAGTGGCCTTGTTTCGCAACGAACGACTACGTGCTCCGTTTGGTGCGGCGGCTGGAGGAGGCAACATGCAACGACTCATCAGTACACCGAATACCAGCGTCGTGAAGCCGTCGATGAAAAAAATCGCGGTGGGGCGCCACTGCATGAGAAGCCCGGCCAGCATCGGTCCGACGCCCACACCAACATTCCCGAACCAATAGTTCAAAACAAATACGTGACGGCGACGGGGCTCCGCCACCATGTCGACGATGGCGGCGG
>PXYW01000121.1:0-4499 GCA_003023695.1 Sulfobacillus benefaciens | reverse complement strand
CCGACGCCCCCGCCGGTCTGCAAGGATTCCCCCAACCGGTGCAGCGACCAACGTGCCGATACCGACCAAGGAGACCGACATGGCCGCGTGCACCACCGAAAATCCTCGGACTTGGGTCAAGTAGATCATGAAAAACGGTGCGACGAACATACCTAGTTGATTAACGAGCGTCCCGCTCCAAATGAACCAATAGGATGTCGGCAACCCGTTCGTCATGCTATTGAATACTCGCAGAGCTCTCACGCTCCTTCAATCGGTACTACTCACTGACCCCACCCAATCGGGATGGCGTTAGACTGATGTACTGGCTCGGTCTAACCGTGGCTTAGGTCCAATGGCCATAGCACTGAGTCCGCCAAGACTCTCTTGCGAGGCAGTGCCCTCCGTTGGACGACTGGTCTCAACATCCCATCCCAATTGGGTGCTCATCCTCCGCCAAATGCGGTTGTACAGTCGCTTTTGGTTGTCAGAGAAGAACTCAAGCATGAGCGGCCCATAGCGTAGTTCACCTTCCGGCGTCAACGTCATGATATTCTCGGTAATTGTCACAAGGCCGTCATTTCTCAAACGGTCGATTCGGTTCTGATAAAGGTCCAAGTAGTCCCACCGACGAAGATCATTCAAATCGTACCGTCCGATTTTCGGAAAGAACACGAGACCCTTTTCGTAAGCGTGGTACGGTGATGACAGGTGCACGGTTGATAGCCCGTTGCGTAATCGCTTCACATATTCGGCCTCATCCGGAATGTTTTGGTACACCAGTCCTTGCAACAAGCCATACGCGCTGGCCCCGATAGCAATGTATTCGTTGGCATAGCTACCATAGACGATGTCAAACATATACCGGCAAGGACTGATGCCGAGACGACTGTAACAATACGTGTTATCTTCGGACCAATATTGTTTAAGGTAATTGCGGGCACGATAGAACATCTGCATCATGTTCGGAGCCGTGGGAGGGAGAGGCGTTTTTCCTTGCCGAAAGGACTCGATAAGATGCGGAGTGGTCATAATGTAATCCATGGGATAAATGGACAAACTATCGATTCCACTGTGGATGGCTGCGTCAATATCAGCGTACATATCCTCATTGGTCTGCCCCGGTAGGCCGACGATCATGTCGATGTTATTCGCATTTGGAAACACTCGCGCACATAGCGCAATCGCTGAATCAATTTGTTCCAAAGTCGGTGTCAAGTTCAAGGATTTGCGGATTTTCGGATGAAACGTCTGTACTCCAAAGCTGACACGCGTGACGCCAGCCTCCTTGAACCCCAGTAACTGTTCCTCCGAGATGGACTTAGCCTCCAGTTCCATCGAAATTTCACAAACCGTTGCGAGCGAGAAGTATTCCCGAATGATGGACAACAGTCGACTCACTTGCTCGACGGTTAGCAATGATGGTGTTCCGCCGCCAATGTAAATCGTATCGAATGTCCACTCAAGAATACGCGGTTCTTGGGCACGCATCCGTAATTCCGTCTCAAGCGCTTGTACGTAGTTTTCAATGCGGTCATCGGTTCCCACGATTTTGTAAAACGGACAGAAGTGGCATAAGGTTTCACAGAAGGGAACGTGAATATACATCCCTTTGAGGCCAGGAGACAAACTCGGAGTTTTCAAGAACGCTTGGACCACTTCGTCGTGTCGGGCGTGAAAGTTTAAGTCAAAAAATGGATATATGAAGGACTCAAACGGGGCAGTTAAAGGAATCGTCATTTTTCTCCTCCTCCGTAATAACTCAGGGCGGGTGTCCCGCCACGAGTGTGTCGTGTGATTAGGCAGCTCCTGCAGCCCAGAACGAAACCTTCACGGGGATCCCTCCTCGGACGAAAATGGGAGCATCCACAAGACGCTTCCGGGGTCCGGCACAACCCACTGAGGTTACCGACCTTACATATAGAATAGCGGGAACTTTCTTCCATCGACCAGCGAACTAGTTGACAAGGGGACGGTATCCGTCGTCACTCACGACTCGACGAAATGATTCTCGCACGTTAATCCGCAAATGTGATGACATATATAGCCAAGACGCCGACTAATCGCTAATACTGTGCTAGGACTCCATTTCACGAATTGTGCGATAGCTATTAATTGGAGAATCGGATTGACATTGTCGGTAAACAGGGAGGTCAGGAATGAATAGCCCAGCGGTGGCATATGCCGTGCTTGAATTAGGTGTATTGATCACCAGCGCCAAGGTCCTTGGCTGGCTTTTCGCGCAGTTGCGCTTGCCCTCAGTTATTGGAGAGTTTGGCGCTGGGGTGCTCTGGGGGAAGTCGCTGATCGAATGGTGCTGGCCATGGCTCTATCATCATGTGTTTCCGGCATCGTTAGCACCGACTAGCATTAAAATCCTTTCTATGGCTACTCTGTTTGGCTTCCTCGTTATGCTGGCGTCGTCCGGTGCGGACGCCCTGCCACAAGCTGTCAAGAATTCTCGCGCCGGCATCGTGACATCCTTCTACGTCACTTCGTCATGGATTCTCTCAATGTTTACGGGAGGAGTCCTAGTAGCACTAGCGCCCATGACGTTACTGACCCCCAAAGACACGCCAGGGAAGCTAGCGTTTTTTATCGGTATTTGTGTGGCCATGTCAGCGGTTCCGATTATTTCACGAGTCATAAACGAGTACGGAATTGCCGGCTGTCCGAACGGGATTTTGCTTATGCGCCTCTCGATGATCATGGACTTTATAGGATGGATGATGTTGGCACTAGGAGCACTTTGGTTTGCCCACCATATGTTTAATCTTGCAATGGTGAGCGTAGCCCTCCGCATGGTAATCGGGATCGTGATACTTATTGTCATTGGGACCTTTATCGTTAGCCGGTTAGCGGAAATTCCTAGCACGTACTGGTTCTGGCCGACCCTTTTTGGGTACAGTGCCTTCACGTACTTCTTAGCTCAAGTCAATCTTTACATTGGAGGACTCTTATTCGGTTTGGCGCTGTCCCGTACATCCTCGTTACGAGTAGAAATTCGACGCCAATTCGGCGGAATGGCTGAAGAAGTTTTTGTACCTCGGTTCTTTTGCTTTATTGGATATCAGTCTAACGCATGGGTGTTTTCCCATGCATCCGTCGATTTTCTCGGTCTGGCGATCCTTGTCATGGGCATTGTCGTCAAAGCCCTACCCGCTCTGTTTTTCAGATGGTTGGGCTCAACATGGCGCGAGATAGCGCTCTTAACTTTTACGCTGAACGCGCGCGGAGGCATGGAGATATTTGCGGCTCTCTGGGCACTGGCTGCCGGGATTTTTTCGAACGGATTGTTTTCGGTTATTACAAGTACGGCCATCATTACTGCGGTGACCTGCCCCATTGTGGTGCGCTGGTATCTTCATAAGCCGACGATCGAGGAACAACGAGCCGTAACGAACCGGGTTCTATTGACCTCTTACACCATCACACATGTTGTCGAATGACTTCCGTCACCGAACGCTGCTTCTTCTGACGGAGGGAGCCACTGATGCCTAAAAAGCTTAATTGGCCAAGTCTTCACACGCTTTCATTGAGATCAGAAGACTGGTTACCGTGAGGAATAGAACATCGTTATTGGTTGAGGCTTGGGTGTCAGACTCTACCGCACTTTTCGGTCGATTACTACCCAATCCCCACTAACGCGCGCGTGAGCAGCACCGGAAAATCAAAGCCGCTGGTGTTCCAGCCACAACGAGAATGGGGGGATGCTGACGCACGGTCGTAAAGAATTGGGTCACCGCGTCCTGCTTGCTGGCTGGACCTAACGTGGTCAAGCGTTGCAAGGTGACGTCATCGGCAATCCATGCGGCCGCACACGACACCAAGGCTTGGAGTTCCGCCTTAAAAGGGCGGCCCGCCGTTTCCCAGGCCGTCTGGAGAGTCGGCAGCGGCGTCTCGGCAGGCAGATTTAACAACTGGGCATATACAGAACGATTCGGAACCGTTTCGCAATCAAAGACGAGATGCGGCATCATAGGAGCCTCCTTGAGCTCTTGGCAAGAATACCATACGGGATGCGCACAGGCGACCGGACCACAATCAAACAAAAAAGCCCCGGGCCTGGGATCAGGCGCGGGGCAGCGAAGGGAAACGGGTTAGAACGGGAAGCCGTCAGGCGCGTCGCCGAATGCACTCGGATCGTCATCGGGGATGCCGCCGACAGGCACGCCGTCTTTGCCCTTGGGGTAATCTAAGAACCGGATGCTGTCGCAGATGACTTCCACGAATTTGCGCTTGGAGCCATCCTGGGCTTCGTAGGACCGGATCTGCAACCGACCTTCGGTGGCCACTAGACGGCCTTTCGTCAAGTGATTGGCCACCGTCTCTCCCAGCTTGCGCCAAGCTACGCAATCAATGAAGTCGGCTTCGCGGTTGCCTTGCTGGTTGGTAAACGGCCGATCCACAGCGAGGGAGAAATTGGCGACGGGGGTGCCATTCTCTTAAGCCCCTAAATGGGCGTAGACACGCAGCCGCGAACCGTTGTATGATCGTCGGGAGCGGAGGAGGACAGGTGG
>PXYW01000120.1 GCA_003023695.1 Sulfobacillus benefaciens | reverse complement strand
CCATACACCACCTGAAAACTTGGCCTCACCTATTTGCGGCTATCGCGGAGTCTGATCCACTGCTCCGTAAGACCGTCGAAATTCGAAAGGATGATCGTAACTTCCAAGTAGGGGACATATTAGTCTTGGAAGAATATGATGTGGTTAATGGATATACCGGAAGATCCATTCAGCGAATGGTCACACACTGCCTTCGAGAAGAGCCATGGGTCCCGCATGGTTTCGTCGCTTTATCGATATGTGAAATGCCATTTCCACGCGTTGAGGATCGGAAGACGATATCCTCCTGCAGTGTTGGTGGGCGTATCAAGCCAGGGCAAGACCAGCCGCTATGATTGTCGCTACGGTCTCCACAACCTTTATCCCTTGACACGAAAGGAGTGGGTACTATGGTTAAATTTGCAATATTTTCCCCCGATGAATCCCTTCTTGTAACGAAAATTTTTTCTCGCGCTCAAAACATGGCGCAACACGATCAAATAGCTTTCGACCGCGAATCCTTTTACATGGATTTATCGGCTACGCATGCCACAATTCCCCTCGATCTCGACCGGTTGTTGCACATGGACGATTTTAATTTTGTCCATGATGTGTATGGGATCATACGGCATCTTAATCGCCGTACAGGGCTTTTGCAACACGGCTTTCTGCCACGTTGTACGCTCCCTGTTTCCTTCATAGAATCTCCCTTTTTCCCCCCTTAACCGCCCTTCACGGGCGGTTTTAGACATTCCGTGTTTCATAGGATTTTCTTACATGGCGCAGGTGGCGAGATGACACCACGAAGTGCGGTGGTCCCACGTTCGGTGCATGCCGGACGTCGCTCGGCGGGCCAAGCCGGGGCAGGACCAGCCGCTATGTATTCCTCATACGCGTCGTTCCATGGCAGCACTGCGGTCTCCTCCCTCCGAGAACTGACGCAAATCTGCCCACGGCGATTCGATTCCGGCCGAGTCTGCCAAATTTTTGATGACGCCAGGTATACATTCTCATCCTTCGGCATACACTAGGGATAACCCCTTATTGACAAGATCGGACGGATGGATCAAGATGAAGCATAAGCAGAAGTTGAAAAGGAGGGGACGGAAAATGGAGCAGCTCGCAAAGATCCCGAGTCGTCGCGGTGTTCAGCAGATCACCATTCCTCCCGCTTCAGAAGTTAATGAGGCTTTTATGAAAGTCGGCCAAAGGATCCAAAAACGTCATATTGAGGCGTTTAAGCGATTAGCTGACCGATAATGCGTTGGATCTCTGTCCAAGAAGCTATTCTATTCCAGAAGCAGGTCGTTGCTGAGACCGGTGGATCCATTGGAGTTCTTGATGAAGGCAAGTTGGAGGCCGCTCTGTTGCGGCCTCTTCAAGTCGTATTCGGCTACGATCCGTTCCCAACTCCCGCATTAAAGGTCGCAGCACTTATCGAGAGCATCATTACCACGCATCCTTTTCTCGACGGCAATAAACGTACGGCGATGCGGATAGGACTCGCTTTATTAGAGTATAATTTTCCACAGAAACATATCGCTTCCGATGCCGACATTGAAGATATTGCTATCGGAGTCGCTAACAAAACGATCACTCTTCTAGACGTTGTCCAATGGCTCGAAGAACTTTACTGTTGTTCGGAACCCAGTTCTGTCGAATGTGACCCATCAGATATCGACTTTTAATTTCCGCGCGGCGGGAACGCCGCGCATGAGTTTCCCCTGTCATGGCGCAGGTGGCCAGATGACACCGAGGAGCGCGGTGACCCCACGTTCGGTGCATGCCGGACGTCGGGTAGAAGGCTCAGTCGGGGCCTCGCTGACCGCCCTGCACTGCACGTTGCCGACTTCGGACATCGCGGCGAGATCGCGGCGTAAAGCGCCCAGCTTGCCCTGGCGCATATGCAAGACGATTGAGGTGGAAGCGGAGTCGAACGAAGCCGCTCCGCCCAGGATGATCAGGACCGTATGCGGGTGGTCCTGTCAATGACCCCCACCTGAGCCATAGGCCCGAGGTGGGGGCTTGTGAAGAGACTTTCACGACGCAAGCATTGTACTAGACCGTTTTGATGGGCACTTTAGGACCAACGCCACGGAATGTTTCCCAAGTTCCGCGATCCGAAGGGGCGCGAGCGTCCGCGTCAGGTGTCGCTTTGGTGCGACACGACACAGCCTAGAGTCGCATGGTCGATGGGACGTTGCACCTGCAACACACACTCCATTTGGAGGAGGACTATCCTCAATGCGTATTGCTGTAGTTTCCGTTAACGGCACTCCCCTGAGTCCCACCACGCCGGCCAAAGCCCGCAAACTCATCCAGAGTGGCGGAGCTCAGGCCCGACGCAACAAGCTGGGGATCTTTTATCTCCAACTGACGACGCCGACACGCGAAAATATCCCGCATGAGACCGTGGCTGGCATTGATCCCGGTAAATTGTATTCCGGTATCGGTGTCCAAACGCCCCAGGCCACTCTGTGGATGGGACATTTGGTGTTACCGTTTCCCTATGTTAAACGACGCATGACCCGTCGGTGGCACTCGCGTCAGTTTCGCCGCTATCGCAAGACGCCCCAGCGCCCCCAGCGCTTTCGGCAGCGCACCGGGCATAAGATCCCCCCTAGCATCAAAGCCAATCGCGACCTCGAATGGCGTGTGCTACAGGAACTGGCCAAGATTTATCCGATCACCCAGGTGGTCTACGAAGTCGTCAAAGCTCGGGGCACAAAGTCCTTTAGCCCTGTCATGGTCGGCCAGTACTGGCAAATGGACCGCCTGGCAAGCTGTTTTCTGCTCGAACCCCGCTACGGGTGGGAAACCGCCCAGTTGCGGTTCGCTTTGGGATTAGAGAAAACTACCAAAAAGAGTGAACAATCTCCCGCTAGTCATGCCGTCGATGGCGTGGCGTTGGCGGCCAGCCATTTTCTCCACTACGTCCCCTTTACGGAGAAAAACGGCGATCATGGGCGCCGTTGGGAAGGCACGTGTCAGATTACCCCCGCGCCCTTCGCGATCATCCAGCGACCGCAGTTACTCCGGAGGGCCTTGCATGACCAAAATCCCGTCCGTGGGGGTGCCCGGGAACGCTTTGGCGGTACCACCACCCCCTGGGGATTCCGGAAAGGGGATCGCGTCGAAGGCACGAAAGCTGGGCGCATCGTCCGAGGCTATGTGTCCGGCTACACGAACACGAACAAAAAGCGAAACATCGCAATTGTCGATGCCCGCTGGAAACGCCTGGGCCAATTCGCCGTGTCGAAAGTGCGATTATTGGGCCGGTCATCCCGACTCCTCGTCTCATCCGTTGCGTGTGCACGTTGTCGCTAAGACTCTTCGGCATTCCTCCCGCCGCCTGCCCCTATCGGGGCCAGGCGGGGGAATCCTGCCGAGTTTCTGTTGAACCTATTAAATTTATCTGGATTTTTTAAGCGGACTCGTGACTGCCGCAACACGATGCCGTCTACGACACGCTGCGCCATGACTATACTAACCATTGGCGTCGGTATTCGTTTTGGCTCGCTTGATAAAGGAGACGTCCATATGATCAGGCAAGGTCGACTTCTCGTCCCATTGCTAGACCAATGGCGTTGGATGGGCATTGTCGGCTCCCGGTAGGCTTTTTTGGTCGAACTATCGCCGTGTACCATGGTTTGGAGGTAATATTTGCGCATGAAAACGTGGTGGGATTTTGATGTGCGGGCAATTCGTCAGGTTGTCCAAGAACAGCTCGGCGCTGACCGGGAGTGGTCCGAACCCTTGTTTGACGCGTTTATGGATAAGGCCACTCGTGCTCTCTCCGTTGAAGTGCCCTGCCGGAGCTGCGGTGTGTGCTATCCGTTGAATCAGCTCGATCATATCTGTCAGCCCGAAGACCAGTGGATTAATGCCTACGTCCACAGTACGCACAGTGCGGCCCTACGCCAAACGGGATTTCGGCCCTATATCGACTTGCTCCAAGCGAAATATCCGCTCCTTCCGGAGCATCGGCATCTTTTTCGTGGTTTCAATTTCTCCACCGAATCGGCGTTCAGCGCCTTCGCCGCCTCGCTCGGCGAGAATGTGTATGAGACGTCGTCGGTGACGTCCTGGACCACGGATGCATCTCGGGCTGCCCAATTCGCACGGTTCATGCTTCCTGGCGGTCATCCGAAGGGCTTAAGAGCACAGGAAATCGCACGCATGATCGACGAGCAAGCCAACATGACCGGGGCCTTCGGGGTTGTGCTGGCGATGTCGGTTCAGCCGGTACAGGCTTTATGCGATATTAGCAAAGCCCGCGTCGGAGGGTTTACCGAATCCGAAGTGATCGTGCTCCCCGGCGTTTATCCCGTTACCATTCATCACATCTTTGTGCGCAAGGCCGGAACGACCACATGGCCCCAGATTGCGGATGCGCAGTGCCTGTCGATGTAGGCAGAAGGTCGGGTTACCATGTGTATGCGTCAATAAGGAGGATGAGCTATGGACAACCAAACCATACACCACCTGAAAACTTGGCCTCACCTATTTGCGGCTATCGCGGAGTCTGATCCACTGCTCCGTAAGACCGTCGAAATTCGAAAGGATGATCGT
>PXYW01000012.1 GCA_003023695.1 Sulfobacillus benefaciens | reverse complement strand
CAATCGCCCTTCCCGCTCCCACTTCCGTAGCCCGTCGATGCTCATGCCGAGCCTCTTCGCGGCCTTGCCAATACTCACAAACTGTTCGTCCATTGATCTATCACGTATAATCATACATTTATTGTAAGCAGTTTAAACCTCCATCGTTTTCTCCCAATTGGAGTATAGTAGGGAAGGAACGTGACATCGTAGTTGGAGGCGAACCAAAATGGCTAGAGAGTCACTATGGCCCGTAGCTGATGTAGCGGCACAAATCGGGCTGCACTCTACTGATATTGTTCAATTAGGGTCTTTTAAAGCGAAAATTCCTCTAGATATTGTGTATCAAAATCCACGTCGCGCAAAACTCATCTTAATGACCTCTATTAACCCCACCCCGCCCGGTGAAGGCAAAACGACGATGTCGGTGGGATTGGCCCAAGCCCTAAGGCGGTTGGGGGTATCAGCTACCGCCGTGTTGCGCGAACCCTCTATGGGACCGACGTTTGGCATGAAGGGGGGCGCCACCGGAGGCGGGGCCTCGCAAGTTGAGCCATCTACCGACATTAATTTACATTTTACCGGCGACTTCCATGCCATTACCGCAGCTCACAATTTGCTTGCAGCGTTGGTGGACAATGAGATATTTCATGGATCTCGGTTGGCGGTGAATCCTTCTCGGATTTCCTGGAAGCGGGTCTTGGACGTAAATGACCGCGCGTTGAGGCATGTCGTGGTCGGTCTCGGTGGTCCGAGCCAAGGGGTTCCCAGGGAAACAGGATTCGATATTACCGCGGCATCTGAAGTGATGGCGGTGTTAACCTTATCACGTGACCTTAAAGAGCTGCGACATCGTCTTTCGCAAATGATTATTGCCAGTGGGACCTCCGGGTTTATCACCGTTGATGATCTCAAAGCGCAGGATGCTTTGACGGCTCTGTTGAGTGATGCTATGATGCCGAATTTGGTGCAGACCAGTGAACATACCCCGGTAATTATGCACGGCGGTCCGTTTGCGAACATTGCTCACGGATGCAATAGCATCGTGGCGACCGAGGCCGGACTCCGCTTATCTGATGTCGTGATTACAGAAGCCGGATTTGGTGCCGACTTGGGAGCAGAAAAATTCTTGGATATCAAGGCACCAGTGGCAAAGCTTGACCCACAATTGGCGGTGGTAGTGGTCACATTACGGGCGCTCAGATATCATGGCGGACAGCCGCTCAGCTTATCATCTACACCAAATCAAGAGGCTCTCGAGGCAGGGATAGGAAATCTATGGAAGCACATAGAAAACCTGCAGTCCTACGGACTTCCCGTGATAGTGGGTATTAACCGCTTCCACGATGACACGGACCAAGAAATTCAATGGCTCACAGGACAGTTGGCGGAACGCGCAATCTCCTCGGCGGCGGCCAATATCTTTGCCGAGGGCGGGCAAGGAGGGCTTGCTTTGGGCCACTTAGTTCAAAAAACGTTGTCGACCAAGACTTCTGATTTTAAGCCGCTTTATGAGGAATCCTTGCCTCTGGAAGACAAGATCCATCGGATTGCCACGAGAATTTATGGTGCCAGCGATGTGGAGTATGGACCTGCAGCTCATAACGCGTTAACACGGTTAAAGAAATGGAATCAAGAACAGTTAAGAGTGTGTATCGCCAAGACCCAATACTCCCTAAGTGATAACCCTGCGTTGTTGGGCCGCCCGAAGGGATTTGCACTTCATGTACGCGATATTGAGGTTGCCCGAGGTGCTGGCTATATTGTTCCCTTAGCTGGGGACATGATTCGGATGCCGGGGTTGCCCAAGGATCCCGCTGCATTTCGCGTGACCGTCAATGATCAGGGGGAAATTCATGGAATTAAGTGAGTGCAGGTCACAGTCAGCAATCCGCCGTTAATTATAGGGGCGTGTTTAGAGTGAACGCATCAAACGTCGGAGGCCTGGCCACCAGGTCTCCCGGTTGGACATTGGCCTCTTTGCGCTTGCGAACGCCCTATTTGTGACACTGCTTGATGGAATGCCTAGAGTATTACCTCTCCGTCGAATTTAGTGCTCTTTTTGCTGTCGTCGGCCAATTAAAAGGGGGCAATTTCGGGTCCGGGGTTCTTTTGCAGTGCGCGCAGACTCTGGTGCCAAGACATTTCCTGCTCCGCCGGTGTCAATGTCGCCCATCCGTTTTGGCGCCAATAATCGCGACCAGGGCGCCCGGTCCGTTGACTGACGACCACACCGGTCAGGTCCGCGATATCGTGTTCATGGCACCAGCGTTGGATGACGTCCAGAACTTGGGGCACGTCGTGGAGCGGATGCAATCCCCCGAGGGCATGCCCTAAGTCGCCGTAGGTCATGGTCTCTCCCTGAAGTGCTCGAGAACGGAGCAGGTCCCATGCATCCCGTGCCTTGGCGATATAGTCAATGCCGACTGCCGGCGTGCTCGGCCGCCAAACAATGCCTCGGACCGCGTGAGACGGAATCCAGACCCAAAGGGTCTCCTGGGGGGCGGCCGTTAATGACCGCCCAAAGGCTCTATCCCAGCCGACCGCTCGACCGAGAGCGTCAAGAACGTCGGCCCGCGAGCTGTGTTGTGACTCACCAGAGGACGGCACACGCACTTGCCAGCCTGATTCAAGCGGTTCGACATCGACACTTACGGGGCGGTCCGAGCGGGTCAGCCATAGGTCTGCAGGTCCCGCTGGGCGTCCTTGAAGATGTTTTCTTAGCGCTTCGTTCAGCACCGTGGAGAGGCTCTCGGTTCCGGCTTCTCGCTCGGCCTGCTCCCACAGGGGCTCATCATTCGGTCGTACATAGATTGTTTTTCTGCCCGTTTGTCTCGCTCCTCGGCGGTCCGAACACTGCCAGTTCGTTCATCATCTTATCATACCGTATGGCATCATAATTCCAATAGGCCCGCAGGATTACCGTTGTGATGGTCATGACGCCATGCCGACCACGTTCGGATTTCACTTGAACTCATGTGTATCCGTTGAGCAGCGCGCGCGAGCGCATGACGGCTCCAAACGACTTTTTGCGGGCGTGGCCGGTTACGAATGAGACTCTGGCTGTCATGGCCGATGGCACGCGTATATGCCAATGTGTCCCAATCCCTGCCAATGTGGGATAGCTCATGATCCGCCCTGTCATCCCATCAGGGAGAACAACACCGCAAAAATCAGGAGGAAGGCAAAAAACATCACGGCGTAACCCGCGACGATCACCGCCAGGGCGAGGAGACGGACCGAGACTCGCCACAACAGCCCGAGGAGTGCTATGAGCAGGTCCCACAAAGCTCGGCACAACGCCGCTTGCGGACTAAACGCACCATCCTCGATGGGTTGGACGGATACGGTAGGCTGGCGATTTCTCATCGGAACACCTCCTGAGTTACATGCGTATAATATATTAATGTAAAACACATATCAAGAGCGGTCTGCGTGATAATCGCGGTGTTTTGATGGGGTGGTATCGACGCAGCCGATGGGAGGCGCGCGACCTCCGTTGTGGGAGGGGACCCTAGCAGACTATTGAATTCTGCAATTTGAGGGAGATCACGAGGGGCGATAGGAAATCCGTTGCCTAAGTCTCACTTCGTAATCGTCGGAATGAATAACCGTTGCGGCGAGAAAAGAGGCTCATACGGTCTCTTTGAACCGGATTGCGCATTGGAAATGGCACGATGCCGTTTGGAACGAACATCCAGGGGAAGATTGCACTAATCGAAGGGCGAAGCCTACCGATGCCTTGTTCCCGTCGCGCAAACATGGCCGCCCCTTGCTACGCCGGTCTAACCGACAGATTCTGCGGGAGGCGGCGCAAGCGGTCGGGGTGGCAGATCCGATTGGAACGGACACAGAACGCAAAACTTTAGAATATTGTCCTGACGGTGCGAGCAGGGCAGTGATAAGCAGCGGCGAATTGCATCGCATAAGTGCCAAATCGCGCTAATGACTGCATGGGGGTCGTTTGAAACTCCAAGTAGAGCAATGGTTCATTTTCAGCTTTAAACAGTCCAACACACGGTCAGGGATATTTACCACAGGCAAAGGCGTCGGAATAGCCGTGGCGATGCGCCGCAGATCCAGGCCATACTATTCACTAAGGGTATCCTTAAAAATGCTGGCTAAGCCTCGTTGGATGATATCTTTGCCGTTTCTAGGCAGTGTATTGAAAGACCACATTACCTCTTTTTTCGTTAAGCCGATTCATCGCCGCGTGTGTTTGATTCACCTTACTAGAGATCGGGAGAGCATAAAAGAAATGTTGTGTGTGCTGCCGAACGATTTTGCGAGGGTCCCAATGATGAGAAAATTAGGTGCAGTGAATTTGATGGAATCTGTCAATCACTAGCTCTTATGCACACATGCTACAATGGTGTGAGTTGTACTATCAATTAAGGGAGAGCTTTGGTGGCGATATCCTGGAGGGAACGATTCACGATTTTTCTGTTGTTTTTTGCCTTAGGTGCGGTTTGGATGGGTGTGATGCCGCTATGGCAAGGCCCGGATGAGCCAGCACACTTTTCTTACGTTCAGTACATGGAGTATCATCCCCTACCTCCGGCGCAAGTTGTTGTGGCCGCCGGCAAATCCCCTTGGCAATTTAGCCCTTCAGCTGCAGAACTGGCATCAATCAACGACACCGAGCGTAATGTTATACTCAGCAATCCCGAAGTTCCCTTGGCGATTACCCCACGAGATCGCCAACAGGCGTTGTCCAATGTCGCCCGCATTAGTCGTAACCCGGGTGCCAACAGCGCTGGGTCACAGAATTATGTGGCAATTTACCCCCCTTTGTATTACCAACCGATTGCATGGCTGCTTCGGGTTCTTCACGTGACCGATGTGACTGCACAAGCCTATGGGGCTCGTCTGGTGACTGCTATCTGGCTCGGTATTGCAGGGATCGTATGGGACATTGTAATGTCTTTTGCGGTAAGGTTAGCACGGGTACGGATAGGATTAACATTGGGATTTGCATTGTTGGTGCCTACCTTTCAGATGCTGGGGGGAGTCATTTCCAATGATATGGCGGCTGATACAGCAAGTTTGGCGATTTTTGCCGCAACCCTTTGGGCGTTAAAGCGCCCAGCGCGACTTGCCTCTGGATGGGTTGCAGTAGGGTATGGAGTTTTAGCGGGATTGTCAATATGGACCAAAGAAGAAGCCTATATTGTTCTGTTGGTGGCAATTCCCTTTGTGATTTATCAACTGTGGGCAAGTCTTCCGGAAATTTATCAACGTGTGATGTGGTTGCTGAAGGCGTCTATCCCCGCGGCACTCATTGCTGGTCCCTGGCTTTTATTGACATGGGCTCGCTATCACTCGCTATTGCCCCCATTAACCTATCAAGGGTTAGGATCTGACCCGCGTAATTTAAGTTGGCTGATTCATAGTGAACTACTTAATGGATCTTTTGAGCGTAATTTAATGGTTGTGCAAACTACGTTTGGTATTGACTTTCCCTGGTGGGCGCCATGGCATAATGCCATGGGAATTTATAACGCGTTGATGGGAATGTGGGTCGTGCTTATTGGGAGCGGCCTGGTTGTAGGACGTTTTCGGCAGGACCGATGGCTGTCCTTGACCTTGATTGCAGTAGGTGTCTTCATTTTGTGGGTTGTCGAATGGCAATATACACAAGCTACTGGGGCAAGTTTTCTTCAAGGTCGCTACTTCTTTTTCTTATTAGGTCCTGTTTCTTGGATAGGGGTGCAAGGGCTGTTGCGAGCACCAGGGTGGGTTCGATCGCTTCTGGTATTGATAGGTTTTGGACTCACTGTCGCGGTGCTTAATCATACGTTATGGCGTTATTACCACGCATCTTTGTTTTCCTTCTTGTTAGGCAAAGTCGTGATGTTTACGCCTAATTGGGTGTACTCGGTTAGTCGTTTAGCCCTGGTTATCCTGATAGGATCAGCCTTTTGGCTTGGCACACAAATGCTTAAGACGCAAATCACCGAAACCGACAGCCAATGAAAGTCGGGCGGCAGGCGTGGGATTGTAATGATTTAATGGTTTTTGACGCTATAATGCTAAAAGATTTTTTGTAAGACCTGGCTTAAAGTGAAGGAGTTTGTCCTCACAACTCACGATTTCTCAGCTTCCTCATAGATTCCCAAGAAATATTACGAATGTTAGGCGCATTTGTAAAAAATGCTACGGAACGTTGTATAATATGAGAAATATTCAACAGTATGACTATAGCGTGGCAATAATATCCCGTCAATCTATGCTGTAAGGTCTTGGGTTTGGAGCGAAGTAAGGGGATGAGTAGGCAACGATGACGAGCCTGAGTGATGACTTGGAGCAAATGTTGAAAACTTTGATTCCCGCATGGCGACCTCACTCTTTAGGAGTGACCAAAATTTCCGGCGGCATGACCAATGAAAACTTTTGGGTGCAGGTCGCAGAAGAGGCGTTCTTTGTCCGATTAGGAAGCGAAGGGGCTGAACAATTGGGCATTGACCGCGATGTAGAATATGTGTCCACAGTCACCGCGGGTGAGTTGGGAGTAGCTCCCTTGGTGCGCTACTATTTACGAGACCAACGCATCTTGATTACTAACTATGTTGTGGGCCGTACTTTGTCGTCCAACGACCTTGCCCAACCAAGGCGTATGGCACAGGTAGTGGAACTGTTGCAGAAAATTCACCATACTACACCTAAAGTCAAATCATTTTCCGTGTTTCATGTGATTCGACACTACTGGGAATTGGTGCGCAATACGCCATTAATCGATAGGCAGGCCATGGAGGCTGCGCTTACCATAGCGCAGAGGGTTGAAGCATGCTTGCCAGTTCAACCCTCTGCCCTTTGCCATAATGATTTGTTGGCTGCAAATTTTGTGTTGGATTCGAAGGATGATCGGATGTGGCTAGTGGATTGGGAATACGCTGGGCTGGGAACGCCTTATTTTGATTTAGGCAACTTTGCCTCTAACCAACAACTATTGCCGCCTCAAGAAGAAACGTTAGCTCGTCTGTATTTCAAAGAATCCGACGTGCAGCCTCATGTAGCTGCCATCCGCCTTATGCGAGTCATGTCGGACTTGCGTGAAGCCCTTTGGGGCTCAGTACAGCGTTTAGTGTCTCAGCTGGATTTTGATTTTGAACAATATGCTAGACGCCATTTTTACCGAGTGCAGAAGGCGGTGCAGAGTGCTGCTGTAGAACAAGCGCTTCAGATATTGGAATGATGCGCCAGAAAAAACTAGACAAAGGTGGGCAACAATGAAATCAGAAGCACGAGTCGTGGTTATTGGCGGAGGAGTAGCCGGGACCAGCATTGCGTATCACCTGACCCTGCTTGGTTGTCACGATGTAGTTTTATTGGATCGCAACGAACTGACCAGTGGTTCTACGTTTCATTCGGCGGGATTGGTAGGACAATTGCGCTCATCAGTGTCATTAACCAAAATGTTGATGTACAGCGCAGAGTTGTATCGTCGGCTCAAAGAGGACACTGGGGTCGACCCGGGATGGCGAGAGGTAGGGAGTTTGCGATTGGCTTCCACACCGGAGCGTTTTGAGGAGTTGCAGCGCCAGGCAGGCTGGGCCAAGACATTCGGGTTGCCCCTAGAGTTGATATCAGCTGGAGAAGCGCGCGACCTGTTTCCCTTGATGGACCCTAAAAATGTCTTAGGTGCCGCCTATTTACCCACCGACGGGTATTTGGATCCCAGCAATCTTGCGCAAGCTTTAGCTAAAGGCGCCCGGCAGCGTGGCGCAGAAATCAATACCTTCACGCGGGTTCTAGCGATTGAGTCCGAACATGGACGGGTAAGCCGAGTGGTGACCGACAAGGGGGTCATTAAAGCCGAGATTGTGGTCAATGCCGGCGGTATGTACTCAGGACAAATTGGGCGTCTGGCCGGGATTCATGTTCCGGTAATCCCAATGCAGCATCAATACATTATCACAACGGCGCTTGATGATGTTGATCCCAATGTTATGGACCGTTTGCCTACGATGCGGGATCCCGATAATTTGGTGTACTTCCGCAGTTGGGGGCGTGGTCTAGTGATGGGGGGATATGAAAGAACGCCTGCTCCCTGGGGCCTAGATGGCATTCCAGAGACTTTTAATGGGCAGTTGTTGTCTCCTGATTGGGATCGCTTTACACCAATTATGGAAGGCGCCATTTTACGGGTTCCAGCAATGGAGGGAGCGGGTATCCAAACTTTCATCAACGGCCCAGAAGCCTTTACCCCTGATGGGGAATTCATATTAGGCGAATCGGAGCTTCATGGGTTTTTTGTGGCCGCGGGTTTTTGCGCTCACGGAATTGCCGGAGCGGGCGGCGTGGGTCGCATGATGGCGGAATGGATTCTAGAGGGAGAGCCTTCGCTAGATCTATGGAAGATGGACATTCGGCGTTTTGGACCTCAGTATCGCAGTCAAAGCCTGGCGCTGCAAAGAACACGTGAAATCTATTCCACTTATTACGACATTCGCTACCCGCATGAGGAAAACCACAGTGCGCGCCCCCTGCGGGAGTCTCCAGTTTATCCGCAGCTGGTGGCACTTGACGCTGAATTTGGCGAGAAGGCCAACTGGGAGCGGGTCAATTGGTTTCGCTCCAATCAGGTTGATGATGAATCTGAGCGTCCTTTAGGTTGGGCGGGACAAGTGTGGTCTTCGGCGATTGGAGTAGAGCATCGCGCTACGCGAGAGGGCGTAGCACTGTTCGACGAGACCTCTTTTAGCAAGTTTGAAGTCTCAGGACCAGGAGCTCTTCAACTCTTGCAGCATTTATGTGACAACGACTTGGACAAACCAGTGGGATCATTGATTTATACGCAAATGCTCAATGCCAGAGGAGGCATTGAGTGTGATCTGACGGTTGCACGGTTAGGCATGGATAGGTTTCGCCTCATTACCGGTACTGCCTTTGGACATCATGATATGGGGTGGGTAAAGAAGCATCTGCCCCTGGATGGAACTGTGCACTTGCAAGACGTGACGTCACAATATGCCTGCATTGCCTTATGGGGTCCAAAAGCCCGGGAGGTTGCGCAGGAACTCATCATTGAGGACATTAGCAATCAGGCTTTTCCCTATATGACGGCACAGTGGGTTTCTGTGGGAGACGTCTTATGTTTGGCTTCGAGGGTGACGTTCGTCGGAGAACTGGGATGGGAATTTTATTGCCCCATGGAGTATGGACTAAGGCTGTGGAACCTTTTGTATCAGGCAGGACAGCCTTACGGCTTGGTACCGGGAGGGTACCGCGCGATCGATTCGTTGCGTCTCGAGAAAGGATATCGGGTCTGGGGGGCGGATGTTACCCCGGAAACAACGCCTTATGAGGCGGGACTGGGGTTTTGTGTCAAGCTCGAAAAAGAGGATTTTATCGGGAAAGAGGCATTGACAAAGCAAAAGGCCCTGGGGGTTTCCCAGCGGCTGCGGTGCATTGTGATAGGTGAAGGTCAATATGTAGCCGAAGGCGGGGAGCCCGTCCAGTGGGGCGACCAAATTGTCGGACGGGTCACGAGCGGTGGATATGGGTATACCCTGAAAAAGAGCATTGCGTACGCTTATCTGCCTACTTCCATTCCGATGGGCTCCACGGTAGAAGTGGAGATCAATGGGAAATGGGTGTCGGGCGTAATGTCTAAAGATCCCGTGGTAGCTAAAGCACCCGGACTTAACGGTTAGGGAAAAGCCCGTCGCTTTATGTGTTTTAGCCAATGTGCCCTGTGAAGTGATTTGATCGAGCTGTTGTTGGTTTGCTGATTTAAAGTGGTGGTAAGTCTAATTGGACACTCAGGCTCTCAGAAGACCGAACGCACCGTGGAACCGAAATTGCGTGCGAGAGGGCGTAGCCGGCCGCATACGGCGGGGTATGCCCTCTCGCTTTCTTGAGACGTGTTCGGTTTTCACCAAGCCGCAGTTCATATTTATGCAGTACCGTCGTCATTTTTATTGTGGAGCTAACGCCCCCGAGAGTCCGCATGAATCGCTTGCCAAGTATTAAGCGGGAGTCGCAGTTACACTTTTTGCAACATTAAGGACTGAAGGTGAAGCAATGGGTGGCCGTAGTCGACGGGCCGGAAGCACAAGATGCGGAAGTGTTGCGCTACGGCCCTTTGAAGAGACTCATCCGTGTGAAACGAGAAAAAGCGCTTGGGTTCACAGCTGTCACCCTCCCAGATCCCTTCCGAATCTGGCCCACCGTAAACCCCCAGATAGAACACTCCCTCCATTCGTAAAACCTGGCGGATACCGGTTAGCACCTCGGCAAGATCCGCTTTGGGAACATGTAGCAGACAGTTCATTGACCATATTGCATCAAAACTATTCGGCGGAAAGTCAAGATTGTAGATATCCATTTGGCGGGCATCGAGATGTTTGTCGCGGCAAAGACGAATCATCTCACTCGACAGATCCCGAGCGGTGACAACCACGCCGTGTTCTTGGAAGAACACACTGTCCTGTCCGGTGCCCGCCCCAACTTCCAAGAGTCGGTTCAAGTGATGTTCCCGGAGAGTGGATAAAAAGAGGGCACGCTCCGCCACCTTCCAATGATCTTTGCCGAACTGATCCCGTTCCCGGGCCTGACGGTCGTAAGACTGCTGAAGCTGGAGTTTCATTGTTGAGTACATTGACATCCGACCTTTTATGTTTCATTGCCAACTCACATACGGCTCAAAACACATAATAACAGAAAATTATTTTAGGTCATTAACCGGCCCGTTACGGCCCAAATGAACCACGTTCAGAGAGCATGAATATGCAAATTGAGGAATGCACACGGGCGGTGGACCGCAGAAATACCTTGTCCCGTCTGCCACCACGAGGCTTTGAAATCCAGCTCCGCGTCATCGGCTTTTCACCAGCGCACAGGAGACGCTTTCATTATTCAATTCAACAGCCCCTGTGCCGCCTGGACACATCCTGTCTATCTGCTCGTGAAGTGCCCGAATGGTGGATTCACGAGGGGCGACGACCTGGCTACCAGTGCTTAAGCTTGCTCCGCTCGCAGCAACTTGACGGGGTCATCTGACCATAACTTCTCCCATTCCCCAGGGCGGTGGCTTCCCACTGCCATGCCAATCCGCCAGGGTCATACTGCAAACCTCAGAAATACACCCGCCGACTCAAACCCTCTGACGGGTTAATTGCAAAACAATATAATACGTATTGACAACGCACTATAAAAATATGTATTATAAAGACAGACCTTTGGACAAAAGGAGACCAGAAATGAAATTCCCTCCCACACGGTATCTTCGTCCTGTAGTTCTTGATCAAGCTCTGGATGCTTTAAATCAATACAAGGGTTCAATTAAAGTTTTGGCCGGAGGTCAAAGCTTACTGCCCCTGATGGCTATGCGTCTTGCTGATCCCGACATCCTATTGGATATCAATGATCTTGCCGAACTTCAAGAGATTCGGGACTGGGAGAATTGTGTGGAAATCGGGGCTTTGATACGGCATCAACGATTAATTGACGATCCGGTTATACAACAACACGCGCCGGTCCTACCGTTAGTAGCACGGCACATTGGCCACCTGGCGATAAGACACCGCGGCACCATCGGCGGCTCCTTAGTGCATTGCGATCCTGCGGCTGAGCTACCTCTTGCAGTCCAGGCGCTGGATGGGGAAATGCTAGTGCAATCGGTCGGTCAAACCAGAATCTTACCGGCGGGAAAATTCTTTTTGTCGTATTTGATGAGTGCCGTAGAGCCTCATGAAATGCTGACAGCTATTCGAATTCCTAAACTCATGGCGCATACTCGGTTCGCGTTCGATGAGGTTGCAGGGAGAACAGGGGATTTTGCCCTAGTCTCCGCATTGGCCATTGTTACATTGGATGACGATGCATCTATTCAAGTCGCGCGATTGGCGATAGGCGGAGTGTCGGAGGTGCCGTTTCGTGTTTACGAGGCAGAGCAATACTTGACTGATGCCAAACTCACCCCGGAAGTGATAGACGGAGCGGCTTCCATCGTACACCAAGCCGTCAATCCCGAAGGAGATTTACATGCGTCTGCCAATTACCGCCGTCACTTAGCAGGGGTGTTGACTAGCCGCGTATTGACACGAGTTGGAGTTAAAGGAGACCTGTCATGGAACCGATAAGTGTGGTAACCGTTGACATGATTATCAATGGGCGTCCCCAACAGTATGAAGTTGAAGCCCGGCAAAGTCTGGCCGATTTCCTTCGCGATCAAGTCGGGATTTTGGGTACCCATATTGGATGTGAGCATGGCGTCTGTGGTGCCTGCACAGTGTTGATGGATGGTGTGCCGGTGCGTAGTTGTCTATCATTAGCCGTTTCCGCGTCTGGTCATGAAATTGTCACCATAGAAGGGGTCAAGGACCTGCCGCTAGGGCAACGTTTGCAGCAGGAATTTTTAGAACATCATGCGTTGCAATGCGGGTTTTGCACCCCTGGCATATTAACCACCATGGCGCATTTTGTCGCCCACTACCCCAAAGCCACCGAAGAGGAAATTCGCGATGCGTTGTCGGGAAATCTGTGCCGATGCACGGGATACCACAATATTATTGCCGCGGTCTCTGCCGTGATTTCGTCACGCCATGATGATGCTAAGCGGTAAGGAGTATACATCAGCAATGCCGAGGAGGGTTCCCATTGAAATTAATGGTTGAGGACATCAAGTTGCTGCAGGTACCGGTGCCCTATCCTGTGCGCGCTACGAACTGTTACCTGATACAAGGAAAGAACGGGTGGGATCTCGTCGATACCGGGGCCCATACCGACGAAGCGGTTGCCGTTTGGCAAAAGGCCTTAGAGCAATACAGAATTAAACCAGGGATGCTGCACAATGTATACATCACCCATTATCATCCCGATCACATTGGCATGGCAGGCTGGCTCCTAGATCAGTTGGGTGGGACGGTCTATATGCATCGGGTGGAAGCGCGATGGGTTCCCCAAGTCTGGGCGCCAACCATGCCTCAGGCAGTGGCAGTGGCCAATGAATTTCGGCGTCATGGCATGGTTGAAGAGTGGGCATCGGCGATAGAAACTCAATTTGGTGAGCAATTCCATGATGTCGTTCCATTGCCGCAGCGTTTAGAAATGGTGGAAGACGGAGATGTAGTTGATTACGGCGACATGAAACTTGAAGTGGTTTGGACTCCTGGCCATTCTGACGGACATATGTGCTTGTGGCAGGCAGAGAGTCAAACGGTCTTTACCGGTGACCATATCTTAACCAAAATTACGCCGAATATTGGCCTGTGGCCGGGATGTGAGCCAGATCCCCTAGATTTGTTCTTAGCATCATTGGAGAAAATTCAGCGGTTGTCTGCGGAGCATTATTTACCAGGCCATGGTCGATCGTTTTCACGAGCCGACCACCGGATTGAAGAGTTATTGTCCCACCATCAACAACGCTTGGATATTGTGGAGAGCTTGGTAGTAGAGCCAAAGACGGCATTTGAGGTATGTGTCGAACTCTTCGGCACGCAATTAAGCGCGCATCAAATGCGATTTGCCATGGCAGAGACTCTCTCCCACTTGGAACGGTTGCGTCAATTGGGCCGTGTTGCGTTGGATGATGATGGTCGAGTGATTCGCTACGGCAAAACCAGTATCAGTGCCTAATCAATACCGGGAAGAAGGGGTAATGTGGCGACGTCAGGTAAACAAAGCTCTCAGTGGACCGGGAGGTCTATTCCCCGCAAGGAGGACTTGCGGCTGCTTCAGGGTCAAGGACAATTTATGGCCGATATTGCAACGCGTCCAGGAACGAAGGAAGCGGCAATTCTGCGCAGTCCCCACGCCCATGCGCGAATTTTGGCCATCGATGTCTCAGAGGCCGTTGCGGTCAAGGGTGTTGTCTCTGTGGTGACCGGTCAAGATGTTTTGGCGGCCGGTGCCCGACCTCTTGTCGTTGCAGCGCCGGTTCCTGCTGATTATTACCCAATTGCGGTGGAGAAAGTACGGTATGTGGGGGAACCGGTGGCCGTGGTTGTTGCACGCACTCGGGCCATTGCGGAAGACGCGGCGGCTAAAATTAAAGTTAGCTACGATCCCTTGCCTGCGGTACTCGGGATTGAAGAGGCTTTAGATCCCGGTTCAGCCGTGCTTCATGACGCGCTTGGCCATAATGTGGCTGTCCATCGCCACCTTCGTTATGGTGATCCAGACGGAGCTTTTAAAGAGGCCGCCCATGTGGTTACGGGCCGCTATTGGTATCCCAAAGTCAGTTCCACTCCGATAGAGACCTACGGGGTGATCGCAACCTGGGAGCAGGGAGATACCGTGACCATTTGGGCAAATTTCCAAGGCCCTTTTAGTATGCACCCCGTAATGGCTAGGGCCCTAGGCATTGGCCAACACCAATTGCGGGTCATCGTGCCACCAGATATTGGCGGCGCATTTGGTATCAAAATTAGCATCTATCCCTACATGGTCTTGATGGCCTTGGTGGCCAAAATTGCTGGCGTTCCCGTGAGGTGGCTTGAAGATAGGCTTGAAGCATTAGCAGCTAGTTCCAGCGGTACCGATCGGTTAACCGATTTAACTGCGGCGGTAAGCAATGTGGGTAAAGTTATAGCTTGGCGAATGCGCTTGGTGGACAATGTCGGTGCGTATATTCGTGCACCTGAGCCGGGAAGTCTGTTTCGGGCAACGGGAAATTTGGTTAGTGGATACCAAACTCAAAATCTTGATGTGGAAGCTATTGCTGTCATGACTAACAAATGTCCCACAGGGCCCAATCGAGGCTATGGTGTGTCGGCCTTGTACTTTGCCATGGAACGCCATATGGATAAAATTGCTGCGTTAGTAGGAAAAGATCCGGCCGAGATCCGACGCATTAACTTAATTCCCCATAGCATGATGCCGTATCGAACGCCTTCGGGAGGCTACTATGACTCGGGCGATTATCTGGCGACGCTAGAACGTGCGCTGGAGCGGGCGGATTACGATCAACTGCGTCAACAGCAGCAAGAAGCCCGTCGCCAAGGGAGGTTGTTTGGAATTGGCATAGCGGTAGGAGTCGATCCCTCCGTATCTAATATGGGATACATTGATATTGTGGAGCCGCCCGAAGATCGTAAGCCACATCGATCTAAGAGCGGATCCGGTCAAGGTTCCCATGTTCAGGTGGATGCGTCCGGGGGCGTGACCATAACCTTAAGTACCTGCGCCCAAGGGCAAGGTCATGAAACTGTGGCCGCCCAACTTGCTGCAGATATTTTAGGGGTCGATCCCAAGGACATCCGGGTGATTGGCGGGATGGATTCGTCCACCAGAAACTGGACCATCGCCACGGGCGCCTATTCTAGCCGATTCGCTGCCACCGGCGCTGTCGCGACCTTCTCTGCCGTGCAACAAATCCGGGAGAAACTGTTAGACATTGCTAGCCATGTTTTTGAGGCTGACCGAGACGATGTCCAGTGGGTTAGTGGGCGAGCCGAGGTGAAAGGAGTACCCGCACGTGCCTTGACACTGAAGCAATTGGCAGGAATCGCTCATTGGGATGTGGCTTCATTGCCTCCGGGCATGGAACCTGGGTTAGCTGTGCAAACCTATTTTACCCCCCCTACCTTGGGAGAATCGGTGGATCCTGAGGACCGCGTTAATTCTTCAGGCACTTATGGATTTATGGCTGATGTGGTGGCTGTGGAAGTGGATTCCAAAACCTTTGCCGTAAAGATTCATCGTTATGCCACGGTTCATGACATTGGCAAGGTACTGAATCCTGCCATCGTAGAGGGCCAAATTTATGGGGCGGCATTGCATGGAATTGGTGCGGCCCTGTTGGAAGAGATGGTCTACGACGATCAGGGACAGTTATTGACAGGAACCTTTATGGATTATGTTGTCCCTTCCGCTCCTGATGCGCCCGACTTAATCATCGATCATATGGACTACGCCGAGGGTTCTTCCCTGACTACGCCACTTGGGGCCAAAGGAGTCGGCGAGAGCAGCACGGAAACGGCTCCCGCTGCATTGGCCAATGCCGTGTCAGATGCCCTGGGCATCGATATCAATCAGTTGCCTATGACTCCAAATCGCTTGTTTCATTGGTTTTTACAACGTGAATCCCTAATATCCCAGGAGGTGTAATGATTATGAGCTTTACTGAAAAAATGACGGTCAACGGACGTAATGTGATTATTGAGCGGCCTACTAGCCCGATTACCGTGGACCGTGTGGACCCCGCAGGACTGCAGCTTTCAGTGATTGATGTATTTTCTAAGGACTTAATCCCCGATAATTACGATAAAGCTGAAGGGACTCCGCAAACATTATTCACTGCAGAAGGGTTGAAGGTTGACTTATCCAAGCGTACTAAGCAAGCGATGGGGTTTTGGCATCGCAACTGTGATTACGAGGAATTGATCTTCTGTATCAAAGGGTCAATCCATTGGGAGACCGAGTTAGGCGAGTTGACTTTACAGGCTGGGCAAATGTTTGTTATCCCGAGGGGCATTGCACATCGATCAATGCCGGGGCAGACCGATACGGAAAATGTGGTGTTAGAGCTCAAGGTTGGCAGTGAACTTCATCGTGTGAACCCAGAAAAGTAACGAAAGGCAGGAATCCTGATGCCAGAACCCGTCACCTTATTACTAACCGATGCGGATTGGATCTTAACCATGGATGAAAAGCGGCGTGTGATTAAAAACGGTGCCATTGCCATCAAGGACGATCGCATCGTTGAAATCGGGCACACAGCAGACATTTGCAAAAAATTTTCTGCACCCACCATGCGCTCGCTTCCCGGCCGTTTAATTATGCCAGGGCTGGTAGATGGACACATCCATAGTAGTTTTCAGTTGAGTCGAGGCCTTGCCGATGAGGTGGGCAGCCAAAAATTTCTCTTCCAACGGATGTATCCGTACGAAGGATATCTAAATCCCGAACAGTCCTATTGGTCGACAGCGCTGTGTGCCTTGGAAGAATTGCGGCACGGTGTGACCTGTATGATTGATCCGGGGAACTATAGCCCTGAGGAAACGGTCCAAGCGCTATCCACGTCGGGAATACGGGCGGTGATTGCCAAAAGCGCGATGGATATCGCCAAATCCTCGTTTGGCTCGTTACCCGCTACATTTGTTGAAACCACTGAAGAAGCATTACAACGGAGTGAAGCGGTGGTGCAAAAGTTTCATCAAAGTGAGAACGGGCGCATTCGCGTAAGCCTTAGCTTTCGTGGGGTCAACAACGCTTCCGATGCCCTTATTTCGCGAATGAGGCAGATGGCGGAGCACTATCAAATTGGCTTTCAAGCGCATGCATGTTTCGCTAAAGAGACTCGAGACAGCTCAGTAGGCGGAACGGGATATACCGAAGTCGAACGTTTAAATCGACTCGGAGCGCTAGGCCCAAACTTGCTGTTGATTCATATGGGATGGGCCACTCCTACTGAACTCTTAATGCTCCGGGACCACGATGTCAAAGTTGTGGCTGCCCCCAGCTCAAGTTTCCACAATGGCTATGGCAATGTGACTATGGGAAAGATTCCCGAGCTCTTAGCTATGGGAGTTTCAGTAGGACTGGGTTCCGATCACGCCTCGTCGGGGATTGTAGACCTAGTCCAGGAAATGCGCATGGCGGCTGGGGGATATAAAGAGGTTCGCATGGATGCCGCCATTATGGCCCCGGAGACCCTGGTTGAGATGGCCACGTTGCATGGATCCCGTTGCGCTTGGTGGGACGACGAAATAGGGGCGTTGGTGCCCGGGAAGAAAGCAGATCTAGCAGTTTTTGACACCCGATCCCCGGAATGGCAGCCGCTATATAATCCCGTGGCCAATTTGGTCTACAGTGCCACGGGATCAAGCGTTGACATGGTATTGGTCAATGGACGGATTGTGGTCGACCAGGGTGAGGTATTAACGTTGAACGCCAATGAAATTTACGACAACGTCAAGCGTGTCATTCCGGAGATTTTGCAGCAGACGGGCCTCGAGGAAATTGCCCAAACCCGTTGGCCTATTGAGTAAGGGCTGGAAAATTCTAGCGATGGCAGCATGACAGCATTTATAAGGGGGGGAACTGTGTTGCAACCATTTGCTTTCCGCCCTATCGGAGACGCACTGGCCAAGGTTTACGGTCCCGAATGGATGAATTGGCGGGATCCCGAGCCAGAGAATCCCTTTAATCCGACAGGGCGCCTTCTCGACCGACATGTTGACAGTACGATTGTTGATAAGCCTGCAGTCATTGCGGATGGCGCGATTGTCACCTATCGCGGCTTGCGGGACTTGGTCTGCCAGTCCAGCTGGGCATTTACCCAAAGTGGCATCTTGGCCAACCAGCGCATATTGTTTTTTGGTACCGATAGCCTGGAATATATAGCAGCGTGGCTCGGAGCAATCCGTGCCGGGATTGTGCCGGTAGTCATTTCAGACTTGTTTAAGGCACATAATTTGGCGTATTTCCTGGAAGATTTAGAGCCGTCTGCTCTCTTTATCGATGCAGAAAACGTCCCAAAACTTGTTGCTATAAAATCCTCTCTTCCAGGGAGTTTAAAACACGTGTTCGTTCGTGGAGGACAAACCAGCGGCCTAATCCATGTGCCAATGTCAAGTTGGGAGGACTTAGCGGCGAGACAGCCAACCGATTTTGCTGCGGTATTGCGCAATGTGGACGACATCTGTTATATGTTTTATTCTGGAGGCACCACTGGAACTCCCAAGGGAATTTGTCACTTGGCACGCGATTTTGAGTTAGTGCCATCGCGCCATGGGCAATTTTGGCATTATCAGGAGACCGATGTGGTGTATGCCACATCAAAAAAGTACTTTACCCATGGATTATGGCCAGGGGTATTAATTCCTTTATATTACGGGGCGACGGCAGTCATTCACCGGGATGCGGCCACGGCCGATCGAGTGCTTGATACCTTAGAGCGGTATCACGTGACCAAATGGATTACAGTACCTACGGTGATCAAAGGTGTTTTGGCACGGTGGAACAATGAGACGCCGGCCATTGATTTGCCTTCATTATCTATGGTTGTATCGGCTTCGGAGAAAATGCCGCCGGAGCTGTTTGAAAAATTTTACCGGGTTTTTGGCTTAGAAGTGCTCGATTCTATCGGCAGTTCTGAAATTACCTATGAATGGATTGCCAATCGACCCGAAGAATATCGGCGTGGAAGCCTAGGGAAACCGGTTTTCGGTTGCGAAGTGCGTCTGGTTTCGCCCGATGGACAGGAAATTGATCGACCTTATGAACCGGGCGAAGCGTGGGTGAAAAGTGCTACCCGACCTTTATTCTATTGGCGGAAACTTGATAAAACCCAAGACACTTTTATTGGGACGTGGACGCGTACTAGGGATTCGCTCTATTTTGATGAGGATGGGTTTTTCTGGTTTGCAGGACGAGTGGACGATCTGTTCAAAGTCCACGGCTTATGGGTTTCGCCGGTGGAAGTAGAGGCCGCTGTCACCGAACATCAGGCGGTTCTGGAAGCGGCGGTTACGCCGTGGGACACGCCAGAGGGGACCGAAGTTAAAGTGTGGGTCGTGTTAAGGCCCGGCTACACTCCTTCGGATGATTTGACCCAGGAAATTTGCCAGAATGTCCGAAAGATCGGAGGTTATAAGGTGCCCAACCACTGCGAGTATTTGGACCAATTGCCGCGGACTCCGTTATTGAAGATTGATCGGCGGGCATTGCGGCAGCTGGCGGATGACAGGGCTTAATTAAGAACTAGGAAACGCATTAAGAGCCTTTAGGGGGCACGATATTGCGATCGCAATCCTTGATATTTACCATCTTTGGAGATTACATTCTGGACCATGGCGGAACGATTCGTGCATCAAGTTTGGTGCGGCTGATGGCCGAGTTTGGTGTGACTGAAACAGCTGTACGCGCAGAATTGTTGCGGATGCGGCAAAAAGGGGTTGCCGTGGTGACGCGCATTGGCAAACACAGCCACTATACTCTTTCGCGGGCAGGATTGCGCCGGTTGAAGGATGGAACCGATCGCCTGTATTACCCGGAACCGCATCCGTGGGACAACAAATGGCGGGTATTTGTATACGCCGTCGCAGAGACCCGTCGTACGCTGCGTGATCAGTTGCGAAAAGAACTAGCGTGGTACGGGATGGGACAAATTGCCCAATCAACTTGGATTTCCCCTAATGCGATTGAGACCATGCTGCAATCGATCATTGACGAATACCTGGGGCAGGACGAAGCCAGTGTGTTTTTGGCCGATCATTTAGGGGATTCGGATCAACTAGTCAAGCGTTGTTGGGACCTGGACAGGATCCGATTTTTGTATGAGCAGTTTATTGAGCAGTGGCATCCAGTGCAAGAACAGGTGCAGAACTGGAGTGACAACGAAGCGTTTGTTCACCGCATTCAACTCGTGCATGAGTTTCGCAAGTTTTTCAACATTGATCCGCAGTTGCCAGAAAGTCTGTTGCCTGCCGAATGGGCTGGTTATGCCGCGGGACGCTTGTTTCGAGATCTTCGTGAAGCACTGGGTCCCGCGGCGGACCGTTTCTTTCGTACGGCGTTTGAGCCGTAAATCTAGGATAGCACGGAGATGATACCAGATGAAATTGGATGGTCACAAAATTCTGGCGGTAGGGCCCTTCCAAGCCTACGAATTGTTAATCGATCCTGAAGTGTTGGTTCGGACTATGCCTGGATTGAAGTCGCTTACCCCTAACGGGGAAGGGGGCTATCATGCTGAAATGGAAATGGGTGTGGCGGCCATTAAAGGAAAGTACTCTGGAGAAATGAGGATGGAGGATATGCATCCCGGAGAATCCTACCGATTGCGCATGCACGGCCAAGGCCCTGGAGGTTTTGTAGACGTGAACATGACCGTAACCGTCTCTTCGACGCCGGAAGGTTCGGATCTTCACTATCAAGGCGATGCCAATGTCGGGGGCACCATCGCAGGAGTAGGGCAACGGGTGCTTTCAGGGGTAGCAAATATCATTATCGGGCAATTTTTTTCGGCTATGGCAAAAGAGGCGGAAAAGGTAGCAAATTAAGGCAGTCGGGTTTTTGTCCGACTGCCCCGGTGCTAGACCCAATCTGCGATTGCTGTGAGAAACGCCGCGGCACTAGGGGTGATGATGTCGGCCTCATGCTCCAAAAATAGGGTTGTACTTTGGTCACCCATAGATCCCCCTGCGACCCCTACAAAGAGCAGGTCGGGTCCCTGGGGATGTTGCTGCCGAAAGTTTTGTACCGTGCGCAAGTCATCTAATGTATCTCCTATAAAGACAACTTGATTACCGGCCGTCATGGGCAACAGAAGTTCTAGACCTTCTGGGTTAGGCTTTATGCATCCAGAGTCTGACGTGATTTTCCTATTGTCGGGAAACAACTTTGCTAGACCCGCTCTATTCAACACTAATTGAGTCTCAGCTCTATTGCGTCCCGTATAAATGGCGATACGGTCTTTCCATGGGTCGAGTAAAGGCGGCGGCACCAAATCCTGTTCTAGATGGTGGAATCCTTCGAGGCCGTGAACAATGGGGGCAGCTCCGAAGAGGGTGGAACACAATTGAGAGCCAGCATAATACTCTTGGGCAATTTGCGCAATTGTGCGGTATGAGCACCATTGATTTATGAGCACCTTTGTCTCTGGAATCACCTTATGGACACCTTTGATACCGCCACCAGCCCAAGACAAAGCCTGGATGAATTTCGCCAAGCTTGGGGCATCATGATAAAAGTGACACCAAGTAACCCATAGGCAGGCAGCGTAGGTGAGATCCCATTCGTCGTTGAATCCTCCTGCTGCCTTAAATAACGGGATGTCATCAAGCGTCACGTCACAGTCTTGAGGTTTGGCTGCGATGCCGGGCAAAGACCTTTTGTAATAGGTTACGGCGCTTACGATAGAGAGCGGGTAGGATTGGCCTGCATCTACCAAAACCCCGTCCACATCAAATACGATAAACTGAATATGCCGCAGTGTAGGAATTGAATCGCGGATCTGCAACATCCCCCAAGGACGATAATGGCTCATATTGGCCTCCAAAATTTTTTGATTTAATGATGGTAAAATCGAAAAATTTCCGTTAAAATGTCATAAACTGATAGAATTCACTGACGTATTATCGTGATGAATTCTAAAAGTCCTACGAATTAGCTTCCTTACCATGGTAATCGCACAGAATTGGTTCTGCAATATCGGGTAAATACTCCATAAACGGTGGCAGGAGGGTTGCATGTGAAAACGAGAGCCGAACAGGACATTATTAAACATGACGAGCAAGAGCTGAAGCGGTTCGGATACTTGCAAGAGCTGTACCGGACCATGGGCGGATTTTCCAATTTCGCTATTTCATTTACTATCATCTCCATTTTGAGTGGGCCCTTGACCTTGTTTGCCTTTGGGCTCTCAGCGTCGGGTCCAGCCGCTGCAGCCTATGGATGGCCTATTGTAACAATCTTTGTGCTATTCGTGGCACTCAATATGGCGGAGACGGCTTCAGCCTATCCTACCACTGGAGGACTATATTTTTGGTCCAGCATGCTGGGAGGTGCGGGTTGGGGGTGGTTTACCGGCTGGTTTAATCTAATTGGCCAAGTGGCCATCACTGCGGGAATCGATTATGGTTTGGCAATTTTTATCGACGCCCTAATTAATCAATATGCTCCTCACTTTCCAGTAGCGGGCCAAGCCGGAGCAGTGGCCACCTTGGCCATTTACGCTGTATTGCTTTTGGCCCACGCGTTTTTGAATATCAATGGAGTGCGTGTGGTGGCTATCCTAAATGATGTCAGTGTGTGGTGGCACATCGGCGGTGCTTTGCTCATTGTCGGGGCTTTGGTATTCTTAGCACCTCACCATCCTGATGTATGGGCGTTTATTTTTCATCGGGTACAAACCCAAACCGGTTTTTCTCCGTGGTATGGATTTTTAATTGGACTACTGTTGGCGTCTTATACTATTACCGGTTTCGATGCCTCCGCCCATATGTCTGAAGAAACGATTGGCGCATCCAACGCACCGTCGTGGGGCATTGTGTTGTCAGTCGCCATATCGGGCATCGTTGGCTACATTTTGTTACTAGGGATGGTTGCCGCTATTCCGTCGTTGCCAAAGACATTAGCAGCTGCAAATCCTGTGCTCTACGTATTTACTTCCCGACTAGGATCCGCCGGGGGAACTTTGCTATTCATCATCGCACTGGTCGCCATGTTTTTCTGTGGGATGTCATCGGTTACGGCCAATTCGCGAATGATTTATGCATTTGCTCGGGATCACGGGCTGCCAGCCTCTAATCAATTGCGCAAATTAAATCACATCCGATCACCGCATAACGCAATTTGGCTTGCGGTTGTGCTGGCGTTTTTGCTTGCGGTTCCCGCTTTGTGGAGCAGTGTGGTGTATTCTGCGGTGACTTCGATTGGGGTCATTGGGCTTTTCATTTCGTACGTCGCCCCGGCATTTTTAAAGCTGATTTACAAAGAGCGGTTTATTCCTGGGCCGTGGAATTTAGGGCGTTTCAGCCGTCCGATAGGTGTCTTAGCTGTCGCTTGGGTGGTGTTTATTTGCATCCTGTTTTCGTTGCCGGTGGTGCGCCCGATTACGTTGGCGAATTTTAACTACACCCCGGTTGTGCTTGTGATTGTATTGGCAGTTTTGGTTCCTTGGTATCTCTTAAAGGTCCGTTATCATTTCAAAGGCCCTGCGATATTACAGCATGGTGAATTCTCACTCGACGAGGAAATTGTGGCAGACGAATAACGGGAGATCGTAGGAAAAGAGCAAGTGGCGGATCCTTGATTGGGATGCGCCACTTGCTGCTATTTTAGGGTAGTAACCGTAAGGTTGGGCGAAAAGTGGACAGAAACGGAATCTCCGGGTCTAGGAGTGGGTCTTCCGGGATCTCGGGGCAAATCCACCATGATTGATTGATCTCCGACCACCATACGCATACCAATGCGGGCACCGAGAAACATTGCGTCTTCGACGGTGCCGGTTAATTGATTGGTTTCCTCGGATCCTTGCGCAGTTAAATGAATGCGTTCAGGCCTAATCCACAATTCCACGGTGGCTCCGGAATTAGTAGACTCAGGAAGCTGATTGACTCGTACGGTTTGATCCCCCACCAGGCAAAGGCCCTGAGAAGGGTTGGTAACCTCAGCACGAAGGCGGTTGGTGGTGCCAACGAAGCTGGACACGAACGATGTGGCGGGTTGGTCGTAAATTTCTTCCGGCGTGCCTATTTGTTCAGCCCGACCTTGATTAAATACCACGACGCGGTCTGACATTGCCAACGCTTCTTCCTGGTCGTGGGTAACATATAAGGTGGTGATGTGCAAGGTGCGCTGAATGCGTCGAATTTCTGCGCGAAGCGAAACGCGGATCCGCGCATCGAGGGCGGATAGTGGTTCATCCAGCAACAGTACACGTGGGTTGGGAGCCAGCGCACGGGCGAGTGCGACGCGCTGTTGCTCTCCTCCCGATAATTGGTGGGGATACCGCTCGGTTTTCTCGCCCAAACCGACTAACGTTAACAGTTCTTGGACACGGGGTCGAATTTGGGCTTGCGGGACATGGCGGGTACGCAGGCCAAAGGCCACGTTATCCGCTGCAGTCATGTTGGGAAACAGCGCGTAGGACTGAAAAACCATACCCATATTGCGCTTTTGCGGCGCAGTGCGGGTAAGATTTTCGCCTTCGACCACAATGGATCCTGAGTCCGGGTGCTCGAAGCCCGCAACGATTCGGAGTAAAGTGGTTTTGCCGCTTCCGCTGGGACCTAGAAGGCTGATGAACTCTCCGCGTTCTACGGCAATGCTGACGCCATCTACGGCGCGCTGCGAACCAAAATGACGATGGACATTTTGGATATCAAGAAAGGCCATAAGAGTCTCCTGTTAACAAGATTTTTTGTTGTCCGACATTATCGTGAACCGCCAATGGTCACATTGCCCCGATTGACCGCTTGCATAACGCCGACCAATAACCAGACTAAGGCAAAACTAATTAACGCCAAGGCTGCCGCAGCGTGCGCCCGGGTTTGTCCGGTAAGCAACATGTAGACTCCAAAGGTATTGAAGCCTAGCATGCTTGATATGGCATATTCACCCATGATTAAGGCAAACACTAAGAAGGTTCCCCCTAATAGCGCTGTGCGCAGATTGGGCAATACCACCTGAAACATGACTCGTGGCCAGGAGGATCCTAGTCCCAATGCGGCTTCGGTAAGCGCGCGAACATCCATTGAGCGCAGGCCATTATCGACGGATCGGTACAAATACGGGAGGGAAACAACTCCGTAGGCGGCCATCAACATGACGGGGCGGGCAGAAAGTGGGCCATAGCCATTCCCATAAAGATGGACGAGTCCCAACACCAATACGATGGGGGGCACCACAAATGGGAGGATGCTGACAAATTCGACCCATGCTTGCATCCGTGGCACCCGCAAAAATGCCCAGTAGGCCGCAGGTACGATGATTACCAGGCCGATCACGACAGCGGCTAACGCCATGAATAACGACAGTCGGAGGCTGGCCCAAAACGATGGTGAAGTCAGGATGCTTGTGTAGGCTGCCCAAAAAGGCTTAGCAGGTCCTTCTTGAATGCTAAATTGGGCCGTGGCAATCAACGGAACGATAAAATAGAGAAAGCCCACCACGGCGACAATGAACGACCATCCTCGGGATCCTTTCATCGCTGCCACCTCACAACATTACGGTTCGTGATTAAATAGATGGCAAAAATGGTAATCATAATCAAGATCATACCGACGGCGAGTGCATCAGCCAAATTAGGACTAAAAACCACATTGCCGCTCAGTTCCTGTCCGATTACGATGGGAACTAGATTTATCATACCTGAAGTTAGGGCATATGCAGTCGCATAGGCACCGAAGCTATTGCCAAATAGCAGCAGCGTAGCACCTAACAAAGGCAATCGCAAAATAGGCAGGCCAATATGCCACCAAAATTGCCAAGGGCTGGCTCCTAGATTCATGGCCGCCTCTCCCCACCGACTCATGTTATCCAAGGCAGGAACCATTAGCAGGACCATTAGCGGAATTTGGAAATATAAATAGGTAATGACTAAACCACTAAAACCAAACAGACTAAAACCGGATTGATATAGGTTGAGTCCCAAGTGATGGCTAAGAAATAGAGTAACCATTCCCACGGGACCTAAACTCGCTGTGAAAGCAAAGGCAAGGGGGATGCCGGCGAAGTTGGATGCTACGCCGGAGAAGGTGAGAAAGAAAGGGCGGAGAAAGCGAGGCAATCCGCCGCCCACCATAGCCCATGCCAACACTACGCCCACTACCGCCCCAATGACGGCGGTAGCGGCGCTCAATTCCACACTGACCTTGTAGGCATCTAAGTATTGACTTTGAAACAGTTGGCCGAAGTTGTCTAACGTGAGGCCGTGAGGCCCTCCGGTTAGGCTGCCGACGAACAGGCCAATTGAAGGCAAGAACAAGAATAGTACGGCAAACAATCCGAAAGGCAAAAACCACACACCCATCGTCCAAATACGGGCAGCGCGGTTTAGCCGGGGGGCTTTTGTGGCTATCGCGACTTCCGTCATCAATGTAGCCCTCCTTTTACCCATGCGTTCTTATGAACCGACCACTTTTGGTCCCCACTGTGCTTGTACAATTTTAGCCGCTTTGTTGGTTTGCGCAACCGTTGGAAATTGGGCTTTGGCATAAGCTGACGCTGGCGGCAGTTTGGCTGCCAATGCCGGAGGAATTTTTCCTTGTTTTGCCAGGTCGTTATACCGTACCGGATGCGCAAACCCTTGGAGATATAAGAGCTGTCCTTCATCGGAGTACAAAAATTCTTCCCACAGCCGCGCTGCATAAGGATGATATGAGTATCGGCTAATGGCCTGGCAATAAAACCCGCCAATAACGCCGGAGGGCGGAACCACTACGGTGATAGGAGGATTGCCAGCCCACTCTTCCTTATATCCGATAAGCAGATAGTCCCATTTAAGAGCAATGGGGGTGGTGCCTTTGGAAATGTTTGCCGGGTAGTTATCCACAGGAATGAAGTTTCCGCGTTGTTTGAGTTCTTGGAAAAAGTCAATTCCGGGGGTGATATCGTCCAGGGAGCCGCCGTTGGCCAAAGCGGCACCCCACACCGCCATAAAGGCATCTTGCGCGGTACGCGGGTCCCCATCAATGGAAACCATATTGCGATACTCGGGCTTTAGCAAATCCGACCAATCTTCGGGCATATTTTTAACAATATCACGGTTGGCGCCAAAGGCTACAACACCATAGTAATCGCCGCACCAATAGCCGTCGGGATCTTTAAGATTGGCTGGGATAGTGTCCCAATGGGTATTTTTGTATGGAGCCCAAAGGCCTTCGGTTTTTCCTTGCGCAGCAAACGACGGTCCCACATCAACGGCATCGGGCTCTAAGCTGGCGGTATTTTTGTATGTAGTGACCGCCTGCAATTCTTGGGAAGAGGAATCGTCGGGTGCTTGGCTATTGATCGGGATACCGTATTTTGTTTGATAGGTGCTAATAATTTGTCCATAATTGGCCCAGTCAGGAGGGAGCGCAATCACTGTGAGATGCCCCTCTTTTTTGGCATCAGCCACTAATTGCGACATGGCTATTGCATCGCCGTTGCTGGGAATGGCAGTGCTTTTGGGTGCCGACGGAGTTGAGGTCACGCCGCAAGCCGCCAACAACGTGCCTAATGTTCCGGCACCTAAAATCCCCGCGGTCGAACCCATGCCATATTTCAAAACCCGACGTCGGGTTAATTTGGGGTTAAGCTTTTCGCTGGAAAATTGATCGGCCATATTCGATCCTCCTTGATATTCGTTATTGAGAGACGACAACTGACTGCAAGTCCGGCAGAATCGCCTGGACTGTATCATTAAGCGTATCGATAGCGTAGCCAATAGCCACCATCGGCATCCCTACGGCGTGCGCCATCCGGTAGTCATTAATGCTGTCACCCACCATAATTGCCTGAAACACCTCTAAGTGAAGAGCGGCTAAGGCTTGGTTTAAGGATTGTGGATCGGGTTTTTGTTGCGTGACATCATCTGCGGTCACTATTGCATCCACATACGAATCAAGACCCCAGTTTTTGAGTTGTTGCTGGGTTCTCTGACGATTGTCACCGGTGACAATGCCAATCAGGACATGATGTTGTTTTAGAGTTTTCAGCGCCTGAATCGCACCTGGAATCGGAGGGACACTGCTAATATCGACCAGTGCATCGGCTTCTTTTGTGAGCCATCGGGCTTCCTGGCGACACGCATCCCAGGGCTGTTTGGAGGCTTGGTGAATAACGTGAGTCATTAGTGTGGTAGCTTCTTCGAGCGAGGCAATCATCGCGGCGCCGTTCATGGAAATGGTGTCGGTCACGTCCATGGTTTGGTCATATAACTCGCCCGCCCATGGCCCATGAAGCGCCGTGAGCAAGTGCCTTCGCGTCTTATGAAGCGAATCACAGAGGGCATAGGCATCAAATAGGACGCCGTCCTTGTCAAACAGAATGCCTTGTATAGAAGTTTGGTAAGATCCAAAACATATCAATGGTCGGATAATAACCCGACACCTCCTCGTCCGGTGAAAAAGGCACAGTCATAGCCAGATACGCAAACAACAAATCCCAAGTTGTATCGGGCATTCTCCATAACTCCAGCCCAGATGGAAGGATCACAGATTATTACTATCGACCACAGTGGTAATTCGACGTGGTTTTTGTAATTCCTGCTTGTCATGGCTGAACAAATAAAGAAAAATTAAGATCAAATAGTGACAGCCTATGGGTACACGTCAATATTTTGAAGACAATGTATTAAAAATTCACCAATTATTACGAGAATCGTTGTTGCCTTAGTCAACTAAACAACATTTTAATATTTTAGGGAGGATCCCGTGGTGGAGAAAATTCGTCCGTTAGCATTTGTTCTTGTCGATGGCTTGGCTGCTTATGCTCAGCCGGCGTTGCCGTTGTTATCCCAAGAGGTTAAGGAGGGTCGCTTGAAACAATTCCTGGTTGAGGCTGCCATCCCGACCTTGTCTTATCCTAACTATGCTACGATCATTTCTGGCCTGAATCCCGAAATGCACCAGTTCACCGATAACGATCATCGGAGACCATTGACGTCGGATCATTTCCTCAAAAAGCAACATCGTGCAGGACGGACGTCAGCCGTAGTCGGATTCCATTGGTGGAGAGACTTATTAGGCGACGATTTGCCCGCGAACACGCTTTACGAGGCTGAGGATACGCCTGACCACTGGGTATTTGAGCAAGCAAAAGTGATGGCCGCGACCTTTCGTCCGGATTTTCTTCTGGTGCATCCCATGGGAGTGGACTGGGCGGGACATGTATATGGAGGCGAATCACCGGAATACTTGGCCGCAGCAACCCGTATAGATCGGGAGATTTATGATTTCTGGCAATGGTGGCATCTAACGATGAGCGGGTTGTTGGTGGTTGGCGCTGACCATGGCATGGGTCCGGGGCATCACCATGATGGCAACTCCACGCGTGAGCAACACGTGCTATATTTTGTGGAGTCCGGTGAACACCTTGATGTGGAGTTTAGGTATCAGTCACAAGTGCAAAATTTATTCAGTGTATTGATGGGAGAGGACTTATAGATGGACTTTTATCCTCACAAATCGCGTCCGGTGCTATGGGGGCATCGGGGGTTGCCCAAGGTGTGGCCGGAAAATTCACTAAAGGGATTTCAGGCAGCCCGCATTGCCGGGGCAACCGGGATCGAATGTGATTTGCGGTTGACCCGGGATGGACAAGTGATTGTGATGCACGATCCTTTAATCGACCGTACGACTAACGGCAAAGGCGCGGTTTATGAACTTTCGTGGACATCTTTGCAAGAGGTTGTACTGCGTAATCCAGCCGGTTCGCTGTCTAATCAACATATTCCCCAAATGACGGATGTCTTGGCTTCGATGGATGTTGGGTGTCTGATAAACTTTGAGCTCAAAGGACCCACCCGTGATGCCCCGTATTTGATACCGCAACTGACCCGAGCGATTCACGAATTTCACGCCGAAGATCGGGTCTTGGTATCGTCGTTCAACCCGGGGCTGCTAAAGGTGCTGGCGCAGCAAGATCCTGACATCGCCATTGCCCTATTGTTGGATGGCCTTTATGACAATGTCGCAGACTTGGCACGTCATGTCGGGGCTAGTGCAGTGCATGTAAACCAGGAATCTTATGATTCTGGGATCGTCAGTCTGTTGCAACAACAAGCGATTGCCGTGGGCGTGTATGAAATTTGGCGCCCTGAAGACTTGAGGCAAATCCAAGAGGCAGATGCCTGGTTCTTAGACGATCCCGGATGGGCTAGGGCGATTTAGGATAGAACTGTCTTTTGTCGAACTATGAGGAGAAAACATAGACAACCGGACAGCCCTTCGGGCCTGTAAGCTCTAGGCATCGCGACGTCTTCCCCTGGTATACTAAAATTATGTGCTAAATGGGATTGCAAACAATGACCAGGAGGTGAATTCATGGCAGTTTTAGACGAAGTGGATCGCGTTATTTTAAAAACATTGTCGGAAAATGCTCGGGCATCGCTCCAAGAAATTGCCAATACCTTAGGAATGTCGCGCGCTACAATTCATGAACGGCTGAAAAAGCTGAATCAACAAGGCTATGTACGGGGGTATAAGGCGGATATTGACTGGCCTCGCCTTGGATATTCGGTGGTGGCTTGGGTTGCCCTACAAACCGAACAAGGCGAAGCTTCTTATCACGTGCTGGATGACTTAGGAAAAATTCCTGAAGTGGAGTCGGCTTATATGGTGGCAGGGCGTTTTGATTGCCTGGTAAAACTTCGGGCGACCGACCACGGTCATCTCCAGCGTTTGTTATTTGATCATATTGGCCGTATTCGCGGATTTCATCGTGCGGAAACCATGGTGGTACTTTCTGCACCATTGGAGAATAATGTGAGCCGTTTGTTGGAAGAATCTGATCCAGAATGAAAGTGCGTCGTACCTCAAATTTTGGTTTACTCATTGGGTTACTTGTGCTACGTTTGTAATTGTTACGCTATATCTAAACAATGTATTGAAGGATTACTAACATTCCGATGGATGTTCGGTACTTTAGAACTTTTTCTGTTGCCCACACTTTTGCCAACACGGGGGGTCCGACAGTGTCATGGAAACACGCCCGGGGACGTTAACCCTTAACCAATTGCAAGAAGCAGTAGCAACCGGTCGCATCGATACGGTAATGGTTGGTCTGGTAGATTTGCAAGGAAGAATTGTCGGCAAAAGAATTCCCGCTGCATTCTTCTTAACCGATATCGTGGAACCCGGTATGCACTTTTGTAAGTATCTTTTAGGTACCGAGATGGAAATGACGACACCGTCCGGATATCGCATGATGAGTTGGGAGGAAGGTTATGGTGACTGGACAGCCCATCCTGATTTATCGACCATCCGTGAATTGCCTTGGCTTCCCGGCACCGTATTAATATTATCCGATGTATACGACCACGATGGAAACCTAGTAGCCATTTCGCCACGGCAGGTATTGGCTCACCAAGTTGAGCGCGCCAGAAAAATGGGATTCGAGCCAATTATGGCTACAGAACTGGAGTTTTATCTGTGGCGTGAAACCTATGAGTCAGCACAAGCCAAGGGTTATCAGGACCTTCGGCAGTCGGGAACCTATTTAGAGGACTATCACTTTTTGCAAAGCACGAAGTTCGAGCCTTTCTATCGTCAAGTGCGTCAGCAAATGCAGGGTGCAGGGATCCCCTTAATCTCTGCAAAAGGTGAAGCCGGCCCAGGACAATATGAAATGAACTGGCTGCATGGACCCGCCATCACAGCCGGCGACTATCATGCGGTGTTTAAGCATGGATTGAAAGAAATCGCTTTGCAGCATGATTTGGCCGTGACTTTTATGGCCAAACCGGATCATCGGTATGCCGGTTCCAGTTGTCATGTTCATGTCAGCCTCTTGGACCGTAATTCTGGCCAGAACGTCTTTGCCTCTAAGGGAGGCCACCATGTTGAACTATCATCGATAGGCCAAAGCTTCTTGGCTGGTCAATTGGCTCTAGCTCGGGAAATGACTTTGCTTTACGCTCCAACAGTGAACTCATATAAAAGGTATGCAGCGGCCAGTTGGGCACCAGTCAATGTTGCCTGGGCTTATGATAATCGCACCTGCGGGTTGCGGTTAGTTGGTCAGGGACAGGCTTTACATGTGGAAAACCGTCTGCCGGGAGCCGATGCTAACCCATATTTGGTGTTGGCAGGAATTCTGGCGGCCGGTTTGTGGGGAGTGGAGCATCAATTGCCGTGTCCGCCGGAGTATCGTGGCAATGCCTATAACGACCCAAACTTGCCGCGCGTACCTACTCGGCTGACCGAAGCCATGGAATTGTTTGAACAAAGCGCGGCGGCCAAATCGGCTTTTGGGGAGGATGTGGTGGCACACTACTTGAATGCTGGACGTGTTGAACAAGAGGCGTACGATGCCGTTGTCACATCATGGGAACGCGAGCGATATTTTGAACGGATTTAGCAGATGAGGGGATGAATTGATGGATCGGTTGAAGAATCAGGTGACCTTGATCACGGGTGCCGGCAGCGGCATGGGACAAGTGGTGGCAACAATGTTTGCCAAAGAAGGCGCACAGGTAATTGCGCTGGATACCCAGGAAGCAGGACTCCAGGAGACGGAAAAACTCATTCGAGATGCCGACGGTGATGTTCTGACGTTGGTGACCGATGTGACCCAAGATAATGCGGTTCGCGAGGCAGTGGAGGCAGGGATGAAGCGCTTCGGAAAGATTACGGTGCTCTATAACAACGCCGGGATAATGCCGGAGGCCGATCATTCGGTGACTGATACCGAGCCCGACGTTTGGGATCGTGTGCAAGCCGTGAATCTAAAGGGAGTGTATTTGGTCTGTAAATACGGCATTCCCGCGTTAATCGAGGCCGGAGGCGGTTCCGTGATTAACATTGCTTCTTTTGTGGCGTCGGTGGGCTGTACCGTGCCCCAAGATTCCTACACAGCGAGCAAAGGAGCGGTGCTCGCGCTCACCAAGTCCTTGGCAGCACAGTTTGGTCCAAAAGGGGTTCGTGCCAACGCTATTAGCCCCGGACCCATCGAAACTCCATTGTTAATGGAATGGCTGTTGACGGATCCAGCTGCTAAGGCATTGCGTCTTGCACGGATTCCTATGGGCAGATTCGGCAAGCCGGAAGATATTGGCCACCTGGCCGTTTACTTGGCGTCGCCAGAATCGTCTTGGATGACAGGGTCCGAGCTTAACATTGATGGGGGCATTACCTCGTTCTACTTCTAACGGTCAAGGAGGTTAGGTGATGGCACAGGAAAAATGGCTGGCATGGATTGATGGAAATCCGACAAGCCCACTTCAAGGACGGTTCTTTGAAGTGGAGGAACCTGCCACGGGTGGGGTATTAGCCGAGGTGGCCCAGTGCGGAAGCGAAGATGTCAAGGCAGCGATTAGGGTTGCGCGAAGGTCATTTGACACAGGAGTCTGGTCGGCCACCTCAGCGACATCACGGGGCAAAACGTTGCTACGGTTAGCGCAGCGGATCCGTGACGAAGCTGATGAACTGGCACGGTGGGAAACGCGTCAAGTGGGAAAACCGATTCGGGATGCCAAAGATGAAGTGTTGACTGCGGCCGATTGTTTCGAATATTACGCTGGGGCAGCCAACAAAATTTATGGGCACACGATCCCCGTATCTGCCGCTGGATTTGATTACACCTTGCGCGTGCCGGTCGGTGTGGTTGGCCTGGTGGTTCCGTGGAATTTTCCGTTTTTGATTACGGCGTGGAAGGTGGCGCCTGCTTTGGCTGCGGGCAATTCCGTCATTGTAAAGCCAGCAAGCTACACGCCATTAACGGCGCTGTTGCTGGGAAGGCTGGGAACCGAAGCCGGACTGCCTGACGGGGTGCTAAACATTGTTCCGGGGCCTGGGCGTGAGACCGGTGAAGCGTTGGTGGCGGATCCCGGCGTGGACAAAGTGGCTTTCACCGGAGAAACAACCACCGGAGCCCGCATTTTGCAATTAGCGGCTCCCAATATCACGCGGGTATCTTTAGAACTGGGTGGTAAATCTCCTACGGTGGTCTTCAATGGGGTGGATCTCGACCGAGTGGCCTACTTAGCAGCACAATCTGCCTATGCCAATAGCGGACAGGATTGCTGCGCTAGAAGCCGAATTTTAGTTGAGCGAGAAAGCTACCAAACCTTTGTCGATCACTTTGTCAAACATGTGCAAAATATGAGCATAGGCGATCCTCTAGACCCGGAAATTGCGATGGGCCCGTTGGTGTCTGCCAGCCATCGCAATCGTGTGGCACAATACGTTGAGAAAGGTGTGTCAGAAGGGGCTGAACTAGTACTGGATCCCCGAACTCGGGCAGTTCCTTCTAATGGTTTCTACTTGGCTCCAGCGATTTTCGCCCAGGCGAAACCTGACATGAGCATCGTACGCGAAGAAATTTTCGGACCGGTAACCACTGTACAGGTCTTTGATTCCGAAGCCGAAGCCATTAGTCTGGCCAATGACACCACCTATGGCTTGTCAGGATCCATATTTACCCGAGATGTGGGCCAGGCGCTTCGAGTAGCCAATCAAGTGAGAGCAGGGGTCATGAGCGTCAATACCATCAAGAGTGTACATTTAGAAGCTCCCTTTGGCGGCTTTAAGCAAAGTGGCATGGGACGCGAGTTGGGCATGGAAGCACTCGAGATGTATACCGAAGTGAAGAACGTCTTTATTTCCATGGATTAAGAACAAAAATACTGAGGGCAAGCCCGGGTTTTGTTGGGCCTGCCCTCCGCCATTTAGGGAACCCGCTTCCGCTTCGGCTTTGGCAGGAGTCCAATATTCCACGCAATGTCGGCCAATCATAGTCCAGCCAACGGGTGGGCTCTGAGACCATTCTGCCTCGTGAGCAGTCGACAGAGATAGGGATACCCGATGTCGGTGCCATGTCTTAGTTCGCGTTCCGTCCAACCGCGTTCTGTTGTTTCTCGATTGAATGACGGTTTTAATTTGTACCGTGACTCGTTAAAACGGTGCCATGAACCAGTCCGGGTGTTAACCCACAAGGTCCCGTCCTTCCCCAACACCACCACGGATTGGTGTCCAATAACCGCGGTCACAAGGGGGGTTATGAATTCACGACGAATGGGCAACGTCAGAACGCGTCCTTGGGACGACAGAAGTAGGATCTTCGTGGTATTGATAATCGCCGCTGTACCTAGACCCGAGGTGGCCAAGGGTGATTCATCTGTCAAGATATGTGTTGAATGGACTGGCCATGGTAATTCTGCGGACGAAGTGGCCAGCGCTAGGTAGCCTTTTTGGTCAATAAGCGGTAGACTGTCTGGCGAACCCGTAATCGCAGGCAAAGATTCCATAATGGGTTGAAACGTCGATGGAACGGAAAATGTCAACGGATTCTCGGTTAATGGGGCTGCCGTATATTTGATGGCCACCGTGGCGCTATTGCCTCGAGGACTTAGCGACAGGATCAATTGTCCCGAAGACAAGGCGACTACCCCCGTAGGATAGCCTTGGGGTATCGTAAAGGGAGCTTTGATTGTCGGCAAATCACCGGAAGCGACAAGACGCCATGTCTGCCCATTATTTTGACTCATCCAGAGCAACTTTGGCATTAGACCCGCACCAGGGCTACCTGTTGACAAGAGCCAAACATCGTGACCATTAGCGGCGAGTTGTAGGGTCGCTCCCGCTGCGATAAGCGGTGCGGTCGTCCTCCATACCGTGCTCCATTTTTTTGATCCAGCGCCCTGGCAAAACACGATAATTTGAGCTGAGGATGCGGTTCCCCCGAGTTCCGCTGCTGCTAAACATCCGGTAGATTGACATATCAGCGTATCGGCACCAAAGAGTGTGGAAAGCGACGCTTTTAGCAAGACTTGCTCGTGCCACCCATTTCTAATTCGTCGATACAACATGAGCTGATTTAGACTGGTATTGACAGCCAAAACACGCGGGTCATTGTGGTCGATCACCAAGCTTGGCGGGACCGTAGTAAACCGTAGGACGGATCCGATCGATATAGGTATAGGAGTGTGTTTCGTCTGTTGGGCCGCTCGGGGGGAATGAGGCAGCACACCACAGGCCACGAGAAATAAGGCACCCAATGCAGTCATGGCTGCATGCAAGATCCGAACCCACGCGTCCCGCCTCATAAACCACACCATCCAAATAAAGTCACTGCCTTGGATTAACATAACGATAGAACGCTTCATTCGGTTACCCATTCACAACCCGGAAGGAGACGGAACCAAAGGCTTCCCGGTTCTAGAATCCCACCGTAATCCTAAACGCCCACTACTGTGGTCTAAATTGACTCCGACCTCACATACGACGTGTATCCTGGTTAAAAAACCCTATGATAATCTCGTTTGGGTTTTCCCGGTCTCGGATGAGACCCGCCGCCCTCACAGGATTCGCCGGCGGGTGGCTTTCGCCCTAACGCGTAGGGATGTTTTTCCCTCACGTACCCTGTAAAGTGATGCGGTGTTTTAGTACGTCGTAGTATGGTTGTGATAAGATGCGCGTGTGCGGTGTTTTTTCTCTGAGGCCATCGTTCTTCGTTGCTTGAAAGTACTATAGTGGTAAGTGATGACAAGACTTTGGCGTAATGCCATAATCTTACTAGCTAGCAAGTAATTTCCGTCTGCTTTCTGTGGGTGGTTAGTGTATAACGCTTGTAGCATGGTAAGGTGTAGAAGTTGCCATTTCAAGCATTAAATAGGGTAGATTGCCAAAACATAGCAGAGGTAGGGTGCCATGGAAGATTTATCAAAAAATCTATCAGAAACAGCCATTCTTGAAGTTGGCGCACGATTGCTTGCCCAACATGGGTACCATCGGGTAACGCTGGAGATGTTAGCTAATCAGTTTGGCGTAACGAGGCAAGCCATATATTACTACTATCGTAGCAAAGAACAATTACTGGAGGCCATCTATGAGTCAGCCATGATTGGCTTGCTTCACGACTGGGATGTAATCTTGACCGAAGACAAGCTTCCTCTAGTGAAATTCACCGAGGCATTGAGGGCATTTATCCGGCGAGTTCTAGGCCAACCGACTGCGGTGCTGGTCTTGAATACTTTAGAACGCGAATTGGACGAGCCTTTCTATCAGATGCAACGGAAACGTTGGCATGAGTATTTGCTAAAGTTGCGTATTTTGTATAATGCGGCTTGTGACCAAGGACAAGTTCTGCCCATCGACCCCCATATTGCTGTTTATAGTCTTATTGGGGCAGTATTGTCTTTGCCGCAATGGTACCGGCCCTCCGGCAATTTAACGCCTGAAGATATTGAGCATCAGATTATGGGTCTTTTGGAACGAGGGTATGTACGGTTCGCCTGATAACGGTGGACTAATGTGGTGAAGATCCGCTTCGCCGCAAATTTCTGTATAGTCATCCGAGCAGAATGGTTATCTATCGGACCTGGGGATGATAAGGTCTGTCTCAAGGAACCGTAGATGCCGCGAAGGGTTGCCGATGGGGACGGCTGCATCTGTAAAATCGGAAACTCCAATGTACCCAAAACAAAAACCTACAAAGGAAGCCTCTAATTAATTGAAAAGTATTGACATTCAGCGGATTGTATCGCTATCATATTTACTGTCCAGCAAGTAAATGCGAGGTGACTCCGGTGCAATTAGCCATGACATTTCCTTATCTTTTTCGATGTGCAATGCACACGCATCCTAACAAAGTTGCGCTCAAGGAGGATGAAAGCGGCGAGCAGTGGACGTTCGGCGATATAGCGTCCCGTGCTAATCGGCTATCTCGAGCATTGGTTGCGTTAGGGATAGGCGCGAGGGATCGTGTTGCGATTCTGAGTCGTAATACCCCTTTTTTCGTAGAGCAGTATTATGCGATAACCCAGATTGGCGCCGTTGCTGTTCCGTTGAATTTTCGGTTAACGGCATTCGAGTTAGGGACTCAGCTAGGCGACGCTCGGCCAATAGCGGTAATCTTCGACTCGGAATTCTTCGACTTGGTGAAACAACTGCAAAATCTGAATAATATGGTAAAATATTGGATCGGATCCGATTCTCAAGATCCTTCGATAGTGGGATACCAGAAACTAATGCGGTCGGAACATGATGATACTGACCTACCTTTTCACAACCTTACCGCTGATGCTCCTTGTGCAATCTTGTTTACAGCGGGCACCACTGGACGGGCAAAAGGTGCCGTACGATCTCATCAAGCGGTGGTTTGGACTATATTCTCTTACGCGCTAGGACTTAAGACTGACGCGGAGTCGGTGTATGTAGGTGTGCCTCCCTTTTTTCATATAGCAGGGTCGGAATGCACGTTGTTTCCGGTCCTTATGCAGGGGGGAACCGCAATCACCATGCGTCACTTTGAGGCCAGTCGGTTTTTGCACGTGGTTGAGTCAGAGCGAGCCACCCATTTATTTGTGGTGCCATCCATGGCCATTCAGTTACTCCAACAAGATTGGGAACCGTATGATTTAAGGAGTGTAAAGGTGTGGTTTTCCGCTTCGGCACCATTACCTTCGGTAATTCGCGAGAGCTTGCGCCAATCGTTGCCGGGAATTTCCCTGATTAATGGCATCGGCAGCACAGAGGCTAGCCCCATTGCAAATTTAACCACTGAATATATGGACGGGAAACCTGGTCACTGTGTGGGCAAGTCGTGGTTAGGTTCGGAAGTTGCGGTGATGGATGACTTAGGAAACATGGTACCGGCAAATGTCGTGGGGAATTTAGCTGTACAAACGATGGGAACGATGACAGGTTATTTAGACAATGAGGAAGCAACTACTAAAGCCTTTACGGGGTCTTGGTATTTGACAGGGGACTTGGCGTTCAAAGATGCCGATGGATTTGTCCACCTGGTAGATCGAAAACGCGACATGATTATCTCGGGAGGAGAAAATATATATGCTGCTGAGGTGGAAGATGCCATTTATCGCGTTCCCGGAGTGGCCGAGGTTGCGGTCGTGGGCAAGGCTCACCCCTTATGGGGTGAAGTTCCGGTCGCTTTTGTTGTGAGAAAGGTGCAAGAGAACGTTACTGAAAGCGATATTCTTGCACAATGTCACACACATTTGGCAAGTTACAAGACGCCAAAGGAGATTATCTTTGTCGACTCCTTACCGCGTAATACGTTCGGCAAGGTGATGAAGTGGCAGTTGCGTGATCACTATCGGATGCGTGGGGAGGTGGATAACAATGGACATATCGATTCCGCAACTGTTTGATTTGCGCGGGAAGATTGCGGTGATTACGGGAGGTGGTCGCGGATTAGGGAAACAAATAGCGGAAGGATTCGCTGCTGCAGGGGCTACTGTCGTACTTGGTGCGCGTCATGTCGATGCTTGCGAAACAACGTTGGAGGAGTTAAAGATTGCATATGGCGCGAATGGTGACGCGTGGACACTCGATGTCACGCAGCCATCTTCTGTTCAAGAGACCGTCCGCGGGATCTTGGCACGGTGGGGCCAAATCGATGTCCTAGTGAACAATAGCGGAAGTTCATGGGGGGCTTCCGTAGAAGACATGCCCTTAGAGCGTTGGGAACAGGTGTGGCGTACCAATGTTAGTGGCACGTTTTTGATGTGTCAAACGGTGGGTCCGCATATGATACAGCGGCATCAGGGAAACATTATCAATATGTCCTCTGTCGCTGCCCTTAAGTGCATGGATCCTCGTGTTATGGACGCTATTGGGTACAGCGTAAGTAAGGATGCCATTAATACTTTTACTAAGGAATTGGCCGTTCGCTGGGGACCTAAAGGTATTCGGGTGAATGCATTAGCTCCCGGGTTTTTCCCCTCACGCATGACCGCTCATCTCTTTAATGATGCATCCTCGCGGCAGTTCCTAGAGAATCAAACCCCTTTGCGGCGCCTGGGATCTGACTATGATCTTGTGGGCGCGGCTTTGTTATTGGCATCCTCGGCAGGCTCGTACGTTACCGGACAAGTCCTTGCTGTGGACGGAGGAATGTCGGTCTAGCCCTCGATTTAATTTTTGCTTCGTAAGCAGTACCTACAATTTGCTTGCGAGAAAGTAAAGGAGGTAATGCTGAATGAGTGCGATAAATTCTAGCGTTGGCATCGACGGGGGGCACATTCTGGAGTCGATTAAAGAGATGCCGGAGGATTATCGGCGCGCTTTGGTTGACACCATGATGATTGCAGCCCAGTTGGAACTTTCGGTATTGCCGTGGTGCTACGAAGTGTTTCCGACGTGTCCAGACATCGGGGCAAAAATTGCCGTCGCAGCGGCGATTCAGGATGAGTTGGGCCATGCTCATCAAATGTTTATGATGCTAGAGGATTTCGACCAAAGTCCCGAGGACCTTATTTTCCGTACATCGCCAAACAAATTCAAGGTTTTTTACATGCTTCAGATTCGGCTGCGAAACTATATTGAATTTGTCGTAGCACAAGCCCTGTTAGATCGATCTGGTCGCGTCACTACTCTCGACTTAGAAGAGCATTGCTCTTACGCACCTTACCGAAGAGCATTGCGTAAAGTCAATTTCGAGGAAAAATTTCATATTTCCCACGGTGAGCATTGGACCGAATATTATTGGAATTTGTCGGCTGAGACCCGTGCCAAAGTGCAGGAGTATGTAGACTGGTTGTTTCCGCATGGTTTGTCATGGTTTGGTGTTACTGACGCCCGCAAGACTCGGACAGCGCAATTAAAGTATCGGATTCGTGGATTATCAAACGACGCAATGCGGCAGGAATGGCTGAAATCTGTCCTGCAATGGACGACACCGCTAGGCATTGTAGTACCTGCCCACTGGGATGACGAAAAGAACGAAATAGTGCTCGACTTGCCATTTCCCATGCTATGCGACCCGACGGCCCGTCGCTGGTCGGGAACTCTGGCCACGTGGGAGGATACAGTGGACCAATGGAAATCTGGAGTGCCTAGTTATTCCGAAGTAATCGGACGGTTGCAACGTGAAGAATGGGGGGAAGATCTGTGGACAACTTGACTGAATTAGATCCCATTGTGGAGGCGTTGAAAACGGTGCTTGATCCTCATTTTCAACTCAGTGTATTGGATATGGGAATGATTCGCGGCATCAACGGCGATAACGGTGTATGGCGTGTCGATCTAGCTTATCCGTGTTTAGCGTGCCCAGCCTGGGACGACATTCAAGATCAAATTTGTACCAGATTAATGAGACTTCCCCAGGTGAGCCAGGTTGACGTAGTTGTCGATTGGAACGCTCAGTGGACTAAAGCAGATATTTCTGACTCAGGAAAACGGTGGATACGAAGGCGAGGATATCAATTATGAATCAACCTAAAAAAGGAATTGGAGTATTGCTGGATTTCTACGAGGTCTTTGGACGACGCTCCTCAGACCAAGCGTTGTGTCATCTCGGCAGCGTATCAGCCCCAAATCAGGCATTAGCTATCGTCCAAGCTGTTACCACCTATGATGAACATCGTTGGATCGAGTTGTGCATTGTCTCCCGAAGTCAAATGGTTTCGATTATAGCGTCCCCTGGAGGACGCCGTGTGGGGGTGGTGTAATGCCTACCGAATCGTCTGGGGTAATAGAGAAATTACTAGTTCGGAACGAGTTACTATGCCTCGCGGATACTAAATGGGTTTTAGCTCACTGGTATTTAAAGGTGCTGCCAAATGGTCGCCGATTGGATGATTTCACTGCTCTTTCGGCTCTTCTTCAAGAAGAATTGGGCCATACCCGCGCGCTCTTTCGCTTCTTGGAGGAGGGCCATGCGGGAGAATTGGAGTTCGATCGGACGCCACAACAGATCCATAGCATGGAATTGCTCGACTATCCACCCCAAAACTGGGCCGATTTTGTTCTCACTGCGTTGTTGGCTGAGACCGCAACCTGGGAGTTGGCAAAGAGCCTTCAAAATCACCTCCCGACCCATCTCCTAGGTAAAATGGGAGAAGAGGAGTACTTTCATCAGCTAGCCCTTAAAGGTTGGAGCTTAAGCTTCAATGATCGCGATCGGGAAGACTTACAACAGGTCTTTCTTCCACGTGTTACGGCTATGAAGCAATGGTTGGTCAATAACGACTCGGACCCTTTGGAACAGGCTGGTTTACGATATGGCACTTTGGACGAGGGGGTTCTCCGGATCCTGGACTACGTGCATGGCCTTGGTCGCGAAGCGGGATGGGACGTCCCTCAGTTGGAGTCGGAGAATAGTTTAACTGGCGGTTCGTGGGATAACGCTAGGAGACGAATGACGGCGTCCTTTCTTCCTGCAAAACTATGGGAACTCATGGTGCCGACCAATGAGTTTGCGGTACTGGCACGAAGGCCCCGGCCAGCAAGTGACCGCGATCGATTGTCGTCCCAGACCCAGGGGGAGGTGAGTAATTGAATCCGGTTTCTGAACTGTTGTGGCTTTCTGGACGCTCCACAATTAAATGTCCAGCGTGTGGCGATAACCGCACTGAAATGGTAAATCCGTTTGGGAGCACTGTATCCGAAATACTGATACGTTGCCAAAAATGCCGACAAGTTTTTGGGTGGATGAAATGGGAGGGCCGCCAACCATAATCTAGTCCCTGAAGTGACGGGGACATTGGTGTCGGTGCCTGTCCAGTGTTGTTACGACGCTATGTTGTTGCGCAGTTGTAAAAAATTTTAACTGCGACTTATTCCGAAACAACATGAACTGCTTCCCATGCCTCCTTTGTTATCTTGCCTTATTACTGACACGGAGCATAAACAATTCTAACCAATCGCGAATCCAGGCGCAGGATGGCATTTCACAATACGAATATCCATTAATTTTTCGATACCGGGCCGGCAGGTAGACAAATGTGCCGGGACACTGGTCAGGCACGTCTTCACCGCGTAAAATTGCAGTAGTGTTTACTACGAGAGTTTCCCAACGGTTTGCTAAAGGAGTGATCTAAAATGGCCTCTGATATTCGTGCAATTGACGCCCATGTCCACTTAGCCACCGCTGAGTGGCTGGAAGAATCCATGGGTCCTTATATTCCGTCGGTTGAAGAATATTTTCATAGCACGATGGCACCCAAAACATTGGAAGAAATGGTAGAGACCTACCGCCAGCATCGTGTCATGGGAATCTTATTGGCTTGGGACGCTGAGCGCCACACGGGACGTCTGGGGGTCTCTAATCAGCGCATTGCTGATATTGTGAGAGAGTATCCTGATGTGTTCTGGGGGTTTGGCAGTGTGGATCCGGTGCGTACCGATGCCATTGATCGGGTGCGGGCGTTGCCGGAATTAGGACTCAAGGGCCTCAAGCTTCATCCAACACTGCAAGGGTTTGATCCGGCAAGCCCGGACTTTGATGAATTTTTCGCAACCGCTGCCGAATTAAATTTGCCGCTTTTGGTGCACGTCGGTACTAGTGGTGTTGGAGCGCGAAAACCAGGAGGACAAGGACTGAGAATTGACGTGTGTCAACCAATGCGTCTGGATGCGATTGCTGCACGTCATCCTGAGTTGCGTATTTTGCTAGCCCATGTAGGGTGGCCGTGGCATTTAGATGCGATCGCCATGGCGCTGCATAAAACCAACGTATACCTTGACATTTCTGGATGGCGCTATAAATATCTACCGCCAGAAGTCCATCGTGAAATGAAAGGCCGACTGCAGGATCAAGTGCTGTTTGGCACCGATTACCCTATGTTTGATTTGGCGCAGCAACTTCAGGATTTTGAGGCGCTGGAGCTTGGGCAGGCCGTATCGGCCAAGATCTTACACCAAAACGCCTTAACGTTTCTTGGCTTGTAATCATCCGGTCAGGGGGGCTGTTATTTGGTTATTCCTCGTATTATGGTGGCCGGAACCCATAGCGGTGTAGGTAAAACCACCATAACTCTGGCGCTGATGGCGGCCTTGATCCAACGCGGCCTAAAGATTCAGGGGTTCAAAGTTGGGCCCGACTATATCGATCCAGGCTACCATACCGCGGTGACCGGAAGGCCGTCGCGCAACTTAGATGCCTGGATGGCTGGCGTTGATGGGATGCTAGAACTATTGGAACGTGGGTCCATTGGGGCCGATATGGCCGTAATTGAAGGGGTCATGGGATATTATGACGGCAGGAAATTGGAATCATTTTCTGGCAGCAGCGCCGAAATTGCCCGTATCACCAAAACACCCGTACTGTTAGTAGTCGACGTAGCGGGAATGGCGGAAACCGCAGCCGCTGTTGTGCGGGGATTTCAGTCCCTCGATGCGGCAGGCAATATTGTCGGGATAATTGTAAACCGTGTTGGTAGCCACGGCCATTTTGCATTGGTTCAACGTGCTATTGAAACCGTGGCGCATCTCCCGGTGGTGGGATATCTTTTAAAAAACCCGGCTATTGAAATGCCGGAGCGTCACCTGGGATTGCTGCCAGCCATTGAGCGGGGATCGTTGACAGCGTTATGGGATCGCCTGGCTGACCAGATTTCCCACACCTTTGATTGGCCTCGCATCATGCGTTTAGCTTATAGCGCACGGGAAGTGCCAAGACCGCACGGGCACATGTTTTCCGGGATGCCTAAGAGATCGGTGGGCAAAGTGGCAGTTGCCCGTGATGCCGCGTTCAACTTCTACTACCCGGAAAATCTGGAACTGTTGGAGGACGCTGGTCTTGAAGTGGCGCCATTTAGTCCCTTGGCAGGAGAAGCGATTCCTTCTGACGCAGATGCCCTTTATTTGGGTGGGGGCTTTCCTGAAGAGTTTCTAGGCGCCCTAAGCGATGCTCCCTATCTTGCGGAATTGCGCCAACGACTACGCCGAGGATTGCCGACTCTCGCTGAATGCGGAGGGTACATGTATTTAGGGGAGTCCATCACCAATCATGCTGGGGAAACCTACCCTATGGCGTCAGTTCTCCCAATTCGCGTGGCTATGCAGCGAACATTGGCGGCATTAGGCTATAGGGAGATAGAATCGCTGGTGGACAGCCCTGTTTTGGCTGCGGGAGAAATGGCTAGGGGGCACGAGTTCCATTATTCAAGAGCTACATTTGTTAACGATGCGAAACCTTCCGGATATAGGATAAAGGGATGGAAGGGTCAAGGGCAAGATGGGGTAGCCAATTCCCAATTGGCTGCAGGGTATGCTCACTTATATTTTCCGTCAAATCTTCACATGGCCCGTCGGTTGGCCGATCATGCGGTGGCTTACCGCCAACAGCACTAGCCGAAAACAGGGGGCAGGCATCGTGTATCCGGAACGAATTGTGACATTAGCAGCTGAAATTCCCGCGATTATTTATGAACTGGGGGCCCTTCATCGGGTCGTCGGCATTTCTGGATACACCACGGCGCCTGAGGAGGCCTTGGTCTTGCCCAAAGTCAGTGGGTTCCGATCAGCCAGCATTGATCGCATTATGCGGCAGAAGCCGGACCTGGCCATTTTAACCTCCAATGTACAACAAGATCTAGCAGTTAAATTAGGTCAGGCGGGTGTGACCATTTTGCACCTTAACCCCCATCGGTTAACAGATTTGTTTGATACAGTTACCCTTCTCGGCGGAATATTGGGGGAAACTGTGCGAGCCGAACAACTAAACCAAAAGTTGCATGAAGCATTTGCGCAGGTCAAACAGAGTGGGGAAAAATTGCCCTGGCATCCACGAGTCTATTTTGAAGAATGGATGGATCCTCCTATTTGTGGCACCGGATGGGTAAGCGATCTAATCGAAATTGCTGGCGGTATCGATGTGTTTCGCGAAAAATCTGTCGAAGGGCGCACGGCGTCCCTTCGTCAGCTCACTGCTAGCGAAATTGTCACAGCCAATGTTGACATCGTTTTGGCATCATGGTGCGGCAAGCCCTTTGATCCGGAAACGTTCAATGAGCGAGTAGGCTCGTCTAGAATGTCAGCCATTAAAACCCATTCGGTTTTCGAATTGGATGGCAATATACTGCAATGTGGTCCGGGTTTGGTGCAAGCAGCGCATGCGGTGCACAACATCCTCAGCGAACATGTGGCAATATTCCCCTCTCCGCAGATGCAGTGACAACGAGGTGAAGTATGGCAAAAAGTTTGATGGTGTTGGGATGTGCGTCAGATGTGGGAAAGAGCGTGCTGTGTGCCGGCTTGTGTCGGATATTTGCCCAGGAGGGCTGGGCAGTGGCTCCCTTTAAAGCGCAGAACATGTCGCTCAATTCAGCGATAACCCCTTCAGGGAGGGAAATCGGACGCGCTCAAGCGGTGCAAGCGGAAGCAGCCGGAATCCTTCCCAATGAGCATATGAATCCTGTGCTGTTGAAGCCTACTAGTGATCATCGAACCCAAGTGGTTCTACAGGGGAAGGTGTTTGGTCACGTAACCGCCCAGCAATATTTTTACGGATCGAAAGACGATTTATGGCTTGCGGTAGTAGAGTCCTACCAGTACCTGGCCCAACGCTATGATCTTATTGTGATGGAAGGTGCTGGCAGTCCCGTAGAAATGAACTTGAAAGAGCGCGACATCGCCAACTTGCGCAGCGCCGAATTGGCGGATGCAACCATACTACTGGTAGCGGATATTGAACGCGGGGGCGTGTTTGCTTCCATTGTCGGCACGCTGGCCCTAATGACGCCTAATGAACGCCGTCGTGTCAAGGGGTTAGTAATCAACAAATTTCGTGGGGATCCTGAGCTTTTTCAATCAGGAGCAGCGTGGCTCGAGGAATATACGGGAATTCCTGTGTTGGGGGTTATCCCTTACCTACCGAATTTGGGAATTGAGGCCGAAGATTCTTTGGCACTTAAATCCGATGGGTATCAAATCGCGAAAAAACCATCACTCTCCACTGCTATTCGGATCGTGGTGGTGCTTTTACCCCGTCTGGCCAATTTTACCGATCTTGACCCATTATTTTTAGAACAGGACGTGGAAATTTGGTTCGATTCGGATCCGTCAAGCGTGTTTCAAGGCGTCGATGCGGTAATATTGCCAGGAACCAAAAATACTATGGACGACCTGACATGGCTGAATGAGACGGGATGGACCGCCGCAATACAGGATTTCGCTGAACACGGAGGAACTGTGTTTGGCATCTGTGGAGGATTTCAAATGATGGGAACCAGAGTGTTGGATCCGTATGGAATGGAATCGTTGTCAGCGGAAACCAGGGGACTTGGGCTTTTTTCTTACGACACCGTGCTGACCGCTGAAAAGCACACGCGTTTAGTCGAAGGGGAGATTGTTTTGGCTGCCTTTTACGGGACAAAGGTAAAAGGCTATGAAATTCACATGGGAGAAACCAATCAGGTTCCAGATGCTCAAATTTTTTCGCAAGTGCATGCGAGAGGGCGTCATTGGCCGGACGGTGTCGGCACTGCAGATGGGACACTCGTGGGAACATACCTTCATGGCATTTTTCACAATGATGCTTTTCGGACACAGTGGCTTAACCGATTGCGGCAAAACAAAGGGATGGCACCTCAGGCCATTCAACTGACGGAGCCGGCTAAAATTCGGGCGTATGACCGATGGGCTGATCATCTGCGTACGCACCTGAATTGGGATTACCTGCACCAATGGTTGGGAACACCTCCAAACCGAGGAGAATGTTGATGGCAGTCACACTATTGATTGGGGGTGCGCGCAGCGGAAAGAGCCGGCTGGCGGAAACCCTGGCCGCTAAGTTGGCAATCCGAGATGCAGGGCGGGTGACGTTTGTTGCTACGGCTCAAGCGCTAGACACGGAGATGGCAGACCGCATTGCGCGCCATCGCCAAGTTCGGCCCGCTTCATGGATCACGGTTGAAGAACCGGTGGCGGTCAGTACTTGGTTGCGCGGCCATAATGCAACCGATAGCATTGTCGTCGTGGACTGCCTGACTTTGCTGCTCAGCAACTGGATGTTTCTCAATCAGTCTAGCGACGACCAGATTTCTCGGGAGATTGATGAATTAATCGTAGCTTTGTCCGTGTTTCAAGGTCAGGTTATTGTCGTGACCAATCAGGTTGGGGAGGGGATTGTGCCCAATGATCCGATAACCCGCCAGTATCGCGATTGGCTGGGGATTTTGAATCAGCGAGTGGCGGCAGTGGCTCATGAGGTCTTTCTGGTGGTTGCAGGTATTCCAATTGATTTGCGTCAATTTGAGGCACAATGGAATCGGTGACTTTCTGGTGGTTAGCGATGGGGGCTACGCTGCTTGATCGACTTATTGGGGATCCCCGTGGCTGGCCGCATCCGGTGGTCTTAATGGGCTGGTGGATTAATAAATGGGATCGTTGGGCGAATCGGCCTCCCTATAGCACTGCGGGTATCTGGTGGGGCGTATTGATGACTTTCTCCACCGTTTTTCTCGTCTGGGGAATAGCTTGGGGAATGATATGGGCCGCAAGTCAGGTTTCCGTGACTTTGGCAGCAGTTGTGCAAGTCTGGCTAATTTCGACCACGATTGCCTGGAAAGGGCTGGTCGATGCTGGTCATCAGGTTTATCGGGCGTTGACTCGCCAAGGACTGACCGCTGCACGCATTGCGGTGTCGCAAGTTGTGGGGCGTGATACGGGAACCTTGCCCGAATCTGAAGTGATCCGGGCCACAGTGGAAACATTATCGGAAAATATCGTGGATGCTATAACGAGCCCAATCTTCTTTGCTGTTTTGGGTGGCGCCCCATTGGCTTTGGCATATCGAGCCGTTAATACCATGGATTCAATGGTCGGTTACAAAAACCCCCGTTACGCTCACTTTGGATGGGCCTCGGCGCGGATGGACGATGTGTTAAATTTTATCCCTGCGCGCCTGACCGCCTGTTTGCTCTGGTTAAGTACGGGGTTGGCGGGACTTAATGCGCCGAATGCCTGGCGCATGATGCGCCGTGATGCCGTAAAACATCCCAGTCCTAACGCCGGCATTTCTGAAGCGATGATGGCAGGGGCGTTGTCAGTGCAGTTAGGGGGCACTAACTATTATGGCGGAATAGCTTCTCACCGACCTACATTAGGTGATCCCTACCGGATCCTTAACGCGGAGGATATTTTGGCAGCGAGTAAGGTGGTCAACCTCACAGCGTGGTCAGCGGTGGGGATAATGGTGCTGGTGGGAGGGCTATTGCAGTGCAAACTCTGGTAATCTGGGCAAAACGGTGGCTTCTGGCACTGCAATTTCTGACAATTTTCCCTATCCCCGAGACCAGGTCAGTCAATGAGACGGATTTTCGCCAGAGTGTGGCATTTTATCCGATAGTGGGTATGGTCTTGGGAACCGGACTCGGCTTAGTACAGTGGGGGCTCACCCGAATTTTGCCGGTAATGCCCGCCACAGCATTAAGTTTAGCGGGATACAGCCTGGCTACGGGCTTTTTGCATTTGGACGGGTTGATGGATTTGGCTGATGGGGTCGGCAGTCGCAAGCCGCGGCCCGAGGCCTTGAAAATAATGCGGGATAGTCGCGTCGGATCGATGGGTGTGGTCGCGGGTATATTGGTAATGGTAGGGAAATTTGCTGCGCTGTCCAGTTTGCCACCGGGGCATCTTGGACCCTTTGTTGTGATTCCCGCGCTTGCCCGTTGGGCTATGGTATTAGCTATGACGTCTGCTCCCTATGCTCGAGTCGGAGAATCAGGGATCGGATCCCTTTATGCGATGCATATTTCTCGGATTGCGCTATGGATGTCCTCCCTTACGGTGATTGTGGCTGCCGTGCTGCTGTTGCCGGTGGCTGAGGCGGTTAGTGTTTGGGGTCTTGCCTTAGCGGTCGCATGGGCTATGGTCTCGTTTGCCCGCCGACGTTTGGGCGGCATGACAGGGGATGCTTATGGTGCCATCAATGAATTAGTGGAATGGCTGGGGTGGACGTTGGTGCTGGCATGGCATGGATAGGGGGAAATCCTGATGGAACCGCATCTTCACGGCGGCAGGGTTTATGATTTTGCAGCAGATCTCAATATAGCGGTCGAACAGGTGATGGACTTTAGCGCCAATATTAACCCCTGGGGGCCACCACCGGAAGTCTGGAAGGCGATCGCGCACGCGTTTGGCGGGATCCGCCGCTATCCAGATCCTCGCCATGTTCTGGTAAAGGCGGTTCTTGCAGACTATTTAGATGTGGAACCCAAACAAATCATTTGTGGAAATGGCGCAATGGAGATATTGGAGTTGGCGATGCGCGTCTTGCACCCAAAGCGTACCGTTGTTGTTACCCCGGCATTTGCGGAGTATGCGGCAATTGCACGGCGGTACGGGTCGGAAGTGATTTCCATCCCCCTTGTCGGTGGCGTCATTCGACAAGAGGGGATAGGGTCTACAGAGACTCTTGGCGTCCCTTTTGAAGTGCCCCTATCTGCAATCGATCAACATGTTCGTGCGGGAGACATGGTGGTTTTGAACAGTCCGCATAACCCAACTGGGGTGGCCTGGCCGCGAAAGTTGTGGCAAACCGCAGTGTCCCAATGGAATGACCGTGGAGCGTATATACTGTTGGACGAATCCTTCATCGACTTTCTTTCACAAGCAGATGACTACACGGCGTTGCCCTTGATCTCCCGCAGCACGCGGGTGGTAGTGGTACGGTCGGCAACCAAAATGTATGCGCTGCCTGGACTGCGTTTTGGTTTTGGGATATCGTCTCCTGAATTGATTGGTCGAATGGAAGGCGATCGCGATCCTTGGAGTGTTAATCATTTGGCTCAAGAAGCGGTGCGAGTTTCATACAGCGACCAACAGTATCGGGAGAAAACCTGGGCCTGGCTTGGCCGAGAACAACGCTATATATCTGATTCCTGGGGCTCACTGCCATGCGTTGACTTGTATCCGCCATCAGTTAACTTCTTTCTGATTCGGTTTTCGGATGTGGATCTCGCTACTAGGGTGGACCAGCAGATGCGACAAAAAGGAATGATCATAAGGAATTGTGACAACTTTGAAGGATTAGGGGCACGGTATCGCAGAATCGCCATTAGGCGGCACCGAGACAACATGCGGTTGTTTCATGAAGCCAAAGCCGTAGTATCGGAATGGCGGTCACACCAATAATTGTCGGTCGGCATGATACAATGAAAGGTATCGTTGGTTGGGGCACGCACCACACCGGGGGGAATTTGTGGATACAGTACTGCATGTCTTGTGGTTTCAAAGAGACTGGTGGATTTGGGCCGAGAATTCTCGGTGGCGCCGCGGCCGAGTCTTGGGGGCGTCTGCTCCGGATTTGGCACGGCTTCTCGGTCGGATGATTCCGGAATTGGTGGAACCGCAGTTGCGGTATATCCCGCTGTGGATTCCGTGGCAAGATGATCGCGCACAAGCGGTGGGCGGAACCGGGGAAAACAGTCACGAAATTTTTCGGGTCAACGCAGCGCGGGTAAACGAAACGGTTTGGGCCCCGGTTTTTGCTAAGCTGGACTCCGCGGCCTGGTGGGAATCTTCTGGCATTGCATTGGGACAAGAAGCGCGGGTGTTTGCTCGGGTCTATGCCTTGGCCATGGGATTAATCGTGCGAAATCAATTTTATCCGGGGATGGCAGAAATCGAGGGGCAACTGCACGCGGTGTGGCATCCCTTTCTCCAAAATCAGGATCGAGCGCTTCTTGAACGGCTTAGCTTGGCACTGCCAGCATATGCCAGAGCCTCGCAAAAGCCGCCCTTGACGGCGCCGGCTATTTTGCAGCAAATGGTAGCACGGGTTGTTGATGCCCTGGTGCGACACAACTTTTACGACACGTTACCACCGTCAGCGTTGGGCCCGCCCTATGGCGCCTGGCTTCAACATCTTCAAAGGAATATTCGGCCGCTGGTGCCGGCATCTTCTCGCACCATACGTGGCGCCTTAGTGCGTTGGGAAAAGGCTGCACTGAAATGGGAGCAGCTGAATTTTCGCTTGTTAATGAGAATTGAAGAACCCTTTGACGAGGTCTTCCTCCGGGAGGCGCCAACAACCGAGGAAAATGACGGACTACGTGGGCAAGATAGACGTTGGACCATCCGATTATTTTCATTTCCGGCAGTCGATCCAAGTTTGGTGAGACCCATTAACGATGACAATACCGGGTCGCATCCCAACCGAGATGTGTTGATGTGGTGGGCCGAAGCCTGCCGCCTGGTGCCATGGCTGGAACAGGTAGCGGATGCTTCGGTGCCTGGGGAGTTCACCTTAGACAGCAGTCAGTTGCTGGATTTTTTGGAGCAAGATGCGTGGAAGTTGCAAGATGCTGGCATTGCGGTATTGATGCCATCGTGGTGGCATAAACGAAAGACAAGGATTGGGCTCAAAGCGCGAATTACGGCGGATAAGGGCATGGGACCAGGAATTGGTGATTTGACTGCGGTAAATTGGAGCCTAGCCATGGGCGATGAGGCATTAACTGCTGAGGAGATCCAATATTTAGCCGCCTTAAAAGAGCCGCTGGTAAAAGTGCGTGGACAGTGGATTCAACTACAGCCTGGCGAGATCCGGAATTTGGCGCAACGGTTAAAGAACGCCCCCCAAAGGTTGGCAGCGAGTGAGGCTTTGCGATTAGCACTGGAGCCCGAGTTCAAGGACGATCCCTCAATACCGGTTTTGGAAGTAGAAACCGAAGGATGGTTAACCGAAGTCATAGGGCGTCTGTCGGGGGATCAACGGATCGAAGAAATTGCACCGCCCGAGGGATTCATTGGCGTACTGCGACCTTACCAAACTCGGGGGGTCAGTTGGTTAAATTTTCTTCATCAATGGGGAATCGGGGGTTGTTTAGCTGACGATATGGGGTTGGGGAAAACTGTCCAAACCTTGGCCCTAATCCATCACGATTATGCGAGAGGCGAAAAAGGTCCCGTGCTGCTGATATGTCCGACGTCGGTGGTAGGCAACTGGGAGCGCGAAGCGCAAAGATTTACCCCAGATTTGCCGGTCTGGGTTCACCATGGCAGCCGGCGTCTCAAGGGGGAAGCATTTGCTGCGGCAGTGCAACATGCCGCATTGGTGATTACCAGCTATCCATTGTTGCGATACGATGCTGCTATTTTGGAGGGGATCCACTGGTGGGGATTGGTATTGGACGAGGCGCAAAATGTGAAAAATCCCTATACTCAGCAAGCACAATTGGTGAGAAAGCTGCATGCGGGATATCGCATTGCGTTAACGGGAACTCCAGTGGAAAACAACGTTGAAGAACTATGGGCTCTCATGGACTTTTTGAATCCTGGGCTCTTAGGTTCGCTGGATCGTTTTCGCCGCGACTTTGGGTATGCGGGAAATCAAAAAGGCGATGGTTCGGAATTAGATCGATTGAAGCGAATTACAGGGCCTTTCGTATTGCGAAGGGTAAAGACCGACCCTGCCATTATCAATGACCTCCCGGATAAAGTTGAGATCAAGGAGTATTGCGTCATCACCAGGGAACAGGCGTCGTTGTACCAAGCGGTGTTGGATTCGATGGCCGAACGCCTGACCCATGTTGATGGGATGGCCCGAAGAGGATTGATTTTGGCGACGTTAACCCACCTGAAACAGGTATTAAATCATCCAGCACATTTTTTGGCCGATGGGTCTCCACTGGCAGGTCGTTCGGGGAAACTTACCCGATTGGAGGAATTGGTAGAAGAGATTCTCGCGGTTCAGGATCACGCGTTAATTTTTACTCAGTATGCTGAGATGGGAAATTTGCTGGTGCAACATCTTCAGAAGCGATTTGGGCAGCCCTGTTTGTTTCTTCACGGCGGTACCAAGAAATCCCAGCGCGACGAGATGGTGGATGCTTTTCAAAACCGGCCGAACGGGCCACGGTTGTTCGTGCTGTCATTAAAGGCGGGAGGCACCGGCCTCAATTTAACGCGTGCAAACCATGTCATCCATTACGATCGATGGTGGAACCCTGCGGTAGAAAATCAAGCTACGGACCGGGCATTTCGTATTGGCCAGCATCGCAATGTGGAAGTGCACAAATTTATCTGCAGAGGAACCTTGGAGGAGCGAATTGACCTCATTATCGAAGAAAAGTTGACGCTAGCCGAGCGGTTAGTTGGCAGCGGTGAAGGTTGGATTACTGAGTTGTCCGCAGACGCATTGCGGGAATTGCTGACGCTATCCGCTGACTGGGAAGAGGAATGACGATATGGCCAACGTGTCTAACGGTTCACGAAATCGCGTGTTTGGGGCATCATGGCTTGGAGAACTTTGGGTAGCTGAACTAGGGCAACTGGTCTGGGGAAGTCGCTTGGCTCGAGGAAAAAGCTATGCGCGCCAGGGGAAGGTCCTGGATTTGGTGGTCACACCGGGAACCATTACGGGGAAGGTTCGGGGAAGCCAAACACGACCCTATACCGTATCACTATATTTTGCTGTGTGGAGTGACGCGGACTTATCGGTGATAGCCGGTGAAGTCATGAAACTGCCGAGACTTCTTGGACAATTGCTAAGTGGCCAACTCTCTCGTGAGCTATTGACACTAATGGAGGAGCTGGAGTTTCCCATTTTGCCTTCTGAGCAATATCACGCTGACTTCTCGTGTTCATGTCCCGACTGGGGGGCGTGCAAACACATTGCGGCAGTATGGTACCGGTTTGCGGACGAAATTGACCGCGATCCTATGGTGTTATTGGAAGTGCACGGATTGGATGCTACAAGACTGGCTTCTTTGCTGGAGTCTGCGATAGGGTTGGAAACCGCTGACGAACCGGCGATTGCCTGCTTGCCAAACGAGCCGCATCTATTCTGGCAATACCCGCATCATGCGATTCCCGACATTGAGCCGTCTAGTGCGCCTCCTGCACCGGCACTTTTACTTAGGCGAATGGGGAATCCCCCTTACTGGTCTTTAGGAACCGATTTGGAAAGCCTGTTGCGTGAAGTTTACCGTCGGTCCAGTAAGGTCGCCGCGCAACAGTGGGACTTGTGGCAGCAGCACAAAGAACAATTATCCAGCCTTCCACCCGATGAATCCCGCGCCGAAGATTAGCGCGGAACCAAGGTTCCTAATGTCGATCGGCGATCGGTTTGCTTTCCAGATTGGTTGACCCCCGCAATAGGGAAAATATCGCGGCAATCACCATTAATACAATCGCCAAGTAAAACGCGGTGTGAATTCCGTGGTTAAAGGCGTCCATTAAAGGTCCCCTTAACGATGTAGTGCCGACAAAAATGGCAAAGGCTAAATCACGAGGGATTTGGGTGGCAGCTATGAGCATAGCTGAGGCAAACGATAAAACCATACCAATATTGGCAAAGGTGCGGAGCATTCCCGAAGCAATGCCATAGGAACCACGCGGTGACCCTTTCATTACCGCCGCATTATTGGCTGGAAAGAAACCAGCGTTGCCGATGCCATTAATGATGCTGATTCCGGTTACCCACCACAGAGGATTGTGAAGTCCTAAATGCGCGTAGAAAAATAGAGCTACGGCTTGAACAGCTAGACCAATAGTGGCAGGAACCGCAGATCCGACTTTGTCGGCCAGTCTGCCAGAAAAAGGTCCCAAAAAACCTCCGACTAAATAGCCCGGAACTAACAGCAAAGATGCGTTCAGTGGCGTTAATTGACGGAGACCTTGCAAATACATAATGACGAGAAACAGCACCGCAAAGTTCCCCAGTGACTGAAAGAAGGCAGCAAGCAGGGAAGCGCTGACGATTCGGTTGTGAAACAGCTGCAGATGCAACATGGGTGAGGCCTGACGGGTTTCTACCAAGACAAATATGATTAATGATACGATGCCAACCGCGAACATCAAGATCATGTGGCCGGTCAAGGGCTGGGAAGCCGAGTGAACCATGGTTAATAAAACGAGAAAAAGACCCAAACCCAGCAAGCCCATGCCCCACCAATCCATCTTTCGCGACTCCCGCTGCCCGTGTTCTTTGAGTACAAACCATGCCACCACCACTGCGGCTAAGCCGATCGGCACGTTAATCAAGAAGATATATCGCCAGGAAAAATAGGTAGTAATAATGCCGCCGAGCAAAATTCCCACAATGGCTCCTAAATTCCATCCAATACTGGTAAACCCATAGGCGCGGCCACGGGTTTCCGGGGGAAAGGTGTCCGCAATTACGGCGCCACTGTTGGCGCTGATTAATGCTCCCCCCACTCCTTGCAAAATCCGAAATGCGATGAGGGCACTTTCGTTGCTTGAAATGCCGCAAAGAAACGATCCCAAAACAAAGACCAAGAATCCCAGTTCGTACATTCGGACGCGGCCAAACATATCGCCTAAGCGTCCAACCTGAGTCGCCAACAATGTGATGACCAGCAAGTACGCCATGATGACCCAGATTATCCCTGATAAGTTGGCATGCAGCGACCGCATCATTGTGGGCAGGGCTAAAATGACAATGGTGGTATCCACCGCAGCCACTAAAACTCCGGTTACAATGACCGCGAGTGCCCAGCCATTGCCGGATTGGGGGTTGGGAGATGACTGACTATCGTTCAAGGGCGCGGCTCCTCTCGTGTCTCACCTGATTGTGGGCTGGTGTTGACGATCCATTTTTCCACGGCTGCTTGTAAGGTTTCCGGGGTCCATGATTCCGGCATGGTCGCGGCGACAATGGGTAACCCAAGGGCTAATGCCAATAAAAGGGTTGCATCTACAGAGGAATGGCTTTGCTGGAGCAAATCCGCGAGGTGGGATCGCCAGCCTGCTAAATGGTCGTGCAAAATCTTTTTCATTTCGGCATCGGTACGGCTTAGATTCCAAAAGTCATGCCATAGCGCAATCATCGCCGGATCGGTATCTGCCCAACTAACGGGCTCGCTCAATTCCTCGGCAAGCGTACACGGCTTATCTCCAGCAGGGGTTGCGAAACGAGTCAGGACCCATTTCAGGAGTTCAATTTGCAAATCATGTTTTGTGGGAAAGTAGTAGTGCAAGGTGGCAATGTTAATTTGTGCCTTTTCGGCAACAGCTCGGGTATGGAGAGCACTTAAACCTTTGGATACGCTTAGATGATAGGCTGCTTGAATAATTTGCGAACGTGTCAATTGCCCCCGGGGTGTCATTGGGATATTGCAGTGCAGCACCGGTCTACCTCACCTGCTTTCTTTACCGAAATCAATCAATCGATTGATGTAATAACTCCGATCATCGCACTATGCAGAGATCTTTGTCAAGGAATCGCCAGGTGTCCGAGACAGGTTGCCTATAGAAGGGGATCCACCTCCCGCGGCGTAATCACTATTTTCTCGAGGTGTGGTTCACTAAGGCGATTAAAGAGACCTTATACTCGTTAAGGCCATGGTTATCACTAGGCATGTGCTCATCCAATTTCACGTCGCCCCGAAAGTTACTGGCAGCGCATGATCCGTAGCCGGCGTCTAAAGAGCCCGATGGCCAATTCTCACCGGGCTCTCCGAGCGACTCCATTTGGTCCCAGAAAAACTCGCCATGCCAGACCTGTTTTATCGGCATAGAGCTAAATGCCGACAGGAACATCTTCTTCATGAATGCCCAAGTGATGCCCTCTTGTGGTGTCCATGTGTCGCGTCGCCTTCAGAGCGTAAACAATTGCTGGAATCATAGCGATGGCCCAGAATACGGCCGCCCATGCCAAGGGAAAGACAAAGGGCAACAGCGATTCATAGAGCACAAACCAAAAGAGCCCCATCGCCAGCACCGGAAGTGCAAGGTGAAACACGATTTGGGCTAAGTTCCGCTCACTATGGGAAATCCGCATGAGCGAGAGGTTCATTAACGTATGAGCCGTCACCAGTCCAAACAGAACCGCCGTCGTTAATACATTAAAGGCTTGAACGGGACCGAGCCACCATCCGAAACCGACGCCAATGACCAAGGCCACTAATGCTAAGACGGTCACACTGTGAACCGGAGCCCGACGGCCATTGACTTGCGCGAAACTGGTTTGCAGTAATTTGTCGCGGCCGACTGCATATAAGACCCTCGCCGAACTGGTTAACAACGCCAGGTCATCCATCAAGGCGCTATTGACGGCTAAGACCACTAACGCAATGGCGCCGATCGGGCCCAGATAGTGAAGATAAACGGTGACGCCGGGAGCATTGGCATTGGCAAACGCCCCCATGTTGGCTTGGCCCCACCCCACCGTGAGTGCGTAGGCCGCCAATGTCAACGCCGCCCCGACCAATGTCAACGACACAATCGCTGCCTTGCCAATCACCCGGCCCTTTTGCGTTTGAATTCCGGTCGCTTGGCTCTCTTCCCCTAAGGGCGCGTGACTGCCGACGCCGATGAAGCTGGTAATGGCAAAGATCATGCCCATTGCGACGCCTTTGACCCCCACCGCGGCCATGTCAAACGGATGTAGGGGTTGGTGGATGTGGGTTTCGCTAATAATCACTACGGACGTCACGACGAGAAACAGAATCTCGACGCCGCTGGTGAACACCAGAGTTTTGACAGTGGGACGAATACCGAGGACGGTGAGCACCCACGGCACCCCAATAAAGAAGAGGATGCCAACTAACCAAAACCATGACGGTAGGGTGATCCCGACCATGTGGGCTAATCCCGGCAAAAAGACGCCGGCGACATACACGGGGACTCCTGCGACACTGACAACTTGATAGAAAATCACCATCAGCGCGGTAATCAGCGCGGCGGTGGGCCCGAGCCCGGAGGAGACATAGGCGTAATAACCGCCCGCTGAGGTACGGTGTTTGGACAGATGATAGATGGTATTGACTTCAATAAACATTAAAACAAACGCCAACAGATACGATAACGGTAATGCCACCAGCGCAAAAGCGGCACCGGCTGTCATAAAGGCTACCACATCACAGGTCGGGGCCATGCCCGCTAAGCTTTGGCTGACTAATCCCCAAAAACTGACCACGTTGGGCTCCAACCGGTTGCCGCCTGGGCTCATCTCCTTTGGGCTTGCCATATGGGACCCCCTTATTATTAGCATCTGAGCCATATTGCGAAAAAGCCGCAATAAGGAAAATTTATCATTACTGTTGCGCTTCGTCAAGGCATAAAGGAGAGGTGTCTTGGGCTGGGACATTTCGTTTCGGTGCCAGTGGAACGATTGGAAAAGATCCCTGATAAACCTAGATTGCTTAGTGAACCGTGCATCAGGGGGCATCCAAGATGTTGCACACTGATTTAAGCAAGGCATTGGTTACGGTCAACCTTGGCATTTTCCCCCGGGCGCACATATTGCATTTAGCGAAAACTTCTTGTGGGGTCGTGCAAAAGTTTTGTGCTCCGCATCTCTTGGTGAATTACTACCCACGAGCGGTCTCTCGACTGCCCGATTATTTGTGCTGAGGGGCGTGAAAATGGGAATTTTGATTTACAATGCTGGTAACCCGTTTTGAAGCAAAATTGGGGGTGAGCGGGACGGTTGAGCTAACGCAACACCTCTCGGTGTGTCCATTTGACTGCCCAGATACGTGTAGTCTCATGGTACTTAAGGATAGAGACACCATCATCAAGGTTACAGGGAATCCCGGGCATCCAGTAACCCGGGGTGCTATCTGCGATAAAGTGCGACATTTGCCGATGAGGACCTATCATCCTGAGCGTCTCATGCGACCGATGCGACGTTTGGGTCCTAAGGGTACATTACGTTTCGAGCCCATTAGTTGGGATGCGGCTTACGCCGAAATTAGCGAGCGCTTTCGTTCCATTATCCAAACTCATGGTCCAGAAGCTATATTGCCCTATAGTTTTTATGGCAACATGGGTATTTTGAATGCCGAGGGAATGGACCGGCGGTTCTTTAATCGCCTGGGTTCTAGTGTTCTCGATCGGACTATCTGTAATTCTTCTGGTGCAGAAGGGTTTCGCTATACCATGGGTGTGAATGCAGGCCTCGATCCAGAGGACACGGTGAACTCCAAACTGATCATTGTGTGGGGCGCCAACATCGTCTCTACCAATATGCATCAAGTTCTCTATGCCAACGAGGCACGGAAGCGTGGAGCTCAAATTATCCATATCGATGTTCAGGAAAATCGGACAGCACGGTGGGCTGACTGGTATGTCCCCGTTTTGCCCGGAACCGATGCGGCTTTAGCTCTCGGCATGATGCATGTCATGGTTCGAGATAATTTGGTGAATCATCCGTTCATTGAACGCTACACGCAAGGGTATCCAGAATTGGTGGCGCACTTGCACCAGTTTACTCCAGAGTATGTGTCTAACATTACCCGGGTGCCTGCTGATGATATAGTGCGCTTGGGGCATATCTATGGGTCCACCAGCCCCTCGTTTATTCGGATAGGAAATGGTCTGCAGCATCATGACAATGGGGGGATGATTGTCCGTGCGATTACGTGCCTTCCGGCGCTTACGGGGCAATGGGGACTTGTTGGAGGGGGTGCGTTAAAGGGGAATAGCTGGTATGCTGGATTAAATACGGCCGCCGTACAACGCCCAGATCTTCGTCCGAATCGCCATGCCAGGACAATTAACATGAACCAGCTAGGAGAGGCCTTGCTTCGCGCCACACCGCCTATCCAATCGTTATTCGTCTATAATAGCAACCCAGCGGTTGTGGCACCGAATCAGAACAAAGTTCGAGAAGGACTTCTGCGGGAAGATCTGTTTACCGTGGTGCATGACCTATTTCTCACGGATACCTGTTTATATGCCGATCTTGTGCTACCCGCCACGAGTCATTTCGAGAATCTGGATATCTACAAATCCTATTGGCATCTCTACCTCCAATTGCAAGAGCCCATCATTGAGCCTTTAGGGGAATGCAAGTCTAACTTTACTTTGTTTCAAGAGCTGGCTCAATGGATGGCCTTTGATGAGGCGTGTTTTCGTGAAACCGAGGAGGACATGATTCGCACCGCGTTGGATACTGGCAATCAGTATATAAAAGGCATTACCTATGAGCGACTGAAAGAAGAAAAGTGGGTCAAACTGATGGTGCCGTCCCATGATCAGTTTCCCCATCATATACCGACGCCTTCGGGAAAAATTGAACTCTATTCCCAAGCGTTGTCGGAGGCGGGCCTTTCAGGGCTACCTGATTACACGCCCCTAAAAGAGCCGATGACCTATCCGCTCCACCTAATCTCGGGGCCAAACCACCATTTCTTAAATTCGACCTTTGCTAATCTCGCATCGCTTCAGCGTAAAGCGCATGTGCCTGAGATAGCTATGCATGAGGATGACGCAAGCATGAGGAACCTGAAAACCGGGGATCAGGTTATCTTATGGAATGACCGTGGTCATTGTACCATGCGTGTACGTGTAGGACGGGAGGTCATGTCAGGAGTTGTAGTCAGCCAAGGCCTTTGGTGGACAGAGGCAGTGAATGCACTGACATCAGACCGTCTTTCAGACCTGGGCGGCGGTGCTACCTTCTTTTCTACGCGGGTTGACGTGGTCAAGGCCCCCACTGATTGAATTAGGGTGTCTTCCCAATGATTACGCCCAGTGTTACCCTAAGGTAGAATGGCATAAGTCGAAACGTTATGTTTGGCATGGAAGCTGCCTTGGGCCCAAGACGGCAAAACCATAAAGGAGATGTGAAACCCGTGAAACTTGACGGTCATAAAGTGATTCCTACCAGCCCTGCAAATGCCTATCGCTTGTTGACAGATCCCCAAGTATTGGTTCGCACGATGCCTGGATTAAAGTCCATGACACCAAAGGAAGATGAACCTGATGTGTATAAAGCCGAGTTAGAAATGGGTGTAGCTGCGATTAAGGGGAAGTATCAGGGAGAAATGCGCATGGAGGATATGGTGGAAGGTGTTTCATATCGACTTCGCATGCATGGCCAGGGACCTGGCGGCTTTGTTGACGTAAACATGGCGGTGTCTTTGGAGCCTATAGAGGCCGGCTCGGATCTTCATTATTTAGGCGATGCTAACGTAGGCGGTACGGTGGCGGGTGTAGGGCAACGGGTCTTATCAGGTGTGGCCAATATCATTATTGGACAATTTTTCACAGCTATGGCAAAAGAAGCGGCTAATTTGTCGTCCCAATAGCTAGTCAAGATTTGGTTAGACAGAAAGTGAACAGGATGGGTGCCAATGAGTTTAAATAAATCAACCGAGGTTCTCCCGGACAATGGTCGCACAAACAAGTTGCACATTCTTCGTTTGTCTCTAACATTCTTTGCCTTATTAGATGTTGCTGCGCATTTGTTTGCCAGTCCCGGCGGCACTCCAATTATTTCTTATTGGATTGATATTGAGACGGCCTCTTATGGTTTAATCGCGGTGGTCTATTTGTTGGGACTGCGGCAATATTATGGTCCGCCTGTGATATTTACGGCTTACAACATGACCATGTATTTTCTTTCTGGGTTCATTTCGCTGCCATTTGGCATTAATCCCAAGCCATTGACGGGGCACATTCAATTTTTACAATATTCCTTTGGTCGCGGATTTTCTCTCGTTGCTTGGCTGTACTTGCTGATCATGGGAATATGGATGTTAAGGCATGACCCTGGATCCAAACTCAACCAGTTATTGGCCCAAAGTTAGGGAGAACGCCGGGAAGATTTTCGGGCTGACCGGGTTGCCATATCCGCAGAAGAAGGGAAAATAAAGTCTACTGTGTGGGAGTCCCGGTTCCAACGGAGCCGGGCGCTAAAAGACTTCCCATTTTTACTCTTAAATCCCTTGAGCAAGGCGGTGGTTTTTCCCGCCAATAGGGTTTTGAGTTGGGTTTCGGTTAGGCGTTTGCCCGCTATCTCACGCCAAATGGTAAAACTGCACCCGTCGCGCCAGCGGCTGCATCCCCATCCCTTCTTGCCGGCGACGACTCGGCCTATGCTGCACATGGGGCAGGGTCCCAAGTCATCGGGGGCAACGGAAGTTCGGCTCTGTTGTTTGGCTACGGCCACCAAATTTTGAGTGTATGATCGAATATCAGCCAAAAAACGATCGGCCGACTCTGTGCCAGCAGCGATATTTTCCAAGCGTGATTCCCAGTTTCCTGTCAGCTCCGGGTTTTGTAGATCCTCGGGTACTACTGATAGCAATGCACGGCCCTTGTCCGTGCTCACCAGAGTTTTTTTGACACGTTTGACATATTCACGCAGCAACAAGACTTCTAAAATACGAGCGCGGGTGGCTGGTGTTCCCAACCCGTGCTTTTCCATGACAGCCAAAATGCTGGCATCAGTGAACCGGGGTGGAGCCTTAGTTTCTTTTTCTAGAATTGAGTTTTTAACGACTGTTACTGGCAACTCGGGTGTGAGCCCGGAGGGAATTTTAGCGTTTGGTTCCGCATCGTCTATGTTTTCCGGGTCTTTAGATTCCGGTAGTGCGTGCACGGCTTGTCGCCATCCCAAGACCAGGATCGCCGTTCCTCGAGTGCGAAACATTTGGCCTCCGGCCTCTGTTATCAGGGTGGTCCGTTCATCAATGCCTTTGGGCAATAAGGCTGCAATAAAACGTCTGGCCACCAAGTCAAAGATTTTAAGCTCGCGATCAGTCAAATTGCTGGGTAATTGACCGATAGGGATGATGGCATAGTGACCGGCTTTAGAGACGGCCTGGTCGTTGATCAACCGCTGCAAAGGCAATGGCCGAGACACTTGTTCGATTGGTTCACGGTATGCAGTTTCCTTTTGCAACCCCGCTAGACGCTGTTCCACCGTACCAGCAATTTCTTTAGTAAGGTATTTAGCTTCAGTGCGGGGATAACTGATGAGATGTTTTTCATACAGCGATTGCGCGGTATCGAGCACCTGTTGGGCGGTAAGACCAAAACGGCGGTTACCTTCTTTTTGCAAATCGTTCAATGAAAATAGCAGGGGAGGATGAATATTGACGCGTTTGGTTTCAATGGACTTAATCAATCCAGGAGTTTGGGGGGGAACCATGGCTGCTATTTTTTCTGCTTCTTCCCGAACTAAAAACCGGTCCCGGGTTTCGCGCCCTTCTGAAACAAACCAGTAGCCAGCGTATTGTTCCTGGTTCGGGGTTTCAAACCATACCTCGAGTTGCCAGTACGGCGTTGGTGTGAAATTGGCAATTTCCTGATCGCGGTCTGCAATAATCCGCAAAGTAGGCGTTTGCACACGGCCCACCGAAAGAGCTCCTTGTCCGCTGATGCCATGTTTCAGAGTAAAGACGCGAGTAGCATTAAGTCCGACCACCCAATCGGCCTGAGCTCGCGCTTGGGCAGCCGCGGCCAATGCATCATAGGAACTCAGCGGTTTTAGGGCGCTTAACCCAGCTAAGATTGCTTGGGGAGTATTTTCTGATAACCAAAGGCGTTTGACTGGTTTGCTCACATTCACCATTTGATAGATATAACGAAAAATCAACTCGCCTTCGCGGTCGGCATCAGTCGCACAGATGATGACATCAGCAGCCCGCATCAGGCGGCTCACCGTTTTGAACTGACTGAGGGTTTTTTTAATGGGAACCAACTTAAATGTTTCGGGCAACATTGGCAATTGAGCCAGTGACCATTTGCGCCAAGCCTCTTGGTAGGCATCCGGCTCGGCCAACGTCACCAAATGGCCAAAACCCCAGGTAACAGTGGTATCCCCCGCGACTAAGTAGCCGTCGTGAGCAACCGGACGGGAATTTATGGCTTGTGCAATGTCACGTCCTACGGAAGGTTTTTCGGTAACGATTAGCATGCGATGGGATCCCCTTTTTAATAGCGCGCTCTCATCCTATCATCGATGATAACCTGACGTCACTAGTCTAATTGCATGTTGGTATTGCCATCTTTTCCGGGAAAGGCCTTCAGACTAATGCGGTAAGGTCCCAATGGCCCTGTCATGGATTGACGCAATCGTTTATGGTTATACTCAAGTATTCAGTTGCGGACTAAGGATGGTGGATGTTATGGATGAAGGAACGCCCCGATTATTTAATGACATTGCGCGCGGATATGATCGCTGGAGTTTAATCCTCTCAGCCGCCGGTATTCATTTTTGGCATCAAGCGGCCATGGAAGATTTGGATTTGCGCCCCGGACAAACAGTATTGGATGTCGGGTGCGGAACGGGCACCGAAACCCGGATGTTGTCAGCACGCCTTGGACCTACGGGAAGCGTGACAGGGGTGGATCCCGCGCGCGAGATGTTAGAGGTGGCCCGCACGGTGTCTCAATCTGAGCCTGGCAATGGGGCAGCCATCGAATGGGTAGAGGGTGGGGCAGAATCCTTGCCTTTTGCCGACCAGACGTTTGATCGCGTGACCGCGCAATTTTCTATTCGCAACATGCAAAATTGGCGGGATGGATTAAAACAGATGATTCGGGTACTGAAACCGCAGGGGCGGCTGGTCATATTAGAAATGGTGCAACCGGTCACGACGGAAGGGTCTGTCGCTTGGCAGAGCTTAAACAAAGTCACCCAAACTTTGCCGTCGTCCTCCGGATTATCCCCGTATCGCTGGCTGGGAGAATCTCTGTGGCATGCGCCAACCGCACATGAATTAATAGCGGCCGCGCGAGAATGGGGCATGAAGCTGGAGGTGACGCATAGTTGGCTGGGAGGGCTTGTCGTGGTATTGGGGGGCAGTCGCCTCGCTGAACTCTCCTCTGTTGAGCGGGCACCTATTGCCATTTGGGCGACGGATGGATCGATGACGGCATTGCAGGGGGGACGCTGGTTGGCACAATATCTGCCCAGCGAATGTGCCGTGCATGTCGTAACGGTAATCCCTGACCGTCAGATTGATCGGAAGATTCGCAATACAGACACCGAGGCTTGGTATAACGCGCAAAAACAGGCCATCGCCGAGGGAACAATCAATCCGGAAAAACTGGTACCGGTCGTGCTCAATGGCTCACCGGCCGATCAAATAGTGTCCTACGCCAAGAAAACTGCTGCGGCCTTAATTGTCTTAGGTCACAAGCGTCGGGATCCGTATGCGGAACGGATGGCTGGCAGCGTTACACAATACATATTGGACCATGCTCCATGTCCGGTGCTTACGATAGGATTGCCTCCCCGAGATGACGGTGAGCTGTAAGGCACGGGCTACTGATGAGGATTATGACGTTAAGGGTACGGTGACATCACAGGATTGCTAGGTTGTTCTGCACTAATGGAGTTCGCTGTTGCAAACCAGATCCTTTAAAGGATTCAGTCTTATGTTGAATCCGTTCCGCGATCCCGTCGTTGGGATCTATCTCCGCATGACTTCGTTGAAAAAGGACCTGTTTTGCGGCAGTTGACAGGGTTTCACAACTTTTCTACACTTCGTTGTATAGTGGGGGTGGGCGCCATCGAGCAGGGAGCATTGCGGCAAAGGGTATTGTGGATAGTGCGAGAACAGGGACCATGCGGTGCGCCTGACGTCTGCGCTATATTGCGCCGGGATCGTGATATTTCGCTTAATACGGTACAAACCGTGTTAAATCGATTAGTAAGTCAGGGGGTTCTTACAAGAAGCGGTTCCCGACGACATTATGTTTACGCAGTTCAGCCATCCGAGGATGCGGTTAAACAACATGCAGAACGCGCTGCTAGGGACTTGCTGAGCATCACTGGAGAAATGGGATTTGCTCATTTTTTGGATACTATCGATGAAATACATCCTAAGGCGATCGAGAAACTTGAACGACTACTCGCAGAGCGCCGTGAAAGGGGAGACAAATCGTGAACCCCCCTAACATGCGGCGTCAGTATAGGTACCTTATCGTAGGTATTGGATGGGCTTTCACCATAGCAGGCGTGTTAACTTTCGCCTTAGTGAGCAGTGTGCGTCACTTGTTGTGGCTTGGGGCGATGCACCGGGCACATATGGCACCGATTTGGCTTTGGGGGATAATTGGCCTAATGACCGTGGGATTTATAGTGTTTTGGTATCGCATCATCTCGTCCATTGCGCACCATCGACAGGCCCAAAGGCGTCTTGCTGGTTACCTTTGGCCACGTCTAGAACCATTTCCGTATCCGGTACCTGATGGCTTGCAACACATAGCAGAGTGGTCTCTTGTCAATGACGATCATCTTCAACAAACGTTTACCTGGGGACTTTTTTCCCCACACATCGTGATATCGAAAAAACTATGGGATTCATTGGATGGTGCAGCGCAAACAGCCGTAATGTATCATGAAGCCGCCCATGCTATGAGTCGCGATCCACTGCAGCAAGTAGTCTTGCAGATTCTCGCGTTCGCTTTGCGACCTTTTGGTCTGGGCGCATTGTATCAACGCTATTTATTACACCGTGAAATTGCAGCAGATAGGTTAGCTGTTGCGGCCTGTTCGGGCGACGACTCCGCGTTGTTGACTGCCCTGTTAATCGCTGCGAAGTCTCATGTTAACCAAGTGTCTGAAGTAGGTTTGCTTAATGCTTTGGAAGTCCGCATTCAATTCCTTGAAACACAAAGACTGCCTTCAGAGAACGACATGGACCTCAGATTACATCTATTGTCCACCACTGGAGCCATGCTTTTGGTCTTGGGCCAGGGATTAGTGGTGTGGTGCCATTAGAAGAATAAATTTTTGTGTGAGCCCTTGATTGTACCGGATAGTTACACTACACTATGTAGTGTAACTTTTGGCGTGATATCTGGGACAATAATCCACTACTAGGGGGGCTTCACAATGATTAATCCAAGACAAAGAATTTCTTGGCTCATACCGATTATTGTGTCGGGAGTCTTGCTCAGTGGGTGTGGGGTAGCTGCGGCGAAGACCCTTTCGCCCATGAAATCGGGCAGTAGTCGCACTAGTGTTGCCATGGCAGGCAATTCCTCTAGCTCCGGTGGGTCATTGATTGGGGTACCTAGCGATCTTCTAGTCGGTGCTGCCGCAAGCCCACCTAGCGGTCCCGGAAACGGGCAATTACTAATTACTTCCATGGGCACCGGACACACGCTAAAATTACCGCTTAGCACTGGGGCCAATGCCTTTACGCTTGCGATTGATAAAAACATGGTGTACGTGCCTACTTTACAGGGCACGACCTATGTCGTTAGCCTGTTGTCGCACAAAATCATTCAACAGTTTGCCACTACACCTGGCGCTCGCATTGCGAATATTGGACGTGAGAACAATGTCTTGCTGGTCACAGGACCGAATAATGTGACGGCATATTCTTTGTCCACGCTTCATCAACTATGGCAGACAACTGTGGGAGGAAATGCGCTTTCGGTGGTTGGCTCGCATGCTTACTTATCCAGCAATCTCATGAGCAGTACGCTTGAGATAGATCTTGCCACCGGTCGCATCGTCAATACCATTCCGGTGGGACATATTGAGGACTCTGTGTATGATAGTGCGCGCCACACATTATGGTTAGCCAATTGGTCAACGGGAGATATGACCATCGTTGACACCTTGACCAACACAGTGTTGAAAGTCATTCATGAAACCGGTGGTGGTGGGTTTTCGGTTGCGAACATGATGAGCTCACCAGGCGGGTTCATGCAAATTACTGTGGGTCCTAGAGGACAGCACGTCTATGCAGCGTCGTTTAGCGGAAACATTATGGTTTATGATGCGCTCACTAATACCTTTGACAAAAATATTCCTGTTGATATCCCCATGGCTAAACTTAGTGGTATCGCTATTGATCCTTCCGATCAATACGCTTACACTACGGTCGAAAGTCACCAAGAAACGGTTTCGATTTCCCTCAAAACCGACAAAATCGTATCTATTGCCACAGGCATGTTATCGAATCGCTGGTTTGTTATCTCCCGATAGGGATTCCTTGCGTCACTACAGACAAGCGCGCAGCGACGTATCATGTCGCTGCGCGCTTGTCATTCTACTGAAAAGACGGCCATTGTCTCTAGGAGTACACAGGCATCACTAGCAACCGATCAATCAACAAATTCGCGAATTCTTAAAAGGTTTCTACCGCTATTCTTAACAAATCCTTGTTATGGTAAACCCGATAAGAAGGTTTCGTCGGGGGGGATACTGATGCGGGCCATAACCGTTGGGATCGGTGTCATTCTTGTGGTGTTAGGATCAGGAGGACAGTGGACGGCAGCAATTATCTCCGGGATTCTTGGGTGTTTGGCTACTGGTATTTTGGTGTCGCTGAGACGAGTGGCATCATGAAACTTCTTTGCTGAAAAACAAGAGACCGACGGGCCCTTTGGCTTCGTGGCGGCTTAAATGGAATCCATAGTGAGTGATTGTTTCAATAATCATTTGAGGCGATCGAAAGTGGTATTCAAGGATAATGTTGTGCAATCTCGGGTGGCCGAAGGCCGCTCGCGATTCACTATTCCCTACGACGTCAAATTCGCATCCTTCGCAGTCCAGTTTTAACGTAATCGGTTTGTGCGTCCCCGAAATAGCTTCGGCGATGGTGGAGATAGTCCCGAATTTCGTGGAATTTGCGGTTAGCGATTCCTGTCCGTGTTTGGTTGAATAGAGGTACCATCCATCATTCAACCGT
>PXYW01000119.1:603-5155 GCA_003023695.1 Sulfobacillus benefaciens | reverse complement strand
GGTAGTTGCTTGTTCTGCATCAATGGTAATTTCGACGGTTACACAATAGGTTTTGCGGTGCATAGGAATAGTCCTCCTAAACCGTTAGTAGGGTACATAGCGAAAAAATGGCAGCAGAGATCATCGTTTTTTTCTGTCAGTTATGACGAACAAATACCGTTCTTCCTCGTAGATACGAAAGGGAATTTGGGCTGTACTGAGAAATTGAATGGCGGCCAGTGCATGGGCACGATCCGACAAACGCTTTTTGTCATAGCAGATGGTCACAGCGATGCTCCTTTCATGGGTTTCGGCATGTAGGGCAGAATAGGGGGTTGGCCACAATGGTCATGTCCTGCAATCTGTTCTAACGATCCAACAAAATCCCGAAAAAAATCGTCGGCCATTATATCGGCCATTTTCGACTTAGGCAATATGCAGAAAACGGTAGTCTAAACACAGCCCCGTTCCAAAGAACAGGGCTGTTGTTGATACGGAAAACTTACTCGCAATATTCTGGGTCCAGATGCGCCAAAATCTCCAGCGCATCATTTGCCGACAGCCCTAGTCCCTCTGGACTCCGAAGGATCTGGATTAATCGTTCAAGCGGGAGACTTAATGGCGGATTACGGAAAATTGCCGCAATATCTTCATAGGATAGCGTTGTGGTCACGTTCAGCGCCTGTGCCACTTCCTCATATGATCGGTCCGTAATCCGATACTCACACAACATTTCGACCAGGGATCGCCGTGGTATCCTCTGAAGTTCTGGAACACGATTAAAAATTTTGATAACATCAACAACCGACAAATGCAATCCGTGCTCGTTCAACAAAGCTCCGGCAATCTCTGTTGGTGTGCAATGAAATTGCTTGTACAAAACCTTAGCAATCGTCTCAGGATCCTTGTTAAAGTCCTGAGATAGTTTAAAGGCAACTTGCGGCGGATTGTAACCCAAATCATCCAGATGTCCGGCAGTCTGATCGATAAAATCTTGATAAGTCATGGCCCTCTCCTTCTTTTTTTACGTCATGGTAACAAAAATTCGTCCGATAGCCGTGGCCCGACACAGGTTATTGGACGAATAGATGTTTGACTACATCATCAAATATAGGCGCATTATGTGGCCTCCTCCATATGAGCCAAGACCTCCAGTGCATCATTTGCGGATAAATTTAACCCCAACCAACTGTCCAGAGCCTCCAAAACCCGCAATGATGATAGACCCAGTCCGTCAGCGTTATACAATATCCACGCAACGCGATTAGCAGGCAGATTTAACCAATCCGAGTCCGATAAATAGCGGGCCACTTCTTCGACCGATATATCTAAATCTTGTAGATCCGTATGATAGAGAGCCTTCGCTACCTCATTCAACGGCAAATTCAACCCCTGCGCACTATGCAATATATAAGCAACCTGTGCGCCATAGAGGCACAGCCCCCCATCACTATACAAAGCCCAAAGAATTTCTTCTGTGGTAAGTAAAAACTTGGTTTGCATCACTCGGGCCGTTTCGAGAACATCTAAACCAAAATCTTTGTGCAATGCGCGAGCCACCGTGGCAGGGGTATAGCCTGCATATAGAAGTCCGGGGGCTTGTGCCAAAAATTCCGAATACTCCATGTCATCATCTCCTAGAGATTATTGCCCATCAGAACCATCCGATAAGCTAGAAAACTGCCTATCGGATGGCTACGGAAAAAACCATGGGATTCACGGAATTACTAAATCAAATTGATGCCCGGAATCAGTTTAAAAATGATCGTCAAAATGCCCAACACCAGTCCCGTTACGGCCATGCCCATTCCCGATGAACCCGACTGCGCCTTTGCCCGTGCCATGCCAATGCCGCTAAAGATGACAGCCAAGATCCCTGCCGGAATGCCAATAAAGATGCCGGCCACCGGAATTAAGCTCAGGACAGCTCCCACAATTCCAATAACTCCGCCTGCTGTGGCGGCACTGTTATTGCCCCCACTAATCGTCAGCGAGATCTTGGTTTCGCGCTCATCGGAAGGCAAAGACGACTCCGTTTCCAGTACGGGTCGCTCTGTATTATCTGCATTTTCCACAAAATCACCTCCTGTTGCATTGCATAGCCTAGAAGTTTCGGCTTAAAAGAGAAAACTGACCTTGCACAAGGCCAGCCCTAAAATTCTAAAATGCATATTCGGAACTCAGTAACCTTTTGCTAAAGATCTTGCATGCTGTAGTTTCCATCACAAGGCGCATCAACAAATTCCGATCCGCAGGGATGGGGTGGACAAAACCGCAGGTTGCACCATATGGCCACCAAAAACAGCCCATCAGATGCCATACCCTGATCAGTACGAAAGGGAAACAGTTGTAGTAGACCGAGAGCCTGAAATCCTGCGAACCATCCGATGATCCATGCCCAATGATGATAGGCCATCATCATCATAGCAAGCCCCATGGCTACAGCGCCGTTCAATCCCACACCCCCAAGCAACACCAAGGTTTTGCGCCATCGCGCCACTGGCAAGCAATATGAGAGTGGCCCATTGCGCCCTGCAATAGGCAAAACTCGCAAGGTCCACGTTCCAACTCGAAGAATACAGGGGCCAATACCGACCTCTACCATTGATGTCGGAATGTTGCAGACTGCCCGCATCATCCGTTGTCCTGTCTCATGCACCAAAAGTTGACTCCATAACCCAAAATAGATGGCTAATATAGCGATGACAGCAATAAACAGAGCGATGAACACTATGAACATTTATCTATCCTCTCCTGCACATTGTGTTTGAGTGTAGAGGATACTACAAATCCATGCATCTAGATGAGCCTTTATCACAGATCTCACCGTTGTTTTGAAACAGGATACGCCAGAACATCGCCAACGGGAAGGCACCCCATCCAAGCACAAAAGAAGCTGTACCATCGCGGGGATGGGTAAAAGCTGCCATCGATCCCAGGACCAGACTTATCGCAAGCCATATTCCGCTAGCGATCTCTATGATGTAAGAAGATAGCCAGTGCTCCATCATTAGCCCTGCTGCCATGGATGTAGGGAAACTAAAAACCATGGCAACCATGGTGACATCCACATCTGTTGGCTTTTTCGCATGGAGTCGCCAGGCGAGAGCAAACAAAATATTGCCACCTACCCAACCCAATGCACCAAACCACCATGGAGTCATCATGATGTGCATGACATGATGCGTGACACCCCAAATGCTCACAAAGTCCATGAATAGTAGCAATCCCACAACCGGCGCCTCCATCAACCACCATCTCCTTAATCTATCGAATCAAAATTAGCGAAACCTCAACCAAGCCCCAAAAATGGATCCGTGCAGAGCCATCGAGGCCGTTAGCTACTGTAGCTACCTAAATTGGTACGTTTTTTGAACACTCCTTGTGAGTAGATGCTGCTAATGAATGCCGCCATAGTATGTCTCGCATCATGATCGTCTGTGGAAGATGGATGGATTAGGACATCGCCATCATCAGACATGTCCATGTCCTGATCAACCGATGCCTGGCGAATGGCCCGCCAACGGCAGACTCAGATGCAAAGCGGATATCGAATCGATTGACTCTATCAATGCGTTCCATAGGTCGCGAATTCATGAGCACAGGCGGGACAAATTCCCCAGATAACGCCACGGTCATCTGTCTCTATGATGTAAGAAGAACTAAATTGCTGACCCTCTGGCAATGGATGGGCGCGATCATAATTTAGTGTAAAGGACGACCCGTCCGCAGTATATATCTGGGCCACTCCAACGCAACACCATCGTTCGTTAGCTTGGGGCATGACTTTACTATGCATCCCTTAACCACCCTTTCTGGATATCCTATTTCAATCCATGCACCTCCTGCGAGGTGCAACGTGAACCGCGGATCAAACAGTGCCATCAATGAACTGTGCGATGGCTGTCATCGCACAGGATGCAATCATGGGTTAATCGCTCATGACCATGAGTACATGCGGTTCGGCATCTATGTCCGGAGCCAATGATGGATTGATCGATTCGCGCCAATTATTGTTCTTTACCACGTCCTGATCAGCTTGCGCCTTTTGAACAGTACGAATGATGCGTTGCCGCACACCTTCCTGCGTCAGCCCGGAGATCTGAGCCAATTCCTCTAATGTTGTCCCCTGGCAAAAAGGCCAGCGCCAATGGCGAATGCACACATCGGTAATCGATTCGGGATCAATGGTTCGGAGTTGTTGACAAATCGATGGTATGTGCCATCGCAGAGTCTTTCCTAGAGGCCACCCCAAGATTTTCCAGACTATCGCGTTCGGTGCCGGATGGTCAGTCCAAGTTTCCCAATCCATCCGTGTTGCCGGATGCCCTAATTGGGCCGATAACCGTTGCCAATCTGCCAACCATTGCTGGCGCCTTTGCTCTTTCGCTGATGGTTGAATCATCAGCCCAGTAGCTTGAACAGCCGCTTGACACGTCCCCCAATACCGCTGAATGGTGTGTCGATTCGGCAAATAATGGTCGCGATTCCACTGCTGCTCCGTCATGATGGTGCCATCGGGCTACGCGGCCTGTTGCAGAGCCTGTATGACGCGATCACGATCCCATGCTCC
>PXYW01000119.1:0-503 GCA_003023695.1 Sulfobacillus benefaciens | reverse complement strand
AAAAATTATCTAACCTAGCGATCCCAAAAATCCGCATGGATCGACCTCAGTCCGTCATGTTGGCGACAATAATTGTCTAACCTCACACTAAATTCTCCAAGGACAACCTTCCCCGCAAGACAAATAATTATCTAAACTGGGGACGTTTAAGGCCTCTCATGTGTCACCCGTCCTTCGCCATTCAGGTATTATAAGAGCATCCGGTTCGCCTCAAGGATGTCATCACATGGGGAGGCCCAACATCATATGCATGCGCGGACTCAACACGTCACCCAAGCGATATACTGGGAAGTCGCCGCGATCCTTTGGATGATTGTCGAAGCCATCTTGTCTCTCGAAGCGGGCTATCAAGCCCATTCGCTGGCTCTGACGGGCTTCGGGATGGATAGTCTGATTGAACTCGTGTCTGCCGGCATCCTGGTCTGGCGATTGCGCATCGAAGCCCGCGGCGCTGACGACCATGCCGTGGACCGCGCGGAAGCCAAGGCAGCGCGGTGGGCCGT
>PXYW01000118.1 GCA_003023695.1 Sulfobacillus benefaciens | reverse complement strand
GCCCCGGCTGGCTTTTTTGTGCTGTTCCTCCAGTCGCACCCCGTATGGGGTGCGTGGATTGAAACAAACACCCCTAGGAGGCGATCATGATGGCCTTAGCGGCCAGCGAATTTGAGTGGATTCATGCCGCTCTCGAGGGCGCTCCGCGCTCTCCCCACCATGTGGACGGTCCCCGTTCCGATCGGTTTGCGTGGGAAGAGGCCACGCAGGGATCGCAAGCCATCCAGAATCTGGTGCAGAGCCAGAAAAAATATCCCGCGTTCCCTGCGTTGCTGCAAGATGTGTTTAATACGTTTTACAAGCTCAATCCGGCTTTGCGTGCCCCGGAACTGGTCGATCCCGCCAGTGCGGCTAACCGCCCTTATGTGGAACAGATCCTCCAGGATACGGCCACGCAGCAAACGCGCACCCAGACGGTGCTCGATGAACTCGCCTCCGCCGTGGCCACGTTATCTGCCGGGCAAAAATTGGCCGAACAGATTGCCGAAAACCCCGACTTGGATCAGGCGATGCAGCAACAAACGCCGCCGCCCCCCGCGACCCAGGGCGCGCTGGCCAAAGCCGCCCGCCGCGCGATGCAAGCGGCAGGCGACACCGCTCAGGATTTGCAGAGCCAGCTTATCAGTTGGGGCTTGGACCCCGCGCAACTCCAGACGATGCCGCTCGGGGAACGCCTGGCGATGGCGCATGATCTCCTGCAACCCAAATTTCGCCAGGTCGCCGACCTCATTGGCCGGCTGCGCAATCTGGCCCGCGCCCGTCAAGGCGGTGCACTGCGGCACTTGCGCGATGAGTATTATCGCGTGACCCAGGGTAATGACCTCAGCCGGGTTTTGCCAGTGGAATTGTCTGCATTGCAGGATCCGCTCCGTCAGCTGGACTTTGGTCGCCGCTTGTTAGAAGGCCAACTGGCCCAGTACGATGTCAAGCCGGTGCAACGGCACGGGCGCGGTCCGATCCTCTGCGCCATCGACTGTTCCGGGTCGATGCAGGGCGCCTCCATGGAATGGGCCAGCGCCGTGGGTCTGGCGCTGATGGATACGGCCCGGCGGCAAAAACGCGACTTCGGTGCGGTGTTCTTCAATGGGGATTTGCAGGCGGAGTTTATTTTCCCCAAAGGCCAGGCGTCTCCCCAAGACATTCTGCGGTTTGCGCAAGTGGGGGCCACCGGGGGGACTAAGTTTGAACCGCCTTTGCGGTGGGCATTGGCTCAACTGGAGTCGGCCCGGTTCAAGAACGCCGACATCACGGTGATCACCGATGGTGAGTGCCGTCTGTCCGACACGTTCTTGCAGGATTTCCTCGCCGCAAAGCGGACCTGGGGCTTTCGGGTCTTCTCCATCCTCATTGGCGGGGCTGAGGAAGGGATCCGTCCCTGGTCAGACCGCATTTGGGCCTTAGCCGGAGCACCCGACGACGCGGCGGCGGGTGAGGTCTTCGCCGAATTGGTGGCAATTTAACCAGCGGGGGCTTCGGCCCCCGCTGGTTTGCCGGGGAACATTTTCTAAATTTTCTAAAAAGGGGGGGAAGCGTCGTGATCATTCCGCGTCGCGGGGACATCTGGGAGTATCAGCTCCCTGGCAAGCGCAAAAAGCGCAAAGAGATCGGGGCCATTACCCGCCGGCGCCGCTATTTCTCGGAACACTGCCAGCCACTTCGGGTGTTCATTGCATGGAAGCGACTTCCCAAAGGACGCTATTCTGGCATTTGGCCGAAGGCTCTCTTACAATACGGACGACGGATCAGCACACAGGCCGAGCGCGAGGCGGCCTTCGCTGCCCGCATTGTAGAGCAAAAGGCGGGCCGCCATCCCTCGCCGCCCGATGGGTTTTGGTGATCGCGGGTTTGGCCTTTGCCGTCTTTTTCCTCGCCCAACCGACTTCTGTTTCCCCGTCCGTGCGGGCGGCCATTGCGGCGCAGTCCGTGGTGCATGCGGGGCAACGCGTGAGCACCACGGTTTTGCGGTTGCGCAGGGTGGTGAGAGAATGGCAAGTCCTGCTGTATACGGTGCGCCACATACGGTAATGTCGTCCTTCGAAAGGGTTCACGCCCTGCCACTGGCAGGGTTTCCCCCATCGCATCTCTGGCAACCGATCTCGCCTAACCCCAAGCGTGCCGAAGCATCTCGGCTACGCTCTGCTGGGGATTCTCCCATAGTTCTTTTTCAAAGGAGGAGTTTTGATGAAAACGCATGATTTTCTCATGCTTATCTATGACAATCCGACTGAAACGCGTTTATCCGCTGCCGCTGTAGCCGCAGACCATGCGTTGACGGTCATAGACCCCACGGCTAAAGTTATCTTAAGAGGTCAAAATGCCTTCGATGACGTAAACATCGTCGCCTAATGGGAAGAAATCCTTCGCCGGAGAATGATTATCTTTAGGGCTTCTCTGACGTAGAAAGCCTACTTACTGACGGCGCAAAGCCTCGAATGTCTTACCCTCTGACGAAGTCCTGCTTTTCGTGTTTGACGTCATAGACACGTCTACGACGTCAAGGGCTTCACTCTGAAAGGTGTTTAACATCTGACTATAGATAACCAAAGCCAGGGGCTTGCAAAAGCCCTTGCTTTAGGCGGAAAGCCCGAATCCACGCACCAAACGCGAGGACTTAGGGCGCTATGACCAGCTTTAGCCGCCGGGACTTCTGGCGAACGGCTCCGTTCCTTGGGTGCAGACCATAGAACGCTTCTCCAATTCTATACGCTCTGGTTCTCCGTTAAATGTCAGCAGGGGTGTTGCGCACTGTGCGGAGAGACGATGCGACCCCTCGGAAACGGAGGCCAGCCCGATGGCCAGGCGGCCGGGGTTGTGTTCGCCTCGTTGGTAGCGGTGTAAGGCGTGGGACTCCGGTCCCCGTTTTTTTATTGAGCGTCCGTGTCGTTTGAGAAGGGAAGTGGTGTTATGGTGATCCCGGTGTCTTTTCAGCAGGTCTCTCATTGCTGCTCTGATGCCGCCACACAGGTGGCCAAAGAACTCGGAGTCCCTGTGGACGCTGTCGCGTGGTCCTTAGACTGGGCGATCGATCTCGGTAAACAGATGGCATTACCTGTAGGCAGCACAGACTGCATCATAGTGCATTTGGTCGGTACCATTCAGACCGATCGTGGCGGCCGGCGGCGTCGCTATCGGCGGATCACGCAAGTGCCGGAACTTGTACTGGATCGTTGGATCCCTGAACGCCAGATCGCGCGGTTGGTGCAAGAACACCAAGGCCACCCGAGTTTTTTACTTCAAACGCCCCAGCGCCTCCTGCCGGTGTTTTTCGGAGTCAGCTGGACCGATAAGTCGGATCAAATGTTCGTCCTAGGCCAAAGCATTACGGGGGAAGAGGTATATGTTATCGATCTGCCACATAGTAGGGCCCGTATCGTCTGGCTCAGTGGCACCTTGATGGGTCGTGCGTGTGCCACACCGCCGAATCAGATGTTTCGCTATCGCCACTGCTCGTTTACACGCTTGAACGATGTTGTCGTGCGAGACCTTCTCACGGGTCGCGTGTTTGTGCAAAGCCTATGAACGGCAACAACTACCGTTGTAGTTAGCGCAAGGTTTGGGCCGCGGGCCCTCTTAGGCGGATTTTGAGCGGCACGCAGCTGAGCATTTTGCCGCCCTACGGGCACAAGCCGTGAGGTGGCTCGGCACTCTCGAACCTAGACAAGGGGGATGATGGAATGATCCGTCCTATCAAGTTCCGTGCGTGGTGTAGAACCTCGGAGGTGTCGAGTCTCACGCTCTTCCACGGCGGCCTCGCCGTGGCCTGGGGATCTCCCGATTTCTGTTCTCGATGTCACTGATTACACCCATTTCGTCTCATTAAGGAGGCCCGCACCATGACTCTGCAAGCCGAAAACACCCACTGGCGGTTACGGATTGTTCCCGACCCTGAACCCCTGAACCCCCGTGATGCCGACCCTTTGAGCACCTGGGTCTGTTGGCACCCGCGCTATACGTTGGGCGATTCGCATGATTATGCCCGGCCGCAAGAGTTTTTGGCCGCCATCACGCCCCGCGTCGCCCTGATCTTCCCGTTGTATCTCTATGATCACAGCGGTCTCACGGTCTCCTTAGACTCTTTTCTCGGTCGGGCTCCGCATGCCGCCTGGGACAGTCGACAGGTCGGGTTTGCCTATGTGCTCCGATCGACGGTGCGCCAAGAGTACGGGATCTCACGGATTACCCCGATAATTCACGATAAGGTTCGCCGACGCGTGGAAGTAGAAGTCCAGGAATACAATCAGTATCTGCATGGGGACATCTACGGGTTTCTCGTTGAGGCCAAAAGCGTGTGCGATCACGGCATGGTGCATTATGACCCCGTGGAGAGCGTGTGGGGCTTTTATGGCGACGATTGGAATGTCAATGGCTTGGCGGATTTCCTCTCCGATGAGGTACGGCCCTTATTGCAGGCTTTAGCCTAACCCTTACGCAGTGTCTCCGCCGCCCGTGTCGGAGAACCCGGATGTTCCCTTGGCTCCTTTTCCTCTGTCTCTCTATCCTATCCGTAAAGGCAGGTGCATCGTGATGTCCATGATCTCCGATGTTTGCGTAGGCTCTCCTGTTTCCGATCACACCGATTCTTCTCCCCCGTCCTCCGCCTCTTCGCAGGCGGCGGCGCGCGTGTGCCTGGTGTGGGTGCCGCGGTCTGATGCCCGGCAGGTGCGGCACGCGTTAATCCAACACGGTTTCGCGTTTACCCACCATGCTGTGCGGAGCGGGCACTGGGAT
>PXYW01000117.1 GCA_003023695.1 Sulfobacillus benefaciens | reverse complement strand
TCACCAATTTTATTAGCCATGAATTCCGCTTCTTTAAGAGCCACAGAGTCACGTTCGGCATCCATCGCTTCCCGTTCCCTGGCCGACGCCTCTTCACCAACCGAAGCCACCAATTGCCGCCACCGTTCCCGATCTGCTTCGGTGATCTGGTTTTCCAGATGTCGGGTTAACACCCGATGGACCCAAAGGTCTGGATAGCGTCGGATGGGAGAAGTGAAATGGGTATATTCCTCAGCGGCCAGGCCAAAATGACCGGTGTTGTGGGGGCCATAGCGAGCCTGCTTCATGGATCGCAACAACGCGCTGTTAATGACCCTTTCCTCAGGCAGTCCCTTGACCCGATTAATGAGATTTTGCAAAGATTTAGGCGTCACCTGTTCCGGCAATCGATACCCAAGCACGCCGATCATTTCCCGAAACTGGGTCATCTTGTCCAAACTGGGCTCATCATGCACACGAAACAATCCAGGCAATTCTGCGCGCAACAATTCATGGGCTACCGCTTCGTTGGCGAGCAGCATCAACTCCTCGATGATGGATTCCGCAAGTCCCCGGTCTCGGACTATCACGTCCACCGGATGCCCATGATCGTCAAGCACCACTTTCGCTTCCGGCAATTCAAAATCTACCGCGCCTCGTTCGACCCGTTTGGTGCGCAATAGATCCCGGACCACCGCCAATTCTTCTAGCCATGGCTTTAACCCTAAGACATCTGTACCGCCCGCCAGTACTTCATTGACCCCCTGATACGTTAACCGATGGCGTGATCGTATCAGCGAGCGAAAAAATTTGGTATGGAGAACCTCGCCCAAGGCTGAGAGTTCAATTTCTACGCTCACTGTCAACCGCAACACTCCGGGATTGAGACTGGCAATACCGTTTGAAAGCCGATGCGGCAACATCGGGATAACACGGTCCACTAAATAGACACTGGTTCCACGACGGCGAGCCTCCATATCCATCGCGGTGCCTTCGGCAACATAGTGGCTCACATCCGCGATATGCACCCCAATCCGGTACCCATTGTCGAGGGACTCGAGTGAGATGGCATCATCCAGATCTTTGGCGTCGCTGCCGTCAATCGTCACAATGAGTGTATCGGTCAGATCTACCCGGTTGCCATAGTCCGCTTCGGTCACGGATTGGGGGAGTTTTTCGGCTTCCGCCAATACGGCATCGGGAAATGTTGGGCTTAGATGATATTCGGCAGCAATTGCCGACACATCAACCCCCGGGCTGTCCGCTGCTCCCAGCACGTCGATGATCTCACCCCGCACCGGCCGTTTGGGATCCAACGGCCAGTCGGTAATTTTCGCCCGGGCAATATCTCCCGGGTGCCACTTCGCATGAGGACTAGAGGCCACCTCAACCACAGGGCGCCTTGGGTCCCGGGGTTTTAAGCTCCAGCTTCCGCGATGCCTCTCTAAGGTACCTATCACTACTTCTGTAGCACGTTTGACAATATTCATGACCCGACCATCAAATCCTTGCGCTGACGGCCGAACCCACACCGTGACCACATCATCATGGCGTGCCCCTGCCAACCATCGTTCTGGCACGAATACGTCGGCCCCTGGATAATCAGGGCTTACCACGAAGCCAAAGCCGCGAGGATTGACTCTAAGACTGCCTTGGCGCGTAGCCACCGTCACCCCCCCTTCCGGGGCGCGTACAATCCATCCCTCCTGCCGATATTGACGGTAAATGCGAAAAAATGCTTTGCTGCTATGGCGATTTCGCGTGAGCCGTGCCACCAGTTCATCTTCTGACAAAGGTGCCCGATTATATAGCAATGCAAAGATTTTCTCGGAAAGGTTATCGCTTTGAGGACGGTACGCCTTTCGCTTAGCCATGTGCCTTATGCTCCTACCCTTTAAAATCCTACCCCATAGTGCATGTCCATCATCACCGTGGACTTAGGCAATGCACTCATCCCGCCTCTTGTGTGATTCTGCTCGTGCAACACTTAAACGTTATCCTGTCCAGTCTACTGATATCTTACCAGAGCTCTGGCCAATCGCCTCCCAAAAACAGGAAACCCCTCGGCAGTCCAACACTGTCCCAGAGGTTTCCTGTTTGGAGATTAAGTACGGAGTTGTGTCAACCAAACGGCGGTCCTACCCAGGTACCGATCCGGAAATTCAATGGTTAATGCCAAAGTCGCGCTAGCAATAGCGTATTAATGGCAAACAAGATGGCCACCACCAAAGAAATACGCTCTAACAGTTCATCCACGCCGCGCTTTTTCCCGCCATAAGCTTGCTGCGAGCCTCCGCCAAAGGCCCCAGAAATACCTGCACTGTAGCCCGTTTGCAATAATATCGCGGCCATGACAGCAAAAGCCAGTACTACTTCCACAACAAATAACGCTAGTATCACGGTCATCGTCCCAACTTATTATTCATCTAATGTGGTAGTATACCGCAAATACCGGAAAAACACATCCCACGAGCTATCAATCTTGAAAAACCGAATTCCGGTTACATATTGCGCGTAATTTTTTCCCCAATGGCGTGATCCGCCTGGTCCAATGCTTGTCTCAGCAGTGTTCGATCCCGTTCAGCCAATGCCGGTGGCAATTCTGACACTGCTTGCATCCGCACGGCAAGAAATTGTTTCAGAGTGGTGTCGGGAAGCATTGCCGCCAACTTCAAATTGGTAGCACACAAGTCGAGATATTGCTGATCAGAAGCCTTTTCCCCCATTTGCCGCAGCAAGTCGCCCAGGGCTTCTTTCTGTTGTTCGGCACTTAAGGGCAACAACTGTTGAAACATCTGACCCATGGTCGCTTCCCGATCTTGTTCGGGCAATGTAGCTATGGCTAGCACATCAATATTTTGTGACATAATCTCATCCCCCCGTTTGATGGGTTTGTTGCTAGATACGGTAGTATGTACAACACCTACATCTATTATAGCTCTATCCACACTAAACCACAGGGGTTCCTAATACAGAACCCCTGTGGTGACTGTCTCCCGATCAAATCTGCTCTCTCGGTTCCAAACTTTCCAGACTGATGCCTTTGGTTTCTTTTCCCAATGCCATTACCGCTACCGCCACAATGATGAGCACCGTCATGAAGAGATAAAACACGGTTTGCAGTCCGAAATGACTGGCAAACAGCCATCCCACAATGGTAGGCCCAATAATCCCGCCGATTCTCCCAATGCCCATTGCCCATCCACTGCCGGTTCCTCGCACTAACGTCGGATATTGCTCGGTGGTAAATGTGTAAGTGACACCCCAGGCCCCCAAATTGAAAAACGATAGAATCGAACCAAAAGCCAAGAATTGCCACGTCAAATGGGCATTGCCAAAGAGTGCGGCCGCAATCGCCGATAGCAATATATAGAGTCCCAACACGGGTTTTCTGCCCCAATGATCCACCAGCAATGCCGCAGAAAAATACCCGGGAACCTGGACTGCGGTCACGATCAAGGTATACTTTAAGGATTCCACCAAACTATACCCATGCTGCACTAGAACCGAGGGAAACCAAAGGAAGATGCCGTAATACGCAAAATTCATCCCCACCCATAAAATCCAGAGCATTATCGTGCGCCTGGCCACGCCCTTCGCAAATAAATCCCCTAGGCGCCCCCGGCGCATGGGCGCGGCCACACTAGTCGCTGCCACTTCGCCATGCCCCATTTGCCGCAACACCCGCCGTGCTTCCGCTCCATGACCGGTCTTGGCCAGATACCGAGGAGATTCAGGAATTCCCCGCCGCAAATATAGGACATAAAATGCTGGCAGCATTCCTACCAAGAATCCACTGCGCCACCCAAAATGCGGAATGAACAAGTAAGACACTAGAGCTGCCACAAACCATCCTACCGCCCAGAAGCTCTCTAGCAGAACAATGCCCCGTCCTCGCTGTTTTTGGGGCATAAATTCGGTAACCAGGGTTGTGGTGACCGGCAATTCTCCCCCAAGGCCCACACCCACCACAAACCGCAGCAAAATCAACATCCAAAGTGCAATCGATAAAGCTGACAAGCCAGTCGCTACCGCGTATACCAGCAGTGTTAGCATAAAAAGTTGGCGTCGGCCGAAGCGATCGGCCAGCATTCCTGACAAAGCCGCTCCTACGGCCATGCCCACCAAACTTATACTCCCCACCACGCCAATTTCGACGCTATCCAAATGCCAAGCCCCTATAAGCGCTGCCAAAATAAACGAAATGATCCCAACGTCCATAGAGTCGAATAATGTGCCAAGTCCACCTACGGTAATTAATCGGTAATGAAACCGGGTCAGCCGACCCTGGTCCAGTTCCCCGTCTACTGTCATAGTGTCCCCTCCCCCAAGTGATACCCCCATGATATGGAGGGGCAAGAGAGAGTGTGATGGGCTTTTAAAACACGAGTATGATGATATAGTATAAGGTGATTTCTTATCCGGGAGGGACTTATGATGGCGGTGTCGCAAATGAACATGACGGATTTTATTGCCCATTGGGAACAAGGCGGGTTTATCCTTGATGTGCGAGAGCCAGAGGAACACATCTTGGGCGTTGTTCCCGGCGCTTTTCTTTTGCCCTTGGGGAGGGTGGTCGCCCATGCCCATACCCTCCCGAAGTCTGAACGCGTCGCCGTGATTTGCCGTAGCGGTCAGCGCAGCGACCAAGCTGCTGCCTATTTATGTCAATTGGGATTTGATGCAGTCAATGTCCAGGGAGGCATGTTAGCGTGGAACGGCCCCCTCTCGTTCCCGGAACTACCCCGCGGTATGTCGGGCACTTAACCAACCCATCAGTTGGGCCACGCTATTGGCCAACA
>PXYW01000116.1 GCA_003023695.1 Sulfobacillus benefaciens | reverse complement strand
GCTGGCGGCGATGGGGATGGTTACGGAATTGGGCTAAACCACTTGATGCATGCGGCGCGACGAAATCTAAATCTGCTTTATTTGGTGATGGACAACGGGGTTTATGGCAACACCAAAGGCCAGACTTCGCCGACGTCGCCGATAGGGTATCAATCGGGGACCACGCCGAAGGGATCGCACGATATGCCGGTGCAGCCTCTTTCGATATCGTGGGCGGCGGGGGCATCTTGGATTGCCCAAGGATTTTCGGGCGATGTAAAGCAACTTACCGACCTCATCGTTCAAGGCATAAGTCACCCCGGATTTAGCTTGCTCAATGTGTTTAGCCCCTGTGTGGTGTTTAATCGCGCGTTTGGCTATGAGTTTTATCGGGAGCATGTAACGGCGATATCCAAACCGGCTGCTGATGCTGCTGAGTTTTTCAGAATAACCGCTGAGAATCGGTTTGCCACGGGAGTGCTTTGGAGCCTGAACCGTCCGGTGGCCCCCAGTATGTTACCTCAATTACGGCCGGCTACCTCGGACTTTTTTCGCCGTATTCTCTAGGTTCCGTACCACTGTTTCAATGTGGTTCGTAAATTGGTACGAACCGAAGCTTCCAAAATGTTTGATGACCATGCGTTTTTCGAGAACGGTTGTGCTTTAACGAACAAAGTAAAATCGGCAGGATGATTCGCTTTGATGTCGAATATTTGTTAGGTGTCAATTCAAAGCACACGACACCGGTGAAGGGAAACCTGCCGACGAAGCTCCTCTTAAATTTGTGTCCTCTACCGAATGGCAATCTAACTCGCGAGGTTGTGATGTCATTGGGAATTAAGCGGTAAGTTGCTGAAAGTGAGCATAACCGGATTGTCAACGCATTACTTTCTAGAGTCCCAGGATGCCTGATTTCCATGCCATTATGTAACGTTATTGTCTACCAGAGGCAACAGATTATAAGGGAGGGTGGCGTATGAATGGTCTAAGACGCGGACTTACTACGCGTGACCAGGTAATGATAGGAATCGTTGGATCAGTGGGAACCGGTGTGCTATTTAGTACAGCAGGCATGGCAGCCGCCGCGGGTCCCGGTGTAGTAATTGGGTGGCTTCTCGGCGGGCTGATGTATGGTTTTGTGATGATGACCTATATCGAACTGGCTCAGCTTTATCCGGAAGCTGGTGGTCCCACACGGTACAGCATCTATTCTCATGGGCGCATTACCAACTTGATAAACAGCATGTCGGACTTTATTTGGTATTTATTTATCCCTCCGATTGAAGCCCTAGCGGTAGTCGAAGGGATTAATTATTTCTGGCCCAAACTGATTGCATCGTCGGGAGCGCCGACGATACTGGGCGGGGTTCTTGGGGCCATATTTCTTCTGTTGTTTGTGCCCTTTAATTACTATGGAATTAAGGCCTTCTCCTGGACGACCAATGCGTTGGGGACGGTCAAACTGGTGTTGTATGTGGCGGCAGCGGTAGGCTTTATCGTGGTGGCCCACTTCGGAAACTTTATTCACTATGGCGGTATCGCGCCGTTTGGATTTAATGGCATCTTTCTCGCAATACCCTTAGGCATGTTTGCCTATGGCGGTATTCGGGTGGTGGCGGATTATTCGGAAGAGCTATCGGATCCGTCATCGGTACGCCGGGCATTTATCTGGATTCTTTTGGGTCAAACTGCCATCTACGTTCTCTTTGCGATCGGTTTCGTGGTGTCATTAAATTGGTCGGCTATTAAGCTTCATCCCGGTGCCTGGGCCTCCATCTCGTTGATTCCGGGGAACCCCTTTCTGGCTATTGCCGGGGATTCGCACTTGGGTTGGGTAATTCCGGTCACCATTGTCATCGCCATTATTGGACCGTTTGTGACGGGGTATATCTATCAAGGGGCGGGCAGTCGAGTATTGTTGGCGATCTCACGCAGCGGCTTTGTGAGCGCAAAATTGCGTGAAATCTCCGAGGAGTATGCCATTCCCCTGTGGGCTTTGGCAGCCCTGGCCATTATCGGTGCAATTTTAGCGTTCGTATCCGCGCCTTTTCCCACCATTTACAGCTTAATTAGCGATGCGGTGGTGGCCGGTTACCTGGGATTGGCGACAAACCCGGTTGTCATGTTCGCCTTGAGAAAAAATGGTCGAAAGCCGAAATCAGCCATTTGGGGAGGCTCAACATTCGCGGTTCTAGCCTTTGCTTCGGTTTCCTTAATTGTTTATTGGAGTGGTTGGCCTTCAGTGCCTTATGCGGTGGCTTTGATTACTCTTGGTTCCTTGATATTTGGCATTATCTACAAGGTAAAGAACCACTTCCGCAATGCCATATGGTATATGGCGTACATTGTGTTCTTAACCCTCATGACGTATATCGGCGGTGTGGGTGCTAAAAGCGTCGTCAATATTGACTTAGGCAGTTTAATTGTGGTTGTGGTGTCAGTCCTCGTGTTTCTTCCGTGGGGAGTCGCTGCCCGGATGGGACAATCGGAGATGGATCGGGCACACCAGGATAATGGCATTATCATAGGACAAAGCCAGGCAAGCCAATGAAGTGAGGGCTATCCAGTTTAGCAGTGGGGGATACTGCTCCCCCACTGCGTTGTAAGGAGGCAGAAATTATGAAGACAGCAGATGAGTATGTAGAGAGTCTTCGGCAGCTCAATCCCGAAGTATATTTTATGGGGGAACGAATTAAGAATGTGGTTGACCATCCCGCCTTTCGCCCTCACATTAACTCGGCGTCAGTGACGTACAAGATAGCTCACATGGAAGAACATCGGGATATTGCCACGGCCGTTTCACACTTAACCGGTGAACGCATCAATCGCTGGACCCATATCCCTCAAAACCAAGAAGACTTAGTACATAAGGTTAAGATGCTGCGTATTGCCGGACAGATTACGGGAACTTGTTTTCAACGCTGCGTGGGAATGGATGCGTTAATCTCTCTGTACACCATAACCCACGACATGGATCGGGAGCTCAATACGTCGTATCACACGAGATTTCGTCAATTTCTGATTCGCACCCAGCGTGAGGATTTAATGACTGACGGCGCCATGACAGACCCGAAGGGAGATCGGTCCAAACGCCCGTCAGAGCAGCATGATCCTGACCTGTTTGTCCGTGTTGTAGAGCGGCGCCCCGATGGCATTATAGTGCGCGGGGCAAAAATGCATCAGACGGGTGCAACCAATTCGCATCAAATATTGGTGCTGCCTGGACAATCCATGACCGAAGCTGACCGTGACTACGCCGTGGCATTTGCCACCCCGGTCAATGCACCAGGGGTGATTTTTGTGTTTGGGCGCCAAGTGAATGATAGTCGGAAATGGGAGGGGCGTTTGGACCAGGGGAACCCGCGATATGGCAGCGTTGGTGGTGAGTCGCTTATCATTTTTGACAACGTGTTTATTCCCTGGGAAGATGTCTTTCTCTGTGGTGAAACCGAGTATACAGGGACGTTAGTGGATCGCTTTGCCTCGTACCATCGGCAAAATTATGGCGCCTGCAAATCTGGGAACCTCGATGTGCTTATTGGAGCTGCTACGGCGGTTGCCGATATGCAAGGGACGCTCAAGGCGTCCCATGTGAAAGATAAACTAGGCGAGATGGCGCATCTGGTGGAGACCATGTATAGCGGTGCTCTGGCTTGTTCTTTTCATTCTTCTAACTTGCAAAGCGGGGTGGCCTTTGTGGATCCGTTGTTGGCCAACACCTCGAAGCTGAACACGGCTCGGTATTACCCCGAAGTCACAAAACTGGCCCAGGATATTGCTGGTGGCTTTGTGGCCACAATGCCCGGAGAGCAAGAGCTAGATAACCCTCGGGTTGGTCACCTCGTGAGGAAATATTATCAAACCAAGGCGAATGTGGATCCAGTGGAAAGAATGCGTTTGGGGCGCCTGATCGAAAACATGACCGGAGCTACACCCATTATCGAGTGCATGCATGGGGCGGGATCGCCACAGGCCCAGAAGGTTGTTGTGCAACGCACCATTAACTGGCAGCACAAACGGGAACTGGCCCATAAGATCATTCATGCGGACCCATTTGCTGATGATGAATGAGTGAATAGGGACAAACTCAGCAAACGGGAGGCGCAATGGATGCAGGAGAGTCAAGACGTGGTTATTATCGGGGCAGGATTGGTGGGATTGTCTGTAGCATATCATTTGGCGGCCAAAGGGATAACCCATGTGGTGGTGTTGGATCGGGAATCCATCTGGGCCAGTGGGTCGTCAGGACGGAGTGCCGGAGGGGTGCGGCTAGAATTCTCACATCCCAGCAGCATCAAGTTTTCCCAGTACGGTTTGCATGTGATTCGTAATTTCGAAGAACTATTTGGCATGTCAGCTTCATTCAATCCCTGCGGATATTTGTTTTTAACCAGGGATGCCAGTCGTTGGGAAAAAATGCGGAAACTTGCTTCGTTGCAGCAATCTTTAAACGTTCCTGTCGAGATATTGTCACGGGAGGAAATAAGGCAGCGATTTAGCTATGTTGACATGCCGGATCTCATTGGGGGCACATTTTGCGGAGAAGATGGGGTTGCGGATCCAGGAACGGTCGCCTATGGTTTTGCACGGCGGGCCCAAGAATTAGGGGTGGAGATTCGACTGGGTACGGAAGTGACTGGCATTGCGGTGGAACAGGGGAGGGTCACCGGTGTTCGAACCACAGGGGGCTCCATTTCGAGTCCCTGTGTTGTCAATGCAGCGGGTCCGTTGGCCAGGAGCATTGGTGCCATGGCAGGCATCGATATTCCGGTGTTTCCGTACCGCCGAAGCATTTATGTTACGGATGCCTT
>PXYW01000115.1 GCA_003023695.1 Sulfobacillus benefaciens | reverse complement strand
ACCGTGGTGACCGCCGCACCGGTTTTGTGGTTTCTCACGGCTCGATTCGGCATCGCCGCGATCGCTTTCAACGTGTATGGTTGGCGTCATGTACGCCGGGCCACCCGACAGACGCTGATCACTGGTCTGGGCCTCGGCGCGTTTCTCGCGGGGATCTTTGTCACGGAAACGTTTGGCGTTAAGCATACCACGGCGATCGATGCGGGGTTTCTCATCAGCCTGAACGTAGTGATGGTTCCGTGGGTTGAGGCGCTTTTACTACGGTATCGCATCCGCTGGCCCTTGATAGGAGCCATGGCGATGGCGGTCTTGGGCACCGTGCTCGTAACGTCCGTGCACGGAGGCCCGTTCACGTTGAATCTCGGCGACGGACTAATCTTGATTGCCGCTGCCCTGCGCGCGACCCAAATGACCGTGACGAAGCGGTGGGTCCCGGTCGACCGTATGGATATCATTGCATTGAACGGGATCCAGTTCACCACCGTGTTCCTGATCTGTGGCGTTGCGAGCGTGCTCACAACCTCATCTAGCCACAACATGACCGTTCTCCATGCTCCACTGTTCTGGGTGATCGCGGCCTACTTAGGCGTCTTTGGCACGGTCGTGGCATTTGTCGTCCAAATGGTCAGTATTCAACACACCTCCGCGGCGCGGGCCGCCTTGTTGCTTGGCCTGGAGCCAGCTTTTGCAGCGGTGTTCGCCGTCGTCGGGGGTGAAGCCTTGTCGGTAGTGGCGGGAATTGGAGGTGCGCTTATCGTGGCCGGAACCCTGTGGGGGCGGAGGGCCGAAGAAGTCCGTCGCGCTGCTATGGATGGAGACGTATTAGCGCCAACATCCTCTTAGAGCATATCACGTGCCGAACACTCATCGCGGCAGCGGACCTTCCGGGATTCACCGCCGCCAAGTGATTAACCGTCGCACGGGGAAATAAGAGACTCCAACCGACTCGTATCAGCGCAGAACTCTGGAGACCAATGCATTCATAGGCTGACTTCGGACTTCCTGCGCCGTAAGTATAGACCGTCGTGTCAACAACGTTAGTTCCACGGTTCGGAACTAACGTTGCTGACAGGGTGAGTGGGGACGGCGTCATATTGCGGTTTTGCGGGATTTAGAATGTCGACAAGTTTACTTCTCTGGACACGAGTCGACATAGAATCTCCCGGTTTAGTTGCGGCTTTGACTGGCGGGTTCGGTCGGCAAAGGGGGTGAAAGAGTTGCCCAGTGTTCGAGAAACGGCTTATCCGAGACTGAAAAGCAGCTACTCACAAAAAGAGTTAAACGAAATATATACTCCTACTCCCGAAGAACTGATATGGGCGGAACAGAACACTCGAGGCGATGTGGCCCACCTGGGTCTCTTGGTCCTGCTGAAAATATCCCAACGGCTTGGGTATTTCGTGCCCCTTACCGAGATTCCGGAGGTCATCATGGATCATATTGCCCAGTGTGCGGGAATTCCTTTACGGTCTTCGGACGGTTGGAACAAGTACCACGCATCCGGTACGCATAAGCGTCACCGGGCATTGATTCGAGATTACCTGGGTATACGATTTTTTGATCGGGAAGCCCGACAAATCATGGTCAATGCCATGGCTGAGGTGGCGTTAGTGAAAGATGAGCCGGCCGACTTGGTCAATGTCGCGATGGAAAAACTGATCCAACAAAATGTTGAGTTGCCCGCGTTCAATACATTGGCCGAGGCTGCCCGTCACATTTATGCCCAGTCATACCGAGAACTTTATCACAATATCTCTCAGTCACTGGATACGGACGCCATCAAAGCCGTGGATGATTTATTCCAGACCACTGCCCAATCCCCCTATACTCCGTGGCATCGAATCAAACAGGATGCGGGGAATCCCACCTTAACCCACTTGAAAGATCTGGTGTCCCATGATCGATGGCTCAGCACCAAGACGACCGGATTGCAAGCGCTCCAAGGGGTTCCCATGCGAAAGACCAAGCAAATGGCAGCGGAAGCGAAAACGTTAGATGCCTCACGGATGTTGGAGATGGAGCCGAACAAACGATATGCACTCGCGATCGCACTCCTTTTTGTCCAGTCCACCACAGTCAAGGACAATATCGGCGAAATGCTGATCAAGCGCATGATGCGTATTCACACCAAAGGCAAACAGTCCTTGGAACAGTATCGATCTCAGCAGCAAAAGCGTACCGATGAACTCGTGGCGACGCTCCGGGATTTTCTCACGGCTTATCAAACCGAAGGCAGTGCCGAAGAACGCGTAGAGGCATTGAAAAATGTCATTGGTGACCGAACAGCGACTCTTTTAGAAGACTGTGAATCCCACCTGGGTTATGCGGGCAACAACTATTACCCATTTCTTTGGCGACACTACAAGAGTCATCGAGCCACCTTGTTTAAAATTCTCCACTCCATTCGACTGCGCTCCACGAGCCAGGATACCTTGATGGAGCAAGCCATTACCTTCTTACAATCCCATCAGCACTCACGAGCGGATTGGGTTCCGACCGTCCAAATGGTCAAGAAGGGATCGGGAAAAGATGAGTCAGAAAGAGTCCCCCTGGTCGATCTCTCGTGGGTACCGGATTCTTGGTGGCGGTGGATTAGCCCTCAACGTAAGAGAAAATCCATGCCGGAAGAAATCAACCGCCGACACTTTGAAGTGTGTGTGTTTACTCACGTCATGCGGGAGCTCAAATCCGGGGATCTGTGTATTGAAGGCAGCGAGAAATATGCGGATTATCGCGAACAATTGATCTCGTGGGAGGAGTACGAGCAAGGCGTTGAAGTATTTTGTGACCAGGCTGGTTTGCCTTCAAATAGATCGTCTTTTGGGGAATGCATTCGATCCGACCTAGCACGAGTAGCCAATGACACCGATTTATCGTTCCCACAAAACAAACAGGTACGCATCGAAAACGGCCAAGCGGTGGTCACGAAATTGAAAGCGAAGTCGGCTCCGGAAGGGCTAAAGGCCTTGGAACGATACATTGCCGACAATTTGGAACCGATCAACATCCTGGACATGCTGGCGGATACCGAATACTGGTTGAATTGGACACGGTTCTTCGGTCCCATCTCGGGCCATGACGCCAAGCTCGAAGACCCGGACCAGCGCTATCTCACCACGGTGTTCTGTTACGGATGCAACCTGGGACCGACCCAAACGGCGCGGTCTTTGGGAACCATGGATCGAAAACAAATCGCCTGGATCAATCAAAGGCACGTCACGGAAGAGAATTTGGAGGAGGCCATCCGCTATGTTCTCAACTCCTACAACAAATTTCTCCTTCCAAAATATTGGGGAACCGGCGAACGCGCCTCGGCCGACGGGACTAAGTGGGACCTCTATGAACAGAACTTACTCTCGGAATATCACATTCGGTACGGGGGATACGGGGGAATCGGTTATTACCACGTGTCGGACACCTACATTGCATTATTCAGTCATTTTATTCCGTGTGGTGTCTGGGAAGGGGTCTACATCTTGGACATTCTCATCCACAACCAATCCGATATTCAGCCGGATATTTTACACGCGGACACCCAAGGCCAAAGTGCTCCGATTTTTGGCCTCTCCTTTTTGCTGGGGATTGAACTCATGCCGCGGATCCGGAATTGGCATGATCTGGACCTTTATCGACCGAGCAAGGACGCAAAGTATCAGCATATCGATGCACTGTTTTCTTCCGCGCCGATCGATTGGGAACTGATTGAAACCCACCTTCCGGATATGCTTCGAGTAGCCATGTCGATCAAAGCCGGTCGCATTACGCCCTCGACCATCTTAAACAAACTGGGGACCTACAGCCGAAAAAACCGCTTGTACCAAGCATTCCAGGCGTTAGGGAATGTCATTCGTACACGATTTTTACTGAAGTATCTGGCGGACGAAGCGTTGCGGCGTACGATTCAAGAAGCCACCAACAAAAGTGAGGCGTTCAACGGCTTTACCAAATGGATGTTTTTCGGCGGGGACGGCATGATCGGAGAAAACGACCGGGAAAAACAGCGGAAAATCATCAAATACAACCACTTAGTTTCTAACTGTCTCATCTTTTACAACGTGTTTGCCTTAAGTCGTGTGCTTCACGACTACACGTTACAAGGAAATTCGTATGATGAGGAGGTGATTTCAGATCTGAGTCCCTACCTGACGGCCCACGTCAACCGGTTTGGGAAATATCGGATTGACCCCAATCGTCAGCCACCGGAGCTCGCATTTGATGTGCCGATTGTTCAAGAGGGGACACCGACGCTATCTTAAGCAAAGAAACATAATATCATTTATGTTTCATTGCAACAGTCCGCGAGCTATAATAGGACGATGTAAAGAAACATAATTGATATAAAGGCGGCGTTGTTCCCATGAAACATAATTTATTCGGCGATCCCGTGCTGCAGGAATTCCGCGAGCACCTGGTCGTCCAGGGAAAATCCCAGAACACGGTCACGTCTTACATCACATCCGTAACCAAGTACATGGTTTGGTTTTCCAGTCGATACGGTAAAGCCCCCTCCCAGTTGTTTGCCGAAAACGTGGCGGAATACAAAGAGGATTTGAATCGGCAAACCGTCAGTGCGGCGACCTTCAATGTCCGCATGGCGGGTCTTCATGCTTGGAATGAATATCTCGTGGCCAAAGGCATTCAATCAGACCAAGTCATTCACAAGAATGATAAGAAAAAGATCCAACAACAGTATGCGTCTCCTGCAATACATACGGAACAAGAAGTGCAGCGTTTTATTCAGTCCGTGTTGGAAAGCCAAAACCAGCGGGACTATACGCTCGTGAATTTACTGGCTTACACCGGATTGCGAATTAGTGAGGCGTTGCATCTCGAATTGCACGATGTCCATTTAGAATCGAGGGAATTGGTTGTTCGCAGCGGCAAAGGA
>PXYW01000114.1:5121-9007 GCA_003023695.1 Sulfobacillus benefaciens | reverse complement strand
CGGAAGCGCTCTTCCATGGGTGGTATGGATGCCATACCCTCCAAAGTAATGGCTAATCTTTCCGCTGCACCCGATTCCTGAGACAAGCACTGTGTTTTCTGGCCGCACCGACAAACGAACGAGGGCGCGCTGAATGGCCTTCAACACGGAAAAATCTCCACATCCGGGGCACCAAGTCGGATGATTGCCATTGCTGAAATCCTTATCTGACAGAGATCCTATGGCCATCCCACTCATCAGTCCACCATCCCTTCTCGAGGTAAGCGAATTGCCATCAATTGCTCCTTGAACTCTTCTACGGTAAACTGCTCACCATCATAACGGCGCACCGATCGAAACGTCTTGCCGCGGAACATTGGCTCCACCAATCTTTGCAGCTGCCCCGTGGCGTTATATTCCGCAACGACAATCATCTCCACCCGCGAAGAGAACTTTGGCATAGTAGGCAGCGGTGCCAATTGGCGCAGCAGCAATCCCTGGTAGACATCAGGCATGCTGAGCACCACGGCCGATATCAGTTCGGACATAGCTCCCATCCCCACCAGTACCACAGGCGCATTGTCTTCCCCAATCCGATCCCACGGTCGCTGGTAGTCAATGTGGTCCACCTTGTGCAAACGCCGTAAGTGCAGAGTTGAGCGCACCTGTGAAAAGTCGGGTTCCATCCACCCCCGTTCATCGTGCTCATCCCCACTGGCAACATAAGCGCCTCCCGCCACCCCAGGAATCGTACGTTGAGGAAGCTGTCCCGCATCGGCATGAAAGCGTCGGTAATCCTGCACCGCCCCAGCCACAATAGTGGTGCTGCGATCAATCGGAACCGCGGTTAACAACGACTCAATCCGAGACCATGGGTACGCCTTTTGATTCATGGCCATATCCAAGTCCAAGAGCAGCAGCACCACACATTGGTAGTGTTCAGCCAGGTTAAGCGCCTCTTGGATGACCAAAGCGCTGTCTAAAATACTGGTGGGGGCAAGCACAATACGGGCAAATTCGCCATGGCCCCCGTACAATGCATGGTTCAAGTCTGACTGTTCTCCCTTGGTGGGCATGCCTGTGGATGGCCCGCCCCGCTGATTGTCGATGACCACCAGGGGAACTTCAATCGTTGCCGCATAGCCAATCCCTTCTGTCATCAGAGAGAAACCTGGGCCACTGGTGGCAACAAAGGTCCGTGATCCCGCATAGCTGGCGCCCACCGCCATATGGATGGCCGCAATCTCATCTTCTGCTTGATAGACCACCCCTCCCAACTCTGGCAGCTTCAAGGCCAAAATCTCCAAGATGTCCGATGCCGGGGTAATAGGATAGCCACAGTAAAACCGCACTCCCCCTGCGACAGCCCCGAGGCACAGTGCCTGGTTTCCCGTCATTCGCACCATTTCATCGGATTTTTGTACTCGGAAAATTTGATGCAACTGGCCTTTTTGATATCCGCGGACCGCCAACCCGAGATTGGTCGGATCAGGAAATCTTTCACTGACCGCCGCCTCTAGATCTTGTTGTGTAAACCCTAGTGCTCCCACTATGACTCCTAGCGCCCAGATGTTATATCCTAAATGCGGACTGGCTTCCGTGTTCTCGGGCAATAAGTCCGACACATGCTGAGAACCTAACAGATTGCCTTCGTGGGTTAACCGACACCGATAAGCCTCTGCTCCCGCATCATCCCAGACCACCGCCAAATCCACTGCCGATGTCCGAGGAGCGTTATTATGGTCGATTCGCCCATCGTCTGACTCGACGATCGAAATCTCGTAGGCGGTAGATCCACCCCGGATTACCGTGGAAAAGTCCCTCCAGGTCCTGTAGGATAGCCCACTTTGGGATAATAAGGCCGCCAGCATCTCTCCCGCCGTCTCAACACCTTGGCCGGTTTGTCCGCTCAAAGCTACCGTCTTCATTGTTGTCCCCCTTCAGAACGCCAACCTCCATGAGCCAGCCACCCGCCATCCACTGACACCAGGCTTCCGGTCATATAGCTGGCATCGTCCGAGACCAAGAAAGCGACGACTTTTGCCACTTCCATGGGCGTCCCATAGCGGCCCACAGGAGTGCGCGCTTCAATATCTCGGACGGAATAATCGTCTCCGGTTTGGGGATTAGGCAGCGCGAGATCGGTATTGATATAGCCTGGTTCAATGCACAATACACGGATCCCAAAGCGCGCCCATTCATCGGCTAAGACCTTGGTCAGTCCCACCAATGCATGTTTTGAAGCCACATAGGCAGCCCGTCTGGGCGCCGCCACCGAACCGAATATCGACCCCATTTGGATAATCACTCCCGCACCTTGTGACGCCATCTGACGCGCGGCCACTTGCGATCCATAAAAGGCCCCATTTAAATTCAGATCGATGATTTCGGCAAAATCCTCGGGATCCAAATCCATAGAATCGCCCACCACAGTGCCGCCAGCGTTATTGATCCAGATATCAATCTGGCCCCAATGGTCGACAACCGACTGAGCAAGCCTAGCCACTTCCCCAGCACGCGAGACATCGGCGGCAGTTCCCATGGCCATGCATCCCCGGGCTTGAAGTTCGCTTACTTTTTCATCCAATTGCTTGCCATCGCGGGCATTGATGGCCACACGGCATCCCCTTGAGCCCAATTCTTGCGCGATAGCCCAGCCAATGCCGCGACTGCTTCCGGTAATCACCGCTACCTTACCATCCGCCATACGAAAGCCATCCTCCATCAATCGGCAGATCAATCCCCGTCACATACCCACTAGCATCCGAGACCAAATACAGCGCCCCTTCCGCAATTTCCTCCACGGTTCCATAGCGCCCCATGGGATCGCGGCGCAAAATATCCTCGTCGGTGTAATCCGATGTCGATTGATCGCGTACGTTCATCTCGGTGGCGATATACCCCGGAGCTAAATCGTTGACGCGGATGCCATACGGTGCCCAATCGAGCGCCAACACTTTTGTCAGCCCCACTAACGCATGTTTTGTTGCACAATAGGCTGCACGCCGGGGCAGTCCCACCCTCCCCAAAATAGAACCAATAAGGAGAATATTTCCTTCCCGCTGCGGTATCATTTTTTTTGCTGCAGCCTGAGCGGAATAAAAGACCCCATTTAAATTCAAATTCACCACAGCATCCCAATCTTCGGTGTCGATGGTTTCCGCAGACCGTATGAAGGAAGTTCCGGCATTGCAGACCATAATATCAATACGTCCAAAGTGATCCACGGTCTCGTGAACTAATCTCTCAGCATCTCGGGCATGGGACACATCAGCCCCAACACCCCACGCCATTTCTTCACTGCCAATACTGCGCGCTACCTCTTGGGCCTTGGCCGCACTTCGTGAATTGATCGTCACTCGCGCGCCTTCTGCCAGAAATCGCTCGGCAATCGCAAGACCAATTCCCATAGACGAGCCGGTTATTACCGCTACCTTACCATCTAGTTTCATAACCATCCCCCCTTAGAATGATCGCAAACGCTGTGCGGCGCCGACCGCCTGAATACGCCGCTCGGCGTAGACTTCGGCTGCCCGAAAGGTTCCCAAATTTTCCGATTCCGCCAGTTCCAATATCTTCCGCAAGGTTTGGCCAATAGCTCGAACCTTGGTTTCACCCCGCACATGATTGACGCCACCTGGTCCCAACCGGTCAGCATCATAAATGGCCCCCCCCGCGTTGACGATAAAGTCCGGGGCATAGAGAATGCCGCGTTCACGCAAAGATACATCGAGGTTGGCATCCCAGAGTTGGTTATTAGCACTCCCGCAAATGATCTTGGTGTTTAATTGCGCTAGATTTTCTCGACGAATGACACCACCCAAGGCACAGGGGGAAAATACATCGCATGGCGCATAGACAATCTCATCGACACTGACGATGTCAACATTTTTGTTGTCTGCCCACT
>PXYW01000114.1:0-5032 GCA_003023695.1 Sulfobacillus benefaciens | reverse complement strand
GTCCTTCCCTAAATGGTAAGACACAGCCGTCTTCATGGCTTCAAATACACCAATGGCTGTCATCTCAGAGATAGGCCCAGCGCCACCCCACTCTTCAGGCAGGGTAATCACATAAGGAGTCTCTTCCCGCATATAGACCATATCCTGCAATGTGGTTCCCACATCCTCTCCGGTCCAGTAAGCACCGCCCAAGCGGTCAATAAATCGGCCTAATGATCGGAACAAGGCTTCAGACTTGTCTGTTGCCGGATCACCCATGACTACGCACTTGCCACCGCCTAAATTGACCCCGGCAGCCGCATATTTGTATGTCATTCCCCGCGCCAAACGCATGGCATCAATTGCCGCGTCTTCATAAGAAGAATAAGTCCACATCCGACAGCCTCCGCCTGCCGGCCCTAATGTGGTGTCATGAATGGCAATAATGGCCTTTAATCCGGTATCGGCGTCCTGGCAAAACACGACGTTTTCAAAGTTTCCGAGTTCCATAAACTCCATAAGATTGTCAGGTTGTTCCAATACAACTTTTTCTGCCATGTTAGGTCGCTCCCTTCTTGGCTGTTTTCAACCCTTGAAATGATCGAATAGAAAACAAAATATGATCGTACGCTGCTTTAGCTGCTGCATCGCCATCATGATGACGAATTGCCAGGTAAATGGCCTCGTGCTGGGTTAAGAACGCATGACTCAATCGGATGTCACGCAGCATCTGCTGGCGAAATGGAGCATAATGCTCGCGAATCAAGTGTTCGACCATCATCATCATTCCGATGATGTACGGATTATGCGATGCCTTCACGATCATCAAATGAAAATTGGTATCGGCATCATCGGCCGAAACATGCAAGTCCACTCGCTGCTTCACTAAGTTCATAGCGTGAAAGAGCCCCAACAACTCACTGCGACCAGCGACTTGTGATGCCAACCGCGCCGCCACCGGCTCGAGTCCTAATCGGGCCTCCATCAACTGAAAGTTCGAGGTCTCTTCTTGGTTCCCGCGTCCCCCAACAACTCCCGAATTGTTTACGGTGACATAGGTCCCGCTGCGCGGAACCGTTGAAATGAGGCCTTTGTGCTCTAAAATGGCCATCGCATGCCGAAGCTTGCGCCGGCTCGTACCCAACTGTTCGGTTAAAATGCGCTCCGGCAACAAACGGTCGTCCTCAACAATATGACCGGTCTGGATAAACTGCTCCAATTGTCCTACCAGCTTCTCCACATCTTCTGGAATGGTCACCAAGGGATTAGTTCGACGCATAAGCGAATCACCCTTCCCATCATTCAGCCTGGGCCGCAATGTTCAGAATTCACTTTACACACTAACCGTTCACGCGGTTTTCGGGAACATTTGAACCGTAACCAAGTCTTAAACCAGATCGATTTTTTGGTTCCACCTACGTATCTCTGCGTCGCAAAGATACTGTCAGACCGTTAAGCCAGGCGCCCCGTCCCCACAAAAGCGTTGGGGCGCCCGCTGCTTTCCATGCCCATTGCTATAGATAGTGGCCGCCGTATCCAAATCCTACTGGCAAATCAAATCCAATGGAGCTGCTGAGAGTGGCTCCGATCCATTTTCGGTGACCACCGAGGTTCGGCCATGCGTCATGGCCAGACCATTGACTGCATCGAAGATAATGATGTGGATGAAAAAGACCATTCCTGGCATAGCCTCAACGGGATTTCCATGATACAGCATGGGCCAGTCCATCCAATTGGGAGCAAAAGTTGTTCCGAGACTATATCCGGTGGCGTTCATGCGGTGTTCGCGGTGACCAGCCCTATCTAGAACCCTAGCGTGAGCGTCGAATACCTCCCCAATCGGTCGCCCAGGACGAAGAGCATCTTCAGCTGCACGAAGGGCATCGACGCTTGCATCATGCATGCTCTTTAACCGTGGATCCATTTGACCGATGAGTATGGTCCGCATCAAACACGCATGATAGTGCCGGTATACTCCCGCAAATTCCAGAGTCAGTTGGTCATTGGCATCAAGATGACGTCGTCCGGTAAAGTACCGGCACATCAGTGCCCCTAGACCGGAACCAATGATGAACTCATTGGCCGGATCGTCGCCGCCGCCCCGGTAAATTGTGCCTTGCATAGCTGCTAGAATATCTCCCTCAAAAGCTCCAGGCTTTGTTGTCTGCTGTGCCGCCACCAGCGCCTCATCGGCGAGCTGGGCTGCTCGACGCACATAGGCCAACTCTGCCGTACTCTTGATGGCGCGCAAATGATTAACCAGATCCGACGCATCTTCCAGAGTGCAAATGCCGTCCAATGCAGATTGCAGTCGCATCGCATTGCGCCCAGTCAATCCATAAGCTTCCCACTCTACCCCGAGCCGCTTGCCTTGGCATCCATGGTCTAAAAGGATGCCACGAAGTTCCAGCGTCGGCGAGGCCTCGGGTCCGTCAACCCACGTCCGAACGTCGTCAATCACCGAAGTAAACCGCGCTTGCAAGTAATCTGGGGCTCTGGTCAGAAGCGTCATTTTCCCATCAGCCCCTAAATAGAGACATTGAAAGAACACATAGCCAAAGGTGTCGTAACCCGTAAGATAGTACATGCTTTCCTGCCGAAACATTAAGAGCCCGTCCAAGTTTAGCTGTTGCATCTCAAGAATTGCACGCGCTTGTCGAGCAGCAAACTCGTTTCGAGTAAAATGAATGTTGATACCATTGCCCACAGACAAAGCGCTGGCAGTGTGATCCCTATTCTCCTGTGTCATGGCTGGCCCCCTCAAATTAGATACAGGTCTTCATTAGCTGCTGAAACAACAGAGTCAATCCGTCTTCTCCACACACAAAAACTTCGCCGTTGTCTTCTACATTGTGACATTCCTGACATAACGCGTATGGTCTCTCCCGCAGCCAGTATGTGTACTGCCAATGGGGATGATGCTGGGCTTTCGGAAACGATCCCTACCGCATAAGTTCGATGAATTGGCGAATCACCCTTCCCGTCATTTGCCGGGCCTCAATGTTTGCCGTTCACTGCTCACCCTGGCCATTTCCGACATTTTCGAGACCATCCAAACCGGGAACCAGGGTCGAACCAGATCGATTTGTTGGTTCGATGTGGTGGCCAAGGATGGTACCGAATGAAACGAAGCTGCTGGGTCGAATCCATAGGTTGCCTGTTCTCCGACATCATCGTAGCATGACGGCTACCAATAGACAGAATGATGACACCTGTCGAGCTCCCGAATCCGTAATGGGTACACTACGGGTGTCTAGCACACATCTCCGGAAGGACTGGTGTCTCATGGAACAGTAGACCCGATTCAATGGATTCGACGTGTATGCCAAAACCATTGTCATCGCCGTGGTTCGCCCCAGGCGCGCCTACCGCTTGGAGAGCGTGACCAGCAACGACCGCTCTAATTCGACCAGAGCGTTTTTCAAAACAAAACTTACCTCTGAACAGTGAGATTTCTGCAGTGTCGATCGGCTAGTACCCCAGCGGGAACTTCAACCTACAAGGAATTATTTCACCACTCCAACACCACTAAAATGTCTTCCATGACTTCAGCAAAGAATATGCCAGCGAGGGATTGGTTGCGTGGGCTTGTTGAAGCCATAGCCAAAACACCTGACCATGAGTCCACCAATCCACTGCCACGATAGGCACCTGTTTAGAATTCAGCCGAATAGCAACAAGACCGGTAAATGAGGGCCAAAGATCTGCGGAATGCACCACAGAACGAGCGACTTGGTATTGCGCGGCCGATGAACCTCCAGATACTTGAAATGTCCAGCTATTGTATGACCAGTCCAGAATAGTTTTCGTTCCGGATTGGTAGCGAAAACCTTGAATTCCCTCTCCCAACGCAATCGGCGATTCCACAGCTGACGTCATGGCAACCCAATCAGGATTATGTTGAATCAACGGGGTAAGTCGTCCCGGTGCTCCCATGCCCGGTAATGGTTCGGTAAGTTCGCTCCCGATCGTTAAAACCGGCATTTGGGTGGTACGCACCTGGTCTAGCGCAGCACTATTGACTGGCAACATATGCTGTGCAGCCCAAATCTCAATGGTGTATTCGTTAGCGGTTGCTTTGGCATGGCTGGCCCATGCCGAGCCGGCAAACATAAATCGATTGGGGGCGCCAACCATTAGCCGTGTGCGTGGTTTGACCCATTGCAACGCTGACCACAGTGCAGTAGGCCAACCATGTTCCCGAGTCTTTCGAGCCACCGTTTGAGGGGGGCGAGACAAACTTTGCAAGTGCTCGACATGAATCAAGTAGCCGGCGCCAACCAAGCCAAACAACACGACAGCGGCGGTAGAGATCCACCACGAGCGAAATTTGGTGGAAATACGACGTCTCTGATATCGGGTCTCTTGATTCCAGCGCTGACGGTCAAACTGAAACGTTGGATCCAATGGCGGTACCCCTTGTTCACGAAGCCAGTGACGCAACTCCTCTTCATGGAATGGCCGCCTTGAGGGTCTTTTACGCAGCATGTTTTTTCACCTCCCCAATAATTTTGCTAATCGGCGCCGGGCACGGAGCAATCGAGTTCGGACATTGCCCGGCGATAATCCTAGTTGCCGGGCAATGGTATCGACAGACAATTCTTGGTAATAAAAGAGCCAGAGGCATTCGCGCTCTTTAGGGGCCAAACGGTCCATGGCCTGTTGTACCGTGATCTGCATGGCAATCCGGTCTTCGAACGACGGCGTAACGGCCGTGCTCCCCATCGATTGCTCATTCCAAGCTACCTCTCCCTGACTTCGCCGCACCTGCCGCTGATGGTCAATAATTAAATGCCGCGCCGTCGTATACAGCCATCCTCCATGGACAGGTGCATCCGGGTGTTGCCGATGCCATTGATCGAGTCGCAGGAAGACTTCTTGAGCCAAATCTTGGGCAATTCCCCGATCATGAACGTAGGCCAAAATAAACTGGGCAATTTTATTGCCCCATTGATCGATCCATGGGTCGATCCAGTCATGGTACTCGACGTCTTGTCACCTCTTTTCTTGGGTAAACCCCCAACTTCTAGCGACCGACTTTCCACGAAATAGC
>PXYW01000113.1:5186-8800 GCA_003023695.1 Sulfobacillus benefaciens | reverse complement strand
AGGTCACTTTGGCTGATAACACAACAGTTCCGATTTTTGGTAATGCCATATTCGTTGGATGTGATCCGTCCGGTTTATATGAGTCGTTAACCGATGCAGAAATTCGGGCCTGGTTAATGCAGTTGCAAGCGGCATTGTCCGCGCAAGGTTAACCAGAATATTTCTGATTAGTACTGTCTCATCCAGCGTAGCGGCATCTGGCAGTATCTGCAACACCCTATTGCATAAAAAAGGAGGCTGGCAAAGCGGCGTACCGTACTGAAGACGGTCGGCTGGCATTGCCAAAGATCTGATGGAGTCCACTTTGCAAAAACTCGCCTTTTGGCATCAACCGATCATTGATCTGGACACCGGGGAAATTATCGGGCAAGAATGGCTGGTGCGCGGGGATGGCGATGAGACCGCGATTCCTCTTTGGCGTCATGCGGCCCAGACAGGGATGATTGCACAATATGAACAGATGATCCTGAATACCTTAATGGCCCATCGCCAGGCCGGAGATACACGTATTTGGACGGTCAATCTGCATCCTCAAGGGATTGTGCAAACGATCATAACGCATCAAGCCGTATGGATGATGTGGCAAAAAGCCTTAAATCCAGTGGTATGGGAAGCCCTGGAAGCCCCGAATTGGGACATCGAAAAAGCCCGCGCCTTATCATTACTCGGAAGCCCGGTATGGTTAGATGACTGGGGCGACGGCCCGGATACCTCCCAAAGACTGACAGTCTGGCCGATTAAGGGAGTTAAGTTGGATCTGCCCCTGCTCCATCGGGCCATGCATTATCGAGCAGCAGGGTTGTGGGTGCAAACCATTACGCAATTTGCCCGGGAACAGGGACTCATGGTGATTGCCGAAGGGCTAGAAACGGCTGATCATATTGCGATTGCCCGGGATTTAGGGGTGCGGTATGCCCAAGGATGGGCGTGTGGCGTTCCCTTATTAGATACGACAATTCGGGTACAACAGGAATGAACCCGTGGGCAAATGGCCTGGATGATGCTATAATTACCAATGTGTGGACCACTTTCCAGGCTTTTGGGTTGTCTTGTACCTTTGGCAGCCAAAAGCCTGCTTTTTTGTGCATCGCATGAATTGTGTTGTTTCCCCAGTTCAAACCAGCCAAATTGCTCATTCACATCAAAAGAAGGCGGAATTTCGCATGGATATGTCTTATCGTATTGCCATTGATTGCGGACACGGCTTTGTCAAAGGACTTATGGCCTATCAACCACGCCTGTTAATGCCCAGCCTGATTGTCTCAGCAGATGAAACTTCCGATACAGGGCACATAGTTGCATCCGAATCCCTGGACCGGGTGCAGTGGACCGGACAACCACAATACCGTTACCGGGTCGGAGAAACTGCGGCATTAGATGCCAGTAGCTTATTTAGTCGAAATAAAGCCCAAGATCGCTTGACGCGGGATCTTACGGTTATCGCCATTGATCGGTTGTTGCCCCCCGAAGTTTTAGCTGCCCGTATTCAGTTAGCCGTCGGTTTGCCACTTACCTGGTATCATACCATGCATCAAGCGGTGGCCGATTCGTTGACAGGGGATGTTCGGGTTAATCAACGGCAGTTAAGACTGCACACCGTGGTTTTTCCACAAGGTATTGCGGCAGTCTTGACAGTCATCCCCCCAGGATCTCCATCAGGGCTGTATGGTGTTGTGGATGTGGGCTATCGGACCGTAGATTTTTTGATTGTGGAAGTACCGGATCATGCGCCGCCGCGATTAATGGGGTCCTGGGCCGGTACCGTAGAACTGGGGATTGCCCAAGCGATGCAACAATTGTCGAACCAAATTAATGACCAATGGCAAGTGGACTATGCGCCGCATGAACTCGCGACCAAATTGACGATTACGGTGCGCGGCAAACAGCAATCGATTCAGGTCGAACGGCAAAAAGCACTCAGTCAATGGCAAGAGCGGGTGACAGAACGCATTCAAACGGTCTGGGCTCCCATTTTATCACGACTCCAATCATTGATTGTGGTGGGGGGCGCAGCCTCGATTTTAGCGGGAACGGTCATAGGCACAATGCCCGTAACGATTGCCCCAGAGAGTCAATGGGCGAATGTTCAAGGCTATTTGCAAACGCTGGAATCGGGCCAGTAATTGGCACTTAGGGATCCTAGGCTCTGCAATCCTGGAAACATGGTTCGGGAGGTGTTAGTTTTGTCTGATTGCCCCTCACCCTATCAGGGTACTTTTACGATCACTTATCTCGGCGGCGACTTGGACGATCCCGAAAATGACGGCTTTATGGTATTCTGTATGCTCTGCGACTGGTCGGGATTCTTTGAGGATCATACCGACGATGACAATTTGGCCTACGAGTTGCGCCAGCATGTGCAGGATCGTCATGGGGCCGAGTAAAAGGCAGACCTCGATCAGTCGCCGCAATGCTCTCTGGAAGACACCCGCACCACGGCGCGCGCTGTTGTGGATTCTTCTGTTGATCATCACATGCGTTCTACCGGGTCCCCAGCGGATTCCCTCAACATGGATGACGGCCTATAATGCCGCTCTTTCCATTGGCTTAGTAGGGTGGCTGGCCGCTGCTGCTGTGTGGAGTTTTTCGCGGCCTCAGCATCCCGATATGATTGGGCTCCTTTGGGTTAATTTCGCCGTGATGATCGCGTACGCCATGTTTCCCCTCGCACCCCATACCTGGACTTTTTGGGCGGCATTGCCGTGGCATCATGGCGTCTTTTGGGAGACCGAAATCGGCACCTTGCTGGGGGCGGCAGGATTCTTTGGGCTCCTGGGGATGGGCATTACGTGGCTTTGGCGACATTTTCTGCCCGATACTGCGCCCTGATTTGTCAGGGGGGCTCTGCATTCTATGTTCTCGACAAGGACTGGTAACTGTGCGCATTGTAATTTACTTAGACGAAACAGCTGATGCCGATCTTCTGCAACAAATTCAAGCCGTTCCCGCCGGAATGCGATCAGCCCAGATCAAACAATGGTTACGGCGAGCTTTTGATCATGTGCGGTGGGATCATTTAGAACAACGTATTCAGGCATTAGAGCAACAGCCCTCTTCCGTTGTCAAAACGCCTGCAAGTACGGAAGGTTGGGGAGCCTTGGCCATGAGTCAATTGGTCTCCGATTTAACCCCCAGAAAGGATCAATAAATCATGCCAGAGACACTTCTTGTAGAATTTCAAGCAGCCCAACAGGGCTGGATTCGGTGGCATACAACATCTCTGAGTGTTCCTAGTGTAGAAGCCCAACGCAATTATGGACGGCGCTGGCGCTGGACGGCACTGTGGGAACGGATTTGGCGCCAGTGGATCACAGAGAATCAAGTACTAGGCACCTTGGATCAGTTTGTCGAAAAAACAATCGTCTTTTGGCAGCCTTTATATCCCTTACTGGATGCCGACGTGTTATATGACTTAACCATTGAAATTGAATGGGAACGTTGGCTTTTGGAGAACAGGGCCTTAAAAGGCTGGCCGCAATTTGTTCAAGAAACCTGGGATCAAATGTTGGTAACGTCACAAGAAGTTCTGGATCAGAACCCTCCAGAGACCGTATTTGAACCATCACGGACAATTTCGGAAGGCCATGCTTCCTTAGTTATTTCTGTAGATCAGC
>PXYW01000113.1:0-5071 GCA_003023695.1 Sulfobacillus benefaciens | reverse complement strand
GGGAAGTGGCCTCCGCCGTGAACGCTGCTGGATGCCCACTCCAGGAATTGAACGCTGAAGATCCGCAATGGTCAATTGCTATTCGCCATGCCATTGAGCAATTTCAGCAGTGGCAACACAGCCATTCGTCATGATCTTCTGGGCATTAAGGGTAGCCATCGATTCTCAAACCATTCATGTCGGATTAATCGACGGGCGCCAAATTCAAGTGCCTTTGGAGTGGTTTCCTATTCTACGGGATGCTTCTCCTGAAGAACGGCAAGTATGGGAAATTAGTTTGCCTAAACGGGTGGAAATTTTGTTTCCGATGCTTAATGCAGAAATCACGATTAATCAATTATTAGCATGGCGCCAAGGCGAAGACGAAGAAGCATTCATTGTAGCTTCGTCCAGTAGTGAACAACGATTAACTGATATTGCTGCATTGATACGAGTTGAAATGCGTACAAAAAATATCGGTTTTGATGAGTGCATCAGTCGGCTGCGGCACCATCCATTAATCCAAGATCAAGAAGGGCAGGAATAACACATGGCAACACGTCCATGGCACATTATTATTGCGGTCGATGCCGAATCAAACCCCGAATTAAAAGACTGGGTGCAAATGGCAGCCGGAGAAGGGGTGAGCGGTATTACGACCATCGAATCCGCAGGGGATTTGCCTGTCGTGCTGACAGCACACAAAGGAGAACCGGTAGCTATTTTAGCCACGACGACCTTGGATGGGCTAGGGACGTGGGGGGATACCTGGGCTGCTGTGGGGCAACAACGAGCAGAACCTACGCGGTGCCTGTTGCTGGCTGAAGGTACACTGGACGGGACGCCGGGACGTTTGGGCAGTTTGGCATCCTCGACCTTAGTGACATGGGCTCAGGTGATTGAAGGCCAGGTGACGGCGGATAAAGAGATTGAGTATGATTATGATGCGATTGGCCGACAACTGTGGGGCGAGGAATCCATAGTGAACCGTCGCAAAGCCCCTGCACCTGTTTCAACACCTGTGGACAATGAGTCCGCAGTAACCATCTCTGATATTAAAGTGGAAGTGACCAAGTCTGGCTTGCTGAGTCATTTATTAAACAAAGGCGGGCGATCTGCCCAGTCTAGCAAAGTGTCTTCACCACATCCGCCTGTTGCTGCACCGTCTGTCGCGAAGGCTACTGAACGGGTCATTCTTCCACCGTCACAATTTGTAGTGGTAGTTGGTGGAAAAGGTGGCGTAGGAAAAACCACTGTTGCCGCAGCATTATTATCTGCTGCTGCTCAAGCGTATGGCGGCGGACTCGGATTGGATTTAGACTACTTGAAGCCGAATTTAGCCTTGCACTTTTGGGACATCAACCGGGAAGTACCGGATCTGGGCTTACTGTTCGAACAAATTGAAATGGCCCGGGAACAGCCTGGTGGGAGTGATCCGGAAGTCGAAAAGCGCTGGATTAAGGATTGGATGGTGCAATTGTTTCCCTTGCTGACGAACGGTTTGATTATTGTCCCAGGACCGGACCGCAACCGTCTTCATGCATCCTTGCCCCCCCGCGGGATTCCTTCGGTCTTATTGGAATGGGCCACAGCACAAAATGAGCCTTTGGTTGTCTGTGATACCGATCCCGCCATGGATGAATCGGCTCAAACAGCCGTGGAATGGGCGGGACAAAGCGATGGCCGGATTGTGCTGGTGACAACGCCAGAATACGATGCCGTATTGGAAACCAATCGTGTGCGCCATCAACTCATTGACGGGTTTGGATTTCCTGCTGATCAGTTGTATCTTATTGTCAATCATCGTGGTAGTCCGAAAAGTGATATTTCTGCGCAGGATATTGCCAATATTCATTTAAACGGGGTGCCTCTGTTGGCCGAATTACCTTGGGTGCCTCACGCGGCCACGTCTGCATTGTCCCATCATCACCCCATTCAAAGCTGGGGAAAGAAAGTGCGATGGGATCAGGTGCTCATGACCTTAACGGGTCGCACCCCAACAACCAAGAAAAAACGTGCCAAATAGTGCGCCCCAGTCGGGGCGCTTTTTTGATCGAGCAGAAGAAAGGAGCGATTATATGACAGATGTGAATCAATATCTTCGCCGTCCCAGCCAAGCGGCCAACCTCAAAGCGGATTATGACAAAGGGAAAGATTTAAATTCCCAGTATGAAGATAAGGCATGGGAATGGATCGAAAAGAATCATCCAGATGTCATGATTCACCGGGAAAGCATTGCCATCGAGATTGTGCAGGATACGATTGCCCATGCTGTATCCCAATTAGGCATTGCCTCACCTGCAACGCGGGCTATGCTGGCAGCAAAACTGCGCAGTCGCCTGATCGGTGCAGGGGCGATTGATGAATACATGAATAACCCTGCCATTACGGAGATCACGGTAACAAATACGCGGATTCGTATTCAACGCGATGGGCGTTGGGAAGTGGCCCCGCCATTGTCATCATCCGCAGAAGCGTCATCCTTAGCGCAATTTCTTTGTGACCGAGCCGGTGCCCGATATCAACCCGTCAACCCCTTGCAAACCATTATGTGGCCGGGCAATGGCGCCCGGATCAATGTGGTTCATGAAAGCGTATCCGGTAACGGCGGGCCCATTTTAACGATTCGGAAACGCAACAAGTTAGCTGCATTGGATCTGCCCGATTTGATTGACCGCGGGATGTTAAATGAAGATATGGCAGAGTTGTTGATCCGGGTTATCTTAGGCAAAGGCAATATGGCCATCGCGGGGCCAACGAACACTGGGAAAACGACGGTTTTGCGAGCTTTGGCCCGAGCCGCGATCCCCCAATGGGAACGGCTCATTACCATTGAAGATATTGATGAACTGCAATTGGTGGATCTCTTCCCCGATTGCGTCAGTCTCGTAGGCCATGAGAAAACGGATCCGGATAGTGCCGAAGCGGATGTCTCCATTCATGCCTTGTTTAAAAATGCCTTGCGGATGACGCCAGATCGTTTGATTATTGGTGAGGTTCGGGGAATGGAGGCCAAAGATATTCTCGATGCCTCCGTGACAGAACAGGGGGGTATTCTCTTTACGGTTCACTTGAATCAACCTGAATTGTTGTTTCAACGGTTTCATTGGTTGTTATTAAATTCCGGTTTGCAACAACCACTGGATATCGTCGTGGCGCAAGTGAAAGCCGCACTCAATGTGATCGTTCAGATTAATCGTCCAACCGATGCCGATGGTCAAGCCACACGCCGTATGACGGAAATTGCGGAAGTGCGGTCTGATGGATCGATTGTGCCCTTGTGGCAATGGCAGGGTGATGATTGGATTCAAACCGCAGACGTTTCGGCCACATTGCAACACAAGATGGCCTTATACGGAGGGTAGATTCGTGATGAGTCGCATGATCGCTTTGCTACTATTCAGTAGCGGATTAGCAGGACTGATATGGTTCGGCATCGATGCTATGCCCCGGATCAAAATCAAACAAGGAAAGGCCACGGTAGAAAATCAAGATCGCTGGGATTTGGGACCGAATTTACCGGCCTCCACCCTGATCTTGCTACGGGTTGTCGCAGGCATCGCGATCGGTTTGTTGATTTTTTTGGCTACGCATAATGTCGGCGCTACAGCCGTGTTTGGCGGTCTCGGAAGCATGACGCCCATTTTGATTATGCGCCGGATGAATGCACACCGTCGCGCATTGTTAGATACCCAAACTTATACCTTAGCCAACTCCCTCCGACTGTTGCTCCCCATCAGTAGCAATGTGATTACGGCCTTGCGCGATGCCCGAGACAATGCGGAAGAACCCTTGCAAAGCATTTTGTCTGCTGCTTTGCGTACGGAATCCCGCAAGACCGGCGGGGCTACGGACATGATTCGGGATGTGGGCCGTGACTTGAATTTGACTGATATGGAGTTGTTAGGAGACATTCTTTTACAAGTACGGACGCAAACGATTCGGGCAGGAGATCTCTTAAATGACTTGGTGGCCCTCTGGGGAGACCGACTCCAAATTGAACAGCGCCGCTTAGGAAAAATGAGCGGGAGTACCCGTCTCGGATTGATCATGATTCTGGCCAGCATGGGGATTCAAGTCTTATGGCCTGCCTTTGATCCGTCCGTACGGGCCATTGACGGACGATTAATTGGGCAAGTCTTCGGCACTATTGGCGCGCTCATGACGGCTGGCGCATTTCTTATCATGGATTCGGCTGCCCGCAAAGCAATGAACGCGAACTAGCGGGAAAGGTTGGTGAAAATGCTCCGACTCATCTTGATGGGACTCGCAGTGCTTGCGGTGGGTGGTTCGCTGTTTGTCGCACTGTGGACCGTATTGCCTGGCCCACAAGCCTTAACATGGTGGAATGATGCACACAAACACCGGCAAGCCTTATTGAATCGATTGTTTTTGATGCTCTGGCATCGCGTGACGATGGAGCAAACCCGGCGCGATGCGACGGTCATGGGTACTGGCCCGATTCAATTGTTTTCGACGATTTTCATGCTGATCATCGGTGCCGGGATTATTTTGCTGATGTTGCATGTGCCGTGGTTAATTAGTGTTCTAGCCGGTTTATCTTCCATGATTTTTATTCCCAATATCCTGATTCGCCGGCGCTTCAGTCGTTGGCAACGCCGACTAGTTGCAGGACTGCCAGCGTTTTTGCATCATCTGCAAATTCTCCTGGACTTAGGAATGCCCTTAATTGGTGCTGTCAAACGCGCACGGATGCGGATTACAGGACCATTAGGCAAAGAACTTGATCAGGTGATCTTTCAGTTGGAACGGGGCCTATCTGTTGGAGACGCCTTCGGTTTAATGGCGAAAGATACCCGCCGCATGGAAACGATGGTACTGGCTGCAACGCTCACGACGACGGCTGGCCGCCGATTATCTGGAGCGGCCTTGGAACCCTTGCTGGTCATGCTTAATGCCGTCAAAGAGCGCGAACAAGAGCGCGTAAGTCAAGCCGTCGATCAGGTCGCATCGACCGTCCCGATTTTGGCCACCTTTGGTGCCATGATTACCGGACTATACTTTATGCTGGCCCATGCATTAGGTGGTTTAACGGGCGTTTCCTTATAGCATGGTTGGGTACTGAGGCTCT
>PXYW01000112.1 GCA_003023695.1 Sulfobacillus benefaciens | reverse complement strand
ATCACGCTAGAATATGAGGAGATGGCACGTCATCGGGGGGCTGGGTATTGGTTGGGACCACAGGGGGAACGGATCAACGTGAACTACCGAGAAGTGCCCATGCTCAAACATTATCTGGCCACCGAAATTTTCCCACGTCCCTTTGGTAATGAAGGAATTTATCGTGTTATCCGCCGCCGTCCACAAGCCTTTCAATTTTTATGGAACCCGGAAATTCCGGTAAGCTTTGCCTAAAGGAGTAAGCGATGTTAATTGCTGGATGGATTTTAGGTATCATCATTATTCTAGTGGGAATTTGGTTGTGGCGGTACCCGAGTCGATATGGGCGCGGGTTTGTGCAAGCCATAAGCCTAGTTTTTTTCTTGGGTGGAATCTACGTAATTTGGGTGGCTTATATCTTAGCTGGACATAGTATCTTGCGCCGATCTCTTTTCTAAGGGCATGGGAGCGGACGGGAAAAATCCCAGCCCGCTAGGGTACTAATGCGACATCGTGTACAGGGTAAGGTTTTAACCAGGTCAGAGGATTGGTCACGGAGTCCTCGACGCAAACGATGACGGCTCCTTTGCCTAGAATGTTGGCATAACGCCTTGCCAATCCTTGCTCTATTCCCAGACGCCGAATGTGGCGCCATATGTCTAAGAAGGGATAGCAGGCAAAGTCATGCGAAAGAGGCCCCAACACAATGAGTTGGCCTTCATTAGGGGAATGAATTTCTGGCATTAACACAGATACCTTCGCTTGATTGTGTGCTGCAAAAACACACTCGAACACCGCATTGTGATCTCGAAACCAGCCAAATGCACGGGCGATGGTGATCACCTCCACTGCTAGTGTGTCTTATCATCGCCTCTCTCATAATGGAAAATGCCGTGCATGTTGTATGTTTGCTGCCAAAAGGAGTTAAACCGAAATTTTGCCAACTCCTTAGGGTTTAGCAGGCCTGATAGGACCTGGCCCATAATGAGCAAGCGCTAGTGAGAGGGCTATAAGCGCCATAATCGTGTGCCGTCATTGGGGAGAATTCCCCAAGGAATCCAGTTGAAAGCCCAGTGGGCAGCAATTAGGATAACAAGCAAGGGAGCATAATGAGAGCCTTCGATAAAGATGGCTGGTATCAATATCCATTCTGCCCAACTGCCGGCAATCAAGGTATAGGCGATAGCACGGCGGCTTAATTTACTGGTGTCGATGGCAACTCCGATGGCAACAATTCCGCGTATCTTAATTTTCGGCGGGGTTTTGACGCCAACACATTGCGCCATAATGATGTGACCCAATTCATGCACGAGAACCAGACCAAGGAGGGCCACCGCACTATAAAGCAGGCCATGAATAGTCAAATCCATAGGAAAATTCCTCCATTAGCTATGGTTCTTTTTTAGTATAGCAATTGTTAGCCATTACGGCGCGAGTTCTGCAAAAAGTGGACATCAACGTCGGTTTACGATTCTTGAGGCTGTGGCCAATCGTCATGATGAGGCGTCGGTGGCGGGATAATTCCAAACCATCGTTCGACATCATCTACTAATTCGCGGACCCAATGACGAAACGCAACCCATAAACTTTCCAACGCAGGCAGGGGGTGTGCGCTATGGGTTTTCGGCGTTTGTTTTACAGCCAATATCGGACGCTTGGCCACCGGTTTAGCAGGCGGAGCCTGATCGGTATGAAAGACATAGTTGTACCCGATAAGAATTTGCTTATTCATTTGCGCTAACTGCGCAGCACTTAATTCTGCCGTGGAGTAATACCAGTGGACAGAGATATCCTGACGAATCCCATCATATAGAGGGATATGCCAGTTATCTTCCAATGATGCAAAATACCCGAACTTCCCCCAGGTCGGATCTGCCACAACCCACCCGACCGATGGCAGGTAAAACTCGACCCATTGATGAAACCCGCCTTGTCCCGCACCGTTGTTGGTCACGTACCCACCGATAAGCCGGGCAGGTATATGATCTGTTCTTAAAAGTGCCACATACAGGTCGGCAAAGTCACTGCAAATGCCCAAATGGGTACTTAATGTAGCCAGTGCACTTCCTGAAGCATGCAATGTGTAGTTGTAATTGATGTTATGGACTATCCATTCAAAGATAGCGTCGGCCTTTTGATACGGGTTTTCGCTTGGCGTGGTGATCTGCTGATCCAGCGCTACCAACGGTGGGGCATCGGTATTGACTCCTTCGGCGTATTCGAGATTAGGATTGGTGTACATCTGATAAACAGCACTTTTCTTGTTGTAGGGAGGATATGAACGAGGGAGCTTATAGCTGACCTCGGATGACTCCGCGACATATTTCAACACAATGGTCTCGGTTTGTCCTGGCTTAATTTCCGGCCAGGAGTACACCCCAATTAAATTGCCAAATTGATCGTAATGGGTGCTAGAGGGCGATATTGAGGAACTTAGCAGGGTAACGGTGGAATAGGCGGTTTGCGGAGCCAATAGCACCACGTGGGCATTGACATCCAATGCCGCAACGGAACTGGTATTCCTGATGGTTACAGTTTTGGTAAAAGAGTAGTATGCCGGAAGAGTAGTGATGGCATCCGGCGATGCAATGTTTGGCTGGGTTAGGGTTTTAGCTGATGCGGTGGGTTGAAACAGGATGAGCGAGGCCAAAATTAAAGCCCAAATATACCCATGTTGATGCTTCACCAGGTGTCCTCCCCACACATAGTAGCTAAAATGCCAGACGCTAATGGCGCAAAACATTCCAAGGAGATGCCAATCGCATCATTCCTGTCCGTTTACAGGTTTAAACGCCGACATCCCTTGAAATGTTTCACGTGGCCGCACGGGTCTTAGCGAATTTTTTCCACTTCGGACCGAATATCTTCAAGCTTGACGTAGCGATCACACGCATTTTCCAATTCGGATGAAATCATTCCCCGGGTGCCGACACCAATGATCTCTTTTCCTCGAGACCGGATTAGTTCTACCGCCCGCTCAAAGTCACCGTCGCCGCTCATTAACACCGCAATATCATACCGGTCAGCGGTGCTGAACATATCAATCACAATTTCAATGTCCAAATTGGCGCGGCGAATGACAGCATTAGAGCTTTGATCCATGGTTTCCTTGATGGATTTCTCACGAATGGTAAAGCCTAAATGACGCAATGCAGTGAGAAAATCTCGCTGTGAATTGTCCGGAGGCACCTGCACTCCGGTGTAATAGAACGCGTTATAGATCTCGCGGCCGCGCGTAAAATAGTCAATCACGCGGGCGAAGTCGAGATGCCACCCTAAAACACGTTGAGCATAAAACATATTGGCGCCATCAACAAAGATGGCTACCCTCTCACGACGGCAATCCACGATATCCTCCTATAGCTTTTCTATTGAACCATTCGATGTTCATTTTTGTGTGCGAAAATTGCACCGTCTCTATACAGTTTTTTGGTCCCTGTATTAAAGATTTCAGTGTCTTTCTATTGTACCAGGTTTTCAGGTTGGAAGCCCTATCCTGGCTGGCGAGGGCAGTGGACGATTCTTCGATTTTATAACCGTGGTTGGCTGGGAAAGAAGGAATTTTTGCCCCTGTGACGTATTCTTAACAGGGGATTGCGAGGTGACGATGCACGACTGGAGGAATCAAGTTAATGGCGGCGGAAAGTGAACGAGGGCTTCCTCTGTATCTGCAGTTAAAACGGATGATTAAAGCACAAATTCAAGATGGACGACTAGCTCCTGGCGACCGGGTTCCCAGCGAAAGAGAATTGTCCGACCAATTTGGCATGAGCCGGATGACGGCCCGGCAAGCCTTGATCGAACTGGTGCGGGAAGGCCTCTTGTACCGGGAACAAGGGCGCGGAACATTTGTCGCGGCCCAAAAGGTGAGTCAAGGATTGCTGACGGTGACGTCATTTACCGAAGACATGCATAGTCGAGGCATCGTGCCCAGCTCGGTGGTGCTTAGTTTGACCACCCAGAGCCCGAGCGTGCCAGAACGGGAGCGATTGCGACTGGATCTAGGGGAACAAATGGTGTGCATTCGCCGATTGCGTTTGGGGGATGGGCGTCCTATGGCATTGGAGGAAGCGTCATTGCCACAATTTATGGCCGATGGCATTGAGTATTACGACTTGGCGCATGGCTCTTTGTATACATTTCTGAAATCGCGACACGTCGAATTGCAAGGGGCTCATCAAACATTGGAAGCGATTTTAGCTGATGAAGAACAAGCCACCTTGTTGGCAGTGCCGCCAGGCGCCCCATTGCTCTTGCTGGAGCGACTCTCCTATGATCAATTGGGCCGGCCTGCCGAATTTGTCCGAGCAGTGTATCGGGGAGATCGATATCGATTTTATGTTGAGCTGGGTCATTAACAATTTTGTGAGATCTGGTATAGACGTCTAGGAGGGATGGGTGCAAAGTTTCTAGTTTGTGGGAGCGAGAACGAATGGGCATATTGGAGATAACGAGATCTTGACGATTTGACAAGCAAGGCGTAACGAATCACTGAAAATGCTGTGCGCACGTGGGCTCGCATACCAATGGCGATAAGCGTGCTGTTGCGGTATTGTTAGAATGAAGAGGTGATACATCGTATGAAATCTGGGGCCAGAGTGGCAGTAATAGGCGGGGGAAGTTCATACACTCCTGAATTGATTGATGGATTTTTAACCCACTACGGCGAAATGCCAGTGGAAAAAATTACCCTGGTAGACATCCCTGATGGTCGGGAAAAAATGCGCATTGTGGCAGAGTTGAGCCAACGGATGATTGCTAAATCGGGGCTGCCTATTGAACTTGATTACACGTTGCAAAGGCAGTCAGCACTGCGCAATGTGGATTTTGTGTGCAACCAATTCCGGATTGGCGGGTTAAAGGCGCGGGCCCGCGATGAGAGCATTCCTATGCGGTATGGCGCCATTGGACAGGAAACTGTTGGCGCAGGAGGATTTGCCAAGGCATTGAGAACAATTCCGGTGGCCTTGGAAATTGCGCGGGAATTGGAAGAAGTCAATCCCTCGGCGTGGATTTTGAATTTTACCAATCCGGCCAGCATGGTCACCCAGGCGCTGTTGAATCACTCCTCTATTCGCACCATTGGTCTTTGCAATGTGCCCATTAATATTCAAATGGCCATTGCCAAGGCGTTCAACGTGTCTCCCCAAGATGTGGGGATGGATTTCTTTGGACTAAACCAC
>PXYW01000111.1 GCA_003023695.1 Sulfobacillus benefaciens | reverse complement strand
ATAACCTTGCACCTTCCGCCACGAACCCCTATAATTCCGCCTAGGAGAATCTTTCCAAGGGGTGTCTTGCCCAAGAGAAAGGTCGTTTGGAATCGGCTGAGATAGCGCAAGAAAAAGGACAGCGTTTGCCCCGCTGCCCCGCCAGTCCAACAACACCGCCACCTGGTGTCGTGAACGGGTATATTTTACCTATGGGACTCTGATCCTGTCAAGGGGACCACAGGTGATCCGCGAACTAACCTCGGGAGCGGTGTCTCCGGGGGGTCTTTTTTACCTTCCGCGCTGTCTTTCGGGCCAAAAAAACCGGACACTTCCGTTGGCGCGGTCGTGTCCGAACAAAGGATGGTGACTGAGGACAAGCTCCCTTAACTGAACCGATTTTCGTGATTCGTTGGCGCGAATCGCGAAAAATTGCCGTTTTTGACGGCGTGGTTTGTTGTTGTCTTGATTCTATGGCGTATTCGCGTCGTTGTCAAGATCTAGGTGGGTGTTGCCCGATATTAATATGCCCAATTTACTCTTTACCCAAACGTCCCCGCGTGATTTACGATTAAACAGTGCCGAGTGGACAAATTTTTTGACGCGTCCTGACCTCACCAACTCGGCCCGTCAACTATGGACATTTCTCCGCAACAGTCAACGCAAAATGCCGTACGTGTACTATAGCGTTCCCACGATTGCCCGCCATCTTGGCCTGTCGGTTCGCACCGTCCAACGGGCATGCCGGGACCTAGAAATGGCCGGCTTATTAATCATCAAATCGCGCCAGGATCCTCGACATCACGATCCGACCAGCAACCTGTACTTTCCCCGATTTGTCTGGTACTCCGCATCGCCGCAATCTCCATCTGTGTCACCACCCCTCCCGTCAGCGTGTCACCACCCGGAACGTTTAGACACTCCGGAAATCCGCCCGACTCAAGACGTTGCGGACTCGGCACGGGGAGCGATTAAGATCCAGGGACAGGCTGTAAGAAAGATTGAACTACCTAGCCCCCCGCGATTATTAGCGATGGGCATCGAAAATCCCGAAGCTGTTGTATCTTTGTTTCGCTTAGGAAATTTTGTTCCCCCGTCGCGATTAGATCGATGGCTCTCACAATACGGAGAAGGGCGCGTCGCTCTGGTGATCAGTTGGGCCCTGAGTGCGCCCCGAGGTACTATCGAGTCCGTGGGTGCATGGGTGCAAAAAGGGCTGGCCGAACAGTGGACGGAGAAAAACGCCTGGGTTATTGCAGCCGAAAAAGCGCTGCGGGCGGAAGAGAGGGAAAAAGAGCAGCATCGGCGTACGGAACAGGACGTGTGCGAACGACAACGCATTGCCCAGGACCGTCAGGCTTTTGAAGAAAAGTGGGCCCGGTTGCATCCTCATCTGGAAAGCGCTGTGGGTCGACAATTGTGGGACCGCGTGAAAGAGCGCTTACGCACTGAGGACCGCTGGGACGGGGTCATGCTGGAGCGGTTCGCGACGGACAAAAACCCGCGGGTGCAACGTCTGTTGGTGGAAGAATTCGAGCGATCGATCAGAGATGTGCCCAAGACCGCCGCATCGTGAGAAATGGCATCCCCTGAAAATGATTCATGGATTGCTCGTCGTTGGTAAACGCTTTCGGAACTGTGGGGAGTGAGCACAGCGCATTGAGGGAGTGGTCGGTCTGACGGGAGGACGCGAGAATGACGTAACTCTAGAGAGGAGTATTTCTTATGTGCAGAGGAGGATGCGATCACCAAGAAGTGTTGTTAACCGAGTCGAGAAGACAACGGTCTCGCTGTGACGAGCAAAAAGGTCGAAAAAATTGGTAGACACAATGAGACATAGCAGGAAAATACGGGTCACAAGGCGAAGTGTGATAACGAGGGAGGGGTGCAGATGGGAAAATATCTGACGGTCGAAGAAGTTGCTGCTCAATTGCAAGTCACGCCGCGGACGATCCAACGATGGATCCGCATTGAGGGCCTCCCCGCTATTAAGCTTGCACGGGCGGTTCGGGTGGATGCCGACGACCTCGTCCAATGGCTTGAACTACGCAAGATACGAGGAGATCAGCCGGATGCCTAAGGTGCTTGTTCTAGCAAATCAAAAAGGCGGTGTAATGAAAAGCACCTTATCGGTTAATTTGGCTGTAGGCTTTGCCTTGCGAGGGTATCGCACACTCCTCATCGATTGCGACCCCCAGGCCAATAGCACGTATAGTTTGGGTGTTGAGGCTGATCAAGACCAGTGTTTGGAGGCATTTGTGCACCAATCGGATTTGCGGACACCACCCATTCTTTCGTCTGAACCGGTCGATGGCATCACGGTCGATGTCATTCCTGCGTGGATTTCCATGGGACTTATTGAACGTTGGCCCGATGTGAAATCGGCGCCGGACCCCAAGATTGTCGCGTCGCGGATCCGAAAAGCCATGGGGAATGTTTATGATTGGGTCATCGTGGATGGGCCACCACACCTAGGCTATTGGAACCAAGTAGCGTTGGAGGTGGGCGATAAAGTGCTAATTCCCGTGCCGCAGGCAGGAAACTACCCGCTGATCGGGTTATTGCAGATGCGGAGTACCATTGAATCAGTGCAAGCACGGTCCAATGCGCGGCTGCGTCTCCTAGGAGTGGTGAGTACGCTGGTCGATTCGCGGACATCGATGGGCCGGACGGCGCGGGAACGATTGGAGCTCTTTGTTCGCGATCCAGACCTTATTTTTGATACGCAGATTCCCCGGGCTACCTCAGTGGAATGGTCGCAGGCCCACGAGGGGAGCAACTTGTTTATCGCGGCTCCGAGAGAAGCAGTGACCGTGGCGATCGTTAAACTGATGGAGGAGGTGGAAGCGCGATGGCAAAGAAACGGGTAAGTGCCATTGAGCTGGCGCGTGCCGGGAGTTCGCAAGTTCAACGGATGGCAGGAGGGCCGAGGCCCAATAAAGAAAAAGATGTTGCGGCAAACGAGACGCCAAACATGGCGGTGACGGCGGAATCTGCTGTACCGGGGACCGCTCAAGAAACGGGTAGCACGGCGTCAGTGGGTAAAGTCGTGGAAGAACAGGTGGCCCCAGCACCTAGCGACGCGACTCCGATGCCGGATGAGAGTCCCGTTACCCGTGTGGATGATGCAGCAACAAAGGCGAACCTTGAACCGCACAACGAGGCGCCAGAATCAGAAGAGAAACTCTATTGGCTCCCCCTTGAGCATATTCACGTCGGGGGTATTAATACTCGAGTGATTGACGAAGAGTCTCGGGCCTTCAAAGAACTCGTGGAAAGTATTCAGCAGGACGGACAGTTGGAACCGGTACTTGTTGGACGAGAAGGGGAAGGTTATCGCCTCATTGCGGGAGAGAGGCGGTATCGGGCTGCCCGAGCGGCTGGGCTGACGACGGTGTTGGCCAGGATTACCAATGCTCCCCCAGAAGACTGGGCTGGTCTCATGTTAGTGGAAAATCTCATGCGGCAAGATCTCAGTGTATGGGAGGAAGCCGCGGGGTATAAGGCCTTATTAGCCATGGGTTTGACGCTGGAAAAAGTGGGGGCCCGGGTGCATAAAGGAAAGACCCACGTCTCCTTGATATTAAAAATAATGCGCAACCCCACCATCGTTGCCGCAGTAGAAGAAGGTACTATTACATCGGAGTCGATGGCCAAAGAACTCGCTGCGCTGATCGATGACGAGGGGCGCGAAGTGATACCAGGCAGTCTGGGCAAGGCATTGGAGTTTGTCGTGAATCGTGGGCCCACAGTGCATCAACTCCGAGCGTGGATTCGGACGTTTAATGCCGGATTGCAAGGAGAAGAACGCAGAGCCGGCAGACGCAATAACGTGCGGCGGGGCACTTTGCTAAAAACGGAGCAGATGCGACTGGAAGCGATGCTAGAAAAGTCCTCGGAGATGTCATCAGTGGAAATTGCATTTTTGGCGAGTATTTATGAACAACATGCCAGCTTGTTACGTCAACGGAGTCAAACAATGACACCACAAGGGCGAGACGAAAAAGAAACGAACGCATGAAATGCTGAGGAAACACAGGACACAAAAGACACCGTAGGAGAATAACCGGCGGTGTCTTTTGTGTTGAAAGAACAATACGTGTGTTGCGCGAAGTTAGGTTGGCACAGTATAAAGAAGCTGCACAAGTACGAACAGACTGGATGCGGCAGGATGAGCCGGTGTGATAAGGAAGCAGGTCTGGTAAGTGAAAAGGTGCGTAGACAATCACGTCCGTGTTTTGTTTAACACGGCCGCTATCGGAATGCGCGCCAGTCGATCTGTAGACAATGGGAATTTATGTGCCATATTTGCTGAAGTTGGGGTAACCGGGGGGACTATTGCGAAGTTCATGGTGATGAGGATCGAAATTTTAAGGTCATTAGCATGGTAAGGGAGCTAATGATAGTGCCAGCCAATCGGGAAGCCGACGACCCCCCTATCGGACTCTTTAGGTGTTTCGATATCGAAATTCAAGTCCGGGATGACGGCTCCCCCATTTTGCAGGGTTGTCGTCGGGGTTTCGACGTCGAAACAAACGGCGGACATGGGGTGTGGGCGCAGCAGGGGCGGTCCTAGGTGGTGCGGATTTTTGCTAACCCCTGTGTCGTTATCGATCTTGACGGTGTTTCGATATCGAAACAGAAGGCGTTCGGGGCGGGAGGACGGAGAGTTTCGACATCGAAACATCCAAGTCGTATCGCGGAAAACGCCCTTGTTGGTGGGCATCGATGTCCGTAGGAAAAGTGAGTAGCCGCTTAAGGGACGGTCCTGTTTCGATATCGAAACAGGACTCAAGACGACCAGATAGGGCTGAGGTAGTGGGCGCATCGTCTTTGGGGCACTAGATGACTTCGCCGAGTGCGGCCCTGTGATCTCGAAAGGATGGGTTCCGTGGGATGGGATGTTTCGACGTCGAAACATTTCTTAAGGGTGTTGGGATAACGAGTGATGGACGCAACTCTAGGCAGTCAGGCTGCCCTGCCCTGCGTACGGCATCGGAGCGGATGTTTCGACATCGAAACACTATGCGGTTTGGGTATCGGATAGTCGGTCGGTGTGATAAATCGCGGCATGGCGGACGTGCGGGCAAGGTTTGTTTCGACACGGAAAACGCCCTTGTTGGTGGGCATCGATGTCCGTAGGAAAAGTGAGTAGCCGCTTAGGGGCCGATCCTGTTTCGATGTCGAAACAGGACTGTAGGGCTGAGGTAGTCGACGCATCGTCTTTGGGGCACTAGATGATTTGGCCGAATGTGGCCCTAAGATCTCGAAAAGAGGGGTTCCGTGGGATGGGGTGTTTCGACGTCGAAACATTCTTGGGGCACATTATTGGAGAGTCTGGGATTGGGACGGACAGGATGTTTCGCTATCAAAACAGTGAACAAAGAAATTTTGATAGTCTTATGTGTGGGATTTTACAGAAGAACAGAAAGAATTAGTGCATCGCGCCTCTGAATTTTCCGATCATCCGTTACGTAAACACTCCTCGCACCATACGCACAACGCTTGTTGGTGCGCCATTGGCGCATGAACATATTCTGATCAGAAGGGAATTTACCAACGCTATTGCGCAGCGCGTTTATAACTGTCACTAATGTATCCGTCACTAAGAATACCGATACTGTGGCCGTGCACCAGACAATATTATGACTAACTGCAAGTTGCAAGTGCGCCTTCGTTAAATAGGTTATTCCATTCAGTCACCGTTCTATTGCGGTTTGTTCTTGAGGTAATCAATGTGATCCACCGCATAGCGCTGCGCTTCAATGCGCACGTGCGTGTAGATTTCTGTGGTCGACAGGTGGGCGTGACCCAACGCTTCCTGCACTACGCGAATGTCTACCCCTGTCGCTAAAAGCGCGGTTGCGTAAGTGTGCCGCATTTTGTGCGGCGTCAATGGTAAACCCAATTGAGCCTCTGTGGCATAACGATGGATCCGACGTTGGACTTCCCGCGGTGCTAAGGGCGTCACGGGAAATTCCTGACCGCGGGGGATGCGGCGTTGTGTCACAAAGAATTGGGGCACCGCTGTGGCGGGTCGGATACGATCATAGTGCGTTAGTGGCTCCTGGATGGCTTGTGGGAGTGCCACTTGGCGCCGTTTCTCGCCTTTACCGACAATACTCATCGATCCGCGTGTGAGCCCGTCACGGACCTGGGCTCGCGTCAGGCCACAGGCCTCGGAAACCCGCAAACCGGTCCCAAGCAACAACCAAAAGAGGGCCTCATCGCGACGCTGGATCCACGTCAAGTCTTGAGGAAAACCCTTCTGGACGGTCTTCATCAGTTGTGTGACTTGGTCTTCGGACAAATAAATAATCTCGGATACCGTCGCTTTTCTCGTGGGTTGAATCACGCGGGACTCTGGATACGGCGATTCGGGGATCCAGCCTTGCTCCACCAAGTAGGCTAAAAATAACTTAAGGCTGGCGCGTCTTCGCTGAATGGTGCGAGCACTTTGTTGTTTCTGATGCAGAAAAAAGAGCCAATCTGCGATATCGTCCCGACTTAGAGTCGTGACATCGTCTAACACGGTGAGTCGCTGCCGCTGGCCGATCCAATAATCAATAGCCAGCCTAAGATCGGAAAGATAGCTGGCGATCGTATGCGGACTCTTGCGTGCCAATTTTAAGGCACTCGTAAATTGGTCGACGGCCTCATCCCATCGCATGATAA
>PXYW01000110.1:499-5685 GCA_003023695.1 Sulfobacillus benefaciens | reverse complement strand
GGTGGTAGTGGTTCAACCGGGGGAGGTTCTTCCAGTGGAGGCTATGTGCCGCCAGTAAATACAGCACCAGCGTGCCCATCTGGCGAGCACGAAGCTACGCAGACCACATATACCACGACGCGACAATATCATCCCCAGTATATGACGGAAACGTATAGCTACTATGGTGAAGTGCCGGTGACGGAAACCGGGACACGGGATGTAGTTCAATCATATACGGCTTATCGTCAGGTGCCAGAAACCCAGCACTACTGGGTCAATACGAGTCATTGGGCTACCGGTACGCGTTGGGTAACATCCGGATACTGGGCCACAGGCGAACGGTGGATCAGTTCGGGATATGAAGTGCATTCGGGATATTGGGCATCCAATGGCGGGCGCGAGATATGCGGACATTACTGGGTCGATAACCACGAAGTCACGTCTTGTCACTGGGAGTCCTATGGTTCCCATTGGGTCAACACCAGTCACTGGGTTAATACATCCCATTGGGCTTCGTATCAGTACTGGGTGAACACCTCGCATTCTGTTTCGTATCAGTACTGGGTTACATCAGGCTATGAGGCGTCGCGCACCATCGAGGTGACGCAAACCTATACGGCCTATCGCACTGTACCGGAAACGTACACGTATACGGCTTATCAGATGCAGCTCGAAACGGGAACGCGTCAAGTGGCCGATGGCGGATACTATACCACGGTGCAAGTTCCGCAGACCACGACGGCCTGTGTTCCTAATGTGACCGTCACAACGCAGGATCTGACCACAACGGCCCTGGCCGAATGTATGCCCGATCCGTTACTCACAACGTATGAGGGCCAATCCGTTCAGCCACCGACGAATGATCAATGGGTGACGCAAGGCGGTGCGACGCCCAATACGTTGTTGCCCGGCCCCGGATGGGGAATTCAAGGCACGACCACGACGCAAGTGACGAATACCTGTCAGGGATCGGGATCGAATCAAACTTGCACCACGACAACCAAAGTGCTCCACACGACATATCAAGAGACCTATGATCCGGCCCAATGTCCGTATCCGGTGGTGGCCGTGCAAACGATACAATAAGAGTACCGACCATCGCGCAACATGATGCAGAACCGCGATCCCCAAGCTGCTGATCGATACCATTAGCAGCTTGGGGATGGTTTTTATAAAAATCCCCCGTAGTATGGGTTGTTGATTTTGTTCAAGATGGGATCCCTATAGTTCGTAATTTTTCGTACAAAGCACAATTTGGCCTTTGAGAATACTGCGATAAACATGTACGATAGCCATCCAAAATATAATCCAAGAGATACAGCGGCCAAAATATAAGGAAGCCAGATGAAGAATCGGAGTGAGTGAACGATAATGAATGGTAAGAAATACTTGTAAAACCACTAATGGGGCAATCGTGCTCCAGGCTCTGTCCCAATCTCTACGGATACTTCTACGCACTTGCATGATTTTGTTGGGGGAGATTCTAACGATTTTGAACCGCATTATCCGTGGAAACCATAGTATAAAACCTCCACTCACAAGTCTAACGGAATACACTACCGTCACAAACATACTAGGAAGTGCTAAGCTATGCCACAATTGCGCTATGACCATGCCATTGCCACCTGTCTAATGAGTTTTGTCTTATTATGGATCGTGTGTAGCCTGCTGGCTCTAGGTATCAGCCATTTTCTTCCGCTCCGTGATTTGCCAGCAACGCTGGTCGGCGATCATTGGGCGCATTGGGTTGCGGGTTATTGGGCAGCGTTTTTCGGGTATCCGGGATTTGTGATGGATCAGCCATTACGTGAATCGAGTGGCTTTCTGTTGATCGCAGCTGATCCCCGCTGAGCGAACCTTTCAGTCAAAATGTTGATCGCAAACTATATGGATTGAGCGACGAAAAGGGGCGCTAGGTACTCACCGGCTATGGCGAAGGGAATCCCGGTGGGAAGTGCATTGAGACCACCTACTCCCAGATTAAACGCACACGACTAAGCCATTAATACATTGGTCGCTGAAGTTGCCCCTGCCGCTGGGAATCGCCTCCAGGCAAGGAGGGCGTCCACTTTAGTGCGCCGGTGGCTCGTCGCCGAGGAACTCCTCTCGGTCAACCGCACGCGTGGTATCCGACCGCCCAAAATCACGCAAACCATTCCTACGGCGCTGACGCCCGACTTCCTCACCCTACTCCTCGCAGGAATGAGCGACTCCGTTGGGAATGGACTTATGTCGGATGCGAACCCCTTAATAGGATATGGACGGCGGTAGCGCACGATAGTATACTGTTGCTATCGAACCAGTGTTAATGGCCATGGAGCTGGCCAAGAATTGTATGCCGCACGGCTAATGGCTCCTGATCGCGATACGTGATCAGGAGTTTTTTCTGTTCTATTTTGCCCGGAGAGGGGGTGTGACAATGTGACGCATTTCGTAGGTGTCAGGCTGACCGCCAGCACCTTCTCGTGCGTTATCTGGCTGCCGTACGATATAACCTCGTCGGGAGCCGGGCAAATGGAGGCGGTGCTGCGTGACGTGGCCGCGGGCATTCGCCGCATCGCGCCGGAGATGCTTGATGATGTGCAGGTGTCCGAGATGCTGGTGTCGTGGCCACGTCCGTGACCGGCCGAGACTCACCGTACAGATCATTTCCGATGCAGTATTTGCTATGCCAATCCAATCATGAGAGGTCAGGTGTTATCCCTTTGATACCGCAAGCCGCACGGATTGAGCCGATCGAGGCCGATAATGTGGTATTGTCCGACGACCCCATCCGTACGCTGTGGCCCCGCTGGGACTCAGCGTGGGTTCGCGAGGTCGGCGCCTTCGCCGTCCTGGACCACCACCGCACCATCGTCGGTGAACTCCGGTCCTATGATCTGATCCACTATCTGCTGCAGTTGGAGCCGGAGGTCCACCATCTCTGGCCGTATACCCATGTGGTCACACGCTCATGGAGCGAACGCGTGAATCGGCTCGACCAGGTTCCGGCCAGTGCCATAATGCACGGCCAAGGCGTCGTCATCCACAGCCCTCCGGCCGACTGGGCGCCTGGCATCGCGCTATTTGCCCAGCACATGACACCGGTAATATGGGTTGCGGATCCGGCGGGCAGACTTTTCGGTAAAGTAACCCTGAAGAGTACACTGCCCGGATAAGACACACCACCCCGGGGGTCGTGACCCTCCGGGGTGGTCCGCCTGAATTATTGTCCACGCGTGTGCTTGACTCGATCCCTATCGGTCGGCGCTTCCCCAGCAGACCGTCACGCCGCTACGTCGGGGGTGGTATTCTATGGCGTTTTGGCGTCATGACGCGGATTCGGCGCCGCTGCCATCGTCGTCGCACGCGTGTCAGCGCCGAATATTCGACCGACAGCATCACCGCAATCGGGAGCACTCCGAAACACACGAGCCCGCCGATTCCCACCCAATAGCCCGTAGGGACACTTGGACCCGCATGCGCCCAGAGAATCACCGCCATTGCCCCATTGGCGATCAAGGGGATCCCCAAGACTGCCAATCGCATGGGCTGCGGGCGGCCGGTGGTTAACGGGCCTCTGCGCTGTGGCCTCGATCTCCGCCATCGGTTGTGCGTAACACCACCCCCAGCGGAAGCACATCACGCCCATAGGTGAACTGCAACAGGTGGGCGAAGGCGTAATACCAGCCCAGCGTCGCAAACACGAGCGTGACCCACCCGCCAATCCGGGTCATGAGCACGCTAGGTAGCCCGGAACCCAAGCTCAGCAGAATTAACGCGAGCGTAATGAGCGCCAGGATGACGGTCAGTACCCGGTTCGTGCGCAGCGAGGCGATGGTGAAGTAAAAGCTAATCACGGCCCACATGGCCAGGAACACGGCCATCGCCGAGCCCATCGCACTCGCCGGGATATCGCGCGCAAACCACACGTTGATAGCTCCCAGGATCACCCAAAACGGACCATAACTGCCGAACACGGTCGCGCCGAAGGGGTTTCCGGAGAGGATTTCGAGAATCGCAACCAGAATCTGCATCAGTCCGCCAAAAAAGAAGGCGACCGGCAAGACGGCAGCTAAGCCCTTCGGGTCGACCAGTCCGGCATTATAGAGTCCCAGCATAAAGGATGTGGTAGAAAATGCCGTGACTGCCCAGCCCGTACCATCCGCCATTGTAATTCCCCTCACAGACATCCCAGCCTTTCGGTTATCACGGTGGGATGGCCTGTCGTCCCGCGGCGGGCATCAAGAGGGCCGAGTCATCGCACGCACACATAAAACAACCCCCACCGGTTCATCAATGGACGATGCCCGTCATCGTTGTAGGCGACGCCATCCGAATTGCCGTAGGAGTTGTCAGCTCATCAAGAGCAGTTTGCCCGCAGGGACGCGGTGGAGCAAACTCCATTGCTATAATCCTAGTATACATTCAAATTTTCTGAGGATGCAATCGATTTCGTCCGAATCGTATCCCCTGCCCGACGGTACGTCGAACACCGCCACGACGCGTGAACCCGACCGCTGGGGTCACTCCAGGGTCAGCCCCCAGCGCTTCATGGCAGAGCCGTCCCGCAACGCCCCGGTCAATCCGGCAATGTGCCACTCGGTCGTCTGACAATTGCTTTGCACCTCAAACGTCAAGTAGTGGAGACTTGAAGCCCAGCTGGACCAGATCGCATCCCATTGGGGCGCCAAGTCCAATCCATCCTGTCCTAGTACATAACCGAGGCCCAGGATCACCCAGTACAAGGATTCTTGGGGAGCCATGGGCGTGTCCAGTGGAATGGTCAGGATCTCGGGAGCGGGCGGGACCGCAACGGCGTACGGAGCCGACTCCGTCCACCGCGTGAGCCGCTCCTCTTCCGCCAATCGCCACCGATACAGGTATACCGCTTGTTCCCATTGCAGCCATCGCCCCACCCAATCGCAAACATGCTGCCGCCAGAATCCTTCAAACGGCGTTCGGGCCTCCGCCTTGGCGCGTTCCCGACCGATCTCCAAAGCTTGTGGCCACACAAGATCGCGTGAATCCCCCAAGCGCGCCCGCTCCAACACTTCTATCGGCACTCTGGTAACCGATGACGGACGGTTGGCCCAAGCCCACACCATCCAGATCGCCGCATCGAGCCGGTCATCAGCCCCCAGCCACGAAGCCGCCACCTCCTGCCACACCGCATCGCTCCACCAGCGTGGGTGCAAGACGCCGGTCAACGCCACATCGATGTG
>PXYW01000110.1:0-480 GCA_003023695.1 Sulfobacillus benefaciens | reverse complement strand
TCTTCGAGCACGACCGCCGTTGTCACGGGGGACGTCATCCACAGCGCTGAGAGGGCCGTCTGCTGCAACTCCGCATCCGCCGTGGGCTCCCGCACAATCGACTCCAGCAACTGGCGTTCCTGTTCTTCCACCGTGTTCTGTCGGGATACGAGCCAGGCCCAGCGACACCAGTCGCGGGGCACTGCGGACTCACTCGGGGGTATCGGTCTTGGCATGGCTTAACCGCCTCCTAACGCGTCACGGTCCGATCCAAGGGCGCGCACCATGAGCAGGAGTCCGACCAGGGCGAGTGCGGCCTCGATACCAAAGGCCCATCGGGCGGTCGCCACGCTCCACAGCCCGCCCATCACCACACTCGCGACAAGTTGGCCCGCACCGGTGACGGCGGCGATCTGTCCGAGGCCCCGGCCGCGGGCCAGCTGAGGCGTCTCTCGCACGGTCACCATTTTTTGGCCGACCTCAATAATGGCCGTGGCCGCG
>PXYW01000011.1 GCA_003023695.1 Sulfobacillus benefaciens | reverse complement strand
TAAAGCGTAAGACAGGGACTGGTATCACGAGTGGATGTTCATCGCTAAGTACCATCAAAGCCCCTACGTCAAGCAAAGGTTGGCCCTCGCCAAGTTTGATCGTGTTGAGCCAAAAACTACGGCAGGGCTTGGCCGGATGGAAACCAACCGTGTTTTCCGTAATGACGCGAGGTATCTTCGTCACAATAGCCACGATGGATTCCAAACACTGCACCCAAGGGGAAGAGTGGTCTCAAACTGCTTGTGTATCCCAAAAAATCTATAATCTTTGAACGCCGAGATAGTTTAGTTCTTTTGTGATTGATGGCTCATTGTAAAGTACCTTCGTCATCGAGAGGAGAAATCCGATTGTGTGATTGATTTGGGCTGACGTCCTGCATTCGCTGAGAGCAATCCTAAGGGAATTAATGGGGCGTTTAGCGACCTAGCCGAATCTTCTGTTATATTGATGTTAGAACCGATTGGGTAGGTGCCAAATACATCGAAGTATTCTAGGATGCAATTGTATACTAAGCATGAAACGGCTTGGGAAGGGGGACACGTGGTGGACTATTTGGATCGGATTCAAGTCGATCCGTTGGTGTGTCACGGGGCGGCTTGCATCAAAGGCACCCGGATTCTGGTATCGGTGGTGTTGGATGCTCTAAGCGAAGGGCACCCTGTAGACTGGATTCTCTCCCAATATCCGGCGCTCACCGCAGTCGATGTGCATGCGGCCATCGCGTACGCCGCATGGTTGGCACGAGACCTCACACGGCCGTTGCCGCCTCTCGAGGGGCACTAGATGCGGTTCAAACTGGACGAAAACATGCCCGTCGCCGTGGCTGAGATTTTGCGGGACAGCGGTTACGATGCCGAAACAGTCTATAGTGAGGCCATTTCAGGTATCAGCGATCCGGATCTGTTGGACCTTTGTCGGCATGAGCACCGCATTTTGCTAACTCTCGATCTGGACTTCGCGAACATCGTGGATTATCCGGGTGGCAGTTATCCGGGCATCGTGATTTTCCGCCTGAATTCGGTGGGACCTGACGCTGTCCTGGTCGCTGTACGCCGCTGGCTAGTGGCCGTCGCCGAATCTCCCCCGAGGCCGGGCGCTCTCTGGATTGTCAGCAACAATCGCATCCGGGTTCGCACCACTCCCAATCCCGGTTGACCGCGGCCAGACCTCAAGGCGCACCCGCGAGTTGCGTGCTCTCGGTCCCGGGATTGCTGCCTATTATTTACTGCGCCGCCATGGCGTATGGGGTGTCGTCAAACTCCCACGTACGATTAGCTTGACGAGTGCAATCACGCTCTTCGGGTGTTAGTACACTAAGAGGTGGACTTGGGCCCGCCTCGTTGAAAAATCTTAACCACGACCATTGCTCCGATCAATCTCAGATGTGCCCCTCTGACAGTGAGGTGACAAGTCTGTGATCCATTATAAATTCCAGATACCCTTTTATAATAAAGCAAGCACTACTATGAGGAGGGATTGTTCTGAAATATCATGATGGCCATGTGCATTTTTTCCCCCCACCACTAAAAAACGCGATCGATCGGTGGTTTGCCAGAGAAGGGTGGAATATTTACTATCATGGACAACAGGCCGATGAATTGCTTCAGGGACTGCGCAAGGAAGGCGCGGACCAACTTTCTGTGTTGGTCTATGCCCACAAACCGGGCATAGCCGAATCCTTGAATGCGTGGCTTTACGAGTTCGGGAACCTGCACCAGGGGCTTCATTTGTTTGGTACGGTGCATCCTGATGATGAAAATCTTGACGCACTCGTGCGACATTGTTTGGATGACTGGAACTTCGATGGGTTCAAAATCCATGCCAATGTGCAGCAAGTTGCTGTTGATGACCCACGCCTGACGCCGATCATGCATGGCGTCATAGAGCGTAAACGTGGACTGATTATTCATGCGGGCAGGCAACCTCACGTCAATGCATTTGTTGGATGGCGGCCATTTTCCAGACTGATGGCACGCTATCCGGAGCTTAAGGTACAAGTAGCTCACCTGGGTTTTGATGAAATGGACGAGTTTGTCGCTCTGAGCCGGGACTATCCTCATTTGTACTTTGATACTGCTGCCGTCGGGTCTCCTCGTTTCGCAGTGCCTCGAGAGCGCCTGATGAAAATTTTTGAGAGTATCCCTGATCGCATCATCTATGGTAGCGATGTTCCCATTTTAGAGGAGTCTTTGATCGATCACCGTGATCGAATAGGCCAAATGATACCAGACTCCCGGTTGCGCGATAACATATTTGTGAGAAATGCGGAACGGTTTTGGACACGGTAAATTGCGGTCGGGTGCGCCAATTTTCCCTCACGTGTATGCTACAATTACATTTATGACGTATTTCTATTTATTTCCTGAACGATGGTGAAAGGATGGTGGTCTCATGCAAGCGCCCGGGCAGCCTGGAGTTGAAGCGCGGTGGACTAGTAGTGCCAAAGCTGGTGTGGGAACTGCTATAGATGCGTGTTCGACGGTATGGTTTACTTTATCTCACGGAATTTTAAATGAAATTTATTTCCCCCGGATGGATGTTGCTAACACACGAGATGTACAGCTGCTAGTGACTTCTCGAGATGGTGGATTTTGGGAAGAGAAACGGGATTTAACTCATCAATTTGAATACGTTCATCAAGACGCCCCGGCATTTCAAATGATTAATGAAGATCCTGGTGGCCGGTTCCGTATTACTAAACGCGTCGTCACCTGGCCTAGTGGCAATGCCTTAGTGCAGTTTACTGAGTTCACCGTGCTCAAGGGTGAACCTAGCGATTATCGTGTATTTTTATTAGCAGCACCTCATATTGGAAATCAAGGGGCAGGTAATTTTGGCAGTACCACAACACTCAGGGGTCGCCCCGGACTTTTGGCGTGGCGTGATGATATTTGCCTATGCATTACGTCGACGGTGCCATTTCTAAAACAAAGCGTGGGGTTTGTCGGCGTTTCCGATGGGTGGACGATGTTACGCCGTGACCATGACCTGATTGAATATGACCAGGCCTACAACGGAAATCTTGCGCTTACGGCTGAATTAGACTTTCGCAACCACAGCGTTCAGACTGTCGTTATGAGTTTCGGGAGAAATCAGTCCGAAGCCCAATTTACCGCTGATTTAACATTGCTACATGAATATGCCAATATTGAATCCCACTACATTGCAGGCTGGCAAAGTTATTTAGCCAGTTTGCCCCATTTGCTGCCGGAACAAGATCAACACGGCCGTATGCAGCGCATATCGGCGATGGTATTAAAGACGCACCATGGGAAGCTCTTTCCTGGGGGCATTATTGCGTCGCTGTCTATTCCCTGGGGCCAAGTTTGCGGGGATGGGAACATTGGAGGATATCATTTAGTATGGCCACGGGATATGGTCGAAGCTGCCAATGCCTTGATTGCCTTGGGAGATGTCAATGCGGCACGGCAGTCCCTCCTATTTTTGATGGCAACCCAAAGAGGGAATGGGTCTTGGGCACAAAATTTTTGGCTGGATGGGACTCCCTATTGGAATGGGTCTCAATTGGACGAGACTGCATTTCCCATACATTTGGCATTTCGTCTCCATCAATTAGATGCCATGCGTCCCGGGGAAGATCCCTATCCTATGGTTAAACGTGCGATGGCGTATCTGGTTCAAGCGGGACCCATCACTGAACAAGAGCGATGGGAAGAAGATGGAGGCTACTCGCCCGCTACCATTGCCGCATGTGTCAGTGCCTTAATAATGGGGGGCGCGATGGCCCGTGACCGTGGGGATGGGGAGGTTGCCGACTATGTGGAAAGTGTTGCTGATTATTGGCAATGCCACCTCGATTCCTGGACATTTACGGAACACGGGGCTATTGATGAGAGATTTCCCCGTCATTATGTTCGTATCCATGTGGCTGAACCGGAAAGCCCCGACGGCAATATCCAGCATGGCTGGGTGCCGATAAAAAATCTCCCGCCTGGTACTCCCAATCTCTACCCCGAAGAAATGGTCATTGACGGAGGATTTTTGGAACTGGTGCGACATGGGCTGAAGTCCGCCGACGATCCCCATATTGTCGAGTCTGTTGAGGCCTACGACGCATTGCTCAGGCAAGATATGCCCTATGGTCCGCTATGGCATCGGTACAATCACGATGGCTATGGAGAACGTGAGGACGGCAGCCCATACTTGGGAACAGGCATCGGCAGACTGTGGCCTTTGTTGGCTGGCGAACGTGGCCATTATGCCTTAGCTGCCGGGGAAAACCCCATACTTTATTTGGATGCCATGGAGGGTGCGGCATCGGAGGGAGGACTCATACCAGAACAAGTATGGGATGCGCCAGATGTTCCCGAAAGAGAATTGTTTTACGGACGGCCCTCTGGTTCCGCGATGCCGCTAGTTTGGGCTCATGCGGAATATGTCAAACTGTTACGGTCTTCCCAATTGGGGCGGGTTTTTGAGACACAGGATATAGTCCGTTCTCGGTATGCTACTGGGAAACCTACACCGTTACGGTGGGTGTTTTGGCAATTTAATCATAAACGGCGTCTTTGGCGGCATGATGAAAAAACTCTTCGCATAGCGGTAGGGGCGCCTGCGGAACTCACGTATACCACCGACCGATGGCAGCATACTCGGGTTATGACCTTAACCGACAGTGGGCTTGGAATGTACTATGCGGATATTAGCCTCGAGGACATTGACCATGTGGAGTTTACTTTTTTTTGGACTCAAAGCGCCCATTGGGAAGGAAAGAATTTTCTTATCGAACGTAAGCAATAACGGCCGGCTCTCACCTAAGCCACTTCGCCGTGTGACCCCCCCTGGCACACTCGAATAGATGCCGTCTTGGTGACGGTTGGCAATTTTTGTCGTGCTGATGTTTTTCTAAAGGGCGAATCACCAGGCGACAAAGCGCATGGCTTATCGGTCCGATGCCGACGAGCTTCTAGACTTGCGAACCTCATTGGGTAGGGACTTCAGGATTTTTTGGCTTCGCGAGCCACCAATTCTTCTGCTTCGGAGTTGGGGCAGACGAAAATCACTTCCGCGCGCTCTGCCGAACCTTTAATTTTACCATGGAGACACACCTGAAACGGTTCATTGTCCTTGGTGATCAGAAGCTGCCAGTGCCCTACCGCTGGTGGCCTGCCTGGCCCTTGAGGGGACAGCTCTGCTTGCATGAAGACGTGTATCTCGGGAACCGCATGGTAATAAGGCAAGTGGTCCATTTTCCCCATATTAATATTCCGCAAGGCTTGATTTGTCGGATTGAGAAAGTCTTCAAGCTCAGGCAGTAGTCTTACAGCCGTTTCCATGTCGACAACATAGCTCTCCATAGTGGACCTCCGGTTTTCACGTGATTCGGACTGTTTCAGCCCGTGCGCGCAAGAATACAAGATAACGCAATACGATAATGATAGGGAAGTTTCTGATTACACGCAATGAAAATTCTGGTGAGTGTAATTAAGGATAATAGTGTTGAATCTTGGTAAAGTCGGAATGAATCCATTACATTTATCCTTGATTGGATTAAGTTAATTTTTTCACAAACCGGAAACTTTATTGAATTAGAATATATTCAGTACTATCATTAATTTAGCCTCCGGGGCTAGTAAGTGCGAACTAGCTTCCTTCGGGAGTAGACGGGCAATTGTCTCTCAAACAAAGGAAGGTGAATTCATTGCAAGATCGCCTTGCGATCATTGTCTCTAAAGGCTCTTTGGATATGGCCTATCCCCCGTTTATTTTGGCTACGGCCGCAGCGGCGGTGGACATGGAATGCATGCTGTTCTTTACATTTTGGGGACTTGATGTCATCCATAAGGACAAAATTGACAACCTGGAAGTTTCCATAGCCGGAAACCCAGGAATGCCAACGATGGCAAAAGTTGCTGGCGTCGTCCCGTTTGGCACCAAAATGGTGTCTTCAATGTTTAAGAACCAGTTTGCTAAATCTCAGGTAATGCCCATTCGAGAATTTGTTCGTGAAGCCAAAGAGTTAGGTGTCCACATGGTTGCATGCCAAATGTCGATGGATGTGCTTGGGGTGAAGCGAGAAGATTTAGTGCCTGAAGTGGAAGATGTTGTTGGAGCGGCGACGTTCTTAGACTTTGCGCGCGACGCCAAAGTCAGCTTGTTTATTTAATCACGGATTTAACGATATAAGGAGGTAGGAGGATGCCATCAGACCGGTATCTGGAGGTTCCTCTGGAAGAGAAGCAGCGGTTATTCGATGAGGTCAAGGCGGACCCCCGATTCCACACATATTTATATGGGTGTTACGAGTGTGGCATTTGTGTGGCGGCTTGCCCATCTGCCCGATTTTATGACTTTTCTCCGCGGAAAATTGCGCAAGCGGCGGCCCGCGAAGATGTCGAGTTGATTTATGAGCAGATGAATGACGACATTTGGAATTGCTCGCAATGTTTTTCGTGCAATCGCTGCCCTCGCCAGAATAGCCCTGGGGGACTCATTACGGTCATGCGTGAAGTGGCTGTGAACAATGGACTGCGATCCATGAAGGAAGCCTTGGCTGGCTATACGCGCATCATTTACAAAATTATGACCACCGGTACTCAGGTGTCGCCAGATATGCTACAGGAAGATGCGTTTCCCGATTGGGGTCCCCAAGTCAAGATGGTGTCGGAAAATCTGGATTTATGGCGTCGTGCCCTACCTCCTGAGACGCTGCATACGACGGGTTTGTCGTGGCAGGTCGAGGAGAGGACGATGCAAGAGTTGTACGCGATTTGGAAATTGACAGGGACACTTGACATGATTAGTGAGGTAGACGAGGGGCTCCACGATATCATGGAGGAAATTATGGATGATGCGTTGGAGGACAGTGGCCTTTCATTGTAAAGGAAGGAGTATGGGATATGGAGCCGATGGAAATACCCGTCGTCAAGGGTGGCACCAAGGTGGCAACCTCAAGGGTTTTTGAGCGGGATCCCGACACGGTACGCGATGAGGATTTGCGTGAAGCGATTTGGGAACTCGGACGCGAGGGCGAGTGGATTGTACAGCCGGTTCCCGAACCGTATTATCTGGCCCCTACCAAATATGGACGGATGAAGAAAATACCGTTGGAGCATACCTGGCACCACAAGAGTTGCGGCCAATGCGGTCACATCCCAGGCTATTCGACGTCGATATTTTGGCTTAACCGACTGTTAGGTTACGATTATTTCGATCCGCGGGACCAAACGTCGTGCACAGCGTGGAATTATTACGCATCCGCAACGTCCAATCAAGTCGCTCAAGCCGCGGTGGCAATGCGGAACTTTTCTGCGGCTTATGAATCAGGATATTTTCCATTGATTCATTGTGGCACTAGTTTTGGACATTACAAAGAGGTGCGCCATGAACTCGTCCACGACGCCAACTTGCGACGGCAGGTGCGTGCCATTATGGACAAACTGGGGCGCCCATTTGTTATGCCAGAAGAAATTGTGCATTACAGCGAATGGATGTATGCGGTACGCGACGAACTGAAGAATCGCGTGCAGTATGACCTGTCAAACATCACCGCAACTGTTCACCCAGCCTGTCATTATTACAAATTGCAAACAGGCGACGCGATATATGATCCTGAAATTTACGGGGGGCAACGCACAGCAGCGGTAACCGGTGTAGTGCAAACATTAGGGGCAAACGTCGCCGATTATTCAAGTTGGTATGATTGCTGCGGCTTTGGATTTCGTCATATTTTGGTGCAACGAGATTTTACCCGCAGCTTTGCCACCTTGCGAAAAATTGAGGTGATGAAGGCCGAAGCCAATCCTGATGTGGTGTTGACCCACGATACCGGGTGTGTCACATCCCTGGATAAAAGCCAATTTGCTGCGCAAGCCCATGACCGGAATGTAGGGGTTCCGGTGATGTCGGAGTCGCAGTTTGCTGCGATTGCCGTAGGAGCTCATCCGTTTCGGGTAGCTCAACTGCATTGGCATTCGGTGGATTACCGACCTTTGCTCAGCAAAATGGGGATTGATCCAGAAAAGGCTTGGGCGGAATTCCAGGGAGACTTGGACCAAATCAAAAGTGGACAGATGGAGTTTATGACTTGGGAGCACGTGCTATAACCGAGAAATAGGGGGAAGGGCGATTATGGCTGGTTCGGATACCGTATTGATAGTGGGTGCAGGACCGGGTGGGATAGAAGCTGCTCGAGGGGTTGCAGACCTAGGCAAACGCGCCCTGCTGGTAGAAGCCAAAAGTGACATTGGGGGAACCCCTTACGAGTACTATGCTACCTTAACTCCTGATCTGCGAGAAACTCATGAAGCGATGCACGAAATGGTCAGCGCGGTAAAGGAACATCCGATGATAGATCTGCGGCTGAATACACGCGTTGTTCACAGCGAAGGAGAGGTTGGCCACTTTGTGGTCACCTTGCAAGATGACATGGGAGGTCGAGTACAGGAAGAAGTTGGTGCCATTGTGGTGGCGACCGGATTTCAACATTTTGATCCGGGGCGGGAAACGCAAATGTACGGGTATTACGAATATGATGATGTGCTGACGCTGGTGGATGCTGAGCAAATGTTTAAAGCGGGGAAAATTGTTCGGCCTTCCAATGGCGAGGAACCTGAACGCGTTGCGTTTATCCAATGTGTTGGATCCCGTGATCGTCAGATTGGCAACCAATGGTGCTCTAAGGTATGTTGTGGAATTGCTTCTAAGCAATCGATCGAAATCAAACGCATGTTGCCCAAAGCTAAGGTGTTTATTTTCTATATCGACATGCGGATGTACGGCTTTTGGGAAGACATGATTTATTGGAAGGCGCAAGAAGAGTACAAGGTCAATTATGTGCGTGGCATTGTGACAGAAATCATCCGCAAGGGCGATAAGCTGCTGATTAAAGGAGAAGACACCACCATGGGCCGACCTATGGAGGTTTTGATGGATATGGTGATTCTGTCGGTGGGCATGGAACCTTCAAAAGGCACGTTGGAAATGGCTAAGATTTTGCAACTGCCACGGGAAGAGCACGGGTTTATCGCCACGAAGGACGGGGGCCCGCTAGATACTGTATCGACAAAAGTGCCTGGCATTTTTGTAGTAGGAGCGGCTGCCGGACCAAAAGACATTGAGGATACCGTCTCCATGGGGGGAGCCGCAGCGATGAAAGCGGTCGCTACCTTGAATCGTCTCGCCATCGAAGTGAGATGAATGCCCTGGTAATTGATGCGGAGGCGGTCAAGGAATTCCTTGATAAAGCGGATCAATTTCTGACTTCAGAGATGATGCATCAATGGGACAGTCAAATGATGGATCGCCATCAACGCTTATCAGCATTATTGGCAGCACCATCTGACAAACTGCAACAAAGCCTTCCCGACTTGTGTCGGTTAGTTCCCAGTACGGCACGGCTTAAAGATGACGATTTACGGGTCTGGATACCCCAACTGCTGGACATTTTGCGGCTCACCATGGAGGATCCGGGGCAAGTGGTTTCCTATGTGCAGACGCAAGATCCTTATCCAGGATGGTTACTGGAGTGGGCGACATTTTGGGGTTTCGTCACCAATCCGATACAGTGGCCGTGGTGGAGCCGCTGGTTGTATACACCGAAAAGTCGAACGGGCTCACTAGCGTTGGTGGTGATGGATCCAGACCAACTCGGTGGAGAAGAGCCGGAATTGTACCGAAAACTCACTATGGGTGTGACGTTCTATCGTAGTGTGCTGGATTCTAACCGTCGACTTCATGAGGTTTCTGAGACCTATCGGGGTTGGATCGGATTGGCGGCAACCTATGCCGTATACATGTTTACCATGGCGTCATGGCGCCTGACCAATGAGTTTACCCAAGTGATGCCACCGTTTCCCAATGTTGTCCAAAGTCTTCTGGGAATTCATAGATGGGAGGGATCCGTCTTTGCAAAAGGCTAAGCCGATAGAATTGGAACTTGCGGTGGTGAACGGCATCGAGTTGCCTGGCCATTGGAACCGGATGTTCGAGCCGCGGGTAATTTCCGAGTACGACTTGTCTGTGTTAGATCAGGTGACAAGCATCGAGGGCGCAGAGTCACTAGGCTATTGCTACCAGTGTGGCAAATGTACTGCGGTATGCCCTGTAGATACTGTGGGGGATTATTCGCCGAGAAAGGTTTTTCGGCGAACCCAATTAGGGGCTTCGTTGGTTGACAGCCCCGATTTGTGGCTGTGTACCACCTGTCGCAATTGTCTGAGGGTATGTCCCAAGGAAGTCAACATGATTGAGATTATGCCTGCGGTACGGGAACAAGCTGTACTAGAAGGCAAGGCACCGGAAGAACTGCTCACCGCGTTTGAAAACACGGCACGGTACGGTAATCCTCTAGGAGAACCACCGCGTAAACGGGCGGACTGGGTTAAGTCTGCTGAAGTACCCGTCCCTGTGATGTCCCAGCATAAAGCACCGGTGGATGTCTTATGGTTTGTTGAGTGCTACCCTTCTTATCATCCTCGAGGGAAGGATGCATCGGTGGCTTTGGCGCGACTTTTTAACGCGCTTGGTGTGGAGTTTGGCATCCTAGGTACCGAGGAAAAATGTTCCGGGGATTCACAACGGATGGCGGGAGAAAAGGGTTTGTTTGAAATGTTGGCGGAACACAACGTTAAGATGTTGTCGAAATACCAATTCAATCAAATTGTGGTGACCGACCCGCATGCATTCAATGCCTTTCTTCACGAATACCCTAAGTATGGTGGACAGTGGCCGGTACAGCACTACACGCAATTCCTGGCACCGCTTATTGATCAGATAAATTTGACGAGACCAATTTCCAAGAAAGTGACGTTTCACGATCCGTGTTATTTAGGCCGCCACAACGGAGAGTACGAAGCCCCCCGCAATTTGTTAAAGGCTATACCTGGATTGGATTTAGTGGAAATGGGACATTGTCGTGAAACTGCCTATTGTTGTGGAGGGGGCGGAGGCGGCATGTGGCTGGATAGTTTTGTCCGCGATTACACCAGCCAACGGCTTTCGGAAAAAAGAGTGCGTGAAGCTGTGGAATATGGAGCCGATATTTTGGCGGTCACCTGCCCATACGAAGTGTCCCGTTTTGAAGACGCCGTGAAATCGACCGGCAACACCGGGAAGTTGGAGGTCAGGGACATCGCGGAGCTTCTGGCTTATTCGGCTGAACTCATTTAGCGTTTTTTGAGCAAATAAGACGGTCATTAAGGAGGTTCTTATGCGTATTTTGGTATTGAGCAAGTCCGTGCCGGACTTAGTGGAGGAATTGGCCCTGGACGAAGACAGCGGAGAACTGCTCCATGATGACATGACGTATGTTCCCAGCGAGTGGGATGACCATGCTTTAGAAGAAGCGCTGCTATTGAAAGATGAAGTCGGCGCTGAAGTGACCGTATTGGCCGTAGATACCGGAGATGTCGATAATATGTTGTTTACCGCATTAGCCAAAGGTGCGGATCATGCGGTGAAGTTGACCGGGGATTTTGATTTGGCGACGTCCAATCGCAAACGAGCTCAGGCGATTGCCAATTACCTTCGGGATAACCCATTCGATTTGGTGCTGTCCGGAGTACAGGCGATTGACGATATTGATGGCCAAATACCTGCGATGGTGGCGGGGTTATTAGAGTGGCCCCATGCATCTGTGGTTACCGAGGTCAGTATTCAAGGGGATCAGATCCATTTTCGTCAAGAATACGGAGGCGGACTGCAGGCCGAACTCGCGGCCCAGACACCGCTCGTGCTAGGGATTCAAGCAGCCAGGAAACCGCCGCGGTATGCATCCGTCGCCAAAGTGAGGCAAATGATGAAATCAAGTACTGTGGACGAAGTTGATGCCTCGGCGGATGCAGTGCCTGAACTAGAGATTCGTCGCTTCTTCAAACCAGTGGCAGCGGGTCATGCAGAAATGATTGAAGGAGAGCCTGACGAAGTTGCTGACCGGATCATTACCATATTGAAAGAACGCAAATTGGTGAGGGGGTAAGTCGGGTGGGATCGATTCTGGTAGTCACGGAAATATTGGGAGGAAATATCAGCGATACCAGTCGCGAACTCTTAAGCAAGGCGCGTGAGTTGTCCCAGACCTTGGGTGCAGAAGTTGTCGCAGTAGGCTTTGGGTCAGAATCCGCCCAAGCTTTGGCCCGTATTGATGCCGATCGCGCCATTGCAGTCACTGGGCAGGCAGTGGAGCAATATCTTCCCTTGGCTTATGAACGCAGTTTGTTGCAGGTTATGGAACAGGAATCTCCGCAGTTGACCATGATTGCCAATACTACTATGGGGTTGGATTTGGGTGCCGGGGTCGCTGCTACCCGTGGAATTTCCTTGGCAGCCTATTGCAATGGTCTTGCGGTTGAAGGAGATGAAATTATAGCGCAAAGCCAGGTCTTTGCCGGCAAACTTTTGGCGGAAGCCGTGCTACCGAGTGAAGGGGCTGTGGTGACTATTTTGCCCGGATCTTTCCCAGCGTCCGAGGTGGAAGGACACCCAACAGTTACTACCGTGGATGCTGTGTCGGCACCAGGAATGTCTCTCATCCAGGTATTAGAGCCAGAAAAGGGAGATGTGGATATTACCCGGGCCGATATTTTAGTCAGTGTAGGACGAGGCATCCAAGACCCCGAAAACCTGACTCTGGCCGATGAGCTTGCCGACGCTATTGGTGGGGTCGTGAGTTGCTCAAGGCCCGTGGTAGATGCAGGGTGGCTACCTAAAGCAAGACAGGTGGGAAAATCTGGCCAAACTGTGAAACCCAAGCTATATTTGGCATTGGGCATTAGTGGAGCGCCTGAGCATTTACAGGGCATGAAAGATGCTGACCTTATAATCGCGGCTAACACCGATGAATCGGCGTCTATTATGGACGTGGCCCACTACGGCACCACGGTCGATATTCTGGATCTTATGCCCGCATTGACAGAGCGTTTAAGGGGGGAGTGAGATGGCGCTCCGCTACGTGTTGATGGCGGCCACGGTGGTGCTCTTCGTGGTCGCCGGCGCCATCTTCGTGGGGCGCTTTTGGACAATTTACCAAGTTATGAAAAAATCGCGATCGACAATCAGGACAGATCAAATAGGCAAGCGCCTGATTTCGACCATTGAGCAGGTCTTTGCCCATAAACGCATGCTCAAAGTCCGGTATTCCGGTGTGCTCCACTTATTCATTTTCAGTGGATTTGTCGTTTTGCTTATTGATGTGGTGGGTTCCATTGGACAAATCTTCAGTCCTGGATTTAGCATTGGCCCTATTCTTGGGATGATTGTGGACATTTGGGTAGGGCTGGTACTGATAGGTGTCGCCATGGCCGTATACCAGCGTGCGGTAATCAAGCCGGAACGCTATCATGGTTCTGACGAAACTGATGGCTATATTATATTAAGCATGATCACCTGCATCGTGATTGGGATTGTGGTGCATGAATCATTCTATCCTTATGCAGCGGGACCGATATTTGGAATCAAGTCGGTCGCTCTGAGCCCTATGGAGTTTTTGGCGTATGGCCTTTCGCGCATATGGCTATCGCTTGGGTGGACCGGACCCACGGCCGCTAGCATTGGATACGTGGTGGGGTACACCATGGACATCTTGATGATTTGGGTGTTTTTAGCCTATCTACCTTATTCCAAGCATCTGCACGTGTTCTTAGCGGTCCCCAACATTTTTGTGAGGAAAATGAGCCCCCATGGAGAACTGGTTGTTCCCCCGGTGCCTGAAGAAGGAATTGCCATCCGGAGTTTTCGCGATCTGTCATGGAAGGATGTACTAGACCTCTATACGTGCACCGAATGCGGACGGTGCCAAGCTGTCTGCCCGGCACACGCGGCAGGCCAGCCTCTGTCACCCAAAATGGTGATTTTAGAGCTCCGCGAGGCTTTAAAAAAGGAGTTGTCTGGCGAGCCTCCTATTCCCTTGGCTGGTGGTGTGGTGACCCAGGAAGAATTATGGGCGTGTACGACCTGCGGAGCTTGTATGGAAGCCTGCCCAGTGTTTATTGAACATGTACCGAAGATTGTAGGCATGCGGGCGGCACTTTTGGAAGATGGTGAAATTGACAAAACCGCGCAAAAGGTTCTGGTAGGATGGGACCGTCAAGGCAATTCATTTGGTCAGCCCCTGAAAAAGCGACCTGGATGGACCAAAGGGCTGGAGGTTCCGATTAAGGATGCCCGCAAGGAACCTGTAGATTGGCTGTGGTTTGTAGGCGATTTCGCCTCTTATGATCCCCGGATTCAGGATTTGACGCGTATTGTAGCCCGTTTGCTGCAGAGGGCTGACGTGGATTTTGGCATTTTGTATGAAGGAGAGAGCAATTCTGGTAATGATGCGCTTCGCATCGGCGAGTTTGGCTTGTTTGAAGCGTTGGCGCAAAAGAACCTGGAAAAACTCCAAGAAGCCGAGTACAACATGATTTTCACCACTGATCCGCATTCATTGAATGCGCTGAAAAACGAATACGGGAAGTATGGATTTCATCGACCTGTCAAGCATTACACGGAAGCCTTTTTGGATTTAATTGACCAGGGGAAATTTCAGTTAAAACCCTTGGGGATACGTGCCACTTATCATGATCCCTGTTACCTAGGACGGTGGAACCGGATCTTCGACGCCCCTCGCGAATTAATGAAACGTGTTGGGGTTGATTTGGTGGAAATGCCACGCCATGGGGAAAACAGCTTTTGCTGTGGTGCGGGTGGTGGACGGATTTGGATGGAGGAAGTAGGAATCAAAGAAAGACCTGCAGACCAACGTATTCGCGAAGCCTTAACCCTTGAGGGAGTGACGCATTTTGTCGTGGCCTGCCCCAAAGATGTGGCGATGTTTAGCGCTGCAGTGGCCTCGACGGGCAACGAGGGTCGACTCAAAGTTGTGGATATGGCGGAACTGTTGGCTGAAGCGGCGGGTCTTGGGGTGCCGGACACCTTGGTCGTTGCGCGGTAAAGACACAAAGGAAATAGGAGGTAAACGATGAGCGAGGTCAATGGGTGCAATCTGCCAGACGATTTATATTATTGGGTGGAGAAACATGTGTGGGCAAAACCAGAGGCGGATGGCACCGTGCTGGTCGGCATGACAGATGTCGCGCAAAGTCTGGCGGGGAAAATTGTTGTGGTCAGCTTACGGTCACTCAACAAGACCCTGGCGCGGGGAAAAAGCGCGGGAACTTTGGAAAGCGGCAAGTGGGTGGGATCGATACCCACGCCAGTAGCAGGCACCGTGATAGCCATAAATGAGGATCTGAAGGGGAAACCCAGTACGATAAACGAGGATCCGTACGGCACCGGATGGATTATTCGGGTGCAGCCTGCCAATTGGGAGGCAGATATGGCCGAATTAGTTACCGGGCCTAGCGGCATTGAAGCCTATCGGGAAAAATTATCAGCAGATGGCATTCAGTGCGGCAGTGCGAGTTAGATAGGGATGTAAGTGAAGGGAGGATTAGGAAATGTCCATGGTGTTTGCTTGTGACTTTCCCGATCACTTATGGTTCGACGTCGAGCGAGACGTATGGATCCTCCCGCTTGACAATGGCCTTTTGAGGTTAGGGATGACAGACCCTGCCCAAACCCGGTCCGGAAAGGTGTTGCATGTGCGGGCTCGGGCAGGAAAAACCCAACCTGTCGGAAAAAGCTTGGCGACCATTGAATCCGGAAAATGGGTAGGACCGTTTCCGGCACCGGTGGCGGGCACGGTGGTCAACGTAAACTCTCGGGTGTTAAAGGATCCAAACCTCATCAACCGCGATCCTTATGGGGAAGGCTGGCTGGTTGAGATACGGCCAGAACCTTCTGATTGGCACCGGGAAGATCTCAAAATAGGATCCGAAGCGGCGACATTTTATCGACCAAAACTTCAAGAAGCGGGCATTACCTGCATGCGGTGTGCACCGATGGCGGAAGATCTGGAGGTTGGCACCGATGCGTTATCTTAATCTTGGCACAGTACCAAGCACGTATTCACAGGCGGTCTATCACGCATTGGCCGAAAGCATGGCAACAGGGTCTGAACCCGTGTTGGTGACCGTGAGTCCTGAACAACCTTATGTTTGTGTTGGATATCATCAGTTGGCAAGTCGTGAAATTGATCGGGATTATTGCGAGCAACAGGGCATTGCCGTCGGTCGGCGCATGGTTGGGGGTGGGGCGGTCTACCTCGACCATGATCAGATCTTCTGGCACCTGTTGCTTCCGTCATATACTGGAACAGTAGATGCTTTATACCATGAAATTCTCAAAGCTCCGGTGTTGGCTTATCGAAAAATGGGGGTGGCAGCTTCTCATCGGCCGGTGAACGACATTGTGGTGGGACCCCGAAAAATTGGGGGAACCGGAGCTGCTCAAATCGCGCGGTCAACGGTCATCGTCGGATCTATCCTCATGGACTTTGACATTGTGGCGATGTCTCGCGTGTTGCGGGTTCCGTCGGAAAAATTTCGGGACAAAATGGTTCAAAGTCTTGACGAATATATGACCACTGTCCGCCGAGAATTGGGAAATGCGGCACCATCTCGGGAGGATGCCACCCACCTGCTGGTTCAAGAATTTGCAGCGGCTTTGGGTCAGGACATTCATAACGGGTTTCTCAGTCGCGAGGAGTGGGATTTGGTGGAGGTGTATGCCCAAAAACTATTTGATCCGGATTTCGTTTATCAGGGAGAACGAGGGTTGGTGCAGCCGGGGGTGAAAATTCTCGGAGACGTCCACTTGTACGAAGGCATTTACAAGGCGCCGGGTGGCCTGATTCGCCTTGTGTTTCGCACCCGCCAGGATGTATTTGATGATGTGGCATTGACTGGAGACTTTTTTATCACCCCGATGGATATCAGCAAGATTGAAAGGTTTCAACAGAAACTGGTTGGGCAACCTGTCGACGACGCACTGGTGGCGAGGGCGGCGGATGAATTGTTGAAACAGATAACCATTTGGGGAGTGACTGCAGAAAACATTCGGCAGGCGTTTCTTAATGCGCAGGCACTTGAAACGTCGACGTTAAGTTCCCGATAACAAAAATTCAGGGAGGTTTGAACTATGAGTGAAGAAAACAGCGTAGAAACGATTGCCCTCAAGGTCGATGCATCCGGATTGAAGTGCCCGATGCCCGTAATTCGGGCAAAGAAAGGAATCTCCACCGTAGAAATCGGACAAAACATGGAAATTATTGCGACTGATCCCGGAGCAATGGCCGATTTTAAGGCTTGGGCTCGCTCTACGGGCAACGAGCTGTTATTAGCAGAACAAAACGGTGACGTTTTTCGGTTTGTAATCCGACGGTTGAAGTAGTGCAAGGGGGGACAGAGTAATTATGGATGAGACCAAAAAGTATCTTTACATTTTGACTACCGGTCCGGAGGTAGCATATCGGTCGGCCTCACCGTTCTTTTTGGCTACCACTGCGGCCTTGATGGACCATGACGTGTCGATGGTCTTTACCATTAAGGCCACAGGGTTGTTAAAAAAGGGACTCGCAGAAACACTTACTGTTAAAGAAGGCGGTGAAGGATCCAATCTTCAGTTCTTTATTGACCAGGCTCGTGAAGCGGGGGTTAAGTTCTATGTTTGTGCGCCAAGTTTAGACCTTAACGACTGTACCGTAGACGATTTAATTGAAAATGATGGTGTGGTCGGAGGTACCGCCGTTAACGAAATGGCGTTGGAATCCGACGTGGTGATTACATTTTAATGGTGGACCAGGACAATTCGGGAACACTGAGCCCCATGGACGCCTTGGAGGCTGTTTTGCCCCAAGTGCGCCGGTGGGCAGCGCAAAGACATGGTAAAATCGGCCTAATGGCTAATATAGCCGCGCTTTTGTTTCAGGTCCTCAATGTCAACGGCAACGAGGTCGCCTGGACTGGCTTTTATCTAGTAGACGCACCGGAGCGGCCGTTGATGCTGGGCCCGTTTCAAGGGCCGCCAGTTCCGCTAAGCTTAGAATGGGGGCAAAGCGTGGCGGGGTTGGCTGCACGAGAACGGAGTGTACAACTAGTTCACGGGGTAAAGAGCTTTTCGGGCTATTTATCGGTGGTTCCCAATACCCGTTCGGAGGCCGCGGTGCCCCTCGTGATTGAATCCCGCGTAGTAGCGGTGCTGGATGTACAATCACGAAAGACCGACGGACTAGGGGTTGAAGAATTGGCCGTGATGACCGATGTTGCGGACATTTTGACTGAGACATGGAAGTAGTGTGAGAATATTGCTGGTGCCGCTCTAGCTGGTTGGCTGGAGCGGTTTTTTGTTCCCAATGGCAATGATGCCATAAATTGCGCGGGGGACTTGTAACAACTTTGCAATGAAAGTAGTGTATAGTAGGTCATCGGACAAGTGCGGCGTGCAAGACAGAAAGGATGGTTGTTCGGATGAAAATGAAAGGGATGGCGTTGGGATTGATGGCGGCAGGATTGACAGCCACAGTAGCAGGTTGTGGAACGAACGCATCGAGTCCTGCAACACAGGATGTGGCTACCGTGCAAAAACAACCGGTGACTGCTGCGCAATTGGCGAATTTCGTTGCGATGACAGAGTTTTTTCAAGGGTCCACGCTGCCCAATAACAAGCAGGAAAAAGCGTTAGAAGTGAAGGCTCTGGTTCAACAAACGGCAGTGAATCAGTGGGCCCTGGCTCATCATTTAATCACAATGAAATCAGCCAGCAACCAGGCCACTAAACTGATCAAAACGCAAATTGAGTCACAAGTGGGAGGAGCCAAGGGGTTGGACCAATTGCTAAAGTCCAAGCATTTAGCATTTTCCACGCTACAAACGTATGTGACCCAACAGATGGTAACCCAAAGTGCCTTTACCTATGCCACGAAAAACGTCAAGGACCCGACAACGGCAGCCGAAGAGCAGTATTACAACAAAAATAAGGTGCAGTTTACTAATCCGCAACAGGACGAGATTAATGATATCGTGGTAAAGACCCAGGCGACGGCAAATACATTGCTGTCGGATCTTCAACACGGAGCTAATTTTGCGCAATTGGCCAAGAAAAATTCCATCTCTTCGACGGCGAAAAGTGGAGGAAGTTTGGGATATTTGCCGGTGAGTCCACAAGGCGGCATGTCGCTTCCTATGTACGAGGCCGTATTATCCATGAAAGTGGGACAGTACAAGGTTTACCAGGGAAGCCAAGGATACCATGTGATTGAGTTGCAGGCGACCAAGCCATCCACCGTAACGCCATTTTCTCAGGTTCAAAGTGAGGTTAAGTCGCTGTTATTACAACAGTCTCAAGACAACGTGTACCAAGCTTTCGCCAATAAAGTGGAAAAATCGATGAAAATCACGATAAACAAGTAGCGATGCATTTTAGTTGTCCATTTGCTCTTTCTTCAAGTATAGAGCTCGGTCTATACTAAAGAGTAATACTAGGACAAAGGCGGGATAAGGATGCAAGAAGGTATGAATCGTCGCAGTCGACGCATTACCCAGGGAGCGGAACGGTCGCCAAATCGAGCTATGCTTAGAGCACTCGGATTTGGCGACTCCGATTTTACTAAACCGATCGTGGGCATTGCTAATGGCCAAAGCACCATTACTCCATGCAATATGGGTCTAGGGAGACTGGCTGCTGCTGCAGAAAAGGCTGTTCATGCAGCCGGTGCAATGCCGCAGATGTTCGGGACCATCACCGTGAGTGATGGAATTTCTATGGGCACCGAGGGTATGCGCTATTCTCTGGTCTCTCGCGAAGTCATTGCGGACTCCATTGAGACGGTATGCGAGGCTGAAAGTGTAGACGGGGTATTAGCGGTAGGCGGTTGCGACAAAAACATGCCAGGTGCCATGATCGCTTTGGCACGCATGAACATTCCTGCCATTTTTGTTTATGGGGGGACCATTAAACCTGGACATTATCAGGGTCGAGACTTAACCATTGTCAGCAGTTTTGAAGCTGTGGGCGAATATGCTGCAGGAAAGATATCCGATGAGGAGCTTTATGAAGTAGAGCGACACGCCTGTCCTGGGGCAGGGTCCTGTGGCGGTATGTATACCGCAAACACGATGTCTTCAGTAATTGAAGCGATGGGGATGAGCCTTCCCTATTCATCAACCATGGCTGCCGAGGATCAAGAGAAAGTTGACAGCGCCTGGGAGTCGGGGCAGGTACTGGTGCAAGCGATTGCTCATAATTTAAAGCCTCGCGAAATTATGACGCGTAAGGCGTTTGAGAATGCGATCGCTGTGGTGATGGCCCTTGGTGGCTCTACCAATGCAGTTTTGCACTTGCTCGCGATGGCTCACGCGGCCGAAGTACCCCTGGCGATTGAAGATTTTGAACGCATTAGAGAGAAGGTTCCGGTGCTTTGCGATTTAAAACCCTCAGGTCGGTTTGTGGCGACGGACTTGCACCGGGCTGGTGGAGTGCCTCAGGTCATGAAAATGTTATTAGTTCATGGTTTAGTGCACGGAGACTGTTTGACCATTACTGGGCGTACCATTGAGGAAACATTGGCGGACGTGCCTGCTGAACCGCGCCAGGACCAAGAGGTCATTCAGCCATGGACGAATCCGGTTCATGAGACGGGGCATTTAGCCATTTTGAAAGGCAATTTGGCCGAAGAAGGAGCTGTGGCCAAAATTACCGGGATCAAGTCCTCTTCCATTACTGGTCCAGCACGCGTATTTGATTCGGAGCAAGATGCTTTGAAGGCGATTTTAGACCATCGGATTCATGCGGGCGATGTCCTAGTCATCCGATATGAGGGACCTAAGGGAGCACCAGGAATGCCAGAAATGTTGGCTCCCACATCCGCTATTATTGGCTCCGGAATGGGTGATAGTGTGGGATTGATTACGGATGGGCGTTTTTCTGGGGGAACTTACGGAATGGTTGTCGGGCATGTAGCGCCTGAGGCATTTGTTGGGGGAACCATTGCTTTGGTGGAAGAAGGAGACTCCATTACCATAGATGCGGACCGGAGACTCCTGCAACTTAACGTACCTGATGAAGAGATTGACAAAAGGCGTGCCGCATGGACTCCGCCGGCTCCCCGAGCCACTCGAGGGGTATTGGCGAAATATGCCAAGCTAGTCTCGAGCAGCAGTGTAGGGGCAGTTACAGATTAGCCCAGGCCTTGCGCATCTCGGCGAGAGCGGTTGCGTCCATCGGTAAATTACGCTGTTCTAGAAATTGGCTTAGAGCCTTCTTGCCTTCAGGCGAGCGGCCCTGAGCCAATTTGAATTTGGCTTCAAAGCGCACTACGGTTAATCGGGCGATACCCAGTCGAGATAAGTCGTCGTGGTAATAAGAGGTATCGGTTACCGGATGAAAAGATTTATCCGGTTCGTAATGGTGGACGAGGTTGTCGAGCACCTGGGCTACCTGATCCGGAGCGGTTATGGTCTCGGCATGGCAATAGAACACTGCCGCACGAAAATGCAGGGTTGCGTTTCCCGCATACTCGGGATCCACTAAATCATGGGGAGTGAATGCTAACGGTTGATCAATGAGAAAAGTGCACTGGGGATGACTTTGCAGTGCTTGGAAAGTCGTATCATCCTGTACTAAATGTAAATCAAAACGACTGGGAATGTTGGGATCGGATGATGGGTAGTATTGAAATGGCAACAGACTGACTACCGGGTAACCCTCAGGATCAACAGCAATGCATTTGCCATGAAAGTTTTCCAAGACAAATTGGTCGATTTGGGCGGGTGTGACAGCCGGGTATGCTGAGCTTCGGTACAAATGCTACACCTCCGGAAAGTGTTTTTCTCAGTATAGCGTAATTCATGCTAACGGGATGAGGTTATTCAAGGAGCTTGGTATATTGGTATCAGAGAGAAGGGACCCTATGGAGCCAGATAGAGGCACGGAGCAGTATAATCAAAAAATTAATACCTGGAATGGCATTTTCAAGGCAATGGCGCTCCGCTTGGTGAACCCTTTTTTAGGGATCAACCTGATACGGTTGGGAGCACCAAACATCGATTTAGGGATATTGGATGCGGTTCCTTCGATTGCCGGTGGCGTAGTAGCTCTTTTGGGCACTCCTTGGTTGTCAAAGCGCCGCGATCCGCATCGCACGACCATGCACTTATTTCTTCTGGCTCGCGGTTTCTATCTAGTGTTTGCCCTTATTGACGTCTTGGCAAAAGGTCCGGGTGTAGCAGCAACCTGGATGCTCCTGGCCATTGTCGCGATGGATATGCCCTCAGCGTTAGCCACGTTGTCATGGCAAAGCATGACCACGCAAATGTTTTCGGCGCGCACCCGAGTCACCGCGGTAATGTGGCGGCAATGGGGCATGAACTTAGTGGGTTTGGTAACCGTTATTATTGGCGGCGTCGCCATCTCCAGTGATCCTAGTGTGCATGGCTATATTGTGCTTTATACAGTGGCCGCTATCTTTGGATTTGTCGAGGTGACGATTTACCGAAAGTTTCGGGTGACCGGAATGGCTCCTGTGGTGCCAGGCAATTGGGTGGAAGTCGTCCCCCGATTAATGAAGCAAATGCCATTTCGACGGTTTGTGATTGCGGGGGTGTTGTTTTATTTTGGCTGGCTTATGCTATGGCCAGTAGCCTTAAGGTATCAAGTGTCCGATGTCCATGCCACGAATGGATGGATGGCGATATATTCCGCAACCAACGCGATTTCCACGATGGTTGCTCTGCCCATATGGAGGAAAATGAGCCAAAAAACGTCGGCGGGTCAATTGTTGGCCATTGCCGCCGGATTAATGGCGATTACCCCGTTTATCTATAGTTTTTCGCCTTCCCTCCAAGGTATTATCTTCGCTAATATTACTGGGGGGCTAGCTGGCGCGGGCTTAAACCTATTGTTGTTTGTACGGTTGATGGAGGTGGTACCCGAGGAAGACAGGTTGTTAGCGGTAGGCGCCAATACCGCCATGACAGGACTGGCCGGCGCAGCAGGGGCATTAAGTGGTGTTGCCTTGTTGGCTTTTGGCCCAGTTGCATTGCCTGCGGCGCTATCAACCGGGATTCGTATTCTGGGTGCGGGTTTGTTTTTTTGGAGCATCCAGGTTAAGGGGCGTCATTGGATTGGGCGGCAGGTGTCAAGCTAAGTCATTAGGACTAGGAGACGGTTCCAAGATATGATACCTTATGCACAAATTATGGCCACACTGAGAGAAGGGGAAGAGAATAACAGGTGCTAAAAACCAATGAAAAAATTATTGCACAAAAAACCACCATCGCACATTCGTTTATTTCCCGGTTTATCGGCTTAATGGGCCGCCGGGAAATTCATGATGAAGCATATATTTTTCCTGGGACTAACGCGATCCACACTTTTTTTATGCGCATCCCGATTGACGTCATTTATGCCACGCGCCAAGGTGAGGTGGTAAAAGTGGTTCACCGCATGGAACCATGGCGGGTTGGCCCTTGGGTAAGGAAAGCCTGGTGGGTTGTCGAATTAGAGGCTGACGGCGCAGTTGGTGTCAAGCCGGGGACAACTTTGGAGGGTGGTCCGTGGGGCTCAGAGCCCACAAAAAATACAGGCTATTAACATAGCCTGTATTAAAATGGTCGGACTGGCGGGATTCGAACCCACGACCTCTACCACCCCAAGGTAGCGCGCTACCAAGCTGCGCCACAGCCCGATGACGAAAATTAGTATACCAGATGCCAAAGGATAATTCAATGTCTCACAGGCTAAAGCACGCCATAGTGCCACATTTCGTGGTAACGGCCATTTTTTATTAAAAAGAAATACGGCGAGAGACCGCGATAATCTCTTGCCGTATTTTTATTGCTCATCGATAAGTGATGCGCGGATCAACTAATCCATATAGCAAATCCGCCAGCAAGTTGCCCAGGACCGTCAAGACGCCGACAATCATGACGGTTGCCAGGATAATCGGGTAGTCACGCTGAAACGCCGCATTCCAAGTTAAGAGGCCAATGCCAGGATAGTTGAAAATCAATTCGATGACCAGTGCGCCGCCAAACAATCCCGGAATGGACAATCCGAATAAGGTGATAATAGGGAGCAGGGAGTTTTTTAAGGCATGCTTGAACAGCACCATAAATTCGCTCAGACCTTTAGACCGTGCAGTGCGGACATAATCCTGAACCATCGCATCCATGAGCGAAGAACGCATAAAACGAGCCCAGGAAGCTACCGTTGACAACACCAGCACAGTGATGGGCAGTGTCGCATGCATGATAAAACTGCCAAAGCCTCCGGGGCCGTTAGGACTAGATATACCGCCAGAGGGAAACCATCCGAGGTCGACGGCAAAAATCATGACAAACAAAACGCCTAGCCAAAACACCGGCATTGACCACAGGAAAAAGGTAATGGTGGTAATCACATGATCAAACCAACGCCCCTGATAATAGCCTTGTACAGTGCCCAAAAACACCGCGAGCAAATGGGCTAAGACGATGGCTACGGACACTAGTTCCAACGTGTGTGGCAAATAGGTGCCAATCACCTGGAGAACGGGTTGATCAAACGTGTATGAATATCCGAAATTCCCGTGGACCAGGTGCCATAGCCAAATCCCGAACTGCACATACAGTGGCTTGTTCAAACCCAGCGATCGATTGATGGCAGCGATGCGGGCGGGGGTCGAATGCTGCCCCAAAAGAGATTGGGCTGGGCCACCTGGGACTATGTGGATTAAAAAGAAGCTTAGCAAGGCCAGGAAGAACAGTGACGGAATCGCCTGCAACAGTCGCCGAAGCGTATATACTAGCATGGGTTGTGAGGTCCCTCCTCTCGCGTTAAAATCGGCTGTCTATGGCTCCGCGCAATGCCTCAGAAATGAAGTTGATAGAGAGTACCGTCCACAGCAAAGCAATTCCAGGTGGGTAGATTAGCCACCAGGTGTTCTCGTACATGTACGACATCGAGTCGGATAGCATGGTACCCCAGTTTGGTTCCGGCGGGGGCAGTCCGAGCCCTAAAAAGCTTAATGTGGCAATGGTAATAATGGCCCCGGCAATTTGAAAAGTGGTAGCCACCATAACCGTTCCCATCACATTGGGCAGAAGTTCTTTGATCATAATATGGAAGTTATTGGCTCCAAAGGCGCGTGAGGCTTCTACGTAATCACGTTGTTTGATGGATAATACTTCGGAACGTACCAATCGAGTGACGCCAAACCATGAGGTGATAGCCAATACGAAAATTAACTCGAGAGGGCTCGGTTGAAACGTCACATCCAAGAACAACAGAAGAAACAGCGTAGGGATAGACAACAATATGTCAATGACCCGCATCAAGAAGTTGTCAAGCCATCCTCCGACTAATCCACTAATCAGTCCATAGGTCACCCCGATAATCATCGAGGCGATTGCTGCGCTGAACCCGACGATTAGTGACAAGCGTCCCCCGTACATCATCCGTGACAAGTAATCGCGCCCTAAATCATCAGTTCCCAAAAGGTGGTGCGCACTGGGAGGCGCTAGCAGATCGGTAACATTAGTGGCTAGCGGACTCACATGATAAAACAGGGGTCCGACAAAGGAAAACAACACAATCAAAACAATACCGATGATTCCCACCCATGCCATGGGATTGCGAAAAAATAGGTGCACCGCACGGGAGGTACCAAGAGAAGAGTCGGGAACCTCTTCCGGCACTATGGTAGTGCTTGGTTGAACAGCCATAACATCACCCTTCGACAGTGAAGACGGACCCAATCTTTATGACTGGGTCCCCCCTAATTCGGTGCTACTTCGAAACCCACCAATATTGCGGAGAAATCCCTTGCGTGAACGGATTGGCATATTTGATGGTGCCGTGTACGTTGTCGGCGGTGAGGTCGTAACCAGATGCGTACGGTACGAACAGTATTGGCAAATCTTTGCTGACGAAGGCTTGGAAATTATATAATGCTTGGAGTGATTCGGCTTGGGTTTTATAAGGCTGATGGGTCAAAGCAATTAAGTGTACCATCTCCGGGTTGTAATAACCTTGGCTGTTTAAACCAACACCCGGGGTGCCAAAAAGACCACCGCCAGTGGGATATGATCCACCCCAAGAAATTCCTCCGTAGTCCTCCATGTCCCATTGATCGTTGGTTAATGCGACGATAGTGCTAAACGGCTGCGGTACCAATGTGACTTGGATGCCCTCTTGCGCCCATCCTTCTTTAAGCAGCGTAACTTCCTGAACAAAAGCGTTGGATCCGCTAGAATAGTCTAACGTGAACTTCATCTGTTGACCATTCTTTTGCATCACCCCATTTACTTCATGCCAGCCATTATCCTCCAGCAATTTCTTACCTTTAGCCGGATCGTATGGATAGAGCAGCTTCAAGTTGGGGTCATAGAAAATGGTTTTGGGGGTGGGAAGCACGATGCCGTCTTCGACAATCCCGTTGCCTTGGAATGCCGCTGTATTGATAGCGGGTTGGTTAATTCCATATTGCAACGCTTGGCGTACATACAACTGGTCAAAGATGTTGCCAATGCCATTGGGAGCATTTTGGCTAGCTTGTTTGTTGCCATGATTCATGTTGACGATGACGTCATTGTATCCGAGTGGGGTGTACAAACTAAACTTATAGCCTGCGACCGAGTTCCGCTCTTTGTACAAGGAAGTAGGCAGGTATCCAACTTGGATAGCACCGGTCTTGATGGCAGCAAATTCTGCGGTATCGCTGGTCTCATACTGGAAAATGAGTTTGGAGACATAAGCTTTATGGCCATCATAACTAGGATTGGGCTTAAACACCCAAGACTGGCTTGCAGTCGCAGAAACAAGTTTAAAAGGACCGTCGACTACCTGGTAGGCTGGATTGGTGGGTTCTGTGGCGATTTGTCCCAACCATACCAGTTCTTGGTGCATCTTGCTAGGGGTGCTGGTGCCGTATTTGTCGAAGGCCGCTTTAGGCAACGGGGTAAAATCAGACAACCCATTGTAAATAAACCATTCTTGGTTCGCTGGTTGATTTAGCGTAACCGTAAACTTGTAAGGTCCATCGGCTACCACACTCTTGACACCGCTTGGGATATCACCGGTACCAGCACCCACGTAAGGCCATGGAGCTGGTGCATTACTGGCTGAGGCGCCTTGAATTATGTGCCAGGTGAACAGGACGTCGGTGGAAGTTACTGGGGTTCCGTTGGACCATTTGTATTTGGGATTCATGGTGACGGTGTATTGAGTTCCCGCCGCGTTGGGGGTAATCGCCGAGGCAATCGACCGGGAGTAGTTTATAGAGCCGTTGCCATTGAGGGTAAATAGCGGTTTGTACATCAAGTTTTGAATCCATGCATTGTAAAGGCTGTCGTCCAAGCCGTTCATCAGAGGGAAGTACCAGTTTACGTTACTGTCTGCGGGTAGGGCCGTGACGATGGTGCCCCCAGATTGTGGCGTTGTCGATGTTGGTGTCGTTGAGGGGCTAGTGGTACTGCCACATCCCGCCAAGGCTAAGCTCGAGGCTAGTAACAAACCGGAAGCCAGAGCTACGGAATTGCGCTTCAAGCGATCTCCTCCTTATTTTTACGCAATTAAACTATCTCAAGGCGTCAACCTCGCCATATACTTCGACAAGGAAAGTAAAATTCCTGCCTTAACAACAGAGGATTTAACATAAAGTCAACATAAATTTTGCTGAAATTTTACTTAAGTAAAGCGATGCTACGCTAAATGAATATCGTGAACCAGCGCCTTGGTCATGGATTGCAAATGGTCGGGCGTGATAGGAAATACGGCGAAAGGATGCCCGGCAGCAGCCCACACTAGGGAATATTGCCACAGGTCGGGGTCCATTACTGTTGTGAGTGGACTACTGTGGCCGATGGGAGGGACTCCTCCAATGGCATATCCGGTACGATCTTTAACCCAATTGGCATCGGCTCGTTTCAAAGGTTCGTGAACCGCTTGTGCGGCCTTATTGAGATCAACGCGGTCTTGGCCACTCACTAAAAGCAAAAAGGCCTGACCCGAACTCTGTCCTTGAAAGACCAAGGATTTGACAATTTGGCCCACGCCGCAGCCGATAGCGCGGGCAGCATCTTCCGCGCTATGCGCGGTCTCTTGTAGCTCCAGAACTGCGTCGGGATGTCCAAATTGCGTCAATACACTCTGGACTCGTTGCGCGCTGGCCTTGAGCATTTTACCTGCCTCCTATTTACTATAATATGCCTGAGCGGTATCAAGGTCCATGAAAACTATCTGCTTCGGACTCCACTAAAATAATCGCCTATTGGTGTCGTCATGGCACTGGCGGCAAATTTACCCGCTCTTGTCGGCTAACGTATAATGGGACAGAGAATGGCCACAAAAGAGGTTTGACAAGTTATGAGTTATCGCGAAGAGATGGATGCAATTCGCCGTCAATTGTTTGATCAATATTGGCCTAGAATCCGGCCGCAGGTGGAGCGGCATATTCTAAATCAGGGGCAACCGTTGACCAGAGTTCAAGTAGAGGCCTACGCGCTTTACATGGAGGAAACCTTTCATCTCGGGACTGTGGATCGGCAGCGGTTGCAGCGCGCGGCAGATTTAATGGCGCTCGAGGTGCTGAACGAAGCACCCAGTGGATGGGTGAGTCTAGGAGACTGTGTCCGGTTGTCTCCGCTGGCCTTCGAACGGGTTGTGGCGCAATTGTTTTTGGCATCTGGCTATCATCCCACCATGGCCCAGCCTCGGACCATGCTAGGACTTCGCGTATGGCAGTTTGCCAAAAGCGATACGGCTGCGATTGGTGTGGTGCCAATGCTAACGGTCCCGTCCTCGGCCACTGTCAACCATTTACAGAAAGAACCGGAGACGATTGTGGTGGTGACCCCTAGTGTCGCCAGTGCTTCGCTCCGAAACCTGTGCCGCCATGGTTCTGTCCAATTAATCGATGCCCAAGCGCTCGCCGCTCTGCTGGACAAATATCCTGTTAGTAGGACACTGATTACGGACTAAGGGAATTGCAACGAGGAGGAAAAAGTGTGGAAGACAAGGTCTTAAGCGGACGGCACATTGCGGAAATATTAGAGGCGCTGGCAACTGAGGGAATTTATTGGGCAAAAGATGACTATGACAAAAAGCGTTATCAGAGGATACGCGATTTGGCCTATCAATTAGGGGCCGAGCCTGTGGAGAACACCGCTCCGGTACCTCGCGTACCGGTAACTCCAAAAATTGGGGTGGATGGTGCGGTGTTTAACTCCCAAGGGCAACTGCTGTTGATTCAACGGCGGGACTCAAAACTTTGGGCCATGCCAGGGGGGGCCGTAGAAATTGGGGAGGCGCCCAGTGCAGCGGTGTCTCGTGAAGTTCTGGAAGAAACCGGAATCCAAATGAGGCCCGAACGGGTAGTGGGGGTCTTCGACAATTGGATGGATCGCCGCGAACTAGCTCATCACTTATATCATATCGTGATTGCAGGAACTGCCATCGGTGGTGAAATTATGATACAAGAATCTGAAGTGCTGTCGGCCGTTTGGATTGAACGGGATGCCCCACTAAATCCCGATGAATTTCATCCAGGACATTTTTCTCGATTGCAGCATGTCTGGCGAGGCGATGTGGGTTATCTTGATTAAGTTAGGTCCACCTCAGGGGGGAGGCATTGGATCCTCTGCAATAGACGAAGCCATCTTTGGGGGATATGGCGCTGCAAGCGAGCTATATCCCGGGGGGCATAAAACCCGCTGAGGCGAAGCAGCCAGGCGAAGAAAATGGTGTAAAGTCCTGTCATGGCGGCCAGTGACAGGAAGGTGATGCCCCGGCTGGTTCCGAGACTGAGGGCCCACTGGCTGACCTGGTGCACAACCGTCAGCGCTAGCAATGTGGCGGGCAGAAGCGATAGCAGCCATCGGCCCAGTCCTTGCCACCAGGTGATGTGCAGCACACGAAAGAATAGCCAAAGGAAATACAGTGACCCCATAACCGTGCCAATGACGGTGCCAAGAAGAATCCCGAGCAGTCCATATTCCGGGGCTAAGGCAAGCGACAAGCCCAGTTTCAACACACTGCCTACAATGGCATAATAGGACTCTAGGCGCGGTCGGCCTACACCTCGGAGATAGGTCGTGCCGATGCCTGTCAGATTATTAACGCTATAGGTAATAAGCAGCAACCCTACGATGAGAAAAAAATGGGTATACCGATGGCCCAGCCAAAAATACATGAACAGAGAACTGGCCGCGGCAAGAAGTCCTGCGAGGTAGAATGTCGCCAATGCCAAATAGCGGCTGGCATCCACATAGTGCGCACGAATGAGATCTTGAGATTCATGTTGGGCTTCCCAAACGGAGAATACCGGCAACAACGCAGAAGAGAAATTCAAGGGGAATCGGCGGGTCAATTGTGCTAGTTTATTACCTAACTGATACACGCCTGCGACGGAGGCATTGACGTACAGACCAATCAAAATTCTGTCAGTTTCGTTGTTTATTTGATTGGATAGGCGATTGATTTGAATCCAACCGCCGAATGCCAGGAGAGACTTGACAAACTGTTTAGGTATCTTTAAGGGATTGATCATGGGCCAATGCTCTAACCAACGAACACTGAGGGTGAAATAAATCAGGGTGGTGCCAAACCATGAGATGTAGTTGGCAATAATAAAGGCATAGAGTCCCAAACGAAGACTGAGCGCGGTCAACAAGATAAGGTAGTTGACGATCTGGGAAATGACATTGACGGTTGATACCAGACGCAACCGTTGTTGAGCTATTAGCAGGGAGCCGAAAACACTAAATGCCTGGGACATGAACAGGTAGATATAAACCCACCAAAACAAGGATTGGGCGATGTGGCTGTCGGCCATTGAGAGGTGAAACCAACCGCCAAACCGGGGCGCCACATATATACCTGCCGGGATCAGTATGGCGCCCATCAACATGTACAACAGGAGGCTGGTAGTTACGACTTGGCGCACGGCAGTCCGATCTTCTTGTGCCGATGCCATTGCCAACTGGGTGACAAAGGTCCCGCCGACTCCAAGATCGAATAAAGAAAAATAACTCAAAACCCCGGAGAGGATGACCCAAACCCCGTATAGCGCTAATCCTACACGGGATATCGCTACTGGCACTACAACAAATCCCATAAGCAGGATAATCAAAGTGGCCGCAGTCATGGCCATTGAGTTGCGAAACACCCGATTGGTTGCGGAACCTTGCGCCATGATGCGCTCCTTGTCTTCGTGTCTACTCTCGCTGTATGATAACCAAATCAGGACGGACGGTAAAGGTGGCGAGGATCCCTGCCGGGAATGGAGTATGAAGAACGTAACTTCAGCGGGGCTGTGTGGCATCATCAAGAGTTCGAGCACGAGAGTTTTCGTCATGCCATTCTCGATTATGCGGAGATTCGCCATTGTCGATTTGTGCACTGTGATTTCACCGGCGTTTCACTTAAAAGCGCTGTGATTAAGGATAGTATGTTTGTTGCCTGCGAGTGGAAGTGGGCTTTGTTATTTGGGGCTTCGCTGGTGGATTTAAAAATGACGGCGGGAGTATTTGATGAGGCGGATCTGCGCGGCGCGGTAATTAGGGGTGGGAATTGGAGTGCCAGCCGTTTGCGAAATCAGTATTTGCGACAACAAGACTTTTCCGGCATGTCGTGGAAAGATGCCGATTTTTACCGCGCGGATCTGCGTGACTGTAATTTTACCCATGCTGATCTCACCCGGGTTATGCTGACCCAGGCTAAACTTGCGGGAGCGGATCTGCGAGGCGCGGAAATTGGCGGTATCGATTGGAAAACAGTGGATTTAAACAAAGTTAAGGTGGACTCCGCGCAGGCCATACTAATCGCCCGGTCATTCGGAGCGCAGGTGATTGATTAAACAGAAAACGAGGAGATCAGCTATGACCGATGCGCAAGACAGCCATACCACGGTGGGCTCGCTAAAGGAGCAGGTAGCCCACTTTGTGGCACGGCGTCAATGGCAAACGGCGCATAACCCCAAAAATTTGGCCATGTCAATTGCCATTGAGGCCGCAGAGTTAATGGAACATTTCCAGTGGCAGGATCTGGCTCATTATGCCGCAATCCAAGACCCCGAGGAGCGTCAGCAAGTAAGCCTTGAGGTGGCAGATGTCGCTATATATTTGCTTTCGTTTTGCCATACAACGGGAATTGACCTGAGTCGGGCGATAACGGATAAACTCACTATCAACGAGGCCCGTTTTCCTGTCGCGGCCGAGTCGGAAGCGCGCCAAGATTAGTGATACGGTGTCCAGTGCACTGCCATTGAGCATGTGTTCACAGGATTGTTAGGGGTCGCTTGCCGATCATCCATTAATATGAGTTGGTCTCCGTTAATCCAGTCGATTCGGGTGACGGCAGACGCGTTGTTAATCATGTCAATCATGATTAACCCTGGGTAGGGTGGCAAGTAGTGGGTATGCAGGTAATTCACTACTGACAGCGCCATTGCCTGCTCATAGCGAGGACTAGCGTTCACGATTTCAATCGTCCAGTCGCCTTCCGTCCATACCAGTTTGGCACTGTTGTAACTGCCGTTGAACGCATATGCTGTAGCGACCAATGCGTCGCCACCACTGCCCACAGTCACTTTTTGACTTGCCGTGGCTTTGGCGCTGGCGTCGGATGCTGCCCACAATGCATTGTTGGTGCGGAGCACAGAGGAACGCTCCGGGGCAGTATTGACCAACTCGCTTTGGCTCAGTAGATTGATGCCAAACGAACCAACATAAGGAGCTCCGGCAATGAGGTGTTGTTGGATATTGGTGCTGTTGACGTTTAAGGGAATAGAGGTGTCAATGAGACGCACAGACCATGAGGTAGCATTTTGAATGACCAGGGCGGTTAGGTATCCGTAGCCCGGTCCAGGGGGTGGGGGGACCACTGTGGGTGCTGCCAACGGCAGATCCGACGAATTTACCAAATCATTCATAGCGCTTGCTACCACCGGATTCCAAGGAGAGGTGCTAGAGGATTGAGATGATCCGGTACTTGAGCTCGGTGTGCTGGTCGTGGTTGATGCTGGCGTTGATGGGGATGATGAGGTGCTGGTAGCACCAGACGGCGTAGTGCTGGGTGTGGTGGATACTTGCCCTGATACGGTATAGTCCTGGGATTTTGATGGCGACTGGGTGATGTGTGCAGTGCCGCTTAGTCCGCACCCAGTCAATGTGACTAAAAACGCTGCGGACACTAACACCGCTCTGGATTTAAGCATGGTATAACCTCCTCTACAGCCGTTTAACGATGGGTCGTGCAAGAAGGTTACACGTTAGCGCCGAAGCGGCTATGATAAGCTTGTTACCGAATGCAGTCTTGCTGGTAGGAGGGACCTATGACGATTGCGGAAAACCAGGAAACCTTGGATATTTTCTCCGATAACGGGCTATGGACCGGTACGGCTTCCCGCGCGGACGTTCATCGCTTGGGATTATGGCATCAAACTTTTCATGCATGGATTGTTACCGAAACCGACGGGACTCCTTTGGTTTGGTTTCAGCGAAGGTCTATGAAAAAACAACAATATCCGGGGATGTGGGATATTACTGTGGCAGGTCATCTGTTATGCGGTGAACAGCCCGTTGACGGGTTACGGGAAATTGAAGAAGAACTGGGGATTGTGCCATCGGTAGAGCCTCAGTATTTAGCCATGGTGCGTGATGAAATCGTCATGGATACCTTTGTTGACCGAGAGATGTGCCATGTATTTAAAATTTATGAGGACCTTAGAGGAAAAACAAGTGAAATCAATCAAGAAGAGGTACAGGAGTTGGCTTTTGTGTCATTGGCGGAGGCTATCCTTTGGGCTGCAGGTAAAATACCGCACATGATGTTGCAGCAAGAACCTCAGGGTTCTTTGATCAGGGTTGATTTTAGTGCTATGGTTCCGCATACGATGGAATATTACCAGAAAACATTGGAGATGCTGTCCGCTTGAACTTTTTGGCCATTAAATCAAGGGTTCCTAAACACGGACCAGCGTTGCCAAGAATATGATAGCTTTAAATCTGGAGTTTGGGGGCGGCGGCGATGGCTTCACGAGAAAGGGCTCGCAAGTTGGCCTACCTCTCCGCCGAAGCCTTATCGCGGCGCCGCCAGAAGCTTCGGCGGGTAATGGTGCTGTGGCCGGCTTTGCAATACCTCGCATGGACTGAAGAAGCTCAGTCGGTATTGGCAGTGTACCATCGAGATGATGCTGAGTAAGTGAGGTAAAGCACCGATTTACGAGGGCTTTGGCACCTCCCCTTCAGCCGGTACGTTGCGAAATGCGTAATAATAAGTCACTAGGTTTAGGCCCATAAAGAGAACCGCTCCGACCAATGGAATGTCGAGAAAAGTATCCATAAGGGCACCGCCAATAGCAGGGCTAATCATGGATGTCACTTGAGACGGCAATGATCCAAAGGCAGAGACACGGCTACGATATCGAGGATCGCTAACCCCCATGACATAAGACTGTCGGGCTGGCATGCCCAGAGAGTTGAACGCCATGCGCAAAGTATACAGCAAGCCTGCTACCCAGAAATTAGGAGCCCATACCATGAGAATCAACATCACCAGGCTAATAGCGCGGGTGACCACCACCGTGCGAACTGCACCCAAAACTTTAGCTAAAGAGGCTGACCATAGATAGGGAAAAGCTGAGGCCAAATTGACAATGGTATACACAATGCCGATTTCTGCCGGCCCTACGCCATAACGCCGATAAAACCAGTAGGTCAAGAGTGGGCCTAAAAAGCCAAACCCCAAACCGTTTAATGCATTGGTGAGTCCTAACCGCCCAACCAGACGACGGACGGGAATAGGTGTCATGGGTTGATCAGGGTCCGCCTCATGTCGAGGTTCACGAATCGGCAAAGTGACCAAGATCATAGCCAGGGCAACGACAGAACTGGCGCCAAATAGCCAGCGGTAACTGGCCAGCCAAGACATTCCCTGGGCATGTAAAATTTCTGGGATGCCTGCGACCAATGAACCAGCGGCACCAGCTAATACCCCGACAAACGATAACTGACCAAATGCCCGGGTGCGGTTGTGCGGCTCGATCGAGTCTGCAACCAAGGGTTGCTCAGCGGGAAACACTGGACCCCAGGAGCCCCCACTGCCAGCACCCCCACCTTTTCCTACACCGCCAAGCCCACTAGCCAGTACCACGACCCAAAAACTAGGGGTCCAAGCCATGCCAATGCCACCAAGACAAGCCAATGCCGCCAGGCCGATGATCATACGCTTCCGGCCCCAAGCATCAGCTGCCAACCCGACTCCGGCCACTAAAAATACGGTGACGGCGCCAGAAATGGCTAATACCAATCCGATCTTTGCTGCTGAATATCCCGCTCGCGCCAGATATAGCGGGAAAATTACGGTTAAAAACGCGGTGGAAAAGCTGCGCAAAACGCGTCCAGTCAAAAGCCAGCGCAAATTACCTGTCATGGAACCATCCTCCGCATTTATTATACTGTTTTGCGTGGGTGCCAGTTTTTCCCCTGATCACCCCTTGTCCGGTGGGTACAACTTTGCTAGGCTAATCTCCATAATAGATGAGTCATTGGCTTGGGAATCCTTAGTTTCGATATTGAGATCGGTGCCCGAAGGGATGGGCGTTCACGCCGTTATATTGGTGGGCTCGCATGCGAGGAACCTGGCTGATCCCGTTAGTGATGTTGATATTCTCGTGATTACTCGCAGTTCTACGCAATTCATACGTTGTGGCGAGTGGCAGGGAAGGGGTGTCGAAGCACTTTACCTATCGTCTGAACAAGTGGCGGCGGGTTCACGAGCTATTCTCGAGTCCGCTCAAGTGCTATGGGCCAGGGATCCGGAAAGTCTCCAACAATTATTGGCGTCCGCGACAGACAAACCACCCATGGTGCTGCCATATCTGGAGTGGGATTTGCGTCAAGGGTTGAAATATTTGCAACAGGCTATGGAGAATCAAAATGCCCCCCACTTTCGCTACTTCCTGGGCATTTGGCTACAGGGGCTGGTAAAATATGTTCTTCAGCGCTCAGGAGTCACTGTACCTACCGTGCGACGACAGTTAGCCATGCTGGAAACGGTGAATCATGATGTAGCATCATGTGTAGCACGCTTGCTGCAAGAAACTAATCTTAACCAGGCCTATAAAGATGCAGAAAATTTGGTTGCCGAAGTTTTAGGCATACCGCAGTGGGTTCCTTTAGCGGATGCCCCCTTGCTTTCCGTGGCAGCCACGGTACCACCGCAGTTTCACATCCGGCCGCTGACCGCCGCTGACCAGAGCCGTGTTTCGGAATTTTGGCGACAACATTGGGGATCTCAGCATGTGGTTTCTCGGGGGATGGTCCATGATGCCAGCCATATGACCGGATTTGCCGCGGAAACTGAGTTTGGAGACTGGGTGGGTCTGGTGACAGTTTTTGCCCACTCCCAGTTCGAATGGGAAATCGTCAGCCTTGACAGTCTCTATCAAAAATCCGGAGTGGGGACCGCGCTGTTGGCGGCGGTAGAGCATGAAGCGGCAGTTCAGGGCGTTGGCCGACTCTGGCTCATTACGTCAAACGACAACCTGGATGCGCTGCGTTTTTACCAAAACCGTGGCTGGGATTGGGTTGCTGTACACCGCGATGCCATTGCCGCAGCGCGGCGGTTAAAACCGGAAATTCCGGAGATTACCGAGGACGGAGTGCCGATCCGCCACGAAATTGAAATGGAGAAATTGATACAGGGTCACGGGAAAGTGAACGCGTGAAGAATATCGGTGGTCCCGACCCCTGTCAGGCAAATCTGTTATGGGATATCGTGCAAGGCTGGCAAGTTGACGCACCCGATGGCGCATGCCGAGGCCGACTCATGCCGCCCTTCACCATCCTGGAAAAATACCTGGGGGCACCACCAAACCCAGTTGGGAGTCCGCTAAATTCCCTCTCGATGTCCGTGACTTCTTTAAATCCGTTACTGATCAAAAGAAACATCGTTCTCGACTAACTTGCGGCTAGCCCTGAGTTTTTCCAGCAAGTGCTGACGGGCGGTAATAGGGGCATATTGGGCCGGGATATCATGGGATATGCAAGACGGCAGACATTGCACCAGGGTGTCGTTGTCTGGATCGCAAAAGAAGGCTATCGAATAGCGATCATGGCGTCCTGGTCGAAAGGTGGGCGACACCCGATGAAGCGTGGAGCGCAAATAGTTGTTAGTCCATCGTTGCATTAAATCACCGATATTGACCACAGCGGTTTCGGGAATGTACGGCGCCGGTATCCAATGCCCGTCGAAATCTTGGACCTCAAGGCCGCCAACATCGTCTTGAAACAGTAGGGTGATGCTGCCGTAGTCGGTATGAGCTCCTGCGCCGATTTGATTCGGACGGTGGGAGGGAAGATGCGGATAGTGCAGAAACCGCAAGGTTTGGTTTTCTCCTGTATGGTACTTTGCGAAGTAATCTTGTGGCATGCGCAGGCCAAGGCTTAAAGCCTCTAATATGTTTTTTGATGCGAGTTGGCAACTGTAAAAGAAATGTTGCGCCATGGTGCGAAAATTTGTTGAAGGCCATAATGTCGGATTGGCCGATGCCTGGATTACATTGCGCATCGTAAAGGTTTCTTTTAAATCGCCTGGCCCTTGAGGATCGAGGCGCTCTTCTTCGAATCCATTGTAGCCATGGTTAGCTTCAGCACTGATATAAGGAGTTTTCTGCTTGATGGATAACGGCAGCGCAAAATATTCTTCCAACATGTCAAACATTTTGGTCGTTTCCTTGGGATCTACTCCGAAGTTTTGCAGATACATAAACCCGGTCTGGTGTGCAGCAGAAATGATATCAGCGGCCAGGTCCAGACGCCGTTTTGGAGAACCTTGAGACCACGAGGAAAAATCAATGAGGGGAATCTCGTTCATACCAACCGCTCCTAAGCACAAATTTTATCGTACTTCCATCATTCAGACTAACCGACAACAATGCGATTGCGGCCACCATGCTTGGCATCGTAAAGAGCGTCATCTACCCTGTGTACCATGCGAGTTGTCGTGTCGCCTGGCTTCAATTCGGTAATTCCCATGCTGACGGTGATTTTTTGCCCGATTTTGAAGTCGTGGCTGGCAATACGTAATCGCAAGCGCTCGGCTAGTGCTTTGACGTTTATGCTGCTAATATCTGGCACAATAATCATAAATTCTTCACCTCCATAGCGGGCAAATATATCGGTAGGTCGCAAGTCGGCCAGCACTACTTTGGCTAACTCCTGTAAAACATAGTCTCCCGTCTCATGGCCGAACTCATCATTGACCCTTTTGAAATGGTCGATGTCGATCATGACTAGAGTGAGCTGCCGATGTCGTGCAACGGCGGCCTGAATCATATCGGCCAATTGATTGTCAAATAGGCGGCGATTGTAAATATGGGTTAAAGGATCCAACTCGGACAATTCGCGGTACCGCTCTCGCTCTCTCGCCATGCGCTGCTCGGCAATGACAGAATCCGTAATATCTGTCAAAATCATCAAGTCAACCCACGAGTTCTGATGCCATAGGGTTCGGGTGACGATGTGAACCCACCTAGGGGTACCGTCTTTCAATTTGACTTCAATACGCGGATACTCACCTAAAAAAGATTCGCCACGCAAACGTCGAGCCATATTTTTTCCCATACGGTGGCGAAGGTCATCGGTTACCACGATAAGGTCCCAGACTTTCCTTTGGGCTAATTCCGCCTGAGAATAGCCGGACCAGGCAATGGCCGCTGGATTGGCGTACTGAAAAGTTTCTTTGGCAATAACCACTGGTGTCGGCATAGCGTCCAGCGCCGAGTAAAACGATGCGAGTTGCTGGTCCATCCGTTCCTTTAGGGTAATGGCTTCAGTGACATTGATGTAATTGGCAATCCGGGCTATTTTTCCACGAAAGGGCACCGAGCTCACATACGCTTCCAGCCATATACTATCCCCAGGTTTGCGGGTTGCCTTTAACACCAATGAATTCACCTGGCCTAACGTTTTTAGACCCTCTGCAACGGAAGTCTTCACCTGAGACTTGTAGGGCTCCTCAAACACGTCCCATACGTTCATTGCCAACAGTTCCGCTTCAGTATACCCGAGCATTGACTGCAACGCGGCATTGACATAAAGAAAACGATGGGTATGAAGATCCACTCCAACGACCATGTGACCCTTTAGCAAGGCGAACACTTCCGTCAATGAAGGGGTATCTGCTTTATCTGTGCCGCCGCTAAACTCATCCGAAGCACCATGGGACAATACGTCATCGTTGTCTTGGGGCGGTTCGTGTGTCTTGGACATTTAGCAGAGCTCCCTTAGGCCAATCTCCGGAAATTACCTGCAATATAGCATAAGATCTGAACAAACACACCTAGGACTTATTGGTCGGAAGAGGGTTAATGGTGAATCGGCACTGGGCGCTCACCTGTTGCAATTGATAACGTTGGTATCTTAATGGGAGTTTGGTATATTAGGGTCAGCAACCTATCCCACGAATTTGAGGTGTCACATGTCGCAACAGGTGGTGCTGACTGGAATCAAACCAACCGGAACCCCCCATTTGGGAAATTTAGTGGGCGCGATTCAACCGGCGATTGATCTGTCCCAGGACAATGACAAACGCGCATTTTATTTTATTGCCGATTACCATGCGCTTACTGGATTGAAAGACGCGCAATTGCTCCGCGATTACACCAAACAAGTCGCAGCGGCGTGGATAGCTTTGGGGCTGGATCCGACACGGGTGGTATTTTATCGACAGTCCGATGTGCCCGAAGTGTTTGAGCTTAACTGGATTCTGGCCTGCTTTGCGCCCAAGGGCCTAATGAACAGGGCCCATGCCTACAAGGCTATGGTACAGCGCAACGAGGAAAACGGGGAGTCAGATATTGACGCTGGCGTGAATATGGGTCTATACACTTATCCGATTTTAATGGCGGCAGACATTTTGTTAATGCAAACCCATTGGGTTCCCGTGGGCGGCGACCAGGTCCAACATATCGAAATTGCCCGGGATATCGCGCAATATTTTAACCGCCAATATCAACGGGCGGTGTTTACCTTGCCGGAGGCCATGATTGACGAACAAGGCGCCGTGATTCCCGGGCTGGATGGCCGCAAAATGAGTAAAAGCTACAACAACACTATACCAATTTTTGGCTCGTCGGATGAATTGCGCAAGCGGGTTTTCCGTATTGCGACAGACTCGTCGCGCCCTGGCGAGCCTAAAGATCCCGAGACCTCTACGATATTTCAATTGTATAGGTTAGTGGCCACTTCGGAGCAAACGCTCGCATTTCGTCAGCAATTTCTTTCGGGGATTGGCTGGAAAGATGCCAAGGAGCAGTTATTTCAGGTGTTAGATCAACGTTTAGCCGAGCCGCGAGAGCGCTACCGTGACTTAATTACCGACTCTGCCGCTATTTCAAAGATATTTCGCCTGGGAGCAGAAGAGGCTCGGGATTTAGCTCAGGAAACAATGCGTCAAGTGCGTCTCGCTATTGGACAAAACTTGCAGTAGACCGGTCCACCAATAGCGTGGATCTCAAAGAGGGGACGCAAAATATCTCCATGAAACGCTGCTGCTTGCGCAGTTGGCAGTACCCACACCGTTTTCAACGCAGTCATCGGTTGACAAACACGATACGTTCAAATTATATTGAACGTATCGTGAATATGGAGAATGTGTCATGAAGCGATATTTTGTGATTACAGATTACGATACTCTACGCGTACTGAATGATCCCTTAAGAATGCAATTATTAGGGTTGTTGATTGCCCAAGAAGCTACCGGCAAACAACTAGCAGACCTGTTGCATCTTTCCCCATCTCGTGTTCATTACCACCTAAAAGAGTTGCAGCAACGAAATATCGTAGAGATCGTCCGCACCCAAGAAAAAAACGGCATCGTGCAAAAATTTTTTCGGGCAGCTGCATTTGATTACTTGGTTGATGAGGCATTGTTGCCAAGTTTGCAGATGGAGCCAGGCTTGGCCCAAGATGTTTTGGTCACCCAACTGCAGATGGCTATTGCCCGAATTTATGCCACCCCAGAAGCCTCGTTTCCCTTGTTTGGATCCGATAGCGATAAACCGTTGCTGTTGAGCGGAGCCTACGAATTCAAGGTTGCTAGCGAGGACTTGCGCGATTGGTTGCAGCGATACCGCAAATTGCTCGCCGAACTAGAAACTATGGAAACCGAATTCAAAAAGAGGATGGCCGAAGGATTGGAAGACGATCCCGGGCATGTCTTTTTTTTACAGAACCTAGGTTTTATCACTCCTCAAGAATATTTTGTCAGCACTGACCAAGATCTTCCCGATGGCTACCGCTGGGTTAATCGGGGCATTGTACGCAAGGCGACCTCGCAAGACCCGATAATTTCTCCGTTAAATGCGGATGACGGAGAAGGTTAGATATTGCGGGTTTGGTCGAGATTTGTAATATTTGCGATAGGTGTTTACAAATGCATAGTGATAGTTTAACTTTATTACTAATTAAATTAATGTTGGAGTGAAATTCATGTGGAGTGCATTGCGCAGCCGGGGATTTTTGTGGCTTTGGATGGGACAAATGTTTTCTCAATTAGGCAATGCGATATTTTTGATTATGGGTTTGTGGGAGATTCAATTGCATTCCCCGTTCCTGCTATCCCTGGCCGGGCTTGGCATGTCTATACCCTCAATGTTAGCTATGGCCGGCGGTGTGTTTGTGGACCGATATCACCCTGGCAAGTTAATGCTAGGAACGGACGCGTTGCGAGGAATAGCTGTGTTGGTCGGATTAGGCGTGATTTGGGTAGAGCCCCAATGGCGTATTTGGGTAATTATTATGGTTCTAACGATTAATGCGTTGGGAGGCGCCTTGTTTGGCCCTGCGGAAATGGTGGTTTTGCCTCGATTGGTTTCGGGCCAGGAACTAGGATCCGCCAATGGGCTTAACGCTGTCACCAATCAATTGTCGATGGCTGTGGGATCCGCCATAGGGGGGGCGGCCATTGCCCTTATCGGCATGAAAGTCATATTTGCCTTTGACATGGTGAGCTTTTGGGTCAGTGCCACAGCCATTCTGTTGATGTTGCCGCATATGAGGGTAGCGCCCTCGGCCACACTACCACCCGAGCATTCGTCTCCTGGTTTGGGGTTTTGGCCTAGCTTGAGAGACGGCTGGGCAGGTTTACAGTCGATGCCGTGGTTTATGGCTTTATTACTGCCTGTTGTCCTGACCAACTTTGCCTTCAACGGAGCCTTTACGATGTTCCCGTATTGGATGCATCATGTGCTCCACGCAGGCCCTTTGACCTATGGGGTCGTTGATGCTGCTTGGTCTGCGGGACTGGTCTTGGGGAGCTTGGTAACAGGACTGGTTCGGCCGCGTTCACTTAGAGTTACCGTGGGATATTTGGGAATAGCCATGGGTGGCAGTATTTTAGGATTCGTGTTTGCGCATCAGGATCTAGTGGCCGGATCGATGTTGTTTGCTGCAGGCATTGCCAACGGAATGATCAATGCATTGTTTATTACGTTCATGCAGCGAATTATTCCCCAGCACTTAATGGGTCGAGTTATGGGAATTATTATTACGTTATTTGGGCTGGCTACTCCGTTAGGGGCGCTGGCCGCAGGAGCGACTTTGCATTTATTGCCCCTATCCTGGATGTGGCTATTGAGTGCAGGAGCAGAGATTCCGCTCGCCTATGTAATATTTACCAAGGTGCCGGATGACCCGGGATCACCGAGCGGAATAAAACCGGCTTCAGTTTAAGGTCCTGTGGAGGTTTGTCTGTCTGGTATGCTAATAGTGATGGAATATAGCACTGACGAAGGAGCAATGGAAGTGACCGACAAATCCTCTGAACATCTTACCCCAGAAATGGTGGCCTCTTTACCTCTGCCAGGAACTACCATTCCCCAGAAAATACGGTTCAGTCCGGATGGGAAATGTGTCCTGTACCTGCTTGGTGATACCGAGAACCTTGCGCTTTCCTTATGGAAATATGATATTGCTATGGATTATCATGAAAAGATCGCTGGTCCCCAATCTGGAAGCGCATGGAACCTGGACGAAGAACTGCGGCGGGAGCGTACGCGGATGATTTGGGAGGGGATTACCGATTACCAAGTGGCTGAGTGTCGCGGACGGCAGGTGATCCTGATTCCGCAAGGAGATAAACTTTTTGTGCTGAAAGGCGCAAACTCGCCACAAGAGTTGGCTGGCGTGTTGTCGGCCCAAAATCCTTTACTTCTCACCGATGGCCGCGTGGTCTACGTAAAACAGGGTGAACTATGGCGGACAGATATTGATGGCAGTTCGCCGATTCAATTGACCCATGGGGGCGCCCCCGAAGTCACTCGGGGGATTGCTGAGTATGCTGCACAAGAAGAACTGGGTCGGACCACGGGATTTTGGGTCAGTGCCCAAGGGACCTGGCTAGCATTTGAGGAAGTGGATGATCGCCATGTGCCGGAATTTCCTCTCGTGCATTGGGAGAGGGACTTAGCGATGGTGGAACCGCATCGCTATCCTTTTGTCGGAGAGCCCAACGCCAAGACTCGCTTAGGTTTGGTGTCCATGGATGGAGGTCCTATCCGTTGGCTGGATTTCGGAGAAGAGGAGCAGTATATTGCGCGGGTGATATGGAGAAATGATCGCGAACTTGCGGTGATGCTGCTTTCACGTGATAATAAGCGACTGCGGTGGGTGCTGTATGACGTGTTGAAGAATGTCTATGCTCCTTTGTTTGAAGAACGCTCTCCGCTTTGGGTCAATGTGGGGGATGACACCCGGTTTTTAGATACCGGAGAGATTCTCACTTCGAGCGAGGCCAGCGGTTTTCGCCATCTTTGGATATATGATCAGGACACGCCAGGTGGACGTCAAATTACCCACGGTGAATACGAAGTACAACGGCTGCTTGCGGTCGATGAACCTCATCGCTTAGCCTACGTCGCAGCCACCAAGGAGACTCCACTGGAGGTGCATATCTATCGGGTCGGCCTAGATGATGGACAGATGACGCGATTGTCGAACGAACCCGGAGTTCACCATGCGGTAATCTCGCCAGACTTCAATTTATGGGTGGATCAATCCGGTTCCCTGCAGTATTCACCGCAAACCCGCCTCATGACCATGACGGGAGATATCGAGGCAATTTTACATGGAGAAAACCGCTTAACTCCGGAGAATTTAGGGCTAAAGGCGCCGGAATTGGTGACCGTTGCCGCAGATGATGGCATTACCCTCTACGGCGCCGTTTATCCAGCGAAAACCGATGTGCGTCCGGTACCCGCCATCGTTAATGTCTATGGTGGCACGCATGCCCAAATGGTGTTGAATTCTTGGAATCTGACGATAGACCTGCAAGCCCAATTATTAAGTCAAAAGGGATACTTAGTGTTTAAACTGGATAATCGCGGCAGCTATCACCGGGGGAAACAGTTTGAGGGATATGTATATCGCAGATTTGCTACCGTGGAAGTGCAGGACCAGGTCACAGGAGTTCACTGGCTAGTTGAGAATCGTCACGTCGATCCACACCGCATCGGAATTTATGGTTGGAGCTACGGAGGGTATATGTCTTTAATGGCTTTATTAAAGGCTCCAGACATATTTCGGGTGGCAGTGGCAGGAGCTCCAGTAACCGATTTCCGGTTTTACGATACCGCTTATACCGAAAGATATATGGAAACCCCACAGAACAACCCCCAAGGGTATCATGAGGCATCGGTATTATCCTATGTTGACCAATTGCAGGGCGATCTTCTGATCATCCATGGTCTGTTAGATGAAAATGTGCATTTTCGCAATTCGGTGCGGTTGATCCAAGCGCTTAATCAAGTGGGAAAGTCAGCCGACCTAGTTTTACTGCCGGAATCTCGACATGCTGTCCGGGGATTTCACAACGTTTTGACGGTTATACGCAGACGCACGGAATATTTCTTGAACCATCTTTAAAGGGCTATGTGCAAAATGTGGTTGGATTTTCCCGTTTTTTAGATCAATCCGCTCTCGTCGGCAATCCTGCCTAAGGTTGCAACGGACGTTCTGAGCTACCATGATTTGCATGTCTCACGGGTTGGAAACTCCTGCGGAGAACGCCATGATGGAGCCTCGGCTAATCGTGTGTCACAACCATGGATGGAAGGCCGGTACCCGTGCACTAACGCCCCCAATAATCCCTGATTCATCACATGAACTATTGTCAGGATCACGTCTAGCCAGTCCTCATCTCGGAGACAGGCGCTCGGCACAGCAACCGTGGCCGGTGTCGGCACGATGCTCGCTGCAAGCCAACCTGTACGAGCCGCCAAGACGGCCTAAAACCATCGGCGCTCTCCTGCCACGGGGCACGCTATTTGTAGATGTCGCCTCGTGAGCCGATGGCGTCCAAGAAGATAACTTCCTGCTGGTGGTCGATGTGGAAGAGGAGGCGAAACCCACCAACCCGCAACCGATACGCGCCGGTCTGTCCTGTCAGTGGCCGAATGTCTCCCGCAGGTGGGACTTCCGCAAGCCCTTCGATGGCAGCCGTGAGACGCCGACGGGTGGGCCATCTAATTTGTTGAGGTAATTGAGCGCAGACCGTCTAATGCGGACCTCATACGCCATGGTGCTTGTCCGGATCCCAGGATACAAACTCGGGATCCTGCAACTGAGCGGCTTCCTCCGGGCTCAATGGTTCGGAATCAGGTTCTTGTGCCTCGATGTCGCGCCAGGCCTTGACCACGGTCTGATGGCGGGCGCGGAGGAATTGGGCCAGGTCGTACACCGTCTTTCGATCAGACGGCGACAGCTGCTCGATGACTTTGTACACTTCGTCGGCCGGAACACTCACGCTGGGGTCCCCCTTTCTCTTTATTGTAGTATAGATCAGGACGTGACCCTCGCAATCAAACTAGTCCTCGTTATCCCAAGCGAAGACCCCTGGCGCGCTTACGCCCCCATTCGTTCCGCAACACGGTCGCGCCAACCAGCCCCAGGGTTTCCTCTCAACTTCAGACCTTTTCATCCTAGAACGGGCTTCTCGTGTATTCAGAACGAATCCTTTTCACACGCAACGTATCCAAAGTCGCTTGAGGATTAAGACCCTGGCGTTGAAAGGCGGACCACAGCACCTTTCCCGCGCTTTCGAATGTCTCCTCGCTTTCCCACACCGCAACGGTTATGTAACTGTATACGCTGTCACCGTTAGTCTTGGCGTAAGAGAACGCTTCAACCAGCCCAGGGCTGCCTTTAATCAAATTTTGCACCGTGTTCGAGTAGTCTTGGAAAGCCGCCTTGGATTCTTCGGCCACACGAAATAAGTCCACCGAAACCACCTGTATTACTTTCTCACCTCTTTGCGTAGTTGAATAATACTTAGTATACTAATTATTAATGGATAATCAACCGCGGAACGGTCAAAATCTCTCTTTGGGCACGCTGCTCAAGGAATTGACGAATGCCTATGCTCGGGCTATTGGTACGCGCATGGGTGCGATAGGTCTGACTAAGGTTCAGAGTGATGTTCTGTTTCAGCTGTACCAAAACCCAAACCTCACGCAGAGAGAGATCTGTCGTATTAACAACGTGACCGAAGCCACATTAAGCGTGGTGATTAACGGGCTTGTCCGGAAAGACCTCATTCGGCGCGAACGCAATATCTCCGACCCGAGAAAGAAAAAGCTCGTGCTTACGGAAAAAGCCCACCATCTGCGCCCGGATGTACTGAGGATTAAAGCCGATGCTTACCATGCGTTGGTGGCCGGCCTGAGTCAAGTGCATTTGGAGAGGTTGACCGAGGATTTGCGACAGTTACTGGACAATCTCGAACGGATCAAATAATATAGAGAAGGCCGTTGCCGGAGTCTATTTCCACGACTACTAATCCCCGGGATCGCGTGATATGGCAGCGTGCCCCAGCTAGTTTTATTATATAGAACATTCGGATAAATGGTTATCCGGCCCGAAGACGCATTAAGAACCCCCGACTCACGCCGCTATTCCAACCATGTTTTGCACACTACAACGGATGATTCCGGAGCGACTATCAACCAGATTTTGCACAAAACGTTGAATCCCGTGGGATGAGCCAGAAGACCATTCAACCATAGATTGCAAATAGTCCTTTAAAGGTTAAGAGCGGCAAGCCTCTTGACAGAGTTTAAAAGCAAGAGACAATTAACCTAGAGTTGATTTATTAAAGAGGCGGCCGCATATGACAGAAGCAAGATTGCTTCGACGTATCGAACGATTAAGAAAACGGCTTGACACTGCGGTTGCTCGTGGTCTTGAGTTGTCGGATCCAGAAGTAGTGGAAGTCTCTCACCTGATGGATCAGTTGATTGCCAATTATCTTAGGATGACTAAAGATCGCGAACTTCCTAGTTTGGTCAGACATAGCGATGAAACCGTGTAAGGCAATTTTGGGGAGGGGACTGTTATCAGCCGGGATCAAGACATTAAACCGCTGAGCAAAGACGACATTATGGCGATCTTGCAAGCCAATCGCGAGTTAGGCCCTGGCTATGATGAACACACTGCGGATCAAATTATGGAGTTGCTGCGGCAACCTTCGTTATCGTTAAAACCATGGCAGCAACCAGGTTGGGAAAGCCTCAGTGATCGTGAGCGCCGTCGTATGATTCGGCATTATAGCCGCAGCCAGGGACCTTTGCCCATGAATCAAATCATGCCAGTTTTAGGTGTATCAATAGCCTTGATGGCAATCGCCGGGGGTTATGATGGTGGGCTAGGGGCGTTTGCGGTGCTGGCTTTGGATGCATTAGTAGTGGTACTGGCGGTGTTAAAAAAGTGATCGGATCCCCGGCTGAAGTGACGTACTTTGTTCCCGATTTGGAATTGGCCAAAGTTTGGTACATGGCGTTATTCGGCACCCCCATCTTTGAATCCCCCGAGTTCTGCCTTTTTCAGGGCCCCGGCATCCAAATTGGGTTGCATCCGGCAGATGATAAATCCCCCGCACGGTCGGGTGGGCAGGTAGTCTATTGGGCGGTTCGAGATTTGGACCAGGCTCGAGAATTTATGGAACGGATAGGTTGCCAACGGTATCGGGGACCTATTATAGGCGTTGATGGATTTCGTGTCTGCCAAATGCAAGACCCGTTTGGAAACGTTTGGGGGCTGAGGGAAGCCTAAGCGACCATTTTGGCTTCGGATGGGAACCCATTGCCTTTTTCCGTCCTGCCGATTGCTCTAGATAGGATCATGCTATACTGAATGAGGAAATGAACTCACTCAAAATGGGGGGATTTTATTGGCGATTCGCAATGTCATTTCAACCTTGACAAGTTCAGGCGAAGAAATTATGGGTCCCGATGTCCTACTGTACCACTACCCCGGAAATGATATTATGAACGGTTCGTTATTGACTGTGGAATCCAACCACTTTTGTGTCTTAAAGAGTCGCGGCGCCATCTTAAACGTATATGAAACCGGACAATATGGAGTCGATACGCCGCAAAAGGTTTTGGTCGGAGCCATTCAACAGGCATTTTATGGGGGACAGTCTCCCTGGCAGTACGAGGCTATTTATGTCAATCGGGCTAAACTGGTCATTCGAGCAGAGGGTCAGGCCCTCTCCAGGGAAATGGCGCAATTGCGTTATCAAGTGGATTATTACATTCATGTTGATTCCAAAGACGATGCCTTGAAATTGGTGCAGCATATGCCTTATCAAGGGCATTACATCAAGACTGCCGAGGTGAATACCTACGCTGCGCCGGTATTGGAGCAATCCATTAATCAAATATGCCAGGTCACGCCCCTTGAACAAATTAACGAGAAAATTCACGACATCACTGATTTAGTCACGAGTCATTTGCAAGAGTTTCTCAGTACCTATGGAATCACATTAAACAACGTGAAAGTGTTGGTGGCGCCGGCAGATGAGTTGATGAAGAAGCTTATTTCGTTACGGGCGTTCGGCCTAAACGAAGAAACCGCGATACGGTATTACATTGCCATGCTGATGGCGGAACGAGGGTTGATTACGGCACCCAATATGATCAGCGGCACAGGTTTCACCATTCAAGGAACATCACCTCTGGTCAATGTCCAGGACTATACCCAGCCAATTCCACCGGATAAAAGGTAGGGGTAATGGAAAAACACGACAGCGTTCAAGAGATTGTAGCCAAGTTTTTTTCTGAGGCTCGCGATATCAATCCCTATGCCAGCGCTGCCACCATGCGGGCCTTGGACCAAGTCATCCGTAACACCTTATCAGGGGACTTGGTCGCGGCCGCCGCGGTATGGCGTCACCGGTACCAGGAAGCCAGTGCCGAGATTCCAGCGCCAAGCCGCGATAACCCATTTCCCGATCATCACTTATTGCAAAAGGCAAAACAGCTTAAAGCACTAGCCGACCATTTATCGCAATTGGCCTCGCAAGTGGCTGCGCTAGAGGCACCCTCACAAGATCGGGTCTATAATCGCATTCGGGACAACACTGCCCTGCTCGACACGCTTATCGAAGTGGATCGTGCATTGGCGGCAATTGCCCGGCGCATTGAAGCCAGCAGTTTGGCGACTTCACCTATGGATACGAATGCTTTGGAGTTGGGTTTGAGCGAGCTCGAGTCATTGCTGCGGCAACGGCGACAAATTTTGGCGGGCACTCCTTGAGAAAGGATTGACATAATGCGAATACGTCCTGTCAAAGAAACCGATATCCACGAGTTGGCGCCGCTTATGCTGGATTATATTGTGACGTTTTATCAGCAACCGGATCCGGGACCCGAGAGAGTAGAGGGATTGGTGACGCATCTTCTCTCTCACCCTGATGCAGGGCGACAGTGGGTGGCTCTCGACGATGACAGCCGATTGATCGGGTTTGCTACGCTGTTTTTTAGCTGGAACACCTTGACAGTGCGGCAGGTGGCGATATTGAACGACCTCTTCGTGGTGCCGGAGCAACGTGGTCATCATGTGGGTGAGTCATTGTTTATCACTATTTTGGGGTATGTGGAGTCTAAGGGGTTTTCCAGTCTCGAGTGGGCAACGGCTTCAGATAATCTCACTGCGCAAAAGTTATATTACAAGATGGGTGGTAAGGTTAGTCCATGGGTTCACTTCGAGAAGGAATTTGAGTGATGGTCGTTACCGATGGATTTTTGCGAATTCAACAGCTAAATGTACAAGACGCTGCGATTTGGGCACGGATATACGTGGACAATAAAGACTTTTTGCAACCTTGGAACCCCGTTATGGGACCCGAATTCTTTACTGTTGCAGGCCAAACGCAACTTTTGCAAAAGGCTAGCGAATATTGGCAAGCAGATCGGGGATACGGTTATGGTATTTATCGAAACGGGGAACCCAATCCGGTAGGACGCGTGACATTGAGTAATGTTGTACGAGGCGCTTGGGAGAGTTGTACGCTAGGGTATTGGGTGGCAAAACAATATAATCGCCAAGGGCTGGCTACTGGTGCCGTGCGTTTGGTATCTCAGGCGGCGTTTGCGTCTTTGGGATTGCACCGAATTCAAGCGGCGATAATGCCTCGGAACCGGGCATCTTTGACGGTCATTAAAAATGCCAAATTCAAGTACGAAGGCTATGCCAGACACTATTTGAAGATTGCAGATCAGTGGGAAGATCATGAGATATTTAGCCTAATAAAAGAGGATTGGGAACTTCATGAGGGAAATTCGCATTCTCAGTTCTAATGATGCCGAGGACTTTTGGCCGCTGCGGCTGGAGGCGTTACAACTCGAGCCGGAATGGTTTGGCACCACGTATGACGAGGTTGTAACCGAACCATGGGAGAAGGTACAGGAACGCTTGCAACCAGGTGTTGGCGGTATGGTGGTCGGTGCCTACGAATCAGTCTTGGTGGGAATTGTAGGCCTTTATATTGTTCCGCGCCATCGCCTCATGCATAAAGGCGTGATCTGGGGTCTCTACGTGACACCGAGAGCCCGGGGACGGAACCTAGGGTCCCAGTTGATGGAAGAACTGGAGCGTCAAGCAATCATTGCCTATCCGAACTTGCAGCAATTAACTCTGTCGGTGGTGACGACGAATTTGGCAGCCCGCAATCTCTATCGCAAATTGGGTTATAAACCATGGGGAATCGAGCCTGGGAGCTTATCTTGGGGTGACGTGCTGTTCGACGAAGAACATTGGCTGAAACCTCTTGTGCGATGATGGAGGGGGCGTGACAGGACCAAAATATCCTGTTATACTCCCGGTAACACGATGATGGAGTCCAGTAACGGCAGCACTTTTGGTACAGCGAGTCATGCGGGGTGAAAGTGTGACCCAAAATCTGTTGTGAAGACCCTCCGGAGTTGCCTTTTAGGGTCTTCCTGAAATTGGCCGTCTCCCGCGTTAAGGGACATGAGACTCAGGCTAACCTCCAGTAACTGAGTGAAATGCGGTGGCACCACGGGACCGGCCCGTCCGCATAGTCCGGAACCTATGGAGGATTTTTAATGTCCATTTCTCATTTGCCGCGTTTGATTTCAGAGTTGCCCCATGCCATTAACCAACGAGTCACAGTCGGTGGCTGGATTCATGCTGTACGCAATTTAGGCGGCGTTCAGTTTGTGGTTCTGCGAGATGGATCGGCAACCGTGCAATTGGTATTGCGGAAGTCTTTGATATCCGTGAATCCAGAGACTGTAGTTCGCGTTACCGGGATTGTCTCAAGTGAACCAAGAGCGCCCCAGGGTATTGAAATACGTGATCCTGAAGTGGAAATTTTGTCGGAGGCAGCGAATCCGGTGCCCATAGACGTTGCTGGGCAATTCCCGCCTGCATCGTTACCCACCAGATTGAATACTGCCGCAGTGGCTCTTCGCCATCCCCAGGCCCAAAACTGGATTAAAATCACCGCCCATTTGGTTAAAGGGTTTCGCGATACCCTTTCTTCTTTAGGGTTTGTGGAGATTCATACGCCGAAAATTTTGGAAACGCCAAGTGAAAGCGGTGCTAATGTGTTTCAGATAGAATACTTTGGCCGACCCGCATATTTGGCCCAAAGCCCTCAATTCTACAAACAAATGATGGTCGGGTCTCTAGGGCGTGTGTTTGAAGTTGGGCCGGTATTTCGAGCGGAGCCTCATGACACCGCCCGGCATTTGAGCCAATATACTTCTCTTGACGTCGAGTTAGGGTTTATTGAAGACCATCACACGGTGATGGATTTAGCCGAGAACGTGGTGGCCGGAATGTTGCAAGAGGCCAAAACTCATTTCGGTGACTGGGCATATGATTGGCCGTTGCTTCCAGAAACCTTCCCAGTGGTCCACTTTAAGGATGCGATGGCGATGATTTCCCGCGCCATCGGAGAAGATGTTACTGAAGAGCCGGATTTGTCTCCGGCGCACGAGGCTTGGCTTGGCGAGTGGGCGAGAAGTGATTTCGGGTCCGATTTTCTGTTTGTCGAGGGCTATCCAGCATTGAAGCGGCCATTTTACACTCACCTGGATCCGGGAAACCCGCAATATACCAGGAGCTTTGACTTGATTTTTCGTGGTCAGGAACTCATCACTGGGGGGCAGCGCTTGCATCGTTTTGCGGATTATATTGAGGCTTTGAAACGGCGTGGTTTATCAAAGCATGGCATGTCTGGCTATTTGGCCGCGTTTCTCTATGGCATGCCGCCCCATGGAGGATTTGCCATTGGATTAGAGCGATTCGTGGCCCGTCTGACCGGAGTGTCCAACATTCGCGACGTGACACTGTTCCCGCGTGACATGAAGCGGCTACAACCTTAACTAGGATGTCTCGAGCCAATATTGGAAATTAAGGATGATTTATCCCGGTTCTGGAGTGAGTGCTTCGCTATCGCTGAATCTTTCGCGGAGTGGATCGGTAAATTCCGGGACCGGGATTCGCTCTCAAGTGCATTTGAAGCTGCCATTTGGATACGGCAGTATGGGACTAGGCGGTTATGGCAGGGAGGGCAGCTATGCCAGTGGAGGCTTTTTTAGAGTCGGTTCCGGATAAGGTGTCTGTGGTGGTGCACCCGCAGTCTCTGATATTGCCGCCGTGGGTGCAGTCTACCATTGATGCCCATTGGGCTGAGGCAACGAATCAGCATCCTGGATGGTTTCGGGGAGTGGTTTTCACCATAACAGGAATGATGAAAAATTCCTCCGAATTAAGGTTTGAGCTACGGGCTACAGACTATGCCCATTACTGGGCCACTATTTCCGGAAGGGTGTCTGGATCCTATGCTTGCCGTGTACTCTATGGGGCGGGCATTGTCTGCACTACCGACAAGTTTTTGGTGTTTGGCCAAATGGGTGAGCACACGGCATACCCAGGAAGGCTGCAAGGTATTGGTGGAGGTTTGGACTCTACTGATGTGATAGGGGACCGAATCGTTATGGTGAGAAGTCTTTTGCGGGAACTAAAAGAAGAAATCGGGGTCGACACCGCAAACGTTGTGCCTTTCGCTCTGAAAACCGGCGGTCCTTGGAATTTTGTAGTCTTGGTATATGTGGTTAACGTCCCCATGACGTTGGCCAATTTAACGGCCCGCTATTGGGATTACGAAGCATGGCTAAGGTGTCAAGGGCAAACTCCTGAGTTTGCCAAGATGGTAGCTGTGCCTGCTAACCCTCAGGCGGTTTCACGATTTCTAGCGGACGAATCTCGTCCTATGGTGGACTATCTTCCGCCAAGTCTTATCAGGCTAGTTGCGGAATCTTGCGGGTAAATAGTAGGGAATCGCGCCACTGCCCCCGCACATAGACGTCACAATTCAGATACCCTACATATTGCATGCCCACTTTTTTCAAAACGCGCTGTGAAGCAATATTGTTGGGGTCACAGGTGGCGCTCACGGAGTGGAGATGGAGTTGAGCACTTAATTGGACTAATAGGGTGGCTGCCTCGAATCCCAGTCCGCGTCCCCAGTAGGAGCGGGCCAAGACGTATCCCAGTTGTGCATTTTTAGGATCAGACGCCATTAATCTGAGGCGTGTCCCACCGATGACAAGTCCCGATGCATTTTCAACGATTGCCAACTCATAATTGACGCGGGGAGTAGCGGCTGCTGTGGCAATAGCCCGTGAAATAAATTGAGTGGAATCATGCCAGCGATTGGGACCCCAAATTAAGTACCGAGTCACCTGTTCGTCACTGGCATAAGCGTGTACCGACGGGGTATCCCCTGGATTGAATTCTCGCAACTTGATCTGCTTCGATGTCAATTTCATTGCATGCTCCTTCTTATCCGGGCTATGCTCCGGAAGATTCAGCCCACTGCGACGGGCTTTGTGGCACACTAAAGTTGCGGATGAGAATCCAGGCTCCTAGTAACAAGAACAGCGGGACAACTCCCGCTAATGCACGAAATCCGATACGCGCTAACGGTGGTGCAAGACCCATAGCGTTGGCGTAATATCCGGAAAAATGTAAAACGATATAGAGCAATAGGGCTTGAATTGAGACACCCAGCCGCAAGATAAAGCCGTTAATTCCATAAAAGATGCCTTCGCGACGCCTTCCGTGCTGATGGGCGTCTTGATCAATAACTTCGGAAATGAGGACATCGGCCAGAACCAGGAATCCGGCCAAACCAATGCCTAGCAAAATGGCACCGGTAAGGGCCCATGCGATATTGGGAGCAAAGATAAAAGGGATGACACCCAAACCCAACCACCCAATTGCCCATAAAATAGCCCGATGAGAACCTTTACTGCGGATCCAACGGGTCCAGGGGATGACGGCAATCAAGGCAACAACAAAAATGCTGGCTAATAGGGCTGACAGCATGGAGTGACTGGCATGAAGCACATATTTGGCGTAAAACGGAAGGACTGCCGGTATAATACCTAAGGTCAGCTGCACCAGGAAGTTGGTTCCTAGAAATTGTCCAAATCCTTGGGAGGTACGGATGAGACGCCACGAATCGCGTAAATTGGTTTGAGTGGGTGGTCGAAGGGAGGTATCCAACGGGGATGTTTCTTTGACCCCAACCAGTGATAGCAAAAACCCCGCAGTACCGATGACACCCAAGATAAGGCCCATCGCAGTCCAGCCAAAATGTCCATAGAGCAGCGGAGGCACTGCTACCCCGACCATCAGGGCGACAATGCCGATGGCTTGGCGCGGGGACTGAGCTTGAGATCGGGCTTGAATGGTACGAAACATTTCCGGAAACAAACTGGTCCAGTTTAATACCACGGCTAAATAGGTGAGGTCGAACAGCATGACGATGACTAGAAAATACCAAGCAAGATTGGAGTGGTCTACCAGCGGATGCCACATCAGAACAAAAATAATGCCTAGTGGGAGGCTGAGACCCGCAATGTATGGCACCCGGCGCCCACGCCTAGTATGGGTCCGATCCGATAATTGACCAATCACCGGATTGAGCACCGCATGCCAGATGCTTTGTACTGCGAGTGCGGCGGTAATGGCGCCGACAGGGCCCCGCAAATGGTCGATGTAAAAGAAAATCGCGTAGGTGGCAAACGCTTGACTAAAGATATTGGATCCTAGGTTACCGAGAGCATACCAATGAGGCTCGGGTCTTGTCATGCGTTTCACCCTCCTTGGACATCTGGTGGGGCCGGAATCCATCGAATGGCATAGTAGCGTTCGATACTGTCTGGTGACGTTATCATGTTTAGGGTTCCTTGAGACGAACTGCAATAGCGGGATTGCGCCCCGGGAGCTAACTTGGTCCGCCATCCCATGCCGAATTCCTGGGGCAAATGATCAGCAGTTTGGGCGACTGGCCAGCCAGGGTGATCCTTAAATGTTAGCTTATCATTGAACGAGAGTTCTAAGCAGCCCCCGCCTGGCAAAAAAATATTCGGACTGTCCAGATTGCCGACCAGGTAAATAGTGAGATGCTGGGTGGCTTGTCTCAAATCGACCCCGGGTCCTTGGTCTATATCAGCCAAGCTATCAACGATTCCTTCAGGATGTCCGTTATCTAACGGGATGCCTTCAAAGATCGGCAAGGGGTACCCGACACGAATCCACAATGGGAGTTGGTCTAAAGGGACATCTAAATGAATCCATCCGGGCCCTGTGTCAATACGCTGGCTCCACCAGTAACGCCAGTGGCCAGAAGGAATATAGACTCGGTGGCGGGAGCCTTGAGGTTTGACAACGGGAGCCACCAAAAGGCGATCGCCAACAAGAAACTCTTGATCTACTATCCATGCTACCGGATCTTGGGGGAATTCTAAAAACAAGGCACGAATCAGGGGATAGCCGCGCGTCGCCGCCAATCGTGATAGGTGATGCCAAAAGGGAAATAACGCGGTGTGCAACCGAGCGTAACGAGTGTAAATGGACCGGGTTTCCAGATCTCGGTCCCAATGCCAGTTGCGGGGACGGGCTGTGCCATGATGAGTTCTCATCACCGGCAGTAGAGAAGCTAATTGCAGCCAACGAATGTACAGTTTTTTTGTCGAAGGGCGCGTTAATCCAAAAGTCATGTACCCGGCTATGTCTGTTGCCCAATAGCTAAATCCTGCAAGTTGGGCGGATAACACCTGAGGTATGACGGTAGGCAATCCATCGGCGGGATCGAAATCGGTGTCGGAATCCCCGCCCCAAAGAATTGGCGCCACATGTTGACTGCCCAACGCGGCAGATCGCACAAAAAATGTGTAGTCGCCTGTGGGCCGGTTCTGGTCCCAGAACGAACGGTTTACTTTCTGCCACAATAGGGGCCATTGGTTATGGCGTTGCCAGCCGTGGCTGCCATCGTACAGCACTGCATTGGTTGGCAGATATTCTCCAAAGTCTGCCATCCATCCATCAAATCCTTGGTCATAGGCTGGCTGAAACCAATGTTGGTGAATCCACTTTTCGGCCTTAGGGTGCGTGAAATCCACTTCGCCGTGTTCAATACCTAAGACATCAATGACGACCGGATCGCCGTTTCGGTCCTTTACAAGCAAGCCCTCGTCCAGCGCCGATTGATAAAGGGCGCTGCCTTGAGTAATCTCGGGGCAGAAATACCCTAACAAACGAAATCCGGTGCGATGCAGATCACTTGACAATGAGGGGAAATCAGGATATAAGGCGGCATCGACCTGATGAGATAGCGGGCGCATCCAAAAGCGTCGGGAGTCCTCCCAGGATCCCATCCAATCTTCTATCCATATGGCGCTGGATGGAATTCGTTCTCGCCGTAATAGGGATGCTATCGTTGCGGCCCGGGTTTGCCCGCGAACACTATCATTCCAAGGGCCAAAAATCCAATCTGGAGGCAACGCGGCCCTCTGCAAAACCGAGGACTGTCGTTCCAAAACCTGCAAGGGGCTATTGCCCACTACGACGTGTAGTGTCAAAGTATTGGTCCAGGCCTCTACCATACGCAAACTCCATCGGATGTGCCATCTTAAGAGCTCCGAATTTTCGAACCAGGCGCTATAGCCGGCAGAAGAAAGCCATAGAGGAAGAGTGGCATAAGATGGGTATGGCCCTTTGGGAATAGGCACCCGCCCGGTAAACCGCAGCCACGGAGATAAGGGTCCTAGTCCCACAGGTCCTTCTTCGATCCAAGTATCAAACCGGGCCGGAGGCATAATGGTATGACTGTGTTCACCGAATCCTTGCCAATGTTCCGTAGTCGGCGTGCGAAATCCCACGTGTAATCGCTTCATGTCTTCATTGGTCGACCCAATGGTAACTTCTGCGTGCCACGGCGATACATTCTTAAGGGTCATGACAATGGCTGTGTGGGGATCGGTAGTGGGAATGGTGACCTGCGTCTTATCAGTCATTTGTGGTATAAGGGCATTGACGCGAGAACGAGAACTTTCAGAGATAAAGTCCCACGCCCATCGTCGGCGAATGCGGATGTTTCCTGGCTTCGATGTCCACAGCGCTTTGGTCTCAAACGTCAAGATTGCCTTGCCATCCGGAGACCACAGGATGATATAGCGAGAATTTACCGTCCAATGCCAGACGTTGTCCGCCTCCCCATATGTTTTCATGCTTCATTATAAGCTTTTGCGGGGATTGATTTGCTATACCAGCCTTAGGAATACCGTTACTGGGAATTAGGTTATAATGGAACATACTGGCTATGGAGGCCAAATGATAGCGATTTCGAGAAAGGAGCAGATATGACCTTAGATTCCCAGGAAGTTTCGACGATTGTGATCATTGGCGCTACAGGAGACTTGACCCGAAGACTGTTGTTCCCCGCCATCTACCGCCTTTATGCGTTAAAACAGTGGCCCAATACCCGAATTATCGGTTATGCAGTAGAGGACTTCACCCAGGCCCAGTTTCTGCAGCATCTGGAGCAGAACTTACAGCAATTTGAGCATGACTATGATGAAGCGGTGTGGAATAGTTTGAAAAACCAAGTCGAATATATGTCAGGAGATTTGACAGCCGCGTCCTTGAGCCAGCTAAAAGGCAAAATTACAGACAACGCCTTATTCTATCTTGCGCTCCCGCCGCAATTGTTCGGGGATGCCGCAGAAGGATTGGGAGAAGCGGGACTATCGTCCACTACTGGTGGGTGGCGACGTCTAGTGGTGGAAAAACCTTTTGGCTGGGATTTTGCCTCAGCTAAGGCTCTACGCGAACGGATCCATAAATATTGGCCAGAAAATCAGGTGTACCGAATCGATCATTTCTTGGGCAAAGAGACCACACAAAATCTGTTGGTATTTCGATTTGCCAATCGATTTTTAGAACCGGTATGGAATTCGGACCATGTACGTCAGGTGCAAATTACGGTGGCCGAGACATTGGGAGTGGAAGGCCGATGGCAATATTACGATCAAGCTGGTGCACTGCGCGACATGATCCAAAATCACCTGATGCAGTTGTTCACCCTAACGGCCCTGGACCCGCTCTCTACCTGGGATGCAGATGTGCTTCGCGAGCATAAAGTGGAGGTACTTAGGGCGGTGCGCCCGATTCCTGCCGATCAAGTAGAGGCTTTTGCCTCGCGGGGACAGTATCAGGCAGGAGTAGTCGGTAGTCAACCTGTGAAAGGCTACCATGAGGAAACCGGGATTCCTGCCAGCTCCATTACCGATACTTTTGCTGCTCTCAAGCTTTATGTTGACAATTGGCGGTGGCATGGCACGCCGTTTTATCTTCGCAGCGGCAAACGCTTGGCCGCAAGGTTTTCCGAGATTGCTTTGGAGTTGCGTGATGTGCCGCCCGGCTTGTTTGGCAAGCCCTTGAGCAATTGGCTAATATTTCGCATGTGGCCAGACCAGTGCATTGACGTGGTTGCCTGGGCCAAGGAACCGGGTTTAGCGCTTGAGACAAGGCAGATCATTTTGGCCACGCCCTATCAAAAGATCGATGAACCCGATTATTCGGCCTATGAACAATTGTTATTAGAGGCGTTGCATGGGGACCGCGCATACTTTTTGCGCTTTGACGAAGTCGAGGAATCGTGGCGCATTTTGACACCGGTGTTGGATGCGTGGAGGACAGGTGCGCCAGAGCCTTATGATGCCGGCTCCCAAGGGCCTAAGGGTCAGGATCGGCTAATGATTGCGGGACACCATTGGAGAACTATTGGGGTTCCGGAATAACTGGCGAAATGGTATCTGAGTTACGTTTCCATAAAGGGAGCGGGCTGGAGAAGTCGTACCCGCCTGAATCATAGTCACATGACCTGCGGTATAATGAGAGGTGGCACAATAGGTCACACAGAGAAGGAAGATGAGCAAAATGTGGTGGAGGAGACGGTATCGTCGGCCTTGGTGGCTGGTGTTGCTGGCGTTTTTAGGGCTAAAGTCCTTATGGCGTGGAGGATACCGGATAACCTGGGGCGATGACGATGAAGATGATCGGGATCGCCGCCGAAGGTTTCGTCAAAAATTGCGAGAGGCTTTTGATGTCTGGAAGGAACCTAAAGAAGGGATGGACACCGAAGACAAACCTGAGGATGTTGTGTAGGTGAGTTTGAGAAAGAAGCAAGCGGTACCAAAAAACCCTCTGGTTCGGACCTATGCGATTTTTGCTTTGGCACTCAGTTATTGGCGGGATGCCCGGGCAATTGCCCGGGCCAAGCGCCGATTGCCCGAGATAGAGGCCAAGGCCAAAGAAGCTCGTATCTATGAATTAGGCGGTGAACGATTTCGACGCGAAGCCCTACGTTTGGGTGGCTTAATAATTAAAGTGGGACAATTCTTAAGTGCTCGCACTGATGTCTTGCCCCTGGAGTTTACCCGTCAATTGGCGAGTCTGCAGGACCAGGTTCCCGCGGCGTCATATTCTGAAGTTCAACAATTGCTGGAATCGGTCTATCAAAAACCTGTCTCGGAGGTGTTTAGGGATTTTGGCCAAGAACCGGTGGCGGCCGCCTCGCTAGGACAGGTTCATCATGCTTTATTGCGCGACGAAGGCCAGGACGTCGCCGTTAAGGTGAGACGTCCCGGCATTAAGGAACTGGCTTCAATAGATTTAAGGGCCCTGGCATTGGTGATGGCAGCGCTTAAACGTTGGACGCGTGCCGGCCGCCGTTTAGACACCGTCCGGATATTTCGCGAGTTCCGCGACATGGTCAATCGCGAATTGGACTACGTTCAAGAACGACAAAATTTGGAGGCGTTTGCCGAAAATTTTAAAGACAACCCCGCGGTGAAGATTCCTCAGGTATACCCTGCCTATTCATCTAAATCGGTTTTGGTGATGGAATACGTATCGGGTTATAAACTGACCGATCATGAAGCCCTTGTTAAGGCGGGGTTGGATCCTAAAGCGTTGGCCCACACCCTGGTCAACACTTTTTTGCAACAAATTGTGGTGGATGGCGTGGTTCAAATCGATCCCCACCCAGGAAACTTCTTCGCGGGCTATGACGGGAAGTTGATCTTTTTAGATTTTGGAATGATTGGCCACATTCCTCCAGAACATCTGGCGTATGCGGCTCAACTTGTTGAAGGCGTGTTGAGCCAGGATGCCAGTCGGGTCGTCGATGCCATTGATGGCTTGGGATTTCTAGCGCCTCATGCACAAAAGCAACTGCTGCAGCGGGCGATGACGGTCCTTTTAAATCGTAGTGCTGGAACACCTTTGAGCCCAGGGCCGCAACTCACCCGGGTAGTCAGCGATTTTCAAGATTTTCTGTATGAAGAGCCCTTGCTGTTTCCTGCCCAGTACATGTTTTTAGGCCGGGCTATTGGGATGCTTTTCGGGTTAATTTCGGCATTGGATCCGGACTTGGATTGGCTGCAGGTGCTCCGACAGGAGGCATTGCCTTTAATCAATGCTAGACGTCAGGCGGCGGGTCCTTCTTGGTTGGGTTCCATACGTCGAGCGGTAACGGACATGTTTGGTGCTGAAGCTGCCACCCTGGTGGATACCATAGGCCGTCGGGTGTGGGATACAGTGCTTATGGCAGGACGATTGCCCGGATCGGTAGATCGAATAGTGGCCACCGCTGCAGCGGGTGAATTGGTAACACGGCCAGAACTTACTCAGATGATGCGACGAGTGGATCGGATTGGTGACCTCATCGAAAGTTTAGTGTTTTTGCTAGCGTTTTTTGGGGTGGCTGCCAGCGGCTTTCTCTTCATGAATTATCATTGGATAGTCTTGCGTGATGGAGCATGGGCTTTTAGCATCCTCTTCTTGCTATGGTTTGTGCGCCTAAAACGGCGCGCCAATCGTCGATTACGCCAACGGCACATTATGTCGGAACAGTTTGATGATCCATTTTAACAAGGGAATCGCCTATACCGGGGTCAAAATCTGATTGAAAAGGGTGGAATGGCGTGCCAATCTCGGCGTATCTGCGAAATCTGCGCAAGTTGATCGGTCACCAACTGATCTTGAGCCCTGCAGTGGCTGCCATAATTCGCAATCAGGGTGGGAATATTTTGGTGCTACGCCGTAGTGACACTCAAGAGTGGAGTTTGCCAGCAGGAGCTGTGGATCCGGGAGAAACCCCCAGTGAAGCCATTGCTCGTGAGGTACTGGAGGAAACGGGACTTTTTGTGAATCCAAGTCGGGTTTTGGGAGTATTTGGAGGCCCGGATTTTAGAGTTCAATACCCCAATAAAGATCAGGTGGAATATCTCGTAGTGCTCTTTGCCTGCGAAGTTACTGGAGGCCAGTTGTCTCCAATGGACGGGGAGGCCATCGAATTCCGCTACGTGCCGGTGGATCAGATCGGTGCGTTGTTAGGGCTGCCTTATCCGACCGCTGTGTTTAGTGTTAGTTCCAGCATTTGTTGGAATTAACCGGGATCGCCCGTCAATGCATCAAGCACTGGCCATGGCTGAAATTGCTCTAAAGCACCGATAACGCGCTGCGTGTGAGCATCCCAAATCGGGAACACCGTAGTTAATGCGTTTTTTCGGCTTCCGTCTGCACTGCGGAATGACACCAGGTGGGGACCTTCGATGCGTCGCCGAGCCATACCCCATACCAGAGGACATGCGCCAAAACAAATAACATTGCCTGAGGCATCTTGATGCAGCAAGGTACCATCGAAACACTTTTGTCCTAAGAGAGATTCGTACCCGGTGAGCCGGGCTGCTGCGGGGTTCCAGGCGACAATGGTACGCCGCCGATCAACAATGTATGAAGGAATGGGGGATGAGAAAATAGCCTCGCGGTAAAAATCAAAAGGATGCAGCCCTTTGGGATGTGTCAGGTTTGTCGCAAAAGCAAATTCTTGCGTTGTGCCCAGGTCGAAGGGCGATCGGCGAGGCGAAGGTGAAGGACGAGCCAACCAGTATCCTTGTCCAAAGTCCACTTGAAGTTCTTTAAGCATGCGATACTCAGCTTCGGTTTCTATGCCTTCGCCGACAATTTTGATGCCGAGATCGGCTGTGTAATCTCGTACTGATGACACGATGCTCTGTTTTGCGGGATCTTGGTCAAGATTCGCCACTAGTTGGCGATCCAGCTTGATTATTTGGGGTGCCAAAGCCAGCACGGTGGCGGCACTGGCGTATCCGCTGCCGTAATCGTCAAGTACAATGGTATAGCCATGGCGCCGCCACTGCTGGACGGCCTGCAACAATTCTTGATTGCCCAATATGGGTTCGGCCTCGGAAATTTCAATAGCTAAACGTTCCGGATGCAGATCTAGTGATTTGGGAACGTTGAGCGGCAGTTGCGATAGATGGCTGGCAATATTGATGAAAACATGCTGGGAATTAGGGATGTCGTGCGTGGCCCCCCAAAAAGCCAGACGACGGCAGGTTATCTCGAGTTCAGCAGCGATGCCTTGTGCGGTTGCTGCAGGAAATATCTGGGCAGGCATGGCAAATGGGGAACCGACGGCTCCCCGGATAAGGGCTTCGTGGCCATAAACTTTGCCAGACTTTAACTCGACGATTGGTTGCCAGGCAATCCACAAGTCTGACAACGAAAGCACAGACTTATCCATCAAAACACTCCCCTCCATCCCGAAATAGGGTAATCGTTTAAGAGAGGTGCTTAATGCCGCCTTAGGGACGGGCATTTGCGGCTATAGTATGAGTATGAAGAAATGGGGATCTTGCGTCTATGTTTAAGAAGGTTTAGGCCGACGGTGAAGCAACATTGAGACAAAAATGAGACAGTGACGGTTTTGCTTCTATGATCCTATGACTCGAACAATGAGAGGTACTGGGCGTAGCCTTCTCGTTCAAGATCCTGTTTCGCAATAAAACGCAAGGCCGCCGAGTTGATACAATAGCGCAATCCACCGGTGGCGGCCGGACCATCGTTAAACACATGACCCAGATGAGAATCTGCTCCTTGACTCCGGACTTCCTGGCGAACCATACCGTGGCTTAAGTCCTTCTGTTGATAAATTGACTGGGGATTCAGCGGGCGCGTAAAGCTGGGCCATCCACAGCCTGCATCATACTTGTCTCGTGAGGAAAACAAAGGAACCCCGGATACCACATCAACATAAATGCCTTCTTTTTCGTTATCCCAGTAGTCATTACGAAACGGGGGTTCGGTAGCTGCGTGCTGAGTGACTTCGAATTGAAGTGGAGTAAGCTTCTGGCGCAAGCTCTCTTTATCGACGGGCATGTCTGGAACGCTCCTTTTCTAGATAACGATGCTGCTCTTCGGCAGTTATTAGTATACGACAAACTGCGGGGAAATTTTATCGGCACACGCCGTAATGTCTCTTGCTATAGCTTTCGGGCTAGCCAAGTGCTCGCCTAGCCACAGACCCTATGTAAAACGATTGGCTAGGGCGATTTTGGGTGAATAAAACCGATGAAAATCGGTTCTTCTTGAGACCCCCTGTTTTTTCTCGTGGCGATATCCTTAGTCTACTTACTTCCTCGTTGGGTGTAACCGGGCCCCGAGTATATGGGAACACATTGTCCTACATCGACAACAACTGGCCTGTGACCCCTGGTGATCGGCAGTCATGAGAACAGACTGCCGATCGGGGGATGATTAGTGACTGAGTGTGTACGGGGCCCATGACGCTGCGACATGAAACACGGAATCCATGCTTAAGGAATAGCCGTCAATCTTGATTAGATTGGAACCTTGGAACCAATCAAGAGCCACGATGTTGTGAGTAAACTCCGCCTGCGAGCGATTTCCAGCAATGACTGCCAATCCCGGCTCTTGGGGCAGGAATACATTGCGTAGTGTGCGGACGGCCATCTTCGCCATCTGAACATTTTGGTGTCCGTTATTACCTAGTACGAGAAATGTCCAGGCTCCCTCATGCCAGAGAACTGTGTTAACAGTGGTGTATAAAGTACCCGAAACACCAGACCCTAGCACAACGGCACGTGAAGTTTGACTCGTGATCTGCGGGCCATTGGGACCGATGCTGGCATTGCTGGATTCTAACGTTTGCAATCGTTCCAAAGGAGTGCTAGTAGTGGCGGCAATTTCGGAGGGCCCAATTTGCAGTTGAAGCCAACTGAGCCAAGGGTGGGCACCCGATTTCAAGATCTTTGGGCTATTAACGCCATAAGTTGTGTTGGTTGGATACAGTGTAATCTGCCATCCATTGACTCCGGATACCCCAGCGACATGATAAATTTTAGCCATGCCTGAGAGGTCCGATGCCCCTGAAGATACCGGAGGCAGCCAAGTTGGCGCCGACAGGGACAGGCGAGTGTGTTGATGAAGCCACTGGAGCGTCTGGTTGACGACCGGGTTAAACAGGGGGCTCACCAGATGATTTTGGGCTGGCGATGGAGGCGCCGGTCGTTTCGTTAACCATGCCCCGCCTCCGATAAGTCCGATTAAGATTCCAGCTATAGCCACAGACCAGCCCCAGGAACGACGATGTCGGATTTGTCGTGGCGCTATCTCTTGCATCAATCGCTGGAAGTTAAAGCGAATGGTGTCGTCCAATGGTGGAGGTCCAAAGTGTTCAAACCATTGGCGCAATTGGACATCGGTCATCTCTTGCGAAATCTTATGACGGGTCATACTCATCGCCTCCCCATAGTGCTGCAAAATTCTTACGGGCTCTGTGTAAGCGAGTCCGGACGTTCATTTCGGATAGATGGAGTGCAACCGCAATCTGGGGCACGGACCACTCCTGATAGTAAAAGAGCCATAAGCATTCCCGGTCGCGTCGGGGAAGACGATCTAACGTGTCTTGAACGGCAAGGCGAGTGGTAAGGGTGGATTCAAACCCTGGATCCTGAGGCACGCCGTTTTCCTGGTCTGCCCCGCGCTTTTCCGGGTGACGCTCGGCCTTACGGTAGGCATCAATGACTACGTGACGAGCGGTAGTGTAAAGCCATCCTCCATGAATGGCTTGATGCGGATGCGTTTGATGGAAACGGATCAAACGGACAAAGACTTCTTGGGCAAGATCTTCGGCTAAAAGGCGATCATGTGTGTAGGTAAAGAGAAATTGGGTAATCTTATCCCCAAATTCGGTTATCCATGGGGTCAGCCAGTCGGTATCTGCCACGATTTCTCCTTGCTGAACCGTGCGGACAAGCACTGTTGCCCTCGACGGTTCTGCACCCCGTAAATTCGCTTTCCACAATGCGAAGGGGTGGCGTGATGAAGCCATCAACATCATCTCCTGATAGCATTTGCGGCGTGCACGCTATAGACATAAACGACAGTCCAGATGAATTGTGACAAAGATTTCACCTACTACTTCATTGTCCGTATCAATATTTCCTCCGGACGTTAGTGGCGCATCCCCTTTTAGCGATAGCGCAAGAAGTATGAAGGTAGTGTCAAGGTGTAAATCCGATTTAGGTGGGCTTTTCTAGTGGCAGTCTGACGCGGTCTTCGAAGTACAAGGCGAGTTGTGCTAGAAGGGTCGGCAGGGTGTGGTTAGATTGTGGAGGATTTGCCTTTGCCAATCATAGCGAAGAGTCTTACCATTTTGGACTGCTTCAGAATTTGTGCAATGGCTGTTAGTATCGATAAGGGAACATAGTCATCAATTTGCTAGGGTTGCCTCTAAATGGCAACTCCACGGTGGATAGTTGATTCGCCTAGCGGCGCGATATTGTGATAGGCTATTTTGGGGTCAGCAGATTGGCTTTCATGTTAAGCATTGAATAAAAATGGTATTAGGCGTCCTATTCTACCGAATGTTGGATAAATGGAAGCGGCGAATTTTGAGGGGGCCAAATAATGGATTACGCCATCATGCCGATGACATCAAATGAAGCCGTCGTGGTGTCACAATGGCACTATCCTGGACGTTATGCATTTTATGATTGGGATGCTGATCCGGACGATCTGGATGAATTGCTTCAATCGGTTGCCAATGATCAAGGCAAGTACTTTGCGGTGCGAAACCAAAGTGACGGTTTGGTCGGGTTTTTAGAATTTACGGTGGGGCCAGATATCGTGGAAATCGGGCTGGGCTTGGCACCGGAACCTACCGGCAGAGGACTCGGTCTATCTTTTGTTCAGTCGGCAATCGAATTTTGCCGCCAGCGGTATCAGACCAAGACATTGCGCGTTTCGGTGGCCCACTTTAATCAACGTGCCATCACGACTTACCAGCGTGCGGGATTTCGCATTGCTTCTGACGTCTATCGCAAGGACGCCAATGGCGGCACATTTGAATTTGTGGACATGATTTTGGTATTGGAGCCCAAGGGAATTCCATTGGTTAACTCGCTTTCCATACGCAATATTGTGTTACAGGAAATTTCTGTAGGAGCTTTGGCGGGCAATCCCCAATGGGATTTGGGGTCCCAAGCAAAAGATGCGTTTTCCCGTTTGGAAGCTAAATTATCTACCTTGAAAGGCCGTAAATTTTATGGCATCTACGACGGGCAGATATACCGTGCGGCAGTTGGACTCTTCCGTGAAGACACCGCTGAAGGTATGGGACTCGAACCTTTGACAATCGCGGGAGGATCCTATGTTACTTGTCGCCTCAAGCACTGGGAACAATATATTGATAGACTTGGGGATATAGTTCAGTGGATGATGGAATCCGCGCCATGGGATAGCGCGCGTCCTACCGTGGAGTTTTATCGAAGTCACGACACTTTGGATTTATGGGTTCCCGTGCTGGGATGAACGCTATAATGGAACGCAGTGGATATCATCGTCCGCTTAATCTGACATAAGGGGACAACTTCATGCATTGGGATCTTCCTTCGGATTTAACACAATCCGGGATTCGCGAAATTTTGAATTTGGCACTGGAACACCCCGGGACAATTCGCTTGGAAACGGGAGAACCCAATTTTCCTCCGCCGCCCCACGTTTTAAGCGCTTATGTTGATGCTTCTCGTCGCGGCCATAATCGGTATACCTCAACACAGGGCATTTTTCCCCTTCGAGAAGCATTACAAGAGAAAATTCAACGGGTCAATGGTGTAGTGCGCAACCCAGATGAAATTTTGGTGACTCCTGGCGGGCTCCCCGCGCTATTTCTTGCTTTTTTGGGTACTTGTGGGCGAGGCGGTGCTGTAATGGTGCCTGATCCTGGATGGCCGGACTATTTAGGCGGCATGATGAGCCTAGGCATTGAACCGATCGGCTACGCATTAAAACCGCCGCATTACAACCCCTCATTAGATGAATTAGAGCGCATACTTACGCCCAACACCCGGGCCATTGTTTTGAATTTCCCTGGCAATCCGACGGGTCGGGTTTTGCCGAAAGCGGATATGGAAGACCTCGTCAGATTTGCCGAGCATCATGATCTCTGGATTATTTCCGATGAAGTCTACGATCAAATTGTTTTTGATGTGCTGCCATGGTCTCCAGCGAGGATGGCACCAGAACGCACGTTGTCGGTCTATAGTTTTTCCAAGACTTATGCCATGACGGGGTGGCGGTTAGGATATTTAGCCGGGCCGGAACCCGCGGTGCAGTCCTTAACGCGAGTGGCGATGGGAGTGTGGTCGTCTGTCTCCGAGCCACTCCAATATGCAGGACTGGGTGCTCTCCAAGGGCCGCAACAGGTTGTGTCAGATATGGTAGCCCAATATCGCCAACGACGAGATCGGGCCATAGCCCAATTGAAAAACTATGGCCTTGCGACCAACTGCCCCGATGGAGCCTTCTATTTGTTGGTGGACATAAGTCCTAGCGGGTTGCCGTCAAGAACGTTGGCATTGAGGTTGCTTAATGACAAAGGGGTAGCGGTGGCGCCGGGCTCGGCATTTGGACGAAACGCGGAAAACTATGTCCGGATTTCGTTAGCCTCATCTGAACAAGACTTGGCAGTTGGGTTGGAAAAACTGCGTGACTTTATTCATGAAGAACAGGCGCATCGTTGATGCGCCTCTATGAGTTACCATGGCTTGAGCATAGCGCGGACTGGGCTGCCATCGCCATCGGTCAAGGCCAGCGGCAGCGCGACTAGGCTATAGGGACCTGGAGCTACATGGCGCAACACGAGACCTTCTAAAATATGGATATTATGTTGGTACAAGGCATGGTGAGCTTTAAGCTCTTTGCTGTTAATGGCGTCCACCGATGGCAAGTCCACCCCTAATAGGCCAACGCCTCGGGATGCAAGAAATGGGGCCAAGTCCGGATCCACGGGAGGAATGTGTGATGGAAAGGAGTCTAGGTCTTGCCAAGCATCCGTTCGTACCAATAATCGAGGAAAACCCTTAAAGTCGATCTCAGTCAGCGAGGATGGCTGGATGCTTTCGATGTTGGGTAGATACACCACGAGGGCAGGGCCAATGTATATGTCAGGGTCCAATTCAGCGGCTGTTGTTCCCTGATCATCAAAATGAAAAGGCGCATCAATGTGAGTACCCGTATGGGTACTCATGGTGATTTGCCCGACGTTGACCGAACCGCTCTCCGGTTTGGTCCACGATAGTCGGAAATCGTAGGGGACATCACCTGGCCAGACGGGAATACCTGAACGAATCTTCTGTGAAACATCTATCCAAACGCTCACGCGATGACCTCCCGTTGATTGGGGTAGTGTTCATATTCGTGATGTTCCATAATCTGGAGCAACTGGTCCACGGCATTCCAGACGTCCTGGTAGGTGGTATAGAAAGGGATAGGGGCTAAGCGGATCACCTGAGGTGGTCGATAATCGGGAATGACGTGGCGGGCTTTTAATGCCTTGCAAATTCTTACTGCCTCAGGATGCGCGAGGGCCACGTGGCCTCCGCGGCGCGAATCTGTATCAGGGTTGACAATGCGAAAGCCGTAATGTTTTAGTCGGTGGTCCACTAAATCCATCAAATAACGAGTTAACCGCAAGGACTTGTCACGAATCTGGTCCATGTCGGCATCTAAAAACATCTCCAAAGATCCCAGCAATGGAGCCAAGCTTAATAGGTGGGGGGTGCCAATTTGAAAAGCACCTGCGTTCGGGGCGGGCACTAACGTGTGGGCCATATCAAATTGAGTGTGTTTATCCGAACTGAACCAACCAGCTAAGCCCGGCGTTTTTGAAAAATGCCTGCGAGAAACATAAAGAGCGCCAACGCTGCCGGGTCCGCCATTTAAATATTTGTACGTGCACCAAAAAGCAAAGTCCACACCCCAGGCCGCGAGTTGGTGCGGCATGATACCGGCGGAATGGGCTAAGTCAAAACCGATGGCAATTTGGCGTCGATGGGCCTCCTGCGTGAGCTTCGCCATGTCGAGCAATTGGCCGCTAACATAAAGTACCGACGGCAAAATCACTAACGCTACGTCATCTGTCATGGCCTGAATTATCCTGTCTTCATCGAGGGTAAAACCGTCCTTGCTCGGTACCTGAATTAAGTCCTCGTCAGGATCCTGGCCATGAATCCGCAACTGGCTTTTTATTGCGTAGATATCCGAAGGAAAGGTGAGAGAGTCGGCCAATATTTTCGTCCGTGTGCCCTCAGGGTGATAAAATGTGGCCATTAATTGGTGCAAATTGACCGTTGTCGATCCTGTAATTATCACTTCATCAGGGTCGGCGCCTACCAAAGGAGCCATCATGCTGCCTAGACGCTCCGATAAATCAAACCAGGGATAGGGGCCGGCGGACCAACCATCAATGCCCAATTGGCGCCAACTTTCCATTATCGCGATTAATGACTTTTCTGCGCGTACTGACATGAGTCCTAAGGAATTGCCATCTAGATATATGTGGGAAGCTGCCAGCGGAAACTCTGAACGGAAACGGGATAACGAATCGTTACGGTCCAATGTGCCGGCATACTGAAGCGACGTATCCAGTGTCATGATTACACCTCGGTGATTCTTGCGAGGAACTGACTTACGTCAGCTTTACTCGCAAAGGGTTTGCCAAAAGCCCCCTAGCCACTCGCTCATCACTGATGAGTCTATGGTTACTTTTGCGCAGGATGTTCGCCGCACCATTGACGTCCGCATTCAGTGTGCGCCCGTCTTTCGTGCGGTACAGTCCACGTTTGATCCGTTTCCCACTAAATTTAACGTCTGGGTGATTGCCGTTCCAGATAGGGATTGGATCACCGTCAAGAAAACTGGCTTTGGACGTGTAGCTTTCTTCCTGCTCCCCATACTGCATGCCGTAACGCTCACAGAGGTTTTCCAGTTGGGTACGCAGTTGTCCATGGGGGATCTGTACAAAGTTTTGATTGTTCCGCTTGCCCATGTTCGCATCATGTTTCCAATCAGGATTGTAACCTACGATGATCGTACTGATCTTATGCGTGAGGCAGTAGTTCACGATGTACCGTGCCGCCTTCATCAGGTAATCGTGAACACGGTTGTTACGATTGACCGTAATCCGTGCCATTTGCTCGGATCGCGGGAGCTTTTGCTGGTCAAGGAGAGACTGTAACTTGGCCATTTTCGCGTTGTAGAGATGGTTAAGGGATTTTAAGTATTTTCCGTCAATGATGAACGACGACCCATCCGTACTGTTCACGCACGTCGCAAGATTGTCTAAACCCAGATCAATTACCAGGGCTTTATCGGGGGAGAGAGTCGGTTGCGCTGCTTCTGACGCTTCGTAGACGAATTGCACGGCGAAAAATCGCGCACGTTCCACGGGGATGATGCGCACTTCTTTAATGGTCTTGCGTTCCAATCGCACAGGAAACGGAATTTTGATACGTCCCAAGTCGGGATGCGCCTGTTTGAATCTGCGCGACATCGGTACGTGCAAGAAGCCCTCTTTGATGACAATCGCATTCGTCGAGAGAATTAACGGGAAGTAGCCGTCTTTCTCCAGATAGTGCGGAATTCGCACATCCTGATAGCGATACTCGCCTTTCTTTGCCTTCTTGAGTAGGTTAAAGAAGGATCGGAACGAGCGATCCACCACCTTGAGAATTTGCTGACTGACACCGGCTTGCAGTAAGGCGTAGTTTTCGTTCTCCTTCACCACTTGATAGTTCGATTCGTAGCGCAGGTAACGACCTTCGGCAAAGAAATATTGACGGATCGAGTATAACCCCACGTTATAGAGATTTTTCGCATACCGGCACATTTCCCGCAAGGCTTCGTATTCGTTCTTATCGAGTCCCTTGATTTGGTTACTCTGTGTCAGGTACACCCACGCCACCGTCTTTCTATACAAATATTATATAGTAATTGGGGTAGCGTGTATAGACAAACGTTCGCCTTACGGCGAGCGCCTTATATCTCCGCCCTGAACGACGGAGTTTTACGGCGCGTTTGATAAATGGGTGCGCAAGCTCCACAATTCTGGGAAAAATCTATGACGAAGTCTCTCTTGAAGATATCCTACGCCACTGGATCCGCCAGTCCCACTTTTATGGCCGATGATTCGTTCAACGGTAATCATATGGTTAAATCGCCACTGTTGATGGTGATCTTCAATGTCCACAAGTTTTTCCGCTAACTGATATAGATCCCAATATTGGTCAACGTTGCGGTAGACGGCAAGCCAGGCCGCCTCCACACTTGGATGAGGTGTGTAGTTTTGAGACCAGTCTCGATTAAGCAGGCTGGGATCAATAAATAATCCGCGAGTTGCGAGAGCGGCAATCGAGGCATCATAAATGCTGGGGGTATGTAGTGCTTGCAGTAGCCGTTGGTGTAAGGCAGGTTGGTGTTCGTAGACAGCAAGCACCTCGGCATTTTTATAGCCATATCCGAATTCTATTAGGCGATTTTGATAGGATTGAAATCCCGAGGCATGTCCCAAAACGTTCCGGAATTCCATATAATCCGCAGGCGTTAGTGTTGAGAGAATATCCCATGATTGAATCAATTGCAATTGAATCCGTGAAACTCGTGATAACATCTTGAACGCCGGTTCCAATTCGTTTTGCGAAATAGCGTGAGTAGCTGCATCCAGTTCATGGAGGATTAATTTCATCCAAAGTTCTGTGGTTTGATGGATGATGATAAACAACATCTCATCATGATGGGTAGATAAAGGCTTTTGACTCGATAAGAGTGCGTTGAGCTGGAGATAGTCTCCATAACTCATATCATTGTTGAAGTCCGTGTGAATATGGTTTACAGCAGCCACGCTTTGGCTCCTTTGTCGCCTAGTCTTGCTGTGATTTTTGGGTTTCAATGGCTATCGTAGCGGATTTGACGGGAAACCGCAAATTTTCCACATGTTCGTTGCTGGGAAGGAGAACTGCGGGATTTGGAACCAAGCAGGAAAAACGAGACTAAACACGAATCATATCCAGAGACTCACAATGTTTATTGACCGCCGAAGTGTCTCGTAATAGAAAGGAATGAATATGACCATATCGTTTTTGAATCGCAGTTTTGCCGCTCTACTCGAAATCGATGCGGTAAGAGGAACCCAACAAATAATGGAGGCCTGGGAAACTCTACCCTCAGCAGAAACTATTGGCACTCTACATTGGAACCAAGGAATTGCTGTCTTTGGGGGGAAAGATTGTCCTATTAATGAAGCAATAGGTCTTGGAATGGAGGATCCCGTGACGGTTGAAATGCTGGATCGGGTGGAGGCGTTTTATGAATCCTATGACTACCCATCGACGATTCGCGTATGTTCGCTAGCGGATCCCTCGCTTATTGATCTAGTGCAGCAACGAGGATATCGGCTTACGGGATTTACCCATCGTTGGGTTTTAGATTTGACGTCTTGGAAATCTCCATTGGCGACCAAAGATCCACGCGTACACGCTGCAAACCTTGGAGAAGAAATGCTATGGGCGCGGACTATGGCCACAGGATTTTCGGCTGAAGAAAATGATAATCAAAATTTTGATTTCGAACGCGCGTTATTTCGGATGTCAAGCGGCATTCCGGTTATTGCCTTCGAAAATGGCCTACCGGCTGGAGCGGGAATGTTAGCCGTAAATGATGGCATTGCCGCATTGTTTGCAACCAGCACTCAGTTGTCGTTCCGCCGCAAGGGGCTCCATATGGGTCTGCTTGATTGGAGGCTACGTTATGCACAACAGCAGGGGATGCGTTGGGCGACAATTGAGACGGATCCCGGCTCAGACTCTCAACGCAATGTCGAACGCATGGGATTTCGCCTTGCCTACGTGACGGCGGAGTTGACTTTGCCGGTGTAGTTAAGATCGCTGGCTATTAGGAGATGTCCAATGGAGATAAGCCATGGCCACTTAACAGTTCGCCCCCTCAGCGAAGAGGATGCCACTCTGTTGCAAAAATGGCTCTCGGATCCTAAAGTGCTGCAATATTATGGGGGAAGAGATGCCCCTTACGATTTGCCCATGGTATACGAACGGATACTGGCGAAGGTGGGCAATCCTGTGTGGGGTTGTCTTGTGTTATGGGATTCATTGCCGGTGGGGTACTTGCAAACATATCGTCTGACAGCAAAAGAAATTTCAGACTATGGTTACGTCCAGTCTTCAATAGTGATTTATGGCATGGATCAATTTCTTGGCGAGACCACAATGTGGAACCAGGGCATCGGCACGACCTTAGTCAGTGTGGTGTCTAAGTGGCTATTAACCCAATATGGGGCGGATTATGTTGTGATGGACCCGCGAGCAGACAACCAAAGAGCAATCCATGTGTACGAAAAATGCGGATTTACAAAGGTGCGCCGATTATCTAGCTGGGAGTGGCATGAAGGGCGGCACCATGATTGTTGGCTGATGGAGTTGCCATCACGGTCTCACGGCGGTCCGTGAAGGCCGCAAGCGCCCGCTCGCGGATGATGTACGACATACGCTAGGGCGTTGCTAATCACAGATTATAGCGTGCTTGTATCGGCGCCCGCCGAAAACGACCTTCGCGATATGGTATGCTATATTCTCGCGCAGCTATTGGCTCCCATGACGGCGCATGGACACCAACGAGAGGCCAGGTCGAAATTGCGGACGAGGGACCTCAGACGGCACATAATCCAGTATTGAAAGGATCTTCAGGGTCAATGCATTGCAGACCCGGTAACACCAAGAGTTTCTTATTCTTGGGCAGGTGTGTCGTACTGCATTCGCAATTTGCGGACCGTGCCGGAACGAAAAAACGCCATGGGCAGAAGAATACCAGGAGTCATAATGAGAAATAGGAGACCTCCCGGAATTAAATATGTCTGGATTACATATTCGTTGGTCGTGGCATTAGGAATCATGACCGCGCCGATGACAGCTAGAGAACCGAAAACAGCTAGCGTTACGCGATAGGCGGACGTACTATGCCAACCCGCTAATGCTAGCGTGCCGTGGGTGATACACCAGAATCGAACGGCAGTAAAGCCTACGACAATCATTGTCCATAGAGCCAATACTAAAAGGCCAAATTTATCGATAAAAAAGCTTTCCACCGATATAATGCGTAAAAAACTCACCAACGGCCAACGCAAGTCGATGAGATACGATGGGCCAAAGGCTGCCATCATGACCTCGTATTGGATAACCAGTGCGGTTACAACCATCAAGAGGCCCCAATAAGTGTAACGTTGCGCCGCCAGCCGTTGTTCATTACGAATAAAGGGATACAGCGTAATGGTGAGTTGAAATCCAATGAATAAAATATACTCGTGCCATGCCCCAGACAATATCGGAAAAAGTGGACCAAATAATGGTGGTTTTAACAAGACGGGGTGACGGATCAAGATTACGCTAACCATGCCTGTCAAAATCGTAAAAAAGGCTACGGGACCATAGCCGGCCATCAAGGTTCTCGCTATACCCACGGCACCTCCCCAACCCATATAAACAGCGGTCGCGGTTAACGCTCCGATAATGGCCCAAATGGGGTCATGCGGCAAAAACACTTCCCTCATGACGAAGCCAAATAAGGAAACTGCCGCTATCGTCAGAACTAAGTGATAGATAATTAAGTAGACGCCGAGAAACCAACCTAGTGGCCGTCCCACTATTTTAGGGGAAATGGCAATGATGCTTTCGTCTGGCACTAATCGAGTTACACGGAACATAAGCGCCATGAGGCACCATGTCACCCCGCCATCTAGAAAAATGCACCAGAGTCCGGATTTTCCTGCGTCTGCTATTGCGGGCCGTGGAAAATAAAAGATACCGCACGGAAGATATCCTGCAGTGACCATCGTCGCAAATTGTAGAGCTGAGATACGAGGTAACCGGTCACTTGGGTGTGCATCCATGCTGGACCTCCTTTTACTTGTTAGTCATTCCCATTGTGACAGCTTATACACTCAGAGGGGGTCTGAGTGAAGTCAATAACAAAATTGTCACCTATTTCATTGTCAGTTCGCGATACCCTGACAGCCCAGTCTGTTTTTTTGGCAATGGCAGACTGGGTTTTTATCGAGGATAGAAAATGGCTTGTCACAGGAAGATTTTAAGATGGTTAATTATTGGGGGCTAATGTAATCTTTCCAGACACGGCATCGATATTTACGAACAAGTTGGTGTTGCCTGCGCTGAGGTTAGCCTGCCAATCTGTGGATCCGATAGTATTGGAATTTATCGTGGTGACCCCATCTGGATGATCATGATACCAAGTTGTCACAATGCGATCTTGCATCAGCAGTTTTAGCACATCCGCCACGGTATTGTATTTCATGGCAATTTTCCTAAGATCTACGCGAGTAACATACCATCCGCCATGAACATGGGCTCCGAAGACCGTAGCGTCATAGGTAATGAGCGTTTCTTGCGGCCCCGCAGCCTTAGTGGTGGATACCGGGAAGACTTCCTCGGTCGGATCAATGCGATGAGATTGCGCCATGTTTATGGAGCCGCTGAGGCCGAATGCCGTCAGCGGCTGCACGTCTTTCCATAGCGTGTTTGGATTGATTCCAGCGGCAACCATTTTGGCAGCGGCTCTTGGGTGATTTTGCATTGCTTCGCTAAGATATGTGGAGGCCGCATTTTGAAGACTTGTAGCAGGATACACGACAAATCCGTTTAACTCGTCGGGTCCAAAGTTTACCGGTCCCACGGGAACCCATTCTCCGCTAGGCAAGCCGTCCAACGCGTAAAGATCACGTTGACCAGCCGCTCCATTGAGAGGCCCATAGGTGCGAAAACTTGTGTTGAGACCTGACTGGGTGAGACTCGCTGATCCTAGTAAAGTTGACGCCGTAAGTCCTGTTTGCACAATCGCCTGCCAATGGCGATGGGATGGTTTCAAGCGGTAAGCTAAGTTCGCAAAAGGATCAAAGGGAATTGGCAGGAAGTGGTGGGTGGCGTTGCTATAGGTATATCCAGTGTACATGCATCCACCACTGCCACAAAACGATTGGTCTCCTTCAGTTAACAGAATCGGGCCATGTTGGTTGCCAAACTCGGCGACGCCAACCCATCCGGTATTGGGAAGAGTCCAAAGCAGGGCATGCGAGGACGACGTCACGGTCAGTGTGCTGGTACCTGGCGTGATGTCACTAACCGATAAGGTATCCATCCCAGTGCCGGGAACGACCGGCGCCTGAATGGTTTCGGGTCCCGCACTATATGGAGGGGATATCACACGAGAAGGCTTAAGTGCGATGGCTCGAGGAGGCGTGGCACCAATGACTACAGATGTTGGTACAGTGCCATGAGGATTGGGTGTGGGAGGGGACGAAGGCGGGGCTCCTGCGACACCGCAACCTGCTACAGCCAGAGAAAGCAAAAGTGGACTAAGTAATCGTGCCCTTGGGAGGTTCATCATTGACCTCTTTCTTTAACGTGTTATGCCACAAAAACGAAATAAACGTTTGGTGGGTTACAGGTCTGTGACGTTCGCAGGTTTAAAGTATCGAAGTATGGGAGACAAAGCAAGCCTTAGAATAGAGTGCAAAATGGTGTTGGAGTTCCTCGCTTCTAGGCACAGTCTTCCGTTGTCATCACGGCCGGCCAAGGTGGGAATATGCGGTCCGTATGGACGGCCTACTACTCTGCCGTTGGTGGGAATCCCCCGACGACGGGCTCTACGAACTATGGTCAAGCGCAGCCACTGCCGCGCAATCGCCCCCGATAATGCCATACGACCCCTCCTGTACCACCGCTCCAAAATACACCACAAGCGCCGGCAATGTTATTCCGATAATATGGCATCATTGAGCCCGTGCGGTGTTTGCGGGTGCGGAAGGACCCCTATCGCATTGAAGCTCTGCCAGAGGCTCATGTTAGCCCGATATAGGTGCTCGTTTGCGCCGAAATTTCAGGGGGATGTTTGGTCACCATGGTGACGCTGAAAAGAATCCCGAGCAACCCATGAAGGTTCCCATCGCTACGGATTCGTGCAAAAACAGCCATCCCCACAACACTTCGAACGCGGGTACCGAAAAGGTGATGCCGAGGGTCTTGTGATCGTGTCGGTCTCCGTTGCCTCTTTATCCACGAGGCGACACCCGCGGTGCGCTCCTTTGTGGCGCTTGCCCAATCTCTCTTTCATGGGGAACGGGCATGAAAGAATCGGGAGTCATATGCCATGCGGTCGGTTGTTTAGTGCAGCGAATAGTGGACTAACCGGTCCGAATGTTCAGTAAGTTCCGTCAAACCCAGGCGGCATTCCAACCGTCTTTTGCATGAGACAGCGGATTATTCCGCAGATCCAACCCACCACGTTTGGCACCAAACGGGCCAACTCCGTCGGGATGAAGCAGAAGGCCATCCAACCGTAGATTGCAAATAGTCAGAAATGGTGAGGTGGAGCGATGAAGTTCCTACTTAGTTGAAAACCGTCATTTATCAAAAACGCAAGCTAAAGACAATAAGAACATTCAAAGATGCGATCGTCAAAAAAACGCGATGGAGCACATCGGGGTCAAGGAATTATAATCCCGGACCCCCATTTTAGACACGACAGCACTCTATGGCATGAAACTTCCATTGGATTAATGCAACCAGCCGCGAACCCGCATGGCTTGCGCAATGCGTTCCGTCGCCACTAAATACGCCGCCTTGCGCAGCGTGACGCCAAAGCGCTCATGCATGGTATGCA
>PXYW01000109.1 GCA_003023695.1 Sulfobacillus benefaciens | reverse complement strand
TGTTCGGGTTTCGGCGGTCTCAGCCGACCCACTTCGTAGGAGGGATTTGAATGTCCACGTATATGGCTCGTCCCAAGGATTTCGAGCGAAAGTGGTACGTTATCGATGCAGAAGGGATTCCCCTTGGGCGGGTGGCTACAGCGGCGGCAACGTTGTTGCGTGGGAAACATAAGCCGATTTATACCCCCCATCTCGATACCGGTGATCATGTTATCATCATTAATGCAGAAAAGGTTATCCTTACGGGGCGTAAGTTAGACCAGAAAATATATTTTCATCACTCGGGTTACGAGGGTGGACTGAAGCGAACCGTCTATCGGCAATTGATGTTAAAGAAACCGGACTTTGTTGTGGAAAAAGCCGTCCGCGGAATGTTGCCCCATAATCGGTTGGGCCGGGCGATGTTTAAAAAGCTCAAGGTCTATCGTAATGGTGAACATCCGCATCAGGCACAACAGCCAGAACAGTGGGAGGTCAAGGCATAAATGGCAGTAGCGCAATTTTGGGGTACAGGCCGTCGTAAAAATGCCGTCGCGCGAGTACGATTGATCCCCGGATCAGGGAAAACGGTGATTAATGGCCGAGCTTTCGAAGACTATTTCCCCGTTGCAACGATGCGCACGATTATTGAGAGCCCACTAAAAACCGCGGCAGTGGACGGCCGATTCGATGTGTTGGTTAAAGTGGAGGGCGGTGGTTTGTCAGGGCAAGCGGGAGCCGTACGCCATGGCATTGCCCGAGCATTGCTAGCTGTCGATCCAAATTTTCGCCAGCCGTTAAAGCGGCTTGGGTTTTTAAAGCGGGATTCGCGCATGAAAGAGCGCCGCAAGTATGGTTTGAAAAAAGCTCGTAAGGCGCCGCAATTCTCCAAACGCTAAAAAAGAGCCCCATGGGGGGCTTTTTTCTTTAGGTGATCGATCCTGCAAATGAAAGCGCCGGGGCCGAAATTTTTGGCATTCGAGGGGTAAATGGCCGAGGTTTTGCAGTCGTAAACTTGAGGTCGGCAATGTGCGCCCATAGATGGTCCAAGGCCGAAGAATCTCCGAGTTGGGTTCGAATGAGGTAGTATTCGCATTCAATGTCTATTCGTTCTTCGTCGTAGGCAAATTGCAAGGCATCTGCAAGATAATCGCGAGCAGGCTCCAACTGTCCGACCTCCACGGCCTGACGCGCCAACAATCGCAGAGCATATAATTTAACCGAATGCCAAGGCCATGCGTTTTGGGTTCGCAAAACTCTTTGACTATATTGATGCAACCACTCCGGGGAATGGGCTGCAGCACTTAATTGCAATAGGGCGTCCAAAATAACTGCTTGGCCTTCATGGAAATTCAATCGGTCAAATGTTTCCAGACTTTGCAACAAGAGGTCGTGCGCTTCATTAAATCGTCCGGTGTCAATCAACACCCGGGCTAAATCTCCGCCAATCGCCGCCTTTTCTTCAGATTCCTTGATCTGGTCTAGAAGAGCCAAGGCGTTGGTAATAGCGACTAACGCCTTATCCTGGTGTCCTAGCTGCCATTCTGTAGAAGCGATCCTGCCCAACAGTTCGGTTTTTCTGTTGATCGAAATTAATTGGCGAGGGTCTGCCATAGCTTGCTGATAGAGCTCCAAAGCGGAGATCCATTGCATCTGGCTGTAGCAAAAATCGCCATAATGTTGTGCGGCTTCGGCGCGTACATCTGCGGCCTCGTCGGGTAACCGTTGTGCATATTCCAGCGCCTGTTGGAATGAATTCATCGCTTTATGAAAGGATCCGCTTCGAGTGGCCACCATACCCAAAGTATTGGCAATTTCCACAGCTTGTGCTGGATGCTCGTTGGGATGGACCAATGTCAAACTCTCTTCAAGGTATTCGAGTGCGGCGTCTAAGTTGCCTTGGGTCATCTCCAGGCGACCCATGGTGGCCTTGATGCGAGCTAAGATGTCTTCGCGTCCCGTGCGTTCTGCTAACATTAGCGCTTCTTGCAAACCCAACATGCCTTCATCCAACCGACCCGTGTTCCATAGGGCTTGCGCTGCTTTTAGTAACACCTCAATTGTCCGCATATCGTCGCCGTTTTCCAAAAAATATCCCAACGGCTTGCCTAAGCGCGCTGCGATGACAGCTAACGCCTTGTGGGATGGATGGATACGGCCTAACTCTACCTGACTGACATAGCTTTTCGTCAGTTCGTCCCCGGCTAACTGTTCCTGAGTTAATCCCAGTTTTTTTCGTAGGTCGCGGATTTTCGCTCCAATCACCATTCATCCCTCCTAGCGATAATGTATCATAAGTCAATTAAGATTGACACTTAAAAAGAGAATAGATCGGAAAAATTTTATCTGAGTTAAGTGTTGTCGTTAAATGAGAAGGGGAAAACACAACTCTCTAACTACACTTGGTATATCCTAAATAACCATAGTCGAACGTCCGAGAGTAGATTTTCGCACCGTGTCCCACACTATCCATAAAAGCGTAAATGAGGTGGTACGGGGTGAGGCATGCACGAGCAATTTTTATTGCGTTGTTGGTTACGATTTTGTGTTTGGCTGTGGTTCCCCCAATAATTCAGGCACAACAGTTTCCCATGGCCGGTGACCTATTGGCCGGTCGTGTAGTGGTTATTGATCCGGGGCATGGAGGGTACGATCCGGGTGCTCGTGGAGTGAGGGCGGCCGAGGATTTAATTAATCTGGAAAATGCATTGGCCTTAAAGGCATGGTTTCAAAGAGCCGGGGCTCGGGTACTGTTAACCCGATCAACCCTTTCCGATGTTCCCAAAAATAAGAAATACCGCGTACGCGACCGAATGGTATGGATAAACCACACGCACGCCGATGTGTTAATCGATATCCATTGTAATTCTGGCGCACGGCCCTACCATGGTCCCCAAACATTCTACTGGGATGGTCCTGGCAGTTATCATCTGGCCCATGATGTACAAGAAGAACTGCAGTATTTTACCCACACTCGCAGGAAAGTCACCCGCATCGACCAATATGTGCTGCGCTACGCCGATATGCCAGCCATAAATGTCGAGATCGGGTTTATCACCAACCCCAAAGAGGAAGAGCAGTTACTAAACCCGGAATACCAAAGAAATTTAACGTGGTACATTTTTGTTGGTACCGAACGCTGGTTTCTCAAAGGACGATGGCCGCAAAATTTGCTGCAAACGCCGCCACCTACGCACTTGTTGGTACGGGACTAAATCCCCAAAGCTGCGGTGCACGGTATAATAGTAGAGTAAAGCGTGGGCTAGGAAAAATTATCGATAAGGAGACTCTATGAAGCCTAAGACCGTCCGAATTGTGGGAGTGCCGTTGGATTACGGCGCTGACAGGCGCGGGGTGGATATGGGCCCCAGTGCGATTCGCTATGCAGGATTGCATGAAAAGATCCGGCAGGCGGGTCATACCGTAGTGGATTTGGGAAATCTGCCGGTACCGGTGCCGGAAAGCCGGACCTCCACCCAGACCAAAATGAAATATCTCGACGAAATTGTTAAGGTGAGCCGAGTGTTGGCACGTACCGTTGAAAAGGTCCTTGAAGAGGCCGGGTTTCCTGTTGTGTTGGGTGGCGATCATAGCATTGCCATTGGGACCATCGCAGGGGTATTGCGTCGGAAGCCGCGTTTAGGCCTGTTATGGTTTGATGCTCATGGAGATTACAACACCGAGAACACCTCGCCATCGGGCAATGTCCATGGCATGCCCGTAGCCAGTGCTGTGGGCATTGGCAATCGGGTTTTGGCAACGGCATTTCATGGACATTTTGTCAATCCAGCCAAGGTGGTTTACGTCGGGGTGCGGACACTTGATCCTCCAGAAGCTGAAGCGTTACGTCATAGTGGGACCACGGTTTTTTCCATGCACGAAATCGATCGCTATGGGATGAGGGAGGTTATGGCCAGAGCTATCGATATTGTTGGCACGGATACCGATGGTGTCCACTTGAGTTTTGATATTGACGCATTGGATCCGCTTTATGCTCCGGGATCCGGCACGCCATACAGCGGGGGGTTGACGGATCGCGAGGCGCATTTGGCACTCGAATTGCTAGCGGAGGAAGACGTGCTGACCAGTATTGAAATGGTTGAAGTGAACCCGATATTGGACGAACATAATCGGACGGGCGAGTTGGCTGCCAATTTGATAGCGTCGGCATTGGGCCACCGTATTATTTAATTGAAGGAGGGACGACATTTGGACTGGCGTGAACATGTGGTGACCCATCGGCGAACGTTGCATCAAATTCCTGAGTTGGGATTTGAAGAGACGGAAACTCACGAATATTTGTCGCAAGCGCTTCGGGACATGGGATTACTTCCTAAAGTCCGTAATACCGGAATGTGGGCAGATATTGAAGGTACAGGACAAGGCAAGACGGTGTTGTTGCGCGCCGATATTGATGGGCTTCCGCTCCAGGAAGAAACAGGACTGCCCTTTTCATCTCGGCACCCAGGAATTATGCATGCTTGCGGTCATGATGGGCATATGGCCATCTTATTAGCCACTGCTGAGCGGTTGGTCTCCCATAGAGAGGATTTTAAAGGACGCGTACGCGTGCTGTTTCAGCCGGCCGAAGAAAAACCGCCCGGTGGCGCTGTGCCGATGATCGAGGCTGGGGTGCTCGATGGGGTTGATGAAGTGCTGGGACTGCATTTATGGTCGGAATACCCGGTGGGTGTGGTGCAATTGTCGGCAGGCCCTGCTATGGCCAATGCTGACGAATTTATCATTCGGGTGAAGGGACGCGGGGGCCATGGATCCGCTCCTGAATCCACCAAGGATGCGGTATTAATTGCGGCTCAAATTGTGGTTAATTTGCAGACCATTGTTTCCCGTCGGATTGGTGCCTTCGACCCCGTGGTGGTAACGTGTGGCACTATAGAAGGGGGAACCAATTTTAATATTATCGCTGAAGAATCCCGAATTACCGGGACCGTGCGCACTTTTTCCGAAGACACTCAGGATAAGGTTGCGGAAGAAATCCGTCATATCAGCCAAACTACAGCGCAATTATATGGCGCCGTTGCCGAAGTGCAATATTTGAAAGGTTATCCCGCTGTCATTAATCACCAAGAATCTGTGGCTCGCTGGTCATCGGAATTAAAGGATTTGGTTGAGATACGCGAATCCAATCCGTCGATGGGCGGGGAAGATTTTGCCTACTATCTCCACCATCGGCCAGGGGCCTTCTTGTTCTTGGGGTGTGCTCCTGAGGGAGACGTGTT
>PXYW01000108.1 GCA_003023695.1 Sulfobacillus benefaciens | reverse complement strand
GCTGTTTGCCGGCGTGTGGGAGGGCGATTGGGACACGCATCCGTGGTGTCAAGCGGCCGATGGCGCCTTAGAGATTCGCCGGGTTGCGCTGCTGGATGGCGCTACATCCCCTCCGCCACTGTCTCCGGTCGCGGCATGGGCATGGGCGGCGCTGACGCAGACCCTTTCATGATCAGCGCTCTTGCGGCAGAGTTTGCGGTACCCTGTCGATGAGACCCCGCGCCGCTTATCGACGATTTTTGCCACATCGTTGCGGCAACATTGGCGGCATTCCGTCCTTTGAGCGTCCTCACCGCAGGATTTTCCGCCAAACGTGCCGCAAAGCGTGACGCAAAATACCCGGTATGGCACGCAGGCCAAGGTATTGGCGATGCCGCCAATCCTGCCGCCATCTATCGCTGATGGCCTAGAGATTATAGAGGAGAGAAGACGATGCGCACAGACATCCGTTGGGACGATCATGATCCCGTGGTTCAATTACTCGCCCAGATTCCCCGAAATCATCGGGTCAAATTGATTCGTGCGATTGTGGAAGCCGCGTTGCTGCCGGGCGGATGGGCCACGCTGGCCCAAAAGTACCCGTTAGATCGCACGGCCTCGCTGTCTTCCGAACCCTCTCCTTCTTCGCGCTCTTCCCTTGCAGAACCCGAGGCCCCCTCTGCGACCGCATCGGATACCGATGCTCCGCCCCTCCCGGGCGGCATGAGCGTCACCGGTGCGCAAGGGTTTTTGGCCGGATTACGCCAATTTGGCGCCTTGACGGAAGACTAAGCGCGTCCAAGACGCGCACCCAAGGAGGCAAGAACAATGGCCCAACGTGACATGGTGCCCTGGCAACACCAAGGCACGCCTTTAGTCTCGTTAGATGACATTATGGGACTGACGGCCCATCGCAATACCCTGACCGAAATGGACATCCGTCTGCTCGAGGCGCTGTTGCGCTACAATTTTTTGACGGCAGCGCAAGCCAGCCGCTTGTGGGCGGCGCCTTTGCGCACCATGGATCATCGATTGAAACGGCTCTATCAATGGGGTTTGGTGGATCGCGGGCCGTTGCCGCAAAGTGCCCAGGGGGGCCGTCAACTGGTGTATGCCCTCGCTCAGCGCGGCTTTGCGGTCTTAACCCGGTTGGAGTATCCTTTGGCCCAAGACTGGACTGATGATTGGCAACCCAAAAGCGAGACCGGCAGTCAACGATTGTCCGTGATGCACGAACTCGGCCGCAACGAAGTCTGTATTGCCATCGCGGAAACTGCCGCGGCGCAGGGCAAGCCGATTTTAGATTGGGAAGGATCGCGGGAAGCCGGACAAAAATTTGTCGCCAATAGTGCTCATCACGAATGGCAACGGATTTATCCGGATGCCGTGTTGATGTTGAGCTCCATGCAACCGCTTTTTATTGAGTACGAACGCAGTGGACGCGACACCAAGTTCCAGAAGAAAATCCGGGCGTTGCGCACCTATTTGGTGTCCGGCCAATGGCAAACGCGCTATCCGCGGGAGCCCTGGGTGGTCTACGCGATCCCGGCTGGCGTGGGCACCCAAGGGGTGATTGGCGGGAGCTACGGCGGGATGGTCGCCCAGGCGGGGATGACAGGCGCCCGCAATTATCTCATGCTGGATGAAGAGGCCTGGACCCGCGGGACGTGGTTAGCGACCCGGAGTGATGGGGCCGTCATCAATTTTTGGGATGCCATCACCTTCTAGGGAGAACGGCGCGGGATGGGTGCGGTTGGCGTTATCCCCGGTCCTTGCGGAATCTGCCTTGCGTTTACCCCACGATTTGGGTCACAATTTTGCGGTATCCTCGGCGATTGGGACGGGTCCATTGCGTTTAGGATCTCCATTTCTGCATCTCAATGGCGTTAACACGGGGGTCTTAGGACGTGTCGGTGGCGTTTACCTTGCAGACTTCCCTGATTGCGTTGCGTTGAACCCCTGCGCAAAAACGCTGAAAACCCTTGCCCCTCAAGGGATCGCGGGATCACGCAAAGTCGTGCTATATATTATACCGAAATGAAATGATGGAGTTTGGCTTTGCGAAGACCCTGCCCTGCTCCTTTTGTCTCGGATTCCGACGATGCGGACGGCGGTCACATAACGATTCGGCTGTTCCGCTACCCCCTTGGGGCTTGTCCTGCAAGCTCCGCTTGCGACGGCGCCCCAAGGCTCAGGGATTCGGATCTTCTCTGTGGATCGTGCCTGTCTGCTATGCTCCGATGGGTGGTCTCCTGAGCGTTTATGCACCGGATTCCCCGGACGATCTGCTTTTTGCTTGTTTGGCTTGTGGCGACTTCCCCTTTCGCATGTTCCTTCTCTTTTCCCCACTTTTCCCCTCTTTTCCTTCCTTCCTTATTCCTCATTCTGGACACAAGCTCCGCTTGTGTCTCTTGCCCCTCTGCGTGTTACATTTTTCCTCGGCGGCCTGTGCGCTTGTTTCTTTCTCTCTTCCCCTTAGGCCTTTCGCTCTTGGCAATCCCGTTGTTCCCCGTCCCTTTCCCCTCTCTCCGCAACACCGCCGCTGGCGGTGCCGTTTCTGTCGCATCTTCTCTGAATCAAAACCTGAGGATGTGAACAGTCTCATGACCATTTATTCCACTCGTGGCACTGCGCCGCATTGGACGTTGAGTGACCATGGCCGCGCACGGGCCACCCAACGGGACATTTCGTTTCAGGAGATTACCGATGCCTTGCAACATTCCCTAGCACGCTATCCATCTCCGGATAACCCCCATCAGCGGCGCATGATTGTCGGCGCCAATGGCGTGGTCGTCGTCTGTGATCGGTGGTGGCCGCACATTATTACGGTCTATCGCTCCTTGCGCACGCGCCCTCGTGCTCTGGGATTTTCGGTGTGATCATAGGGGTGTCTCGCGCCCTCCGGGCGCTCTCATGGGGTGCTCATCTTCCTGAAAGGTGAGTGATTTCCCATGATGTCTTTAACGTTCTCTTCTCCGTCTTTTCCGTCGGCCCTGCTTTCCTCAGAGGAGTTAGCTCGACGGATTCGCCGATTGCGCAAAGACCACGTGAAAGATTTATACGATGCTGCCCGCGACGTGGCCCGCGGATCATCGACCGCGTTCCTACCCGAGATGGCGCAACGGGTGCTGCAAGTGATTGAGACGTGGCATCCCGACTGGATCGCGTAAGGGGTGACCTTTCTCACCGTTTGTCACCGCTGGCGTTTTCGCAGACAGCAATCACCCCGCTTGCCAGCGGGGTGATGTTTGACGGTGTTGGTTTTCAGACTGTCCTGCGGTTGAGGCGAGAACTCACCGCGTTATCCCAGAGAGAACTTTTCCTGTTTTCTTCTTGGATGCAGTCTAGCCAACCTATCACACATTGTCAAGGCGCGGCCTCACTCTGCGCTGTTTGACACTTAAGGAGGATGGCCAGTCTATGTGGACTGCTTCGTTGATTTTCTGGGGTGTGGTCGTTTTTCTGGCGTTTAAACCCCGTCCCGTCCGTGTTCCCGCGATGCAGGATGTGGAAATTGTGCGTCGCCGTCGTCGCGGGATGCCCGTGACGGCTTCCATTGTTTCCGTCGAAGTGAATGCTCCTCAAACCGCGTTGCCCACGCGACCGCAACGCCCCGCATTGACGGGTCGCCCGGTGCGTTTGGCCTTGCCACGGGGCGCCACCCCGATGCCCGGTACGGTGGCGGCACGATCCATGCCGCCTCATCACGGCGTGTCCGGTTGATGTTTCTCCCCCTTTGTCTTTCCGGGGGGGATCTCACGGACGGGGAAGAGGGATGGTCTCTTCTTCGTCCGCCCCGCTAGGGGTCCTGCCTCGCGCGTCTCGCGCGAGCTGAGCCGTTTGTGTCTTGTCTTTTCTTATCTTTTTGCCTTGTATTCCCACAAAAACCCCAAAGGAGCGGATATCTACATGGTGAACTTAATTGTGATTACAGGACGGATGGTGGCCGACCCGGAGTTGCGGTACACCCCCAAAGGCACGGCGGTCGCCGGTTTCCGTATTGCCGTGGATCGGTCGTTTGTGCCGGCTAATGGCAATCGCGAGGCTGACTTTTTCTCGGTGGTGGCCTGGGGCAAGCTCGGCGAAACCGTCGCCAACAACCTGAAAAAAGGACGGTTGTGCGGGGTCGAAGGCCGCATGCAAATGCGGAGCTACGAGGCCCAAGACGGCACCAAGCGCACGGTCTGGGAACTGATCGCGCAGAACATCCACTTCTTGGACTCCAAGAAGGACGGCGGGGCCGGATCGCCTGCCGCCAGTACCCCCGAGGGCGGCGAGGATGTCGTCCTGCCGGATGACTTGCCGTTTTAAGTCGTTGTCTTATCGCGGAGATCCCCCGGCGCTGCCGGGGGATCTTTTGACCGCTAGTGGCCCCAGAAAGGAAGCGGGAAGAGACATGGAGATGGGACATTATTCGCGGCACGACGGCCACCGTCGGTATTGGGTGCTCCTGAATCGTCAGGAGACGCCATTGCGTCATGTGGGTCAGATTTTGCGGGATCATTTTCCTTATGTTGATGGATACCCGGGTGCTCCGGGCCGGTGGTTTGCCAGCAAGGTGCGTGTCACTATACGCGCGCACCATGTTTTGGTACGACAAGACTGGTATTGTGACGTCTAACCTCATATTGTGTATCCCGACACGCCTTGGCGCTCCCCTCTGGGAGCGCTATAAGGTTTGTATTCCTTTCCGAAAGCGGGTGTCGTGATGACGGTTGTGATTGTTTGTGCCGTGGCCTGCTGCATGATTGTCGGCCATGAACTCGCCCATGTTGCCACCACCGTTCTGGTCGGCGGGCGTTTTGATGGGGTGGTGTTTCGCCATGTGTGGGCTGTCGGGGTACGGATTCGCATTGATCATTTGACGCCTACCCAAGTGTTCTGGACCCTGGTCGCTGCTCCCCTCGCTGAGCTGGGGATTCTGGGCAGCGCCGCTTTTTTTTACTCCGCGCTGGCCCATCTGTTTCTTTTGATGGGGTTGGCCCAATGGGGCCTGAATTTGGTCCCGTGGCCCGGGTTGCCCAATGACGGTCACCGTATGTGGGCGATTTTACGGGGTCGCTCCTGTGTTTAGCTTTCTCGTCGCGTTCTCGCCATTTCGTGTTCACCATTCTGGAATCCACCGCCTGTCCGGCGGTAACTGATGGGAACTTATTCTCTCAGGAATGGAGATGTCTCACATGAATGGAACCTCTACGGGTCTGGGCCTTCATCGTTTACCAGTTTCATCCCATTGGGTGGGCGTGATTGGCTGTCGACAAGCGTCGGC
>PXYW01000107.1 GCA_003023695.1 Sulfobacillus benefaciens | reverse complement strand
TCGAGCCCATGGCGCAGCAGTTGCGTTAATTCGTGCTCGGCTTGGGTGTAGCGCTGCGCCGCCTCGCGAAAGCCGCGGGGTTCGGGGAGCAGAAACGCCGCCGACAAGTCGAGCTGCTCCCACCCCGAATCGGGATCGACGAGGGTGTAAGGGATGCACAGCAAGCCGTCTTCCGTGATAATGAGGGCGGTGCCTATGACATCGAGATGATCGAGGCCGAGGGAATCCGGGAGCCAAGTGATCGCGTGAGACGCATGATGCGAGGAAAGGAAATCACCTAAACCACTTTCCGTGGGGTCGTCGATGACCGCCATAAGAACTTCGTTAGCAGTGATCATACAAATCACCCTCCTTAACGGGCTAAGTCGAGAGAGACACCATCCGACGGAGAAGGGAACCCGGCGGGACGCCGGGGGTGCGCCCAGACTATCAGTCGCAATTCTCGAAAACCACTGCCGCCACTAACGGTGTGGATAGCTGTATCCGTTGGACGTCGGACATACCGGGATAGCGCGCGGCCCGTTCGGCACGGTCCCACTTTTGGAGATCGTCGGCCAGTTGAGACCACGAGCGCCAACGCGGCCAAGGATCCAGGGGTGCACCCGAAGGCGACCAGAGACGGGCTTGGGGCCAGGCCGCGCTGGTTTTAAAGAGCGATGCGGGATCCACGGGTAAAAACGCTTCTTGGAGCCATTGATAGGCCGTATCCTGGGGCATCGCCAAGTGCTCCTGATGCAAATGCTGAGCATACGTATGCAGCACATCCCAAGGGGGCACCGGGTCCCACATCCCTAACAAACTGTCGGTGTACTGATCGACTAAGGGTTGGAGCGGGAATGGATCGGCGGTCACCAAAACGCCGGCCAGCACCATGTGGAGACAGGCGAAGCCGGCCGTTTGGTGCGTGGTGAGAATCCACGGCGATGGGGGAGTGGTGGCCGACGGGGGCAGGAAACCTTGAGCATCGTGCCGGGCATCGACGGCCCAGCGTGGATTCACGAAACCAAAAAACAGCGCGGGCCAGGGCTGCTGATTGTAATCGATCGTGGGCATGGAGCTTCGCCTGCTTTCATGGATTGTGCGTGATCGGAAGAACGGACGGCTAATGCGTAGGAGACAGCAGATCGCGATCGACGAACAGCGCTGTGAGATCGTCTGACGTGCAGAGCAGCCCAGCGGTTTCTGCGGCGGTCAAAAAGTCTCGGCGATCCGGCTCCGTCCATTGAGCAAACGGCGGATCGAATGGCGATAACCCGTGCTGTTGACAGTAATCGGCCAGAAATGCGACAGGTACTTGGTATCCCGGGTCATTCTCGGACGAATCCGGCACGGCGAGAAACCGCAGCGCCTCCAGCGTCTCGCGATCGAGCGCGTATGCGGCGTTATTAATGATGATTTCGCCGCGTTGCTGAGCATACGCCAGCAAATCGGACACGGTATCGGATCCGACATGACTAAGGATGACAATGGCCAATGCGGGATGGGAGAGGATACGCAAAAATTCAGGCAACGTGGTGGTCATCGGATGAAAATATTCGGCCCCATCGTCGAAGATCAGCAAGCCATAGTCGGTGGAGTGGATCGTGCCATCATCTGCTAAGGAAGACTGTTGCGTATAGACAATGTGAACACGGTTGCTCATCAGAGAAGATCATCCTTTCTGGAAATCACGAGGAAGAACTTTGGGCGCATTACGATGGCGAAAAACACCCAAGCCACAACCCGACCGGGAGGTCGGGGAGGAAAGGCTGCAAGGATTGCCGCAGGGTCGATGGACCGTGAGCATCACAGTCAAGTCCGAGGAAATGCTTTAGGCAAGCGGTCCCGTAAAGGTTAAATAGTGTGCGGCTAGTCGTCTCAGCCCGTGCAGAGACAGGGTATGAATTTCGATGTCTCTTTTTTGCACAGAAATTTCGTCTTCTTCACGATGAAAAACCAAGTGAAACCGGTCGACCTGGTTTGCATCGAGTTTGGTTGCAAAGAGTTCAAAATAGGGATTCCTTTGTTCGAAATGCACTTGAAGCCAAATGTCGAGATGGTCCACCGCCATGCTGTACTGCAGATCCTCTAAAAGCGGCGCGATGGCACTGCCTAAAATCTTTAGGGATTGACTGACGGTTCCAAAGATATTTTCCAGTTGACATAGCTCTTCCTCCATACTCAGCACAATGTGGTGGAACCGCGGAGATTTGAACTCCGACCTTCGGTATGCAACACCGACATGCTCCCATGAACACCTCTATCACCGGTTCTTCCATCCGAGGCGGCGCCTCGGACAGCGCAGAAGATTGTGGTTTCTTCGTGTGAGATGACGGGAAGAAGCCGCCTTACAGGGGAGGTTTGTGCTGACGGCGCCGGGCCCGAATGATCCGCCATCGTCCCACGATACCAGGCGTGGAACAGGTGACGTTTTGGTTGTCCGTGCCAATAGTGACGGAACCGCCAAAGATGGCGATGCCTAAGACGGTCAGCACGATCAGCATGAGGGCGATCCAGGAGAATACCGAGACGAACCACGACATGAAAGAGACCATCGTTTTTCCCTTCTTTCTTTAGATGCGAGAGATCTGGGAATCGGGGAATGCCTGCCAGAGTTGCCCGTCTAACAGCGGCGTCACCAGTTTATGCCCCTTGTCCGTGGCACGTTGCTTAAAAAAGAACGGCACCCCCGCCGCCTGGCATTGATCCCGCAGGGATCGCACCCAGTCATCGTCCATAGGGCGGGCTTTAGGGCCAGATTCTGCGCCAGCGATGACCCAGTCGATCCTTGGTGCGAATACCGAGGACCGATGCAAGGCATTGATAGCCACCGTTTCTCCGCCAGGCACAGGAAACGGCAGTGCTGTAAGAACCACTGGCCCAAGCAACGGCTCGCACGACACAAAGCGGACGGCGGCGGGCGTTTGCAAGAGCAGCGGAATCCGCTCATCAGCCCGTCGCTGGTCTTCGACGGAGACGCCGAGCCAGACATTCGGAAGGGGCCAGATACTGCGGTTATACAGATCGACAGCACGGACACCGTAGATTGGGTAAGACGGTGCCGTATGAAGGATAACATCGGCAATGCGGCGGGGCGTCTCAGAGTTGGTGAGATACTGCTGCATTCGATCCGGCCGTTTGGTGAGAATTTGATACGTATGCCGATCTGTCATGGCCATGATGGCAAAAACCTGATCCAGAAAGGCATCGGGCACGGCTTCATGAAACAAATCGCTCATCGAGTTGACAAAAATCCGGCGCGGCTTACGCCACCGCAGGGGTTGATCTAACCGATCCGGATGCACCTGCACATTGGCCGCTGCGTGCGGCATCGTCCACGGTTGCGTCGTCCACCCATAGCGATGAGAGACCGCTTCCGCGTAACAGTGCTGGCACCCAGGGCTGACCTTACTGCACCCGGTCACGGGGTTCCAGGTCGCGTCGGTCCAACCGATGGCAGTCTTGTCGCTCATAGGAGAACACGTCCTTTCTTTGGTTCTTTGGTAATAAGGAAACACGCCGCAAGAGCGCGCAGGGGAAAGCCTGTGCGCTCCATACTGGTCATGTAACCGATGATCAAGACGAGCGAGAAGAGAGAGAAGAGCGTGAAGACGATGGGCGACGCAAGAGATCGGACCCAAAGACTTCATGACAGGCTTTGCACTGCACGTCCACCATCGCCGGTGTCAGATCCGGGGTCAGCGTGACACCAAACGGCGAGAATGCCACCGCGCCGGTCCGAAACGTGCAGGAGAGCACCATAAATCCGGGGTTGGGGGCCTGGCACTGAGGGCAGTCCGTGCGATAAGGCGGCGGCTCCAAGTCTTCCGGCAACCACTCTGCAAGAAAATCGGGATCGTCGATCAGACGGCGCAGCATCTCTCGTCGGTGATCAGAATTATCCACATCGAGATCGTCCATTGTTTCATCGCGCAGATCAAAATACGTGCTATCCTCTTCGGCACTGTAAGGATCGAACGTGTACCAGTAGTCGCTCAGGGGATCTTGGGGATTATCGTGGTGATAGGTGTGATATACGGTGACGCCCTGATGCACTAAGGCGATCGGTGGGGGCGTCCAATACTCGGCATAGGGCATAGAAAATTCCTCCTGAAAAAGACTTGTTTTCTGTAGACGAGAATCGGTAAGCGGCTCACGAGGGGAGCGGCAGTCACAGGGCAGCGCCTGTCACTCCGCGAAGGACGCGAGATCATCTTTTGGCATCCAGCCGAAAGTTCTCGCCGTATCCACACGCTGTCATGCACACCATGCGGCCATCCGCCCAATCGTCGTCATTCCCATCGGACATGATGCGTACGGTGGGCAGATGGTGCTTGATCACGATTAGGGCGGCCGTCACCGCAACGTCATACGGCTTACGTGCTGTTTTGCAAAAAGAAAATCTGGCATCTTCAACGCGATCAAACCGAAAACTTTCGTAGGAACAATCACCATAACAGGTTCGCGTTTTTAGTAATGCACCCCCAAACCACTGGAAAGAGTCCTGGGAGTGGCCGCACCGTTCTAAGCCATTAAAGCCGAGCGTTGCCGAAGTCAACTCAGGAGTCTCGACACCAAAGGCATCCCCTTAGGGGATGCCTTGCTCTTGGCACAGTTGCAAAACCTTGGCCACATCCTTCACGATTGCGGTATAAGTTTTTGCATCAATTTTCTTTGGTCGATACCAATAATGGGTATAGCCCATGATGTTCACCTCGCTGGGTATTTGGGGGACATCCTATTGGAACAATCCGGGGTAGTAAGGCAAAGACCGGATAAGTGTCTGGACAACAGGCGGGCTGCAATCCTACGAAACGGCTGGTGGGAAAATGTCGGACCAGTCGGGATCGCAGAGCGCCCGCAGCGCCGGGTCTTCGTCCGGGTCCGGTCCTTCGTGAAAAATAAAGGCTTGCATCGCGTCGGCCAAATGGCGGGCGCGATCATGATTGGTGTCATCCAGTTGCCCGTCCAATAGGGCCAGTTGTTTGAGGTCTTCGGACATTTCGCTCAGCCATTCGCGCAAGATGTTCATCGAGATGGACTCATCGTCTAGGACGGTCGTCAAACGATGGGCAAAATAGGCAATCCAGTAGGCCATGACACGGGGATGCACGGGCAAGCTCCCGCGATTGGTGTACGGTTTATCGGCGACGTCAATGGATATCGGGGATATGGGGGACATGATCAAGGCCTCCTCTAGGCAGAAAATCGTAGGGCATGGGGATAGAGAGCACAAGCCCTGGGGGAAAACCTGTAGAAAAATTCGACGCATCCGGATCACCCCGCCAGCGGCGGGCGGGGTGATGGCAGATGCCGCGCACGGGATGCTCTCGTAGAGGGTCGTTAGGTGGTCGGCCTATGGGCCTGACTCCAGGCGGCCACCGACTGCGCCGGAATCCCGAGCTCCGCCGTGATGGCGTCCCACGTCAGAGACGCCGTGCGGCGCAAGGTGTCCAACGTAGCCAGGGGTACGACGGGCTCCCCGTTGGCTAGGGTAAGCACCCGCACGTCGGATGCCGGCGTATCAGCTGTAGCTGGACGGAAATAGCGGGTCTCCGGATCGTATTCATACTTGCCGTCAGAATGTCGATCAAAGGCAATGCCTTCGGTAATCAAGATCGATTCCAGGGCCTCCCATTCGCCCCAGGGCGCTTCCGATTGAAAGACATTGGTGGTGCCATCAAGATTGTCTGTAATGTCTTCGGGGGAATCTGGTCACGGCCATGCGATCGGACATCAAAAGATGCCTCCAATAGAATAGTGACGACTCCCGCCAAAGCGCGGCGGGACGCTGCGCTAAAGAGGCGAATAATCATCTAAGGCGTATTGGATAGAATCCGCGTGCGAATCTGCTGTGCCACCGAAGCGAGCATCGCCTGAAAATCCGGATCATCCCCCGCGAGCGGGAGCATACCGTCCAGGTCAGAGGCCAACCGTGTCCATCGCGTGCGCTGGGCCGCTGCTAGTTCTTGGGCCTGGTGCTCGGCAAAGGCTGGGGCATCCCACGTACGTTGGGCTGTGCGGACCACGTCATCTGCTAGATCGCTCAGATCTAATTCTTCGTCCACGACATAATCCCAGAAATCCGTGAAACCCCCGCGATTGTGGGCGAGCAGATAGGGAAGTGGGAGATCCCGGTTGGGGGTATAGCCGATCCCGGCGGCGGTATCGGCCACAATGAGGCAGGCGTCTTCACGAAGATAATCGGTGTCGTTAGCACTCGCCAGCCAGGCAATGGACCCCACGTCCTGCCCGTCTTGGACAACCACCAGCCGCGACGCGCGGCCAATAACGAGCCAATCATCCACCGCATCGGGCGCCCAGGTCAAATCTTGTGGCACCACCTCGATCGCGGACGTACCGGGCGTCGGATCACCGCAAAGGGTCCAGAACCCGTGCCAGTTCAGCGCATCGGCCACGGCTTGATGCCGAGTAACAGGCATGCCGCGCATCCAAAGCGTCTGCTGGTCGCCATCATACCCTGTACTATCGCTATCATTACGCCAATCCCCGCTGGTATCAAACGGATCGGGCAATCGAATGGAGCGATACCCCGCCCACCGCATCCATTGGGCCTGATGGGGCAAGAAAAAGGGATGGACGGGCACGGCCTGGCGTAACGAGGCGACGAGGTCTGCGGTATGCGGCAAAGCCTGCGTCGGGGCATGACGGAAATGCGGACGATCCACGACCACCGCAGGCAATGAGGGGGCGATGGCCGCGATCGCCTGGGGTATAGAATCGAGCGCAAACGCCTCCATTAACGCATCGGCGAGATCATTCAGTGCGCCGTACCAGGCCGCATTGGCGATAATCGCCGACCGTTCGGGCAACTGGGGGCGGATGGCGGTGTGTGCCGGAAGAACCCAGGCTAATGTCGAGGGCAACGCGTCCACAACGGCTTGG
>PXYW01000106.1 GCA_003023695.1 Sulfobacillus benefaciens | reverse complement strand
ATCTCCCCCGCAAGAATCGAGCGTAAAAGAGCCCTGCAGACGACGATAAAGCGAGGGGCAATCGGACATCGTTTAGGCCTCCTGAAGTAGAGAAAATTGGCTATGTGCAAAATGTGGTTGAATTAGCGAAACAGTTCTAGCCGGGAATTTTCCCTGATTTATGCAATACATGGTTGAACCCTGTTGCAATCGTGGTATCCTGTATTATGCAATATGTGGTTGAAAGTTAACATGGCAGAGGCGACATTAGAATCGCTTCGCTGGTTGTTTTGCGGGAATTTGGTCTAGGAACGTGTAATCGATCGGTGGAGTAAGTAGCGACAAGTAGATGTCGGAGCAGACCCGAATTGTTTCTTAACTGCTCACAGACTAAATGACCCAGATTCCGGATGAATTCACTACGGTGCAGTGGAAGGAGGGCGAGGTGAAACTCAAGGTTAGGTTCTTAGACTGGATACTGTTGAAAAATTACATGGCCGTACTGACCATTATCAGCGTATTTTTTACCTTGTGCTCTTTCTTTATCAGCATCCCTAGTAACCGCAAAATAGCGTGGTTCATCGTTTTGCTTGGACTATTTTTGGCAATTTATATTTATATGTGGTTCAGAGCGAATCTGCTGGATCGCGTCACCCTTAAGGTGAACAACTCCACCGTTGATGTCAAGGTTGGCGACGTTTTCGATCAGAGGGGACTAAAGGTTATCGCGTTTAACGAGTACTTTGACACACTGGTCGATGACGTGATCATCTCGACTACCTCTCTTAACGGGATCTATATCAACACCAACGTACAGGACATTACTGAGTTGGATCGATTAATCGCGCATGACGAGCATGTGCGCGACAATTTCCAAGGAGAGGATTTACACCGACAAAAGGGGAAACGCAACCGATACCGACTGGGGACCATTTTTAAGCATCACGATTTTTTGTTGACGGCGTTTTCCAAGTTCGATAAGGACAACAGAGCATTCCTCTACATGAATGACTACATCAACTTTCTCATGAACTTCTGGAATGAAGTCGATATCGTTTACAACGGCAGATCGATTTCGATTCCTCTTTTAGGATCAGGGATTACGAGATTCAAAGAGTATGATGCGATTACTGAACAGGAATTGCTCGAATTGCTCATATGGTCGTTTAAAACAAGCCGAATAAAGTTCACGTATCCATCCAAAGTATCGATTATCATTCACGAGTCAAAGAAGGACAAGATCAACTTTTATAAACTGAAAACATTAGTGTAGACTAATCTGAATGTTGTAAAGGGAGGTCAACCATTATGGCGTACCGTAGTGGAAATTACACAGCATTTTATGTCAGCGAGCCATTCCATGAGAGTACTTTAGGTGCACACGCGACGAAGGATTTTTTGTATTACAATCTCTTACGAGCTTGGAAAGAAAAAGACAAGAGCTTTCCGTTTATAGATTCCCATCAAAAAAATTACAATGTCCGGGATGGCAGCGACTGGGAAAAGACGTTAAAACCACGTTTGCACGATCGGCTGAATAGCTCGAAGAACATCATCTTATTCTTAAGTTCTAGCACTAAGAACAGTCGAGCCCTCCGAGAAGAGATAACCTTTGGTGTGGGAGAGTTAGGCTTGCCCGTGATCGTGGTGTATCCGGAGTATGATGATAAGAGCGACATCGTAAACTGCCAGTCAAAAACAATCCAATCCAGGATACAAAAGTTGTGGGGTATTCTGCCTGCCTTTCGCGATTCCATGAATGAGGTTCCCACATTGCACATTCCGTTGAAAAAGGAACTGATTAGTCTTGCCTTGAATAATGAAAACTTTATGGTCAACTCCAAGCGTGATGCCGGTATATATTTCTACCCATGTTGAACGGCTCGTCTTCCCGTCGGCGTAGCAATATTCCTGAAGCTATGGAGAAACGATACCCTACGCCCGTGATGTTGCCCCCGCTTTATGCAACACATGGTTGAGTTCTACTTCGGACCTGATATCCTGTGAGTATGCTATATTGTGCAAAACATGGTTGGAGGTTGTAATGGCTACGACGAATGGTTCACTGTCGAATGGGTCCTTGGTGGAGTTCATTTGGAAAAATGCCGAGGACTTATGGGGAGATTTTAAGCACACCGATTTTGGGAAAGTCATTCTTCCCTTTACCTTACTGCGTCGATTAGAATGCGTTTTGGAGCCGACTCGCGACGCAGTGCGCAAGGCGTATCAGTTGCATCAGAAGGACGATCTGGATCTGGATTTGGATCTCATTCTGCGCCAGATAACCTGTTTCCCGTTCTACAACACGTCCGCGTATACGCTGAGCTCGTTGGGTGGCACGAAGACTCGCCAAAATCTTCAGGACTACGTGGCCCACTTCTCGGACAATGCCCGGGTCATTTTCGAACAGTTCGACTTCACGAATACCATCATCCGTCTCGACAAGGCCGGATTACTCTTCAAAATCTGCGCCAACTTTGCGGGAATCGATCTGCACCCCGCCGTGGTGTCCGACCGGACCATGAGCAACCTCTACGAGCACCTCATTCGTCGGTTTGGCGCCGAGGTCAATGAAGGGGCCGAAGACTTCATGACGCCGCGGGACGTCGTGCACCTCGCCACCGCCCTGCTGCTGGACCCTGATGACGCGCTGTTTGCCTCGAATCCCGGCCTCATTCGCACGTTGTACGATCCGGCGTGCGGCACCGGCGGGTTTTTGACCGACGCGATGGACCATGTGGCCGATTATGGCCATCGTCTCCACGTGCCGCCTGTGCTGATCCCCTATGGACAAGAACTGGAGCCAGAAACCCATGCGGTTTGCCTGGCTGGCATGTTGCTGCGCACCCTCGAATCCGATCCCGGCCGTGATCTCTCGCAGAATATTAAACTCGGTAGCACGCTCTCGGATGACCAATTTCCCGGCGAACGGTTCCATTATGGGCTGTCCAATCCCCCGTTCGGGAAGAAATGGGAGAAGGACCACGACGCGGTGACGGCGGAGCACAAGGAAAAGCAGTATGCCGGGCGGTTCGGCCCAGGGCTTCCGCGCATTAATGACGGATCCATGCTGTTCTTGTTGCACCTAGTCAGCAAGCTGGAGCGGCCGGAAAATGGCGGCGGGCGGGCAGCGATCGTGTTGTCAGGCTCCCCATTGTTCAATGGCGGGGCAGGGTCCGGGGAATCCGAGATTCGGCGTTGGCTCCTGGAAAACGATCGAGTCGAAGCCATTGTGGCACTCCCCACGGAAATTTTCTTCCGGACGGGGATTGGTACCTACTTGTGGATTCTCTCGAATAAGAAGCCCGACCATCGGCGCGGAATGGTCCAGCTCATCAATGCCGCGGACCAGTGGACGGCGATGAAGAACGAGGGGAACAAGCGTCGGATGATCAGCGATGACCAGCGTCACCGGATCGTTGAGATCTACGCGGCCGCTGAGAATGATGAGATGAGTCGGATGCTCGATTACCGGACCTTTGGGTACCGCCGCATCCGGGTGCTCCGCCCGTTGCGCATGGCATTGCATATTCATGCCGACTCTTTAGCCCGGCTTAAGGCGGAAAAGACATGGGCCAAGCTGACCTCCGCGCAACAAGCCGCCTGGGAAGCGGCCCTGCAACCGCATCTAGGCACGACCCAGCCCCTGTCGTGGGCGGAGAGTTTTGTGGCCGACACCGCGGCAGTCATGCCGGCGGTGGGCAAGGTCACGAAGGCGGTTGTCAAGGCCCTGGTGAATGCCTTGGGTGAACGCGATCCCGCGAGTGAGCCGGTAGTGGATGCCGACGGGCAGACCGTCGCCGATCCCGCGTTAACCGATTATGAAAATGTGTCGCTGATGGAAAACGTCGGGGACTATTTCGCGCGCGAGGTGCTCCCCCACGTGCCGGACGCCTGGATTGACGAAACCTACCGGGATCCCCAGGATGGCGGCGTGGGGCGTGTGGGCTATGAAATCAATTTCAATCGCTATTTCTACCAATACATTCCCCCACGACCCCTGGAGGCCATCGATGCGGACTTGCAACAGATTGAGGCCGAGATCGCGGCGTTACTCGGGGAGGTTACCGAATGAGGCCCCTGACCATTCAGATCTATTTGCCGTTGGGCGATCCCCAAGGAATTCGTCGGGCTGAGATCACGACCCGGACCGTCCAGGTCTTTGACGTGCCGCGCAGTGAAATGTCTAGGTTTTTCGCCATGCCGGAAGCGAACCAGGTGGCGGTCTACTTTCTGTTCGGTGACGAATCCGAGGATCGGCGCACCCAATGCTACATCGGGCAGACGAACTCCGTGCGGCAACGCTTCAAGGACCATCTGGCCCAAAAAGCGTTCTGGTCCCGAGCGCTGATTGCCGTGTCCCGCACGAAATCCCAAACCGACACGCATGCGCGATACCTGGAATGGAAGTCCATTCAACAGGGTCACGAGGCGGGCCGTTATGCGTTAGAGAATGGCAATGCGGGATCGCGTCCGCATACCCCGGCGCCGCTCCAAGCGGAATGCGAGGAGATCTTCGAGACCATCGCCACCTTGCTGGCGACCTTGGGGTTTCCGCTCTTTCAACCCTTGGCGACGGCCGCTCCTAAATCTACCGACCTCATGGTGCACTGTCATGCACGCGGTGCGGAGGCCAAAGGTGTTTACGGGTCGGACGGCCTCACGGTCTTTAAAGGGTCGACGTGCGCTCCGGAACCGACCCAGAAAGCCACGTCGGACGCGCTGCGTGTGCGCCGTCAGCGACTCATAGAGGACGGGACGTTGGTCGAGGTCCATGGCATCACCGAATTTACCCGAGATACCCTGTTTAAGACGCCCAGTGGGGCGGCCCAAATCGTGTTGTTTCGGAGTGCCAACGGATGGGTCGAATGGAAGACGCCAACCGGCATGACCCTGGCTGAAGCCACCGGACGCGGATTAGATACGGTGGAGGACGACAAATGAACCACTACCCGCGTTATCCGAAGCACAAGGATTCTGGGGTGGATTGGATCGGCAATGTTCCTGAGCATTGGGAGATTGCACGGATTAAACGAGTGGCATCCCTGCGTACTGAGCGATGTACTAATGTTCCCAAAGGTTGGCAATACGTTGGGTTGGAGGATGTTGAGCCAGGAACAGGTCGCTTCCATCCAACCGACAGCGACTCTCGCCAAATGGAAGACTCAACCGTCGGCGTATTCAGACCGGGCGATGTCTTATATGGAAAGCTTCGTCCGTACTTAAAAAAGACGATCGTTGGCGATTCAGACGGTGTGTGCTCAACCGAATTTCTTGTGTTACAACCCAAATCGGTTATGGCTCAGTGGCTCCACCAATGGTTGCTGACCACTGAAGTCACACAACAGATTGAAGCCGGTTGCGAAGGCACCAAGATGCCCCGAGCGGATTGGGAGCACGTTGGCTCCATCCCTGTGCCATACCC
>PXYW01000105.1 GCA_003023695.1 Sulfobacillus benefaciens | reverse complement strand
AGGGGATGCCGTGAGGTCCCTATCCGAAGGGTGCAGGTTAAAAGCGTAATGCTGAATGCCGAAACGGCGGGATGAACGGGAGACGTTGCGACCTCTGCGGAATCCAAAACCCTACCAAGGGGTAAGGCAGCCCTGTCAACCACGCTAACGGGGTATGCGGTTCATCACGTGGAGGGTGAGACATGCACACTGGAGCCAGTGCGGGTGACCCGTCGAGGTCTCTCGGCTACCGAAATGGGCATGGGCATATAAGGCGTTCCGAAATTGCTCGTGTGCCGAGAGAAGTCAGAGCGCCTTCATAGTAGCGAAGTAGCCCGGAGACCATAACTCCGGGTGAAGCGAAGGACGGCGTCGTCGCTGAAACGTTGATTCAGAAGCAGACATCGGTAAGCCTCCGCTGTGAAACACTGCCGAGAGGGTTCTGCTTGCGAGGAGACACTTGAACTTGAAATGGCATAATCTCTATGGACGCCTGCTGAGTTATCAGCGGTTATACGAAGCGTGGCGCAAAGTGAAGGCAAATCAAGGTGCAGGAGGAGTGGACGGAGTAAATCTGTCTGCCTTCGAGGAGCATCTGGAGGACAACCTTCAAAGCTTGCTCAATGCTCTGAGAGCCAAAACCTATAAGCCACTGCCCGTCCTTAGACGCTACATTCCGAAACGGAACGGGAAGCAGCGTCCCCTTGAGCTTCCCTCTATCCGGGACAAAGTCGTGCAGCAAGCCGTCGTGGATATTCTCCAACCGCTCTATGAGACCGAGTTTCACCCGGCCTCTGTGGGCTTTCGCCCCGACAAGGGCGCGTTCAATGCATTTGGACGCATTATTCACATGATGGAGCAAGGCTATGTCTGGGTATACGACGCGGACATCAAAGGGTACTTCGATGCAATAGACCATCGTATTCTGCGGAGGATATTAAAGCGAAAGATTGCCGACCGCTCCATCCTAAACCTTATTTGGCAATGGCTCAAGGCGGGGGTTGTGGAAAACGGTGTGAGGAGCTTCTCAAGGGCCGGCTCTCCTCAGGGTGGCTAATGTAAAGCTTTACATTAACCACCTTATGTCAAGTAAATGTAAATGCAAAGTTAACCGCCAGACCGCGCATCGCGCGGTTTCCCTCGCTTAATATACTTCGCATAACGATGTGAGGTCTCAAAATGAAATTGGGAGTAACACTTTCCCAATTTCATTTTAAGGAGGACTGGGTTAGATGTTTGAGACATTTTCGGACCTCACTGAGGCATTAGAGAAGGAACTCGAACGGCTCCATTACACTCTGGAGACTCGGCGATATTATCGTCGGGTTTGGCGTCACATCGCCACCTTTCTGGAAGAACAAGGCGCCATGCAATTTACGGAAGGTCTCGGTCTTCGATTCCTGGAGGCTCGTTATGATTACCCGGTCTTAGAGGAGACCGGGCAGCTCACCCAGAGTATCATTAATATTGGACGGGTTGTACGCATGTTGGGTGACTTTCAGCAACATGGCAGTATCCTCCGGCGGTACTACAAGCAACGCCAGTTGCTGCAAACTTCATTATTCGACGCCGTGCTAGAAGCGTATAGCCATGCGTGTCGCGAGCGTTACTCGCGCGTGACCCAGGATCACTATCGGAAAAGCGCCGAAAAATTCCTCAGTTTCTTGGAATCGCAAAAGATCACCGACGTCACCCAGATTACGGCGCGGCATTGCCGCACCTATCTTGACACCTGGATGGGGTATCAGCCGAAGACGGTCGAGCAACAACTCTGCGGACTCCGGTCCTTTTTGCGTTATGTCTACCAGTCCGGACAACACGACCGCGATCTCAGCTCGACCTTACCCTCTGTCCGAGTGGCACGGCAAGCTCGGATTCCGTCCGCATGGACTCCGGACCAAGTCAAGCAGGTCTTAGATGTCATCGACCGGGGAAATCCCACGGGTAAACGGGATTATGCCATGATTTTACTGGTGGCGCGCTTGGGATTGCGCTCCATGGATGTCAAGCATCTCCAACTGGAACATCTTCATTGGGCAGACAACCGGATTGAGTTTGTAGCTTCCAAGACGGGGCAGCTACTCACTCTGCCCCTGCTTCCCGATGTGGGGTGGGCGATCATTGACTATTTGAAACATGGTCGACCGCAGGTCGACTCCCCGTATGTTTTTCTGCGCCATCTCGCGCCCCTCGAACCGTTTGGCGATGACGACCACCTCCACCAGGTCTTGGAGAAGTATCGCCACATGGCCCACGTTCCGCTGCCACCGCAGCGGAAGCGCGGATTTCATGCTTTGCGCCATACCCTTGCCACGGCGTTATTATGTCAGGACACGGCGTTACCGGTGATTGCCGAGGTGTTGGGGCATGCGGATGTCGATTCCACCGCGATTTACCTCAAGGTGGATGTGGATCATTTGCGGGCTTGTGCCGTCGACCCTGAGGCGGTGTTGCACCCATGACGTCGTTACATTACACCAGCAGTCTGGCGTCTCTGATTGAGGGCCTTATTCAGCAAAAGCAGGCGATGGGCTATTCCTATCATGGGGAAGCACGCATACTTCATCACTTCGACCAATTCGTCGGCGACCAGGGCTGGACGGCCGCCACGCTCGAGAAACCGGTGGTCGTCGCCTGGACCCAACGACGATCGCACGAAGCCCATGCCACGTGGAGGCATCGCTGCACACCAGTTCGCCAGTTAGCTCTTTATATGGCGGATCTAGGGATACCTGCGTACGTGCCGCCCGCCGGCCAGGGTGCGAAGAGGCCAACCTATATCCCGTATATCTATAGTGATGCAGAATTGGTAGCTTTTTTCCGGCAGGTCGATGCGTGCCGCTATCAGGCGGAGGTTCCTTATCGGCACTGGACCTTGCCGCTGCTGTTTCGCGTGTTGTACGGCACTGGCATGCGGTTGTCGGAGGCGCTGCACTTACGACTGGAAGATGTGGATCACCACGCGGGAATCGTCACCGTGCGGGATGGGAAATTTCATAAAGATCGGCTCCTGCCGGTGGTGGAATCTCTCAGACAGCAGTTGGTACACTATCACCAACAGGTCCATCCGCTATCACGACCCAATACGGTCTATTTCCTCGCCGGCCCCGACCGCCCGTTGACGGGCGGGAATGTGTACAAAAACTTCCGTCGATTCCTATGGCGTGCAGGCATTTCACATGGCGGATGGAGTAAAGGGCCGCGGGTTCATGATTTTCGCCACACCTACAGTGTGCATTGTCTGCGCCGGTGGGTTCGCGAGGGGCGCGACCTCACTGCGGCGTTGCCCTTGCTCAAAACGTATCTCGGCCACTATTCCTTTCAGGACACCGCGCATTATCTCCGCCTCACGGCGGATCTGTTCCCGGACATTGTGTTGCGAATGGAAGAGACGTTGGGGCATGTCGTGCCGTCCGTGGGAGGTGATGGCCATTAAGCCCACGGATTTAGCGCGAGCACTCAGCACCTATCTCACCCAATATCTGCCCAAGCAACGGAATCTGCGACCGCACACGATTGAGTCCTATCGGGACACGTTTAAGCTGCTCTTGCGGTATTGCCAGGAGGTCCACGGGATGGCTATCGAGCGGCTCACGCTCACTGACCTTGACGCCGTCCTTGTGCGCGCCTTTCTGGATTGGCTTGAGTCCGACCGGCACAACACGGTCGCCACCCGCAATCAACGGCTGGCGAGTCTCCATGCCTTCTATCGCTATCTTCAAGGGGAAGATCCGACGGGACTCCTATCCTACCAGAAGATCCTGTCCATTCCGTTGAAGAAGACGGCTGCCCCAATCGTGCACCATCTGACACCGGAAGCCCTGAAACTGGTTCTGGCTCAGCCCGATCGTACCCGCCGGATGGGACGGCGGGATGCCACATTGCTAGCGACTCTCTATGATACGGGGGCACGGGTTCAAGAGTTAGTGGATCTGCACGTGCGTGACGTGCGCTTGGACGCTCCCGCCATTATCAGCCTAACCGGAAAAGGAAACAAGGTACGACACGTGCCGCTGATGGCTCCGACGGCTGCCTTGATTCAGCACTACATGGCAGAATGGCGGCTGGGTCCCAATGGAACCCAAGATTGGCCACTCTTTACGAACAGCCGTCGTCAGCCGTTGACGCGGGCTGGCGTGGCCTTTATCCTCGATAAATATACTCAACGAGCCCGCGCCCAGTCAGCGATCGTCCCAGAACATGTGACACCCCATGCGATCCGCCACTCCAAGGCCATGCATTTGCTCCAAGCAGGCGTGAACTTGATTTACATCCGTGACCTTTTGGGGCACGTGGATCTCGCGACCACGGAAATTTATGCCCGGGCCGACACCGAACTCAAACGACAGGCTTTGGAGAAGGCCTATCCCAATCTTATCTCATCGGAAATGCCCGCGTGGACCGAGGATCAGAACTTACTCGATTGGCTCACGCGGCTCTGAAACGCCTCAAGCGTTATGCGAAGTAATCCGAACCCGCCAGACCGTGCCATGCGCGGTCTGGCGGTTAACTTTGCATTTACATTTACTTGACATAAGGTGGTGTCATTTCACCGCTGCTGGCCAACATCTATCTCAACGAGCTAGACTGGGAACTCAGCCAGGCTGGGATCTCGTTCGTTCGGTACGCGGATGATTTTCTGGTCTTTGCGAAAGAGGCAGAGGGCATCACGCGGGGAGCGGCTATCGTGCAACAGGTCATGGGACGTTTAAAACTCGACCTCTCTGCCGAGAAGACGAAGACGCTGTATCTTATGGAGCAACGCACCGCCAACGGACGGACGATTCCGGAACTCGAATACTTGGGTGTCACGATTCAAGGCTGGTTTCGGAAACGGGACGGAACGTGGAGCTTTGGTCTGAAATGTACCTCGGAGGCCATGCAGGCGTTCCGAGAGGCCATCAAAGAAACGACACCGAAACCTCTTACGCTCAGTCTCGCAGCCTTAGTGGACCGCGTGAATCCGGTGATTCTGGGCACAGGCTGCTAAAGCAGTCCATGTATATCGGTCCATCACAGGCCGCTGCCGTTGTGCCGTGGCCTTGCTCGGACAACAGATGACCCAACTCGATGCTTATGTCCGTCAACGTATTCGGCGCTGTCGATTGCCTCAGCGAGGTGGGAGTAAAACCTACCGACGCACCCGTATGCTATACGCCACCTATACCCATGAACGGTTGCTTGGAGCGGGCCTGCGCTATGCTGAGCGGGTCGTCCGAGACGCGGCGGACGGTCGGCCTCTCACCGACTCCGAGTATCTGGAGATCGTACGTCGGCGTCGGGAGAAGACCTCCTCCGCCAAACGCCAGCGCAAGCGCGGCGACACAGAGTACTGGGCTAGACGACATGCGGCGTTTAACCGCGCCCAAGACCGAGTGCATAAGTTCAAGAGTACGTGACGTAGAGCGGTGTGCGGGAAAACTGCACGCACCGTTCACTGAGGGGCTGACCTCGAAAGAGGTCGGCCTACTCTATCTGCAAACCTACTGGTTTTACATTTTGTCGCTAGGTTACGTTTATCGGCGATCGCTTGACAGAAGTGGAAGGCGGTGCTATGCCAAGAAGGAAAATCCAGAGAGAACGCGGAGGGGACC
>PXYW01000104.1 GCA_003023695.1 Sulfobacillus benefaciens | reverse complement strand
TTAGTGGAATGACTCGACCTATCGTAAAACTGACTGGAGCGCATGGAATCGACTCAAACGGGCCCTCACTGCCGCCCTGAAAAAACGACAGCAGGATTGGAATGCGTGGTTAGGGTATCGCAAGACATTATTGACGGAATGACCATCATCTGATTCTCCCCGTCGCCACCACGTGGCGAAAGGAGCGACGGGGCATCTGAATGAGGGCCCAGTAACACTGGGGCTCAGGGCACCACCGACGGGACACCGATGGGTGTTTCCTCCCATCCTTCTCCTGCCGGGATCTTGAGCGGTGCGTGGGGGAAAAACATCCCCACGCGATGAGGCGGAAGCCACCCCCGAGCAGACGGATCCTGTGAGGACTGCGGGTCCCGTGAGGGCCGAGAAAAGCCGAAAGAGATTATCGTAGGTTTTTTTAACCAGGACTAGTTCCTTTTAGCAACGAAGACGACGGATTTCCGCTTCGACGACCTGGCGTTCGGGACAGGTAGCAGGACCCCATTTTTCCACGGAAAGCGAAGCGGCAACATTAGCAGTCCATAAGGCCTGGTACGGATCTTCCTGGTTTGTTAGGGAGGCAATCAGCACCCCCGTATGGGTATCTCCTGCTCCCGTGGTGTCCACAACTTGGGCTTTCCTGGATTTAGCAAAATAAATTTGTTCCGTACTGGCCAACCAAGCCCCTTCTGCACCATCGCGCAATATTGCCAAGGATTGGGGCTGCATGTGGTCCAACACACGATTCAGTGCATTTTCGGGGGTTGCTTGGCTGGTCCATTGTCGAAATTCTCGGCGGTTAGCCGTAACGATCCATGCACGAGACGTGACTGCTTGCATATGTTGATCCGGAATATCCGAAATGAGCGGTCCAGGATCGAACACTATACGAACCTCTGGACTTAGCATGCTAAGAAATTGCAATATCGTCGATCCAGATACAGGATATAGCAAGTCATATCCGGAGATGTAGACAACATCGTGGTCATCTAAGGCCAATGCCGCTAAATGTGTTGGTTGCAACTGGCTTTCTACCCCGGGATGAGTGACAAAAGTTCTTTCGCCATCAGGTTCCACCAATGCCATTACAAACCCGTTGTCAGCGCATGCAGTGGCCTTGGCCAAATACGAAATATGTTCTTGTTGGCAGTTTTCCCGGATACGCTCCCCCATGGGCCCATCGCCTATCAATCCCCCATAAAACGCGTCCATTCCCATGCGGCGCGCGGCCACCAGCACATTGAATCCTCCACCAGGATAAAATTTAGCCGAAGACGCCAGGACATCCCCCCCACGTTCTGGCAATCGGGGAACCGCCATAATGACATCCATAATGATGCTGCCTAAAAGCAGTAGCCGGCCTCGACACATTTACTGTATCCCCGTGTCAGATCGCCGGGAAACAATTCGGGTATTGACTGTTACTAGGACCAAATAAAGGATTAGCCCCACAGCAAATGACATTAGCAACTCGAGACTTGAGTTGGCAAATATGCCCTTCGCCAAGGGGCCGGTGAAAAATGGCGAAGTCGTGAATAAGAGTCCAGTAGCCACCGCCAATAACCAAGCTAATACGGCACACCAGCGAACCTTTTTCGCCTTAAGATTGGGGTACATATCGGTGGCACGATAGACCTCCTGGCGAAACAAGATCTGATCGAGGAGAAATATGCCGGCCCAGGCGGCTAAGCCCACTCCTAGCAACAAAATAAAGGATTCAAAAGGTCCGAAGAAATTTTGTGCCACTAACACAACGTAAATGGTTCCCACAATCATTATCGCCGCGTCAATCAACACGGTTTTATACCGAGGCAAGGGAACAAACATGTTAAGTAAATTCAGTCCAGATGAGTAAAGGCTTAAATCGGCTTCAACAATTAAGCCTCCGGCGGCAGTAAGCAAGTAAGGCACACCCATCCAGGGCGGCAATGCCCTTTCTATCACTGCAATCGGGTTAGCCGCACTGGCCAATCCCGGTTGCCGGGTCGCAAGCAACATTCCCACTACCATGAGCACCACCAACGGTACCACTGCCCCCAGTGTAGTGGCCCACACAATGCGGAAACGGGAAGCGGATCTGGGAATGTACCGGCTGTAGTCAGCTGCCGCGTTGGCCCAACTTAATCCGGTTCCTGCAATAATGATGGACAAGGCAGGAAGAAAACCCGTCACCCAAGGCCCCGCCGGATGATGCCAAAGCACCGTCCAATTGGTATGCTGGATTAGCAGTACGATTACCACCAGAGTTAAAGCCCCAAATAAATAACTGGCCCAGGTTTGTACCACCACCAGTGTGGCTTGGCCCAAAAGCCCAAAAAGAATTGTCAGTCCCAGCATTAGCACCATTGATACGATGGCAGACACGTCCAGGGAAAATCGAACAAACATCCCGAATAGGGCCATTAATGCAAGCGTTCCAGTAATTACACTGATGGTTTCCCATCCCACCAACGACAGCCAACTGACAACATTGGGCAAGATATTTCCATAAATTCCAAACACAGCCCGCGACAGTGTCATCATCGGTGCACCGCCATCGCGGCCAGCAATCGTAAATAATCCCACTAATAAAAATGATGACGCTCCCCCGACGATGGCCAACAATCCTTGCCAAAAATTCAGGCCAAACGAGACCGCAATGGCCCCATAAACCAAACCCAAAAGTCCGATATTGGCCGCAAACCAAATCCAAAAAAGGTCGCTCAACCGACCCCGTCTTTCCAAGTCCGACACCGGTTCAATACCATGAGCCTCAACGTGCCATGGACGGTTTGCTTGCAGCTGTTTCAGCCTCGTTCCCTCCCGTGTCTCAATTCCAGTAATTGTTGCGCGAGTGATGCCAACGACAAATGGTTAACCTGTTCAATGGTTTCTAACACATTTGACGGAAATGCATCAATTCCCGTCTGCGCCCCCGCCATCGCACCTGCAATAGCGCCAATGGTGTCGCTGTCGCCACCCAACCGGGCCGCCTCCGTGATAACCCGCCATGGATTCGTGGGCCAGCGCACAACCAGCGCAAACGCCGTCGGTACCGACTGTTCGGTAGCAACTCCAGTACCCACGAGTCTGTCTAATATATCCAAAAACACATCGTCATCCGCCAAGGTACAAAAATTCAATGCCCACTCAATTCTGTCAGCCAGTGATGGGCCTGGTGCATAATACCCTCGTTCAGACCCTAATTTTGCCGCCGCAAGCGCAATTCTTATTGATTCTTGCAAATGTTCCCCATCCAGTGTTGCTGCGATAAACGATGCCACGGCGCTAGCCCCGGAAATCGCCAGGCCCGTATTATGGGTTACCTGAGCCACATCAGTCACCAGGTTGACTAAATTCTCCGCAGGTTTTGCACAACAGGCAATGCCAACTGGCGCTATCCGCATCGCGGCACCATTGGTGGTGCCCCATCGACCGGCGCTTTCGAGGGGAATACCTCGCAAAATGTTATCCAGCGCCCTGCGAGAGGAAGGACCCAGTTGCTCGTTGCCACCCTGTTCCACAATCTGGGCCCAATTCGTTAATTGTTCGGCAAATGTTCGGCCATCAAATGACCCTTTACCGGTCACAAGAAGCTTTGCCACCATAAGTGCCTGCTCAGTATCATCGGTAATGCGACCCGCAGGCAACCCGGCACTGATGGGGTTTTCTGGCGGCGCCTCTTGGAACCATGACAATTGGGGAAAAAGTCTCAGTACTTGGCTGCGAGAAAGCATTTGGGTAGGCATTCCCATAGCATCGCCCGCGGCCAACCCAAGCATTGTCCCTAACGCACGGTCTCTCAAGACGGTCCACTCCAACCTTTTCGCTCCTCATGTATTCGAACAATGACCGACAACTATCCTCTTAATGTTAGCGGATGTATCTTTATGCATCCATACCCATTCGACAAAATGCCGAGTTTACCTGCAAAAATTGTCGGGTGTGTCTGTGATTTTCCTCTCGGTGACGCTCCCTGATAGCTTAATAATTCCGCTAGGCATTAATCCTGTACTTTGCCCATCAATTGAATAAAGGCCTCCCCTGTTAACGGTACTTGTTTGAAAATTAAATGGAGCCGTTTAGTCAATGGTTTTTGCCGTGAATTAAGCTTCGGCTTACACCCCAAGGGTTTGCCTTTGTTCGCCTTAATCCCTATGAAAATTGGGATTCCTTCATATTTGAGGCGCGGGGAATTTGGGAACGGTGTTTGCCGCATGTCAAAACCGTAAGCCGTCTGGGGCTAAGATACAGAAATCGATTGGACTTGCCTTTGCCCATAAGAGATTTTAAAGACTATCTAAGGACGGTTCCGGAAATTTCTCCAGACATGCCTCAAGAATTGTCCGGGATGTTCATGAGAGTGCAAGTACCCTTTGAGGCCGATGAAACACAATTGTTTTTGACCGAGGCGATGATTCAGCCAGATCGTCCTGAAGTGATTTCCCTAGTTCTCGAATACGAAGCCTTGCGGGAAATGTGCCGGTATGCGAAAAATCTCTACAACGTGGGCTTGTACTCTGTGACTATTGAAGATCACAACGATTGGTGGCCACAATCCTTGGTGGATAGCAGGACAACACTACGAAGCCTAGTCGGGATGCGACCATGGCGTTCTGGTAACCAAAAACAATGGGATGACAAGGCAGCGATATTCTGTCCTATGCCATCCCGTGATGCAGTTAAAATTTGACGACAACCTTGAACGCCTTGCGTTCATTAAATATACGATATCCTTCAGGAACCTCATCCAACGATATTCGATGTGTAATGATTTGTTGTGGCTGTAATACTCCTTGTTCGATTAGCGGCAATATTTGCGCGGCCAGTCTAATCGGATCCCCGACTCCAAAGCGCACGGTCAATTCACGTACAAAGCCATCCACGGCGGAAAAGGGGTAGTTTTCCTCCAAGTGCACACCCACAATTGATACTGTGCCATGCGGCCTAATCACCCGAATAGCTGTATCCAAAGGATCTTTTCCACCCACTGCTTCTAATGCAACATCTGCGCCCCTCCCGTTACTATCGGCCCAGATTACATCTTTGGGGTCTTTTGTTTCGAAATTTATTGGCACACTGCCAAATCGTTCGGCCATGGCTAAACGGTCGGAAATCCGGTCAATGCCGTAGACCCGTGCCGCACCCATCACTCTCGCGGCCATCTGAGCAAAAATTCCTACGGGCCCGCACCCTACCACCGCCACCAAGTCTCCTGGTTTAACCCCGCCGTTAAGGGCACAAAGATACCCTGTGGTAAGAATGTCTCCAAGAAACAAAACTTGTTCATCGGGAAGTGATGGAGGTACCGGAATGAGCACAGTATCCGCAAAAGGAATTCGCACCTGTTCCGCCTGTCCACCTGCCAAGCTCTCTCCAAACGCAGGACCATAACCGAACAAGCTGCGCTTCGGACAATTCCAATGTTGGCCTTGACGGCAATACCAACATGTGCCGCAGGCGGTAATATCAGACGCTACGACCCGATCGCCCACCTTAAGAGTGGTCACTTTGGATCCAACGTCAGCGACGGTTCCCATGAATTCATGACCCATCACAATTCCCGGCTCAAAACCCGGTACCTCACCATGATAGGCATGCAAATCGGTACCGCAAATGGCAGCCGTACTGACATTGATAATGGCGTCGGTGTCACTTTGGAACCGGGGG
>PXYW01000103.1 GCA_003023695.1 Sulfobacillus benefaciens | reverse complement strand
GGCTCAACGCTTGGATGCCCTCTCGCCGGAATTTCAGAACCGGTTGCAGGATGCAGCGCAGCGCATCAGTCAGGCGCGTCCTACCGCAGTCAATTTGTCGTGGGCAATTACCCAGGCACTGGAGCGCATTCGCGGTATGGATCCCATGGAGACCGTATCTACGCTGCAAACATTGGCCGATAGGCTTAAAACCGAGGATGTCGAGAACAACATGGCGATGGGACGCGCAGGACGGACGCTCTTTGCTGGACCAGTAACGATTTTGACGCATTGTAACGCAGGCTCTCTAGCTACTGGGGGTTATGGGACCGCCTTGGGCGTCATCCGTGCACTGCATGAAAACACCTGGATTCGCCATGTCTGGGTCGATGAGACACGGCCCCTGCTCCAAGGCGCACGATTAACCGCGTGGGAGTTGATGCACGAGGGCATTCCCGCGACGCTACTGACGGACAGCATGGCCGCTTCGGTAATGGCACGCGGTGCGGTGGATGCGATTATCGTGGGTGCGGACCGCATTGCCCACAACGGCGATACGGCGAACAAAATTGGGACGTATGGATTGGCAGTGCTCGCTCACTATCACCAGGTGCCATTTTATGTCGCGGCGCCGGTGTCTACCATCGACAGAGCCACCCCCGATGGTCCGCACATTCCGATTGAACAACGAGCGGCTGATGAGGTGCGCCGAATCGGGAACGTATCCGTTGCCCCTGCGGATATCACAGTGTACAACCCGGCTTTTGATGTCACGCCAGCGGCCCTCATTACCGCCATTATTACCGAACGTGGCATCGTGCACACGCCTACTGCGGCGGCCATTGATGCACTCTTTGCCAGACCATCCCAAGGTGCAGATTAATGCAGGGCATGTGAACACTTCGTCGCGATCCGCGAGGGAGTACGGTCGATGGATCCTATAGAGGGATCCCACGGAATGCGGGTTAACCCCCTAATTCCCTAATTCTAGACAGATCGTTGATCGCTGGGCCCAGAGTCTCTAGGGGCATGATATGGCGAGACCAGGCCAAAGGGTGACAGCCCCAGCGTTCCAGCCTATCCTACCCCGTGCTCCGCCTCCCGCGAGACCCTAGCCCAGGCTCGTCGTGGATTCGTATTGTCCATGGGTAATAAGGGGTTTAACAGACGCCTATGTGGACCACTATAATCACCATCGGCCGCATAGCGCCTGCCACGGATATCCACCCATCTGGCGCTGTGATCGGGCCGCAGGGAGAAAATCTTGGAACAAGCTATGGCCATAGACTACCAAGAGCCGTCGGCGGGATTTCGCAGGCACCACGTCGAATACTAACGTATCACTATCACAAGAAAAGAAGCACTACAGTCAATTTGTGGAATCCAACGCCTCACGCACTTGATTATCTTCTTCCTCCTGCCAACGAGATCGCAATTCGTGAGGTGCCACAACCAGGCCGACGAAGTGCTCCATAATCCATTGAATAGCCTCAGACGATGGGCATTCGGGGCGTGGGACGGAGTACATGGATGGTGCTGAAGTCGGGTGATTCTGATAGGTATGCACCTCGATTCGCCAAATAGCACCGCAATCTTCGTCTTTGACCACCGGTATAATCCTAATGCGGGCACAATGGTTGGTTTTTCTGAAATAGGCTAAAAGATAATAATACCTTTGGGATACGGACGTTGATGATTGCAATTCGGATACTATATTCTTCAATTGCATAGCGATATCCGTAACGATATCAATACCCCACATTCTGGCTAGTCGATCAATATCAAATGATGAGGAATCCGTGAACATATCCCAAAACAGATCGAGCCATTTACGCAAAGGTTCCATAAGACGGCTGTCTTGCACATGTTCTAGATGCTGAAGGGCCGCAGCGGGTTCACCAAGCAATGCGTAGGCAACAGCAATCCATATAGCTATCTCGGATGCATCGTTATTCTCAGGGTCGGTTTCCCCTGTTTGTAGTTGATTCAACGCATCACAAATGGCCCTGCGATATGCAAAGTCTTTGCGATTCCATCCTTGCCAAAATGTAGCCGACTGCACTAGAGGCCAGAGTCGTTTTTGGGCTGAATACAGGTGAAAATTCCATAAATCTGGGTACTTGTACCTTTCTCGAATGGCGTCAACATGGCGGTCAAAGGTGGGGCCATCAGGATCGTTTTGAATCGCTAATAAATATTGAGCATAGGCGCGTTGAGCCGTCTGCAGTGACTGCCTCGACTGGAGAATTTCTGCACGAGCCGTGTCCTGCGCAGCACGTGTGGCAGTTTCCCGGATGTTCCACAGTGGGAGAGAAATGACGAAGCCCACCGCAATTCCCAGGATTGCTGCCAGCAATCCTGCCGCTGACAAAATAAAGGGCATCCATTGCCAGATCGTATGCACGTTTCCTCCTTGGTTAGCCCCATGAAGCCATCCACCTAGTGAAAGGTACCATTTTTAAGCCATTCCGTCCATCCCACTCAAGCGCTTTAGAGTATCCCATGCAATAACACTCACATGATCCATCCCTTGGTCTGCAAGAAATTGTTTCGCTCGACCTACATAGCTTTGCCCGTTGGTATCTCGACCTTCAGGGACGACAAAAATTTCCACATCTACCGCATCAAATTTCCACTTGCCAATATGTCGTCAGTCTCTTTCTTGGTAAAAGGACCTACCCGGAACTGAAGAGAATTCTGTAAATTTTACGGAACCAAAGAATAGGTTGAAAAGTACTCGCACAGCTCGTTCCGCTTGAATCAACGCATTGGCTATCGCGGGATCAGATACAATGGCCGAACCAGTTCGGCCGGCACAAAAATTTCACTTTAGTGGAACAAACTGGGGATCAGTCAGGGTTCCATCTGCAAGAGACGTGGGCAGATGTGCTCTACCTGTTGTTGGGCATGGGAGTCGAGCTAGGATGATCCGCGGAAGACATAGGAGCCGTATTTCAACTGGTGCATCATAAAAACATCTCCCGAGTCTCGCGCCATACACTTAAATCCCCTCCCTAGATGCGAAATACCTGCATGGCGCACAGATCTATCGCTGTTTCCGCCTTATCGCATAAAATCAGGTACTCATCAGGATGCCGAGCGGCAAACATTTTGTCGATACTTGACGAAACATTATGTATATTAGGCAACAGAAATTAGCAGGAAATTCTAGACATTCATCGAATTAATAGAAAATTAGTAATGTCCTTCGGTAACGTCGGCATTACCAGGGGGTGCGCACAAAACAATTTACCAAAGTAGCCTATTCTGCTTTTCACGGAAAGATACGGCACTTCCCGCAATAGATGAGCTTGATGACCGAGGATGGAGAATGTAAGCGAGGTCGAAATCCAGAACTTCAGGTCAGCGAGGCTATCTGTCGTTCGTGGGAGGTGGGTTGGGTGGCGATCTACAACTGCCGTGGTATTAACGGTGAGAGCCATCAGTGTTGGGGCATTCGTGGTATATCCTGACTATGCGTAACAACAATTTCTTCCATCACCATGGTTAGGATAGGAAGCATCGAAACCTGTGTTGTTTGTGGCGACGTAATTCATTGGGACGGACAGATGGCATCCTGTTTAGGTATCTCCAACAGAAAGGACGACGGAAGGAAGATGGTAGTTCACTACTATCGCAATTCGGCGGTGCGGTCTCAAAGCACTGATGATGGAATGATTTTACTTAATTTGGTAACGAACAAGGTTATTCTTTGCAACCGCGCTGCTTAACTCGTGTGGCGGTCGTTGGATGATCATTCAACACCAACGGGACTTGTTGCGGTCTTGCAGGCATACTATCCGGAAATCGAAGATGGCCGTTTGGCTACCGATGTAAATCACGTGTTAGAAGACATGTGGAGGCATTCTCTCGTATGGAAAGAGTAGCCCGCGTTCCGCATCCATCACCGCCCCGAGGCCGGTCATGACACTGCTATCCACCAACCGCCCTTTTCTCTTTTTGATCACCGGTCAATTCGTGTCGTCTGTGGGCAACAACTTTTATACGTTGGCCATCTATTGGTATGTGTTAGCGGTGACCCACTCTCGCTTTGATGTGTTGGTGATCGGGATGACGCAAACCCTGCCGGCCGTGGGGAGCCTCTTTTGGGGCGGGCTGATCGATCGGTTTGATCGTCGCCTGTTGATGATCGTATCGGACGGCGGACGGTTTGGTGTCGCCGCGTTCCTCTTCGGGGTGACCCATTGGGTCGCGCATCCGTCGATTTGGCTCCTGGGTGCGATGGTTCTGCTGTTAAAATCCCTCGGTACGCTCTTTGGCCCTTCGGCATCAGCCTTTCTGCCCACGATGATTGCGGACGACCAAATTGCGGCGGCGACGGGGCTCTTTAAAGCGGCGACCGGGGTTGCCAGTTTGATTGGCGTGTCCGTGGGCGGTATCTTGATGGCGGTCTATGGACCCCCTACGCTGTTCGCCCTCGACAGTCTGACCTTTGTCGTCTCGGTTTTGTCGATCGTGCTGATCCGCGCGGTCGGGCCTGTCATGGCGTCCTCGAAGCGCGTCTCGCTGCGTTCGGCATGGAAAACGGGACTGCGCGTGTTGTGGGGTGCGTTGTGGATTCGTCGATTTGTGGTGGTGGCGATGATGGCCAACCTGGTGTTGGTCCCGCTCGAAATGGTGTTGCCCCAATGGGTCCAAGGTCCCTTGCGCGGCACGCCCACCACCTTAGGATGGCTCAACACCGCGTTTCTGGTGGGATTTATTGGGGGCGCGGTGACTGTCGCGTGGACGCGTCGCTGGCCTGTGGCCCGGGTGATGGGGTTGGCGTTCTTTGGCATGGGGGCGTTGGTTTTGACGTTTGGTCAAGTGACGGGCGCGCCCTGGCCGTATGGCGTCGCGGGCGGTATCGGCGTGACCATTGGATGGGTGGAATCGCTCGTGACCGCTGCGCTCCTAGAGGCCATCCCGGATGCGTTGCGCGGCCGAGCCTTGTCGACCTATAGCGGCCTCCTGAATCTCATGACCCCGGTGGGCATGGGGATGACGGAACTCGTGGTGGTGCGATGGGGTATTCCGGTCTTGTTTGGTGCCGCGGGCACCCTCGTGATGATCCTCAGCTTTCTCTTTCTCATCCCGGCTGATCAACCGACGGCGGAGGTACTGATTCAACTCGCAGACAAGGGACACCCGTCGATGATTTCGTCGTAGCACCGTGGGAAGGAGGCTGCATTGATGAAGTATCTGCGACGCAATCCCAGCAAAATCGTTCCCGTTTGGGCCATCCTCTTTTTGGCGGTGGTCTTGTCGTCGGCGATTGGCACGCTCGTCCAGTCCTTTGCACTGGATGCCCAGGAATCGTTGTTATGGTCTAAACCATTTGTGATCGTGTTTTCGACCGAGGGACGGATGAGCCCCACGCTCGTGCGACACATTCGGGCACTGCAGGGGATTCGTTTTCTTTATCCGCTTGCCACGTCACAAGTGGCCACCCCATCGCTCAGCGGATCCAGCAATCGGGTGATCTTGGCGTTGCCGACACGCACGATTCCCCGGGTTGCTCGGTTTGCGGGATGGGCACTGATCCGCGGGCGATTTCCCACCCATCCCGGCGTGGTGGTGAGTGCCATGATATCCGATGCGCTGGACGCCAGGGTTGGCATGCCTATTGGATCAGCAGTCAATAAAGGCCCTCTGCCGGGGCAGGAACCCA
>PXYW01000102.1 GCA_003023695.1 Sulfobacillus benefaciens | reverse complement strand
GTGCGGTGAACGCATTTAACGGATCTTGCCAGGTTACGCCCCGTGTTGTGGGCAAGCTGTTAAGATCCTTTTGCACCGTAGGCCATGGAACATCTGGCGGCGTATGGATCACTAACAAGGCTGTTGATGACGGAATCGAAGCAGATTGTCGCGCGAAAGCCTGCCGAATCGTATTCGACGGGGGCAAAAGTTGCGACGCATTAGTGGGCGTGAATAAGGTGAGTGTTGGCTGGGCGCGATCAATACCCAATAACAAGACAAAGGTTAACAGAAATAGTAATCCCGGCCACACGACACTCCCGCGCCCGATATAGCGATATACCCGGTCTAACATGTCAGATAATGCTATCGGTAATTTCATGCTAAACCACAATTCCGGATAGGCGGAGAGCAAAGGAATGACGAGGAATTGTGAACAGATAACCGCCATGGTTGTAGCGGTCATGCTAGCTAACGCGAATGACCATCCTAATCCGCCAGGTAATGCGATGGGGAAGGCAATCAGAGCAATCATTAAAGCTCCGGCAGACCACGGTAAAGCTGTTTGGGCATGGGCAATGGCTGCTTCGCGAGATTGCTGAATGCGGATGGAACGTGATGATGATTCATGGGCTTTCCATGTTTGCTGAAAAGCATGAATCTGAAAAATTGCATAGTCGATGGACAGTCCTACAGCCAATAAATTAGCAATATTTAAGGCATAAGGCGAAATGGGCCAGAGGGTTTCGCACCCGCGCAGCACGGCTAAAGTGAACAAACTCACGGCAGCCCCTAATCCGACCGCTAAACCCGCAGCGGGAACGGCACCTAATGCTAAAAAAAGTACAAGGACTGCAACGGCCAGAGCCCAAATACTGGTCGAGGCCAGGCTGGATGCCACCATTTGGTTGAGTGTGCGTTGTGCGAGGGTTGCTGTGAGACGTGTGGGATGCCAAGATGATGGCAGATGTTTGATGGTGCCAGGCAATAGACTGCTATGGGGATTAACCGCAACAGCCGATGCCAGATGCGTTTGGGTGGCAGGAATCCTCACAAGCCAATTTGCAGGTGCAGAAGGTTTGGTTCCTTGGAGATGGATGGCTTGCCGATTGGCCCATAAGACTCCAGAAACAGTTGGTGGAAACGCGGGATTCGCAGCACCGTGCCCCGCAGATAACGCGGGATGCCATGCCCAGACTAAGGCCATGACTACGACCACCGGACGCAACCATGGATAACGCCTGCTGATCCTCCGCAGAAAGTGAACACCGAGGACAGTAAATGGGCCCCATATCATCAACCGCAGAACCCACGATACGGCAGAAGGCTCTATATGATAGAATCCATTCCACACCAGCGGGAGGATGATCGCAAGTGTCACACGAACCATGCCATCAGGGAGTGCTATCTTAGGAAATAGGGCCGGCAGAGACAAAAGCAATGCAACCAGCACTAGTTCTAGTAGATGAAGCCAAATGGATCCAAAAGTGGCTTGGTGCATCACCAGTACCAGGTGTCGCCAGAGCGTATGGCTTAAAGTGCTGTACAGTGTCTGCAAATGATGATTGACCAAGCGCACAGAGTGATCCGCTGCGATTAATGGACCAATACTTGTAAAACCGGCAGTCAGCAAAAACAGCCAAAATACCAGAAGAGCCCGACTGGTGGTAATACTGCCCCAACGTGTACGTCGCATCAGGATGGCACTTATCATCCAGCCAACGATGGTATAAAGAAACAATTCATCAAAAACATTTTGGTCCAACGATGGTAATGTGATGATCCAGCCCGACGATTTGAGCCATAGACTGAAAAAAAGTCCCAGCAATCCCCAGAGCACCCATCGCCATCGGTAGGGCAACACATACCATGCCGGAATTACCATCCCCCCCAACCAGGCTGCAAAGATGATGGTATTCGGCACTACTGATCGCCTCGCTTATCCAAAATCTTCGACCGCATTTGTCGCCCAGTGGGAGTGGCCTGCTACTGTGGTATTGGGTTGCCATCCGGCACGAAATGCATTCCATACCGGATCGGTTTGCACTTCCAACCAGGCCAGGACAGACTGTTCAAATGTCGTGCATTGAGTGGCATCCCACCACCCTCGATGTTCAGCATACCGAGCCCAGACGAGCGCCGTGGTCAACACATCCGTCTCGCAGTAGGTTCGAATGTCTGCTATGCGCTGTTCTTGGTACAAGGACAATACCTGACTGCCATCTGTGCCCAACTTGCCCGGAACCCCCAAGATCGCAGCCATCTCGTCCAATTTGAGACGGGTACTAGCACCATAAAAGCACAAAAGGTCCATCAAGTCGATATGATTGTCTTCATCAAATCGCTTGCGATACCCATGATAGGGTTCACCGAAGCTATAGAACCCTGGCACCGCAATATGATGCACCATGGCGCGGTAGACCAGGACGGGTAAATCAAACCCACTGGTATTCCATCCGGCTAAACGCGGATGGCCTTCGACAATAATCCGAAACATTTCTTGCACCAATTCAGCTTCGGACCAGGATGGACTACCCAGTGCCGTCAGGCGGCGCAAGGCACCATTCGGTGCGATCCACGCACCGGCAATGGCGACGATTTGTTGAAACGCAGGTTTGAGGGGCTGAGCATTCAGATCGGTCGATGCTAATACGGCATCATCCGGGACATCCTCCGGGATATGTTGTAGACGCCGCAAAGCCTGCAAATCTGGAACCGTTTCCAAATCAAAGACAAAAGTGGACGGAAGGGATATGGACATTACTCTTGATCTCCTTGCGATGTTGAGTGCGGTGAGGCATGCTGTACGGCCGCATTTGCTTGCCGGAATTGATCAATCATTCTGCGCACGGCATCTTGTTGCCCATCCGTTAAACCTGACAGCAGGTCTTGATGATTTGTAGGGATTACAGATGGCGGCGAATTTTTGATCGCATCCATGGCCAACAAAGCATGTGGCGTATGCAGGGCAATGACAATGCCTTGCACCAGATCTTGTGCAGGATCGATCGGACGATCAGAATAAGCAGGATTGGCCGCACGAAGCCACCAGCGATCTCCACCGAATGGATCAGATTCACGAATCAAATACTTTAAGGTCGTCTCACCTTGTACGAGCGCGACAATCATAGCTCCATCAGGCACATCTTCCCAAGAAGCCACGGAACGGACAATGACCACATCGCCTGGATGGATGCCCGCCCCAATCATGGAATCTCCCTGAACCTGGAGCGCAAAATTTGCGGCACTCTGTTGATCTACATAGGTACTGCCCAAAAAATCGGGTTGCGCCTCTACGGGAATTCCCGCCACGACACGGCCTAAGATCGGAATAGGACGGACAGGTAAAAATGCACTTAATGGTTGGTTTAAATCCATTGTGTTGACAGAAGACGATGGCGCTTTTGCAGTGCCGGTTTCAAGAAACTGCGCCAATGCGATGCCAAAAGTCTTTGCGATTCGCGACAGAATATCCAATGTGATCGGCCAATGGCCCGACTCCCACCGTTGCCACTCTCCAGCAGATGTCCCCATTAATGCGGCGGCCTGTTCCACTGATAATCCCTGCTGGTGGCGCAATTGACCTAATTGTGCCCCAATCGCAGCCCAATTCAATGCGGCAAGTCCAGTGGGTGAGGGACGTTCGACGACAGATTTCTGTCCGTCTACATCTAACAAGTAATCGAGCGAGACGTCATAGAGCTGAGCTAGTTTGGTCAGTTTGTCTGCGGATAATTGCGTGCGATCAGATTCATAGGTACTCACAGAATGCTGGGTCACACCCAGATAGCGTGCGGCATCTAATTGCGTGAGACCTTTTTGCAGCCGGGCCATCCGTAGCTTTTGTCCCAAGGTCATATCGATGCTCCTTTCTCCCATCAGGTTACGACGCATCTACATGATATGACTATAGAACTTTAGCGGATAAAACTCAAGTAATAGATGGCAGTCTGAAATTTTAGAGCCAACCATCACTCTGGCTGATGCAAGGTATTGACGGTGAATTAGTATCGGACTATAATAGTCCTATAGTTAATCAATAGACGTGAGACAGATGCGAAAGAGAGGCAATGTCCATGGGAATCGCAGAATTACGGGTACAAGCTCAATTATCTCCTAAGCAACTCGCACAAATAGCAGGCATTTCACGGGCAACATTGCAACGGTTAGAACAAGGACATTTTGGGAATCTGCGGACCTATGAACGCATTGCCTACGCACTTCAAACCGACCTGGCTAATATTTTGCCGGAATTTAAAGCCCCATCGCGACCTACTTCGGAAGATCTGCTCAAAGATCTCTTAGCCAATTCGGGTTCTGCTGCCCCGGAGGATATGCCGGAACTGCCTGCCGGCAATTGGAGTCCAACCCGCTTGACCGATTGGCTTCTCTGCCCGGCCAAAGGTGCATGGAGCACCGGGGTGTTCGACGTACCTTCGGATTTTGAATGGCCTACCTATGAGCGGGCAGCCGTAGGCAAAGCGGTCCACAAGTATGCCGAGAGTCGATTGGGCGGCGAAGATCCGAATGCTGCGCTGTTGACGGTTGCAGATACCACGGTCGGCATGGATCCCGAACTCTGGCTGCCTTTTGTCGAAGCATGGGATGCATCCATTCATCTGACTATCGGAATGCCGCAGACAATCGAACAGCGGCTCGAAGTGGTGCTCGGCGGGCATCGGATTACCGCCGTGATTGATGTCGTCGACGAAAATGGCACGATTCGTGATCTCAAAACAACCCAACGCTTGCCCAATCCCATCAGCACAGCCCGTGAAAGTTTGCAAGCGCCGATCTATGTGGCGGCGTGGCGTGAGACCACAGGGGAGATGGCGTCCTTTGCGCTGGATTACCTCGCCCACCACAAATCCGGCATTGATTATGTGCAAATGCCCATTTCAGTTACAGACACTGACATTGACCGCGTGACCCGGCAACTGGATTATGCTGCGGACCTCGCGTCGCGCCCTGAACGGATCATTCCGAACCCAATCAACAAATACGGGTGTACGTCGTGTGCATTTCTTGTACTCTGTCACGAAAAATTTGGCACCTTGACCTTGGATGCACCTCGCCAGACGGTGGCGGTCTCGTAAAGAGACCGGTGCCGCCCCGCGAGGGGATCACAACATTACACCATTCACAAAAAACAACGGACAAGGAGACACAATCCATGGCAACTGCGGAAAGCACAGAACTAGCTGTTTGGACGAAATTGCCTGTCGGCGTCGAATTTCCCGAACAGGACTTGCGGCCTGAACGCTATCGCACCAAGGCGCGGGGGTTTGAAGGACCGATTGACACGGTCGCGTCAATAACTGGCGTGATTCTCGCTGTACGGGCGGCCCGTTGGCTCCCATTTGAGGAATTAGATGCAACGGGCAAAGTCATCGACCGCGATCCGGCGCCGACCCAATGCCAACTGGTAGAGCCTGGAACGGGGGCTTGGCGCACCGCACCATTAGATCCGTTCAGCGATATTGATCTGCGGTCTTGTACGGACTGCCCCATGAACAAATGGGGGACGGCAACGAATGGGGGCAAAGGCAAAGCCTGTCGAGAAAAACGACTGTTGCTCGTACTCCGCGATGGCGAAGACTTGCCCGTCGTGGTCATTGCACCGCCCACATCGATTCTCGCTGTGCAACAATTTGAAACCCGGGCAGCAGCCCGTCGGAAACGACTCGGGCAAATTCATGTGAAGCTCTCCACCGTGTACCAAAAACAAGGCCAAATGGAATGGGGCGTGCTCGCCATCGAAGAGTTGGGGCTCTTGGGCGACGAGGCGCAAGCCG
>PXYW01000101.1 GCA_003023695.1 Sulfobacillus benefaciens | reverse complement strand
TCGCCCAATAAGCAGCAGCGGACGAAATTCCCACCAGTATGCCTTCTCTCCTGGGGATTTCCTGCGCCACATCGAGCGCATCCTGATCAGGAACAGTAACAATGTCATCAATTACCGTCCGATCCAATACACTAGGAACAAACCCCGCCCCAATTCCTTGGATTTTATGTGACCCCGGTTTACCACCGGACAACACGGCTGAATTCTTTGGTTCCACCGCAATGATCCGGATACTCGGATTTTGTCCTTTGAGGTAACGTCCGACTCCGGTAATGGTGCCTCCGGTTCCGACCCCCGCAACAAAGGCGGTAATGGTTCCTTGGGTATCCTGCCAAATTTCGGGACCGGTGGTCTCTTCGTGAACTAGAGGATTGGCCTGGTTTTCGTGCTGTCGCAACATCAATCCGTGGGGCATGCGCTCTGCTAGTTCCTTGGCTCTTGTAATGGCTCCCTGAGTACGTTCGCTTTGCGGAGTTTCAATGATGGTAGCGCCATAGGCCCAAAACAACTGTTTACGTTCCATACTTTGGCCTTCCGGCATAAATATAACCAATTTCAATCCCATTACAGCAGCGATCATGGCCAAGGCAATTCCCGTATTACCAGATGTTGCCTCAATTAGCACGGTGTCGGATTGAATTTGCCCTCGTCGCATCGCGTCTTGAACCAATGACCATGCGGTACGATCTTTGATCGATCCCGCAGGATTAAAAAACTCTAATTTGGCATACACCTCCGCCTGATAAGTGCGTGACAGGTGCTCTAGTCGTACTAGCGGTGTTCGCCCAATAAAATCGGTTACCGGCATTATCCCCAAACCTCTCTAAAACCAAAAAGACTCCCGCCCATGCGAGCAGACAAGTCTTCTTGTCGTCTTGTTGCCACCTATTGCGGTTGATTGTCGTCCTTAACCACGGCCTGAACCGGATATTCCGTTGGCGTCGCGTCTTTTTGAGGAGACGTTGCCTGGCTCATGGATTCTTTAAATTCGCGAATGCTTTTGCCCAACCCTGAGCCAATCTCCGGAAGCCGTTTGGGTCCGAAAATTAACAAGGCAACGATAAGCAAAAGGACGATATGCATCGGTGAAAGCAAATCTCCCATAATTACCTCCCCTTTCCCTTAACGCCATCACACGTCCACAATAGTATTATAGCATCATCCGGTCCTGGAAACTCACTTGCGTTCCAGAATTACTTCATGAGCTTTTAATTCTAACTGCATGTCAATGGGCTCTAATTGGGTTGCACCTGTAGGGTCGACAGCCCAAGACAATAACAAGTCCGTTAAATGAGGATTCTTAGGCAACAAGGATCCATGCAAGTATGTCCCAATGGTATGATTCTTAATAGTCCCCTCGGTATGATCCTGCCCGTTATTCCCCTGCCCCCGCAATACCGTGGCCAGTGGGATCGCCTCGGTACCCAAAAACGTGCGACCCCCGTGATTTTCAAATCCGACTAAAGTTCGCGGAGTAACCGCCAACTGGGTTTCACACACAACATCGCCAATTGCCCGGGGCCGTCCCGGCTCGGTGGTCACATCCAAATACCCTACACCGGGCAGTTTTTTTCCCTCCACGGTACGATAATAATGCCCTAACAACTGGTATCCGCCGCAAATAGCCAACATGGGGATGCCGTCATCAAGCCGCTGGGTCAGTTCTTGGGATCGATGCAAAAAATCTTCCGCAATCCGAGACTGATGAGAGTCTTCACCACCGCCTATAAATACCAGATCGATTTCTTCCCAGGGAATTTTACTATTGGGGGCTCCACTTATTACGTCAACGGTAATGCCTCGACACGCTCCCCGATGAACTAGAGCAATCACATTGCCTCGGTCCCCATACAGATTCATATGGTCGGGATATAAATGAAGCACCGTTAAATGTGTCTTCTTAACTGCGAACCACCCCAATTTCTTGACCTAACACCGTTCAATTCATTACGCTAATAATAGCATGGGCTTGTCTACCTGAGGATATACCGCGCAGCAATCATGGTGTCGCGGAAGGGACTGCCTAGGCGGGAATTACCCGAATGCTAAGAAAGGAGCCAGGCGGCTTTCAACTCTTGCCCAAGCCGCTGCCCTTGATGATTGCATCAGAAGTGCGGTTAGCCCATTTACACACTTTTGGCATTAAACCAACATACATTCAGCGACTCGATGTTGCTTGCCGTGATGGATGGCAAGCCGCTGAGCTTTTAGCCGTGAACCCATCGCAAATCGCCGATCTCACACTGTTTTGGTTAAGTCATCGGCCTTTTGGGGTGTTACACGCTCCTGACCATGCTCCACGATTACGACGGATGCAGCAATGGCTGGGTCGGCTGGTACGCCCCATGTCCCCTCAAGATATTGCCGTAGTATGCCATAGTCCGCGAGCACGGCTGCCCTGGAACGCAGGTGATCGGCCCTTCCCCATCCTCATGGACCGACACTTGTTGGACGCCCCTGTTGTCTGGTTAAGCCTGGGAGATAATATCTATTGGATCGCCCTTACCCCAAACCATTTACTATGGGCCTCTGCCGCCTATGTGGTTGATTTGGCGGACGGCCATTGGATTACCGATTCAATTGGTGAAGATGCCTCCCCTTCGCTATAGCCAGCGCCCCGTCCACATGACAGAAATGAGGGTAAATCCTATAATGAGGATTAAAGTCGCTCGTATGCTGATAGTCACTGCATGAACAATCGTCCGCGGCACCAGCGGGCGCTCCGGGTTCCCTATCCTCGGTTTTAGCGCAACGACCCCGCCATAGCTATTGGCCCCGCCCAATCCCACACCAAGAGCACCGGCCATGGCGGCTTCCGACAACCCCTGATTGGGCAAAGGATGGTGGTGGCCATCTTCACGCATCACCTGGTAGGCATCGCGAAACCTGCCTTCCAATCCCGCTGCCAGCAGAATGCTCCAACTGGTCAACCGAGCCGGGATCCAATTGAAAAGTCTGTCAAGATTTTTGGCAAACCATCCTAAATCATAATATTGGGGGAGGGTTTTCCCAATCATGGCGTTAAGGGTATGAACCGTTTTATATCCCCAAAGCCATACCGGTCCCCCAAGAAAGCCGTAGAACAACGGCCCAACAATGCCGTAGCAGGTGTTTCCCGCCACCGTCTCGATCGTACCTCGGACAATGTCATGGTTGGACCAATGAGAGGTGTCGTGGCCGGACATCATCGCCAAATGATAGCGGGCATCATCATAATGATTGCCTAATAGCGGAACGTAAATAGCCAATGCCGAATCGCTGACCCCCCGCAGCGAAACTCCGGCAAATACCAAAAACACCACAAGACCCCTAAAGAGCCAGGGAGAGATCTGGTAGGCCCCTGCTAGAATCCCAGTGACCACCGCCATTACCAACAGGACAACAAACAGCGTCAAGATGCTGCCAGCAATACGAAGCGCCCATTTTGTCTTAAACGCAACTCGTGATCCTTTCTCCAGCACATCCACAAGACCACAAATCCAACGGACCGGATGATAGCTCCATGGCAAATCGCCGAATAAAAAATCAATCACAACACCTAGCAAAATCCACGCCGCCACATCAATTCCTGACCAAACCGTTAGTATACGAGAGGCTGACATTAAAAAACGATCTCCTCCTCAACCCGATATTTCATTGATAGCCTATGATGTTATAGTGATTTGAACAGTGTTGGAACTAGCGCCAACCTAATCTCTCATTGCATATTTATCAATGATTATACCATGGGATAATTTTTCTCTTCACCATATTGGGAGTTATTCGCGTCACCACGCAAAAATAAAAGGGGTCACATGCGGCTGGTGACCCCGGTGATTGCTATTTATTTGCAATTTGCCAAACATAGGCTGCTGCATTGGATGCCTGTTGCGGCGTTAGCGATCCCGGCTTTGTGGCAGGCATGTTGTGCGCGATGAAGGCTTCTAATGCGGCTTGGGTTCCAAATTGCGATATTACCGCTGAAGGTTTGGCCAATCGCGGTGCAGTACTAGTGCCCACGCCACCTTTGCCGTGACACACTTGGCAGGTGGAAGCGAACAATTTACTGCCTGCACTGACGCTACCGGGATGCACAGCCGGGCTAGAAGTTTTAGATTTGCTACTGCTCTTAGCGCTTTTACTGCTGTCGCTGCTCTTGGTGCTGGTTTTACTCGTAGCGTCACCGGTAATCGCTTTTTTGGTATTTTTGTCCACTGTTTTGCCGGCTTTTTTGGTATCCGAAATCGTCTTTTTCGCCCCTTCTTTAATGTGATGCGAAGGGCCGGCAGCGTTGCCGCACCCAGCCACCGCCACCATCGCAATTGCCGCAGCAATTCCCCAAAGTTGTCCCTTTCCCACTTGTGCGACCTCCTCATCCCGTGCTAATCTTTGTGTCCTAGAGTTTCCCTGCGCCATAAAACTATGCGAATCCCATTTACGCAGGAAAGCCAATGACCACTCGATTTGCGGGTATAATAAGGGATAATGTAAGGAGGTAGGCGATATGGTGGAACCGTCACCAGTGCAATCCGGATTAGATCAGAATTTGATGGGACGTGTCAGCGCCCATTTTATCACCGATGGAGCCCTCTATGGCACATTGCCCCAATCTGACGTCACTCAGGATGAACGTTTGGCTTTGGTACGCGTCGGATGGATCTTGCAAAACTACCTGGACCGTCCCGTCCTGGAGCCGCCGCAAATGGCCATCAATTGGTCCGAGGGCCATCGAATATATCGCGACAACACACTGCATGCCATTGCCCATCGCATTCCTGAAGCTCCGTTCTTTGGAACCCGGCAGGCAATTTTGGAAGAATTGATTGATTCTTCGTGGGACCAGCAAGTGGAAGACTTGCGGATTGTACTACATGCTTGGGCATTTGCTTCCGTATGGGATGAGCCTAAGGGAGACCGAGACGCGGGCATTGAGGCTCAACAAATCTTTTTCTTTTATACCAATCAAATGCGCAAAACAGCGGGCGAAGCGTTTAATGCCATCACCACGGCACCGCCACCGGAAAACGAATTTTGGGACTTGGTCAGTTCGCTGATCGTGGTGGAAGATACCACGCCATGAACACCTCGTCAACGAAGATATCGCCTAACCGATATTGCTTGCGTCGTCGACCTTCTTCTCGGTATCCCATGCGCTGGTAGAGTCTTATCGCTCCGATATTAGAAGAAAATACCGAAAGGCAAATTTTTTCGATCCCTTTTGCTTGGGCCCAATCCTGCGCGGCGCGCAAAAGTCCTTCGCCAATGTGACGGCCCCGGGCCACCGGCGCCAGTGCCATACCAAAGTTCGCGGTATGCGCATTCTTTTGGAACACTCCACGAACCATTTCCAGGGTCCCTACCACCACACCATTTTGTTCCGCGACCAAAATTAAATGTTGTTCTGGATTAAGGCGCGACAATACGAGGGATTGCTGCTCTGGCGTCATATAGATGCCCTCGTTAGCGATGTAGATGCCTTCGCGCCCTACCTCGGTTAAAATGCGTGCGATGGCGGCGCCATCTTCGATAGTGGCGGAACGCACCACGTAGGGAGCCTGGAGTGTGTCTTGCAGCACCATTGGTTCCACTTTCGGTGTTCATCCCCAATGAGGTCTTAGTTCCGAATGCAATCCCCTTAACGCGCCCGCGACGCGGACGCGAACGGCGTTCATACGGCTCTAGAGTTTCAATATAGCGAATGTGATGGGTTGGCACAACCCGGTGGACCGGTTTGGATCGAGGATCCATCCGCCCCCACAAAATGATTCCGTAATCTGACCACATAACATGGGTAGCCCAGTATGTCTTATCGTCCGTGACGACTTTGTATGCAGTTTTCATGCCTTGTAGGATACCCGAGATCGGGAAGATTTTT
>PXYW01000100.1 GCA_003023695.1 Sulfobacillus benefaciens | reverse complement strand
GTTGCCCTTGCGCGTCCCCATTGGTCACCAGAATCAACGGGATCCCGTACTGATTTAATTGGCGCAATGTCTCTAGCGCACCCGGCACCGGGTAAATCGCCTCGGTTCGCACCTGGGCAAAGCGACGAGCCACCGTCAACGCCCACGCCTCATCCCGCGGCAAGCCCACGCGTGTCATAGCTTCCACAACAAAGCTGGTACGCGCTGCATCCGGATTGAGCCGACCCGTTTGATGGCGTTTCGCATCGCTCCAATAGAGAGTCGCGGCGTCCAATAAGTGGTGATAAAAGCGTTCGGGTTCAACGGGTGCGATGTGCGATTGCACTTCTGCGATCACCTGCTCCCAACTGGGAGCAGACAGCGGCTCAAACACCAAAATGGTGTCGTCCAAATCGACCAAAAGTCCCTTGGGTGGGATTTGGCGGCCCTGCATGCGCTCCACACCTCCATTTCTGCCCCTGATTGCAGCCAAAAGAAGCTTTTCAGGCGCTTGAGGCCCATGTATTTTCCGGGCGTTGTCATCGCGATGAGGTCTTGTTGCACTGCTTTCTATCCTATCACAAAACAAAAAGGACGCCCGAGGGCGCCCTTTGAGCTTGGCGCTGGCCACTCATTGCGTCAATCTGGCAATAAGCCTTTGTCGGCTAGAAGCTTGATGATTCGCATGGCCGCCACTTGAGGATTGGCCTCGATCACCGTGCGTTCTTTGGACATGGAGGCCACAGACTGGTTTAAAGCGCCCGGTCGGCTGCGCGCGTCGAGTCCACTGGACGCCCCCATTTTCTGTGCAGCTTGCGATAGGGCTGGATCACGGCCTCCACCTGACCTAATGCGGCACATAACGCCTCGATGGTCACACCATCCCAAGATGGGCCCTGGCGCACCCTGAGATAAAGCGGGCTAAAGAATCGGGCATCGATAAGGCAGAGGGCTGGCCCCATACGCGCTAACCTAATCCGACCGAATCGAGTGCCAGTCGTCGTTTGCGCAGTCGCTCATAAAGTGCTTGGGTCCATGTTCCCGATAGAGGGCGCTAATCGTTCAGATTGACGAGGCCCCGGACGATTATTTTTTAGAAGCAAAGCTATATCTTCTCAAAGTTGATTGTCAACCGTATAAGGTCTCGTCGCATGAGCACTCCATAATTTTTACTTAATATGAACAATTCGTGAGAATTTGATTAACAAAACTTATCTGCTGTTTATCTTGTCACTCCGTTCTACAAAAGCTACGATAAGAGCAATTCAACGCGATGACAAAAGAAAGGTGGTTTTTCTCCCGAAAGGAGGTTTTTACCCTAAATGATACTTTCCAAGGGATGGATGCGGTGGAGTTTGGCAGTAGGGGCAGCGGCATTGTTGGCTGGTTGCGGTACAACCCAGGCTACCAGTCCCCCTACATCCACCAGTTCTACTGGCACCAGCGTACAGCCTTCGACCTCGTCCAACACCGCATTAACAGTTACCACGAATTCAGCTACGGTTAGCGGAAAATCCGAAACCGTGCTGGCAACCAGTAACGGCATGACGCTATACTATTTTACTGGCGATACACCAACCACCAGCAATTGCACCGGGTCGTGCAGTCAAATTTGGCCTGCCCTAACCGTCAGCGGCACCTCGGTTACTGGCACTTCCAATCTTCCGGGGTCCTTAACGGTAGTCAAGGATGGCAATGGGCATCAAGTTGCGTATCAAGGCCATCTCCTATATACGTATTCCGGGGACAGTGCCCCACACCAAGCCAACGGCGAGGGCATTGAAGGGAAATGGTTTGTAGCCACTCCGCAACTGACTACGGCGACCAGCACCACTTCATCCAGCAGTTCATCGTCAAATTACGGGGGTTATTAATACGAAAACGGTCGCCGAGGTTGGTTATGGCGACCGTTGCCTTATTACTTGACGGCCCGATTAAATCCAGCGCCGGACCCGTGCCTTATAATTCAAATATTTCAGGCCAAATTTATCCTCGAGATATTGTTCTTCCCGATCGATGACCCCATGGGTCATCAGCCACAATACGGGGACGAGGGTAATCCATAGCCAAGGCCACGCCAAGACTAAGCCCAAACCTAATTGAAGCCAGGTTAAGGCTAAATACAAGGGATTCCGAGAAAGCGCAAACGGACCCGAATCTGCCAAAACTAATGTCGGCTGGCTTGGATCTGCACTGGTACCCAGCGCACTTAATACCCGCAGCGCCCACAACGACACCACGGCGGAACCCAATAGCAAGATCAGCCCCAGACCCCGAAAAAGTGGGTTTTGTAAAAACTGAACCCGCATCGGCATTGTCCACTCCAGCACTGCGCCTAAAACAATGCCGCCACCGTAAATCAGGGGCGGCGGCATAATGACACCCGCATTATCGACGCGTCTAGAAGTCACTGGACAACACCCCCTTTTGGAATCATACATCAGACTCGATTGAGACTCTCTCATCATTTTCTCACCAAAAAGAAACAGTTTGGAAACATCTGTTGGTTTAAATAGTATTAGCCGAAGGAGGAATGTTCCATGGATACCATCATGATCTGCCCAAAGTGCCGGGCCAACAACCTTCGCCTTATGGAGAACCGCCTTACCCATGACGATTATTTAGTGTGTGACCACTATCCATACTGCTCCTATGTTACCGAGTTAGATGCTTGGATTCCTCGGGACCTCATTGTCTGGAACACTCCACCGTGGCCTCGATCAGCCTAAGCACATTGCTCTTGACGCTACTCTTCCTTATACTGGTAAGGAAGCGGGGAGTGAAGGGGTGGCGTCGGGATGAAGAGTCGTGCGTTGGTGTGGCTGGATCGGCATGGTGTGCCGTATCAAGTGCTAGAGTACGACGAGGTTGAAAAAACCGCACAAGAGGTCGCAGTGAAGTGCAAGGTGCCGCTTGACCGTGTCTTTAAAACACTCTTGATTCATGGGGACAACGGATTTGCCTTGGTTCTGATTCCTGGTACCCAACAACTAAGCGAAAAGAAATGCGCTCTGGCTATGTCGTGCCGTGACGTAGAAATGGCCGATCCAGAAGATATCCACCGTATTACCGGATATCTTCGGGGCTCCGTTTCTCCCATAGATCCGCGCCGGCCAGTGCCGATATTCTGCCATCAATCCATCATGGACCACGACTATGCTGGCGTCTCTGCAGGACAACGGGGATTTGAACTATGGATGAAAAGTACCGACTTAGTTCGAGCCACCAATGCCACCATATTGGATTGTGCACGATGATGGACTTCTGGTGCCATTCCCCAACATGTCAAGCGCTAAGGAGTCCAGTATGATCCTCGTGACTCATTTTGATGCATTTGGCGAAGATACTGTCAACAGTTCACAACTGGTCGCGCAAAATCTTCCGACCGATGTTCTTGACAATATCGTCCTGGCCCAACTACCCACCAGTAAAGTCGATGTCGAACAACGAATTCCTGAACTGATAGCTCAGCATACTCCACAAGCCATTTTGGGCATGGGTCAGGCAGGCGGAAGAACCGCCCCCTCTCTAGAGTGGGTAGCAGTCAACTTATTGCACAGCACCATGCCAGACAATCGCGGTCAGCAACATCGCGCTGTGCCCATCGATCCCCATGGCCCAGATGCTTACTTGACTACGCTTCCGGTGTTACAACTGCAGGAAAGCATGGAGTTCCATGGTCTGCCCCTGACACTTTCCTCAACTGCCGGGCTATTTATGTGCAATCAGGCATTATACTTGTTCCGTCACCATGCCCCAACAATTCCTTCCGGGTTTCTCCACCTACCCTACGTCCCGGATCAAGTAGTAAAAAAACCTGGCATCCCATCTATGGCCCTGGACACGCAAATCCGTATGGTCTCACTGATTTTGCACGATATTAAAGATTGGCTATCCCAAATTTAGCAGTTTAGGAGGCTACTGAATGGATATTGATGGATATTACCGCTCCCCTTCTGTTGCGGGTGATATGGTGATATTTGTATCGGAAGACGACATTTGGCAAGTAGATAGGCGAGGGGGCACTGCGCGACGCATCACTTCCGGATGGGGATCGGCTGTTCGGCCCTGGATTTCTCCCGATGGGACCTACATAGCTTATACCGGACGCGAAGAAGGCGACTCCGAAATTTACATAATGGAAAGTGGAGGAGGCCCCACAAAGCGTCTTACATATTGGGGAGCGAATTCCGTGGTGGCAGGTTTTGCACCTTCAGGTGAAATCATTGCCAGTACTAACTATGGCGGACCGTTTCGTTCTTGGTTTCAACTCTATGCGATTGATCCCCAAAATATCGCGATGACCCGCCCACTACCCTATGGACCCGCCCACAGCATTTCCTTCGGCCCTCAGGGAGGCATAGTGCTCGGACGATACACGCAGGATCCAGCATTGTGGAAACGATATCGCGGTGGAACAGCAGGGCAACTGTGGATTGATGCTTCTGGGACGGAACAATTCGTTCGCTATGATGGCGTTGATGGCAATTTTGCTTCGCCTATGTGGATTGGATCACGAATATACTTCATCAGCGACCACGAAGGTTATGGCAATTTGTATTCGATAACGCCATCCGGCACAGATTTGCGTCGCCACACCGACCATGACACATACTATGTGCGTAATGCCAAAACAGATGGCCGCCTCGTCGTATACCATGCCGGAGCTGACTTATTTGTGTTCGACCCCCAAATTGGTGAAAGTACTCGCATCGCAATTAATTACCATAGCCAACATACCCAGCGCGAACCGCTCTATGCAGAACCAACGAAGTTTCTCAGCGAAGTGAGCATCAATGGTACGGGCACACAGTTAGCGGTTGTTACCCGCGGAAAAATTTTCGCGATGGGGCCATGGCAAGGAGCCGTCCGTCAAATTGGCGTCCCCGATGGCGTTCGCTATCGCCTAACCTCATGGCTTCCAGACGGCAGCGGTGTAATCACCGTGTCTGACGACGGCGGTGACGAAGGATTAGAAATTCATTATGCCGACGGTAGGCCGCCTGTGCGTTTTCTCGGAACAGACCTTGGCCATGTGGTGGCCCTTAAGGTGTCCTATGACGGTCAGTTTGCCGCGGTCACCAATCAGCGACTGGAACTTTGGATTGCGGACCTTAAAGCCTTTACGTTGAAGAACGTGGATGTTTCACCGCAAGCACGCATTAGCGAAATGGATTGGTCGCCGGACAGCCGCTGGTTAGCCTATGCCTATCCGGTTACGGATCACACCAGTTGCATAAAGTTGTATAACTTGTCCAGCAATCAAACGTATGAAGCCACCGCTCCACAGTTTATCGATGGGCAACCGGTGTTCGATCCCAAGGGTCGATATCTCTATTTTTTATCATATCGTATTTTTGACCCGGTGATGGACACCTTACGATTCGATTACGGGTTTGTCAAGGGAGGAAAACCTTATGTTCTCCTTTTGCAAAATGACTTAACGTCTCCCTTCCTTCAGGAGCCAAAGCCTCTTTATGAAGAACCGTCCAAAAAGGATTCCGACGCCCCTACGGTCCCATCAACCGATATTGACTTAGAGGGCATTTCCCAACGCATTTTGCCATTTCCAGTAGAAGAAGCGCAGTATAAACAGCTAGCAGCCTCAGCCGATGCGGTATTTTGGACCACTGTGGCTCCCGAGGGCCGATTGTCCCATGAAATCTTCGGATCTGAACCCGAGGGCAAGGCTACTTTGCACAAATTTCATCTGGACACATTGAAATCCGATATCGTGGGAGACAAAGTCTCAGAATTCCACATTAATTCTAGTCACCAAATCCTGACTATCCGTCAAGGCTCCCGGATTCGCGTGATAAAAACCGACCAAAAAATTGACACTAAAGACACCACGCCCGGAAGAGATAGCGGTCTGGTCAACCTAGATCGGATTACTCTTCGAGTGGACCGACCGGCTGAATGGGCTCAAATGCTCAGGGAAGC
>PXYW01000010.1:71575-86215 GCA_003023695.1 Sulfobacillus benefaciens | reverse complement strand
AATGATGGATGGTACCTCTATTCAACCAAACACGGACAGGAATCGCTAACCGCAAATTCCACGAAATTCGGGACTATCTCTTGTTTCCGCGATACGTGCCGATTCCGTTTGTGATTCAGCCAATGCTTTTTGTGCTTGATGATGGAGAATCACAGGCAGTGGCACTAACCGCCATTGGCCTTCGTAAAACAATTTCACCGCGACAAAATCATGGCGCGCTTGGCGTTGAACGTCCAAATCCACATCAGGATATTCCACCATATCCGCATAAAACGTGAGGGGTTCGTGGGGTTTGCCGCGGGTTGTCATGATGTGTTGCCTCATCAACGTCTTGGCACAGGCGGGAAATTTTTTGACGTGGCACGTCTCCGGTTATGTTCAGAGATAGGGATGATGCGATATACGTGCGACGGATTTCCCTGAACCCGTGACGCTAGGCAATGACGCTATTACCAATTCCCGACTACACCTCAAACCAAACCGTAACTTTGAGCGATTGACTTTTTTGGCCAAAAAAGGGATGATCACGCCAAACACGGGAAAGGAGCCACTTTATGCGGGCAGATGCCATCTGGGGAGCCGTCAACGAAGGATTAATGATTATAAGCGCAATATCTGTCGCATTTGGCTGGTATTTTATTCGTCACAAGCAAGTTGCGATTCATCGGCGTTTTATGCTAACTGCAGCTACTTTTGGTGCTCTTTTTTTTGTGAGCTATTTGCTAAACACTTTTTTGGTGGGTGATACGTTCTACGGGGGACCCAAAGCCTATGCTGCAAGCTATCAAATTTTTTTGCTGATCCACGTGGTGCTGGCGACTGCAGCGGGTGTCATGGGCGTCATTACTTTGCGATATGCCCTTCAATCGCGGTTTAGTACCCACCGCAAGGTAGCACCATGGACCGCTACCATGTGGCTTATTGCTGCGATCACGGGCTTAGCGGTGTTTTTGCTGTTGTTTGTGATTTTCCCCCCGGGGCCCACTACTACCAGCCTTCTGCAAATATTGACAGGACATTCTACCCACTAATGGCGAAAGGACTGATCTAATGGGGTCCATATATAAAGTGTTAACTCCGTCAAATGTCGGTTCAAGTTGGCCTGCGTTGGTTCTACTTCATGGCATGGGCACCAATGAGGAAGATCTATTACCCTTGAAGCCTTACTTACCGGATAATTGGGGCTTAATCACACTTCGTGCACCTTACACTGTAGGCCCGCAACAATATCAATGGTACCATCTACAAGAATTAGGGAAACCAGAACCAAATTCCCTGTCTTCGAGCCTGGATTTAGTGGAACATTTTCTTCTGCAACTGGGGCAAGAGGTTCCCGGCGTCGATCTCGGAAAGGTGGTGTTGGGAGGATTTAGCCAAGGTGCTTTAATAAGCGGGGCCTTGTTGCAGCGTATGGTCGCCAGGGGCCTTGCAGGCACTGCAATCTTAAGTGGGTATCTTCCTGAAAGTGTCGGACTAACTGAACCCTTACATAACTATCCGGTATTTTGGGGCCATGGTGAAGAAGATATGGTTCTGCCTCTAGATTGGGGAAATGACGGCGTAATTAGATTGCGTTCATTAGGGGCCCAGGTAACTTTTTGTACATACCCGCAAATGGGGCATAGCGTTAACGAAGACGAACTACAGGATTTGTCGGATTGGTTGCAAACCCTATAAACCCTTCTTTGGTTCGGCAGAGATCTTGAGATGGATTGCTGGTCAAATTGCTCTGCTGGGCGCGGGATGGTAAATTTGCCGCATCGTGACGGTGTAACACTCTGTAAGGGAATTTCCCGTTAGCAGATTCACTTTTTTGCCAATAGAGGCTTAATAAGCCTCCAAGAGAACCTGTTTTACAAAACGTTGGCTGATTCTCCGTATTATCCCAGAGTGCCTGCGCTTGACCGTTCTGGGAGTGCCTCGGGGTGCAACGCCCCGGGGCCACTCGCTTATCAGAACGGGTCTAGATCTTGGACCTTCCGGCCCCAAAACTGTGGGGTATTACGGCACGTTTGGTAAAATCCCGAAAGTTCTAGGTTGGCCGATAATATTGCCGCAAAATGGCTTCGACCTCAGGACGAATGGCCACTTGGGGCAATTGTCCTCCTGAGCCTAAGGTGGTTCGGATCCTAGTACCGGACAGGGCTTCGTGATCAACGCTGTCATGAGGACAACTTCTAGCCGTGGCCATCTGCTGACAGCGATGGCAATAGAACGCGGGATCGGCTGGGATGATGCTAATCCCCAACTCCGCGTGGTTAAACCGCTCGAAGATTTTTTGACTGGCTTCGGGGTCATAAAAATTGCCGACGCCCGCATGATCTCTTCCGACAATAAAGTGGGTAATACCATAGTTTTTGCGGCACAGAGCGTGAAAGACTGCTTCACGCGGTCCTGCGTAGCGCATGGGGGCAGGAAACCCCGTTAACACGGTGCGATCCTTGGGAAAATAATGATCCAGCAATGCTTGGTATGCTTGCCAGCGGACGTCAAGAGGCACGTCATCCGACTTGGTATATCCGACTAGAGGATGTAGAATTAGGGCGTCATGAGTTTCCAACGCTACTTTTTGAATATACTCATGGGCCCGGTGAAGAGGGTTGCGCGTTTGAAAGCCGACAACTTGGCGCCATCCCCGTTGCTGTATTATGGTCCGGGTTTCCAAGGGAGTAAGCACCGGGGACACTGGAAATTCAGGATATTTAACCAGCGTAACCGATCCAGCAACACGTACCGGGCTCGTTTGAAGAAGCCGTTGCACTCCGGGATGTTGTAAATTTTTGGTTCCGTATAGCAATGACGCTTCATCTTCCGGATCCAACCAAAACACATCCTCAACACTAATCATTGCCACAGTTGTATTCCGGAACACTAGACGGGCTAAGTCTGTTTTTCGCAGAGAATGCGCTAATTGCGGCTCTATGCTGAGGGTAATCGGAATTGGCCATGGTTCGCCCGACGGCAGATGCCATCGTTCTAATACCGATTGGGCTGCAAGGCGCCCCTGAAATCCGGATAACGGGGCATAAACACCAGTGGCCAGGCAGAAGGTGTCGGCCCATTGAACAGGATCTAAAGAAAGTGCCGGATATTTTTGCAGCCAGGTCAGGATGGCATCACTCATCGGGTACGGGATGATCCTGGATTGTTCTAAAGATGCAGTCCGCATTCGGTTTTCTCCTTTCCCTGCCAACGTCCCGATCTGGGATCCCTCTCATCGATGACGGGTTTGGTGCATGGCTGACAGCCAATACTGGGATATCCCTGAAGATGAAGGGGGTTAAAGGGAACGTTGTGACGCGTCAAATAGTCCAACACGTCGGTGTAGGTCCATGGAGCAAGCGGGTTAACTTTGACCAGGTTATGCGTAGAATCCCAACCGATCAGAGGAGCCTGGCGTCTGTTGATAGTTTGATCCCGGCGAATGCCTGTCATCCATGCCCGATATCCAATGAGTTGACGCGACAAGGGGTTGACTTTTCTTAGCTGGCAACAGGTGTCTGGATCTCGCTCCCATAAATTTGGTCCGAATTGTAGAGCCTGTTGAGATACGCTTAACTGTGGAATTACGCGGCGGACCTGAATCCCGTATTTATTCTCTACTTCATTAATGAGGTCATAGGTTTGGGGAAATAACAAACCGGTATCCAAGCAAAAGACGTCTATCGGGGTGGCCTCACTTTTGGCCCACATGTCGAGCAATACCATGTCCTCCGCTCCAAAGCTGGACGCTAAGGTAAGTGTTGGCGCAAATGCGCGTACGGTCCAAGTGACGCGATCTAAGGTTGTCATCAAGTCCAATTGGGTATTGATATGGTCGAACGTGCCTGGGGCATTCCATGGCGGTTCAGGCAGCCGCAGCAATTCCATCGGGTGAAACCTCCTTTGAACCAATGTCATCAATACACTATGGGGATAGTAGTAATTGGTGCCTGAGAAAAATTGTGCTGCACCGGGAGTTTTCGGGTACAATGGTTGCTTGTAAAAACGTTAGGGGGTATACGATTGCGGCGTGCCAATCCGCGAAAACTATTGCGTACTGTAATCCTAGCGGCATTGGTGCTAGGAGCAGCGATGATTCTCCCCCACCGCCTGGCCTGGCATTTAAATGGCCGACGTCTGGTGGTACCATCGTCAGTATCATTGCCTAAAGCGGCATTGCCCTTTGTCACGGAGGCTGGCAGTGCACAGGTGGAAGTGGCCGGAGGCCCGGTGCTTTATGCCCATAACCCTAATATCGAGCGCCCTATTGCTTCTACCACAAAGATTATGACGGCTTACCTTGTTCTTCACACACCATCGATGCCTTTACAACGTGTGGTAACGATTACTCCCGTTGAGGTTGACAATGACCGCCGAGGAGTCTTAAAAGCCGATAGCGAAGTACCCTTGGCAGTGGGGCAGCGTGTCACAGTAAATGACTTGCTTTGGGCCCTTATGCTACCATCAGCCGATGACTCGGCATGGGTCCTAGCCCGAACAGTTTCGGGAAATCCCAATACGTTTGTGTCTTTGATGAATCGTACGGCCCAGAAACTCGACATGAGGCGAACACATTATGTAGATCCTGACGGGGTTAATCACGCAGGATATTCCACAGCGAGAGACTTGCTTAAATTAACTGCGGTCGCGATGCAAGACCCGGAATTTCGCCATTTAGTAGGGACTGCCCAACATACCACAACCAGCTTTGGGACCCTGGTAAACTTAAACCAATTGCTGGGCAATTATCCGGGGGCTATCGGGGTTAAGACGGGATGGACACCATGGGCCGGAAGTTGTTTGGTCTTTGCCGACCAGCGAAAGCTTTACCACCGGAGTATCACGCTCTATGGCGTAGTGCTGGGAGAGCCATCGTTTAATCCTATGTTTAGCGACGTCAAAAGATTATTGAACACAGCGTTTTCTCTTCCTTACCATACAGTGGTCAAGGCTAAGAGTGTAGTGGCACGACAAACCATTGGAGGTTTTGGAGCGCCAAAGGTGCTAACCTTTTCTGTTAAGTCTAGTTTGGGGGCTTTTGCTACCGGAGGACATGCGGATATTCAATGGCAATGGCTTTCGAAAACCAGCTGGACCAAAGGGGAGGTTGTCGGGATGTGTAGAGTAACTCAAACGGGGTGGAAAAACGCTGGGCCGTGGGTTCCGATTTTGGCCGACCAAAACTATAAAGTCCCCTGGTGGGGCAGCTTCTGATCTAATTGCGCGACCCGAGAAAATCCCCAGTTAAGAATCTTTTCTGCATCCGTGTATTCCGGAGGGAACCCCATTTGACCATGTAATATCACACCCAGCAGGGTAACTTTGTGTCCGTCAACGGAACGGGTGGCGGCAAACACTAAGTTAAATCCTGCTTGGGTGGTCCACCCAGTTTTGACCCCGATGACAGTGGGATCGAGAAAGAGCAATCCATTGAGGTTTCGCAATACTGGATTATGAGGAAGACTGGTCTCCCGGGTGTCCACAATGGTACGGAACAAGGGGTTTTGTAAATCTTGCTCCGCGATGATGGACAAATCCCAGGCAGTACCAACCGAATTAGGAGACAATCCGTCGGGGTCCGCATAATGAGTGCCTTTCATTCCTAGCGACTGGGCTTCATGATTCATTTCAGCGACAAAATTCGCCGTGTGGCCCCCCATAGTTTCAGCCAATTCCACGGCAGAATCATTGGCAGATGCCATCATTAAACCATATAGCAACTGCTTGACGGTAAAGGTTTCTCCGGGCGCCATGTTCATGTCCGACCCTGTGGTACCTGCGGCAGTCGGGGATATGGTGACGATTTGGTTCAAAGGTAATTCGTGCAATGCGAGGTAAATGGTCATCAATTTGGTCGTAGAGGCTAGCGGACCGGGCTGGTGAGGATGCAACTGCCATAGTAACTGATGGGTATTTAAATCCCAGAGAATTCCCGAAGATTCACCAATAGAGAATGGCAGGGCGGGCAGCGCAGCGGAGACAGGCAATGGATTCATCAGGACTGGGGGCATCAGTGTTTTGGTTTCGGCTACTTTGGGATGGTGACTGTCGGAATGTTTTACGCTGTGATTGACCCAGGCAGAGGCCAGTAACAAAAGAATGAGCGCGAGGATGCCCAATGGTGCGGGCCGTTCACGTTTCCTGGGGGAAGGCTTGGATAGCACTGCTCGTCCGACCTTTCGAAGGGAATACTCCTATCTTATCAGATGATGCAATAAAACGCTTTACTTTGCTTCGGGAAGGTTTTGGATAAAGTGTTGCCACCAGGTTGGATTCTCATCAATATAATGGACTAAGGCAGTCAATTGTTCCAATGTGTAGGCACTAAAGTGGTGTTCAATTCCTTCGACATCTCGGTAAACCATTTGCGGATCTGATACTCCTAAGTGTTGCAAGAATCTCTCCAAGGTTCGATGTCTGGCTAACAGACGCTGCCCTTGGCGAATGCCTTGGGCAGTAAGGGCCATTCCCCGATAGCGCTCTAATTCCAAGAGGCCCTCGGCATTTAGCCGACGCAACATCTTGCTGACCGAAGCTTGGCTAATATGAAGGCGTTCAGCAATATCGGTCACTCGAGCATATCCCTTTTCTTGGGTCAAGAGCCAAATGGCTTCGACGTAATCTTCCTGGCTCGGGGTTGACATCGGCTGGCACTCCTTTCATTTCGGTCTACTGCTAGACATATCCTCTGGTAAAGCTGGAAATAAGAGCTATACAAGCGACACAGCGTCCATATGTCATTGTATGCAACCCGGTAAGAAATAGGTTCGCAGACTGTCAATCACCACATGGGCATGAGAGGACCCTAAAAAGGGGTCCTCTCATGCCAAATCATCAGTTAATATCTTATCCTTTGACTCCTCCGGTGGCGGCGTAAGCGCCAGCCAGGAACTGGCGCTGAGCGACCAGAAATAGAATCATGACGGGCAGGGTGGTAAAGACTACGGCGGCGCTCAATCCAGTCCAATCGGTACCATTGGTGCCCAAAAAAGTGGCCAAACCAACTTCTATGGGTTGGACGCTAGGGCTTTGGGTCATAATATAGGGCCAAAGGAAGCTATTCCAGGAACCAAGAAACACGTACAACGCAATGGTGATTAAGGCCGGTTTGGCCATCGGCACGGCGATTTTCCAAATGAATCGGGTTTCCGTCGCGCCATCAAGCCGTGCAGCCTCGATCAATTCTCGGGGGAAGGACAAAAAATATTGACGCAACAAAAAAATGCCAAATACCGAAGCGCTCCACGGAACAATTTGCGCCCAATAGGTGTTTAACCAGTGTAGGTCGCGCAAGACCAGATAATCGGGGATTAATAGGACTGTTTGGGGAATCATCATCATTGCAATGAATCCGGCAAAAATCGCGGTTTTTCCCCAAAATTGCATGGTGCCAAAAGCGAATCCGGCTAATAGAGAAGTAATTAAAACCAAGAGGGTAGTGGCGCCGGCAATGAAAATCGTGTTGGCAAAGTATCGCAGCCAAGGTGCTTCTGACCAAGCGCGGCTATAATTTTGCCACTGGCCATGGGGCAAAAATACTGGAGGAAATTGTAAAACCTGGTTTGCACCGTTAAGGGAGGTCACAATCACCCAGTAGAAGGGAAAGAGAAAGATGACCACCAAAACGATCCCCAACAGCCATTGCCACCAGGGCAGGCGGCGCCAGATCTTGCGATGAGGCGCCGCAGCCGGGGCTGGTGCTTGGTCCGGACGATTCTCGGGGCTCTGTTTTCGTTGTAACATGGTACCGCCTCCCGGAAATCCTGTGTTGCTTATTGCGCTGAATTCACATCACTGGTCGCCTGCGACTCTGCAGTAGCCAATGCGGTGGCTACCGACTGGTGGCCTATGGTTGCTGCTTGGATCGCGTTAGCCAATGCTCCTAACGCCTGGTCCATTCCGGCGACTGGCGGAGTGGGTCGTGCATAAGCAAGTGATTCGGCGGCAATTTTTTGATAGGGATGGCTGTTGTAGTACGAAGTCATTAATGGCAAGGCGGCCTTGGTGACCGGCAAATAACCGGTATGGGTTGCCCAATATGCGGTTTGGGCTGGTTCGCTAAGCCACTTCATAAATGTCCACGCGGCATTTTTCTGCGCTGTGCTGGCGCTGGAAAACATGACGATGTTGGTGCCCTGCATGACATTGCCTTCGCCAGCAGGGCCTTTGGGAAACGCAGCTACGCCCATGGTGAATTTTCCGCCGATGGCTTCCTCATTGTAATAGTAGCTGGCGATGGTGGAGAGGTCAAAAAGGCCGTGCTGGGCGCCCAATGCTGTTTGCCCAGGGTAGTTGGTACCAAACTTCATGGAACCGTTTTGATACATGTGAACAATGTAATTCAGAGCCTCTTGGGCAGCGGTGGAATCAAAATTCGGTTTGCCATTTTTCATCAGGTGGCCACCGTAGGCGCGTATTAAGGAGACATACAAGTAGGTTCCGTTGGAGGCTCCCGATGTCGAGCCAGGGTCAATGCTGACGCCCCAGGTATTCGCGCTTGAAGAAGTGACGGCTTGGGCGTCCGTAGCGAATTGACTCCAGGTGGTGGGCACCGGCAAATTTTGTTTGTTAAGCCAGGTTTGGTTGTAGTACATCACAAAGTCGCTCTTGTTAAACGGCCACATCCAAATTTTCCCGTCCGGCAAAAATTGGTCTTTCCAGACGCCTGACCAGATTTGTGACTTTTGTTGGGCAGTAATCCCGTTGGGGCCATTGACATAGCTGTCCAAGGGAACGATGGCGCCAGAATTTGCATATCCAGCGGCCCAGTCTTCATAAGCTTGGGCGATAGTAGGTGCCTGATCCGCGGTGACTGATGCTTCAATTTTGGTTTCCAGCACGGAATAGCTGGGTTCTACCTCGAGGTCTACCGTAATGTTTTTGTGGCTCTTTTCGAATTGAGAGACCAAAGCTTGCAATGCCGGCTTTAAGGTGCCTGAGGACATCGCTTCCATGAACGTAATGGTAACGGGGCCTGACGCTTTTGGCGTGGGTGCAGTTGCTGTGGTAGAGCCACAGCCCGCCGCCAATACTCCAACTAATGTTGACGCCATGACCAATGCAGTGGCTTTCTTTGTGGGCATTCTAACAACCTTCCTCTCTATTTTACAGGTTGACGCCTGTCGAATTTGGGGATCTCTTGAACCACTTGTTACTGATAGTACGTACGCCGTTGGGCTAGAAGCATTTGCAAGGCGGTCAATCCGGCAATAATGATAAAAAGCAGCACTGCCAAGGCTGCGGCAGGGCCAGTACGGTAAAACAAAAATGCCAGTTCATATAGCAAATAACTGGTGGTAGTGGTAGCTGACAAAGGGCCGCCAGAGGTCATGGTAAAAAACTGGGTGAAGGCTTGCAGCGACCCAATAGTGGTGATAATGAGAACAAACAGAGTGGTGGGGGTGAGAAGAGGCCAGGTAACAGACCAAAATTCCTGCCACCGATTGGCGCCATCTATTCGTGCCGCCTCTCGCAAATCTGCCGAGATAGCAGAGAGCCCCGCCATAAAAATGATGACATCAAAGCCGAGGCTATGCCACAACGTGTACAAAATGACGCCAGGCATGGCCCATCTTTGAGACTCCAGCCACCCTAGTTCGGGGAGATGAGCCATGTGCAATAGCCCGTTGAGCAAGCCAAATTGGGGATTGAAAATCCAGATCCAGACAATGGAGGTAGCAACCACTGGCGTCACATACGGAGAAAACACTGCCAGCCTGACAAATCCTCGTCCAGCAAATTGGTTCATTAATGCCATGGCAATGATCAACGCCAGAAACAGCCCGACGGGTACGGTCCCAATGACAAAGTATAGGGAAATAGCCAAACTATGCCAAAATGACGATGATGTTAACAGATTGGTATAGTTTTGCAAGCCGACAAAGGTTGATTGCGCGCTGTTCAGGAAGTTCCAATTGAACAGGCTGATGTAGAGCACAAAGAAAGCGGGACCTAAGGTAAACACCAGGAACACCAAGGCTGCCGGTGTTAAATAGAGGTAGGCCGATCGCCGTCGGCGCTCAGTGGCAAACATGACGCCCCTCCTTCTTGAATGACTCGTGCTGTTATTCGTTATGGAAGTTGACGTTCCCTGCTCGGTCCGCATTATGGTTTAGTTAAGGATTTTATGAAAAGTCGCTTAAAATTCTTTAATGTAAGCGCATACTTTGCATTATAATATAACTTGTCGAGAATGTAGAGACAATATCGAGGAAATCTTTATGGTTTTAAAACAATAATGCCATCGTGATATGATGGGCCTGTAAACGATAACAAGGAGTGGACGCCAGGCATGCCGCCGACCCGACACCAGACTATTAAGGATGTTGCTGAGCGTGCTCAAGTCTCGACCGCCACGGTGTCTCGGGTGATCAACGGTACCGGCAAAGTGCATGCCAAGACTGCAGCCAGAGTAACCAAAGTATTGGAAGAGCTAGGGTACGTTCCTAATGCTTGGGCGCGTGCTATGGCGACTGACGATTCTGATTTAATGGGGCTAATTGTTCCTGATATTTTAAACCCATTTTTTGCCGCAATTTACAGCGGACTGAACGAAACCGCTAAACACCGGGGACTCGCGGTATGGATGGTCGATAGCGCCGACGACCCCGAACAAGAACGTCAAGCCCTACTTATGCTCGGGCGTTATCGAGCGCAAGGGATCATCATTACTCCTGCCCACCCTGCTGCCAATTTGGCTGCAATCGAGCGCATTGGAACCCCTGTCTGTTTGGTTGACAGACGCCTGGCCAAAAATCTCTGGGATTTGGTACTTATCGACAACGTCAATGGAGCTCGACAAGCTGCGCAATTGTTTGTCGCTTCAGGACACCAGCGCATTGGGATCATTGCCGGACCGCAAAATAGTACGCCGGGGGTTGAACGGCTGCAAGGATTTAGGGATGCACTGGCCCAAGAAGGCTTGGAGATGCCTCAACAGTATGTTAAATTAGGTGACTTTCGCCAAGAAAGCGGGTTTTCCTTGGGGCGTGAACTGTTGGCGATGGGCGAACCTCCTACGGCCATTTTTAGCTGCAATAATCTCATGACCATGGGATTGCTGCAGGCGATTCATTCCTATCCTGGGGCGATTTTAGGGGAAACGGTTGCGGTTATTGGTTTTGACGACATTCCGATTTCCACCCTGACCGATCCTCCCTTAACTGTTGTATCGCGTCCCATGAAAGAAATGGGGGTGCAAGCGGCCCAATTGATTATGGCTCGTATGGAAACCCCCGAAAAACCCCAGGAAACCGTCGTGTTGGGACCGCAATTAGTTATTCGCGGTTCAGAAAAAATCGCCGGATTGCTTCGCTGGATTTAACGAGCCAAAAATGTGGGGACAGGAAGTATAGGGCAAGTGCCGATGACTCAGTGGCACCTTGGCAGAACTTTTTCAAAAGCGGGAAACAAGAGAGAGGATGTCCTTATGACACGTTTACTTTTATTTGACTTTGACGGCACATTATACCGCGGCGATGACCCGTTTCGATTTTATGCTCAGGCCATGGCAAAACATATGACACCCGAAGACGGTGCACGGTATTTGGCTCAAGTGTCCGCTCATTTAGGCGGGGATTCCAGTGTGGTTGCGGGGGACAACTGGGAGGCCGTGGTAAAATTAGCCGAACCAATTATTCCTGACCACGACGTGTGGCAAGCAGCATTTTTAGAAACCCGAGAGTTTATGATGAGTTCGGAATGTCAACTGGAGGTATCCCCGTTATTGTTAGATTTTTTACGCCAGGTCCGTCATCGGGTGGCGGTGGTTGTAGCATCCAATAGTCCTGAACAAGCAGCGTTGCCCTTAATGGAGAAGTTAGGACTGACCCCATATTTTGATCGCATATTTTCCCAGGCTAACAAGCCCTTGGGTTTGGTGACGATTGTCAATCAGGTGATGGATGGGAAACCGTTTGCGCCGGAACAAGTGTATTCCGTGGGAGATAACTACAAGAATGATATTGAACCGGCGGTGGAACGTGGATGGTTGACGGCACACATTAGTCCTCATGGATATTTTCCGGGGCCGAGCACGGTGCGTGGTCGAAGCATTGAAGAGGTCTTGCCGGATGTTGCGGCTTGGGCATTAGGATCTTCGTGAAGGGAGCGTTATATCATGGCAGAGATTAGTTTTTGGGGTGGAGTCGGTGTCATCGGGTCGAGTAAGATTTTAATCGAACAAGGAGAATGGCGGATATTGTTGGATTTTGGGCTCGATTTTGCGCCTGGCGCGGGGCTTTTTCGAAACGGTGTCGTATTGCGTCCGGAATATGCATTGTATGATCGCCTGCGTACAGGACAAGTTCCCTTGCTTCCACACATTTATCGCAGCGATGCCATGCACGGGTTTCCGCTGGCATCTGGTTCGGATGGACGCACGGCCCTTTTCATTTCCCATGCTCATATTGACCATATCGGCTTAACCGGATGGGTCGACCCAGATATTCCTATCTATTGTTCGCCCCAAACAGCCCGGTTAATGGATGCACTGGCACAGGCCGGAGACACCCCGGAGGGACATGCCCCGACATTAATTCCGATGGAGGAAGGACAGCCTGTCAAATGGGGTCCGTTTCAGGTAAGACGCTATGCGGTGGACCACGACGTGGTCGGCGCATCCGGTTATGCAGTGGAGACGGAAGATGGAGTCGTGGCTTTTACTGGTGATATTCGTCTGCATGGGCGTCATCCGGAGCTTAGCCAACGGTTTGCTCAGACGGTACATGGAGCGCGTGCCTTGGTGATTGAGGGCACGACTCTGTCTTTTGGATTTCGCGAAGCACCTCGTACCGAGGCTGCGGTAGATGAATTGTTTGCCAAGGCGCTAAACGAGACTCCTGGACTGATTTTGATGAGTTTGTATCCACGAAATCTAGAACGTGTGGAATCTTTTTTGTCTATTGCCCGGCGGGCCGGGCGCCACATTGTGTGGCCTCAGGCGATGGCGCTATTGTTTCGTGCGTGGGGATTACAAGACATCTTAGCTTTTGCCAGCGACGTGGATGTGGATGCGATCCGTGCCAATCCGGCGTCGTTTATCTTACAATTGAATCCCGAGTTTCTGCCATGGCTGCTGGAGATGCCGGTGGGACCAGGATCTGTATTTTTGCATGCCAATGGCGAGCCTCTGGGGGCATTTGATCCGCAATGGGATGTGCTTCAAGATTGGCTGAAGTTTCTCCACGTGCCATTTTGGCCTATTGGAACCGGCGGTCATGCCAGTCCCGATGACTTAAATCGATTGGTGGAATGGGCAGAGCCCGAAATCTTGTTTCCCCTGCATAGCCAGGAACCTGATCGATTGATACCGCCTCCGGGAACAATGCGATGGCTTCCCCAAAGAGGGGGCAGACGCTACTCTCTGGGCGGCCGAAGCTGAATCCCCCCTGAATTCTGCCGCCAGTATTTTGGAACACTTGATCTGTCGTATTATAATTATTTGGGCGTAGATTCGTGCAGAACACAGGGAGGCAACACGGTGAAAATTTTAGTATTGGGCGGGGACGGCTATTTAGGATGGCCGACCGCGATGTATTTGTCGAATAAGGGCCACGAAGTAGCGGTCAGCGACAATTTTGTGCGCCGGCAGTATGATTATGAATTAGGGGCCGAAAGTCTAGTGCCGATTGCCTCATTGCAACAGCGTGTCAAAACCTGGAAAACCATAACCGGCAAATCGATGCCAATTTATGTGGGGGATTTAACCCATGCTGACTTCGTCTATGAGATGATTGGGAACTTTCATCCAGATGCCATAGTGCATTTTGGAGAACAGCGATCCGCGCCTTATTCAATGATTGATCGGGAGCATGCGGTGTATACCCAGGTCAATAATGTGGTGGGCAATCTCAATGTGCTATATGCGATGGCGGATTTGGATCCTAACATTCATTTAGTGAAATTAGGATCCATGGGTGAATACGGGACACCGAATATCGACATTGAAGAAGGATTTATCGAGATTAATCATAACGGGCGCAAAGATGTTCTGCCGTTTCCCAAGCAACCCGGATCTTTTTACCACTTGTCAAAAGTTCATGACAGCCACAACATTCAATTCGCTTGCCGAAACTTTGGCCTGCGTTCTACGGATCTCAACCAAGGAGTGGTCTATGGCGTCGAGACCGAAGAAACCGTATTGCACCCTGATTTAGCTACGCGGTTGGATTACGACTCGGTATTTGGTACAGTGCTCAATCGGTTTTGTATTGAGGCTGTGCTGGGCCATCCGATTACTGTTTATGGCCAAGGCACTCAAATTCGGGGATTGTTAGATATTCGCGATACGGTACGGTGCATTGAAATCGCTGTGGAAAATCCTCCCGCGGCCAAAGAATATCGTGTGTTCAACCAGTTTACCGAAGAATTTTCCATTAAACAGCTCGCGGAATTGGTTGCCAACACCTGGCCCGGGGGAGCCCGAGTAGAACTGGTGGATAATCCGCGAACGGAGGCTTTGGCTCATTACTATAACGCCAAGCACACCAAACTTGTCGAATTGGGTCTGGTCCCGCACCTATTGTCAGATACCTTGATCGAATCCTTGTTCCGGGTCATTGAGGAGCATAAAGATCGGGTAAACTGGGACATGATTCGTCCTATGGTAAATTGGCGCAAAACCCATAATCCTTCACACGCGTAAAGAAGCGGCGGGGG
>PXYW01000010.1:0-71490 GCA_003023695.1 Sulfobacillus benefaciens | reverse complement strand
ACGTTCTGCATATCCCTCTGTACGCAACACGCCGTATAATTGTGCGACTTGGCCATGCGGCCAAAAATCGGACAACAGAGGGTAGTTAAGATTGCCTAGGGATGCTTCCCAGGCGGTGTTGCACGGAACCGAATCGACACTAATACCCAACACTTGGGTATTTAGCCGGTTAAATTCAGGCAAAGCCTGATTAAATGCCGGCATTTCGTTAGTTCAGACAGGTGTCCAGGCTAACGGATAGAAGAGGAGCAATACATTATTGGTTCCCAAGTAATCAGAGAGCCTGATAGCTCGTTGATTTTTGGTTGGCAACTCAAAGTCAGGCGCCGAATCTCCAACTTTTAAGGTTTTTGTGGTATTTGTCACCGAAGGTCCTCCTTGACGGTCTTTCAAGACCAGTCTTACTATAGCCTATCGGCTCGAAAAATATCGACCAAATTGAGGAGAAAATACATGGCCCTAGTTATCGTGACGCTTGGGATATTGGCGGCAGTATTTGTTCTGGTAAGGGTAGACGGCCAATTTCGTCCCCGGCCCATGACCATGGGACTAGAACAATTTTTTTTGACCAATCCCATCCGAATGCGGTTTTTTGGTCCGACCCAAGCCCTGACCCTGCTAGGACCTGTGGCCGGCTTGAATGTCTTGGAAGTGGGGGTGGGAGTTGGAGTGATTTTGCAGGATCTAGCCCGCCGCATTGGACCAAAGGGGAAGATCGCAGGTTTAGACATTCAACCCCAGGCCATAGAACGAACACGACGGCGGCTTGCCAGCTTAGGTTACATACCTGACTTGCGGTTGGGGACGGCAAGCCAACTTCCCTGGAGCGCTAGTTGTTTTGACCGTGTGGTGTTGATCACGATGTTGGGAGAGGTTCCAGCGAATGAACGGGTGACTGCATTACAAGAGATGGCCCGCGTACTGAAACCGGGAGGCTTTGGGATTGTCACAGAGTTCTGGCCCGATCCCCACTATATTCGTGAACCTGATCTTCGAGAATATTGCCGATTGGCGCAGTTGGAGGTGGTCGATGCCTATCATGCTCCTATGCTCTATAGTCTTCGGATTGAGGCGCACTAATGTTGGTAACGTGATATAATCGGGAACCGACAAGGCAGCACTTGATGCTTTGTTGAGATGGCAAAAATATTTAAGAGGCGATGGCTATGAAGCGGATCGAGAAGCCGTGGGGCTATGAGGTTTGGTGGGCAGTGACCGAAAAGTATGTGGGAAAATTAATACACGTAAATAAGGGACACGCATTAAGCTTGCAGTACCACAATGTGAAACATGAAAGCATGTATGCAATTTCCGGTGAAGCAATGTTGTCGATAAACGGTGAAGACCGCCATTTTGGTCCCGGAGATGCGGTAGATATTGCTCCGCTAACTCGGCATCGATTAACCGCCATTACCGATTTCGAGCTCGTAGAAGTCTCGACTCCGGAACTAGAAGACGTAGTACGGCTTGAAGATCATTATGGACGTCAGGGAACATCGAATCCTTAACAGTGAAAGCGGTGGGTTATCTGCCCACCGCTTCTTTGACCTTCAGTGCAATTTGGAAAAACGCATCGGATGAGGCCGAATGGGGATTGGTTACCGTGATCGGCAGTCCGCGATCGCCTCCCTCGCGGACGTCAGACTCCAAGGGTATTTGCCCTAATAGGGGTACATTGAAGTCGTCAGCAAGCTTTTGTCCGCCCCCTTGGCCAAACACTGCGAGCTTTTCTCCATGAGGGCACAACACGTAAGACATGTTTTCAATCACGCCGATAATTTCTTGCCGAGCGCGCGAGGCCACGTCTCCTGCACGGTGTGCCACATGGGCGGCGACTTCTTGCGGAGTGGTAACTAGCACTAACTTGGCCTTGCGCACCTTTTGCGCAATATCTAGGGCAACATCTCCGGTTCCCGGTGGAAGGTCTATCAAAAGATAATCGAGATCAGGCCAAGCCACGTCGCTGAAGAATTGCTGCAGCATTTTTCCTAGCATAGGTCCTCTCCAGACGATGGCTTGATTTTCTTCGACAAACATTCCCATAGAGACTAAAGAAATGCCGTGAACTTGCCATGGAATAATTTTTTCTTGATCGTTAACCTGAGCCTGACCTTTGGCACCGAACATTCGCCCCTGGCTGAACCCATAAATATCCATATCCATGACGCCAACCCGGGCACCACTGCGGCTTAAGGCTATTGCCAAGTTGGCAGTGACCGTGGATTTACCTACCCCGCCTTTGCCGCTGGCCACACCAATCACTACGGTGGAGCTAGAGTCAGCCATCATGCCGGTGGCAGGTCCTTGGCCTGGGAGAGGACCAATCACGGGAGCCTTGGTTGCTGAAGCCGATCCATTCGCGGTTGGTGCAGCAACCGAGCTGTTTTGAGCGGCCGACTTTTTGGCTTGCGCGCCTTGAAAGGCGCGCGAAAATGCCTCACGTCGTTCTGCTTCGTTCATGACTCCTAATGTTACCGTGACCTCGTCGATTTCAGGAATTTTTTTCAATTCACGATTGACATCGCTCGTGATCTGCTGATGCAGTGGACATCCTTCCACTGTGAGGGCGATGTCTACCGTAACATGACCGCGATCGATATTTATCTCGCGGACCATGTTTAGCGCTACAATACTTTGGTGCAGTTCAGGATCATGCACCGACTCCAAAGCTCCTAAAACTGATCGTTGATCTAGCATCGCCGCCACCTCAAGTTTGATTAAAATCCTAATAGACGCCGACCTTCATCGGTCAGCATGTCTGGAGTCCACGGCGGACTCCACACGATGTCCACATGTGCTTCTTTGACACCATCTAGCGTCTCAATCGCCATTTCTGCGGTCCGTGCAATTGTATCATGCATGGGACACCCCGGGGCAGTTAATGTCATTTGCACCCGGACTTCACCAGTGGGGTCGATGTCGACACCGTACACCAGGCCTAAATCCACGACATTGACGCCGATTTCCGGGTCGGTCACTTCTTTTAATACTTCGAGTACATCTTCTTTGGTTGTTGTGGCCATTCATGGTCCTCCTTCGTATACCGGATCTTAGGGGTCGAATTCTGAGCCAATCACTCAGTATTATACCGCCTTTTTGCCCAAACTCGCAGATTTGCTACGGGCTAAATTCCACTTGAACGGGATGCTTATTTTTTCGGGAAACGGGAAGACTGGATGCAGAGTATTTTTTACCACCTCTGCCGTTGACTAGGCTATCTTTGATTGTTCACTTTAGGGCAGGAGGGGTCGTCACTGTGGAGCGCATGAATCGACGGACACGTGTAAGATTATGGCAACTTATGTGGTGGAGTCTTCGATTAAACTGGTCACGCAATAAAATGAAGCGGCGTCGGGCACGACAAAAAATTGCCGCTATGCTGGAGGCGCGTTGGCGATGGCTGGCCAACGAGTCGCCAACGGTTCCGGAATCCGCAGTGGTGCGTGCGTTGTGGTTGGGTGCGGCATTGGCAGCGCGATCGGCCATGCGTTCCTCGGAGTTGTCCCGGATCAAACGTTTATTAGTCCTATTGCTCCGCCTGATGGGTAAAAACAACAGTCGTGCTCTGCTGGCTGCGTATTTCGCGTGGGTCTGGCTGTGGGAAGCTGCTTGCGGATCCGGCGCTGTGACCTCTCCAATGCAAAATCAAGGCTAGGTGCCAGAACTTGGGATCTCCCAGTAGACGCCCCAATTCTTCGCTATGATGATACAATGGCTCTAGATGGCGAGAAAGGGCGAATATCGGTGGCAGTGGGACGATACCAATGGTGGTTTGGCGCGTTATTAGCAATATTCCTGCTAGGGACAGGCGGAATTTTATCGGCTCCGGCAAATGCCGCCTCACTGCCCGGTACCCTAATCTTTAAAACAGTTCCTTCGCCGCTGGTAGCTCCGTCACAGGCTACATTTATCGTGGTCACCCGCGGCAGTTTGCCGATGCAACCTGCCAAAGTGGAGTTGCTTTGGGCAACGCATGAGCAAACGGTGCGATTAGCTCGGGTGGCTCCGCATGAATTTGCCGGGGATGCTACGTTAAAAAATTTGGGTGCTGTTGTGCTCAAAGTTGTGGGCCATAACGGGCAGGTGCTTCTCAGCCGCGATGAAAAGGTGGCAAAGGCCCCAGAGCATTGGGCCACAAAAATAATTGTCGGCGGTTTGTTTTTGCTGGCCTCTTTGTATTACTGGCGGCGAATGCAGAAATTTACCCCGCGAAACTAATTTAGCATAACTTAAGCCATTATTAAGCGAGTACTACTTCATAGGGCATCCGGGGGTATGCTACATTGAGGTTTAGTACTTATTGACCTGTACTTTATGCTCGCGTTTAGCATTTGCTATTAAGGAGAGCCTCTAATGAATCGCATTCGACGATACTGGATATGGATATTGCCCATTGTGGTAGGAATTGCCATGGGGCTCATGTTGTCCCAAACCCAGACATCGAGTCCCACCGCCATCGCGACGACTCACGTAGGTCCTGTAAGTTTTACTAAATATGCGATGAACGACGGCAACAATCCGGTATTTGAAGGTTCGTCGGTCGCCAATTGGAGCGAAAGTTGGACTTACACCGCATCTGAACCGTTGCAACAGGCATCAATGGCGGATGGGGTGGTGTACGTTTCGGGCGACGGTGGCAACTTATCGTCAACCAGCAATGACTTAATATATGCTTTAGATGCACAGACGGGAAGCTTGTTATGGACGCGCCACCTGGATAATATGTCGATGACCACGCCACTAGTTGCTGACGGCATGGTTTTTGTGGGTTCGGGAACCCAAGGATTTCAAGGAGTAAACCTTGCCAAGGAAGACAACCTGAACGCTACGAACATTGTGCGCGGCACAGGGCCTAATGCAATTTATGCATTAGATGCCGCCAATGGGCAAGTGGTGTGGGAATACCGCACTTTGGGCGAAAATATGCCGACATTTGTTTATAATCAGGGAAACTTGTATGTGGCTAACGGCAATGGTGCGGTATACGCTTTCAATGCCCGGACCGGCGTCCGTGAGTGGAAAGTGAATATCGGGTCGTATGTCAGCATGTCTTCGCCAACATTGGCCAACGGCATTTTATACGTGTCTGGGGCCCATCCATACAATCTGTACGCGATTAATGTAGAGACCCACCAGTTGATGTGGTCGGCTCCATTGCCGTCCGTGTTTGCTGGCAGTGATGACTGCTCGTTGGCGTTTGCCCATAACATGATTTACGTTATGGGCACGATCGGGAGTTGGACCAAACCTACATCGGTGGTATTTGCGTTTGATCCGACCGGCCAATTGGCCTGGCAAACGGTTCTTGGCAGTGGGCCACTTCCCACTGATATTGAAGTTTCGGCCCCGGTAGTGGTAGGGTCCACCCTCTATGTCGGCAGCCCAATTACCAACGCAGAATATGCGCTAAATGCAGAGACAGGAAAGATTGATTGGACATTTAACGCTGCGGGCCCGATTTCAGAATCCCCTGCGGTAGTGAACAATATTTTGTATGTGGGTGACGGCACCGGCATGTTCTATGCGATTGATGCCACAACGGGCACCGAAATTGCGTCGAAAATGTTGACGGGTTCATTCGCTGCCGACTATCCGGTAGTCGTGGGGCAGACCATATATCAGCCGGATGAAAATGGCCAAATGTTTGCGATTCCCTTTAGTGCCCTGACTCCAGCAGCACTTCACGCGGCACCGAATATTCCTATCCCATCAGGGATTTTAGGGCAGGATATCAAAAAAGGGGAGGCGCTCTTTATGGGGACCAGCCTCTCACCCATTGGCTTGTCTTGTGATACGTGTCACGTTGGAGGGGGGACTTTGACCTCCTTTCATGATGGGGTGGTGGTACCGAGTCTATTGGGCGCTGCCTCAGGGTTTCCTAAAATTGTCAATGGGAAAATCAAAACTCTAGATGGGCAAATCAACCATTGCATTAAAGGCATGAAGGGCAAGCCACTCAGTGTGAACAGCCCAGATATGTTGGAGCTGAATCTTTACTTGCATTGGCTATCTAGTGGTTGGACAGAGCATCTTGTGACAGGAACCAGTTCTGGCTCCTCCAGTGGAGGCTGCAAGTAGATGAATCGTCGGCAATTATGGGGCTTCATAGCGATTATGGCGGTAGTTTTGGTGGCAGGAGGACTGTTGTGGCGTCATCACCAGCAAACGGTTGCTTCCATCCAACTTCAATCTCGGGAAGCGACTGCAGGTAAAGAATTATTCGCAGGATTGTGCGAAACCTGTCATGGGCCTGGCGGAGATGGCGCAGGGGGAGCGCCAATTCTTAACGATGGCTCGGTGCTAAAGACCTACACTTCTCCATCCAGCTTGAGTGCGTTTATTCAAACTCACATGCCTGCAAGCAATCCGGGCATGCTGAATAGTCAAGAGGCGACAGATCTGGCACTTTATATTTTCGAATTAAATCATCAGTTTCCCCCCGCCCATGGCTAGCAGTTGAACTCCCCCTAGTGGGAATGTACAATGGAGGCATGGTTTGAAAGGGAGGGCCACTGTTGTTGAGGTATGTCCGTGCCTCTGTCGAGGATCAGGAGAAAATACGTGATTTTTTGAGACAGTTTATAGATGACTATCTTACCGATCAAATAGAGCAATTGGTGGCCCAGCGACAGGGCGGTTTATACCTCGCGTTGGAAGATGAACAAATAATCGGCACTGCTGCCATATCGTTGCCCAAACGACACGAAGCATATCTTAGCGGGATGCGGATTGCACCGTCACGTCAAGGTCAGGGCGTAGCAGAAGCCTTCGCGAAATTTCAAATAGCAGAGGCAGAGAGGTTGGGCGCTGGGATTGCGCGAGCGCTGGTGCATCAAGATAATCAAACCTCGTTACATATTCTGCAGGAAAGTCTTGGGTTTCATGTGGTGGATGGGTGGATGGTAGGGACCTTGAGTGGGTTTGAAGCCCCGGAGGTGCCACCTCTTGAGGCAGGTCCTGCGTGGGCAGTCGATAAGGAAAGAATTTTGTCATTCTGGTCTCGCTTCGCAGATGATCTGTGGGCTGGCCAAAACCTTTGGGGACCGCACAGTTTAACCATGGAAGATATTTGGCAGCGATTTGAGAATAGCGGGGTTGCTGTGGCGCCGCAAACGGAAAACCAGGAAGTTGATACATTGGCTATGTATCGGGTGGGACAGAAAAAGACGATGTATATCAACTATTTCCGAATGGCAGAAGGACGCCTGGCGTCAGAATTGTTGGGTTACCTGTGGGTTGAGGCGCGAGCCTGGGGTTTAGAGCAGGTGCAATATGGCCTGCCTCAAAGGCAGGCAGAAAAATTCCTTAGTCTTAGCGGGTTAACACCAGCTGACACCTGGACCGGGATCGTTTTGGAAAAAGACTTGTCTTTGACCCACGAGTAGCATTATGTAGTCACGCTATAAGCGATGGCTTCAACAATGGAAGTCACAATGGTGGCCATCGCCTGCTGCGATGCGGGAAATCTGGCAGACACTGCTATTTAGCCGTATCGCCCTGGTGCTGGTGGGATGGATTGGCCTGGCGCGATTTCCCTGGAAGTATTATTCCCCCGAATTTAATGTCACTTCTAATCCGCTGGTTTTGATGTGGATTCGGTGGGACGCAATGTGGTATACCAGAATAGCATTGCATGGGTATTGGACCCAGGCCTTGGCATTTTTTCCTTTGTATCCACTGTTGATAGCAGGGGTGCATTGGGCGAGTTTGACGGTGCTGTCGGTGTATAGCGCATCCCTGGTGGTGTCTAATCTCGGCTTAATAGCTTTCGCGGTGACGTTTTACGCACTCGTTAATGAGTATTTTGATGACGCCATTGCACGCCGCTCACTGTGGATCACTATTATGTTTCCCACGGCTTTTTTTCTATCAGCCGCCTATACCGAATCAGTTTTTTTATTTTTAAGTACGGCGGTTTTCCTGCTAGCCAAAAGGCGGCGATATTGGGCAGCTGGATTGGTGGGGTTATTTGCTGCGATAACGCGCAATGAAGGGGTATTTACCGTCATCCCTATCTTGTGGGCGTATTACCAAGATTATGGATTAAGATTTCATAAACGAATTTTATCAGTACTGGGCATACCGTTGGGAATTGCCGCCTTTATGGTCTACCAATGGGCCGACTTCGGAAATCCGCTGACGTTTATTCAAGCGGAATCCTATTGGGGACGGCACATCACCTGGCCTTGGATAGGGGTATTTTTGGCAATTCAGGAGATATTCAGGGGTGGTCCATTGCAGGCTAACACTGTCCTGAGTATGATAGACTTAGTTTCGGCTATCGGGTTTATTGCGCTGTGGCTGTATGGATGGCGCAAGCGCTTCCCGTTAGATTGGCTGATATACTGGGGCATGTTGTTGCTGGTGGATATCTCGGCACCGGATATTGGTGGTAGAAGTCCCTTGCTTAGTATGTCCCGTTTGGTGTTAATTTTGTTTCCGGGTTTCGTCGCGTTGGGTATACTATCAGAGAACGATACCTGGCGTAGATTTTTGCAGTGGACGTTGCCGGGGTTGCAAATGGTATTTTTCTTACTGTTTGTTACTTGGCGATGGATTGCATAAAATAGTTGGGGGGCAATTGCATGCGGGCCTTGGTGGTTATTCCCACCTATAATGAGTTGGGAAATCTCTCGCCGCTTGTGGAGAGTATTTTGGACCAAGGAAACATGTTTGACATTCTAATTATCGATGATGGATCGCCCGATGGGACCGGGTTGTTGGCTGATCATTTAAAAGACACCTATGCGACAGGAAGAATTGAAGTCATCCACCGGCAGGGAAAGCTGGGCTTAGCTACAGCATATCTAGCGGGCTTTCGCTACGGGTTGGTGAAAGGCTATGATTTGATTTTTGAAATGGATGCGGACTTCTCGCATAATCCCCAATATTTGCCGCAGTTTGTGGAAACGATGGCACGCACTGGGGCAGATGTCGTGTTGGGATCGCGGTATGTAGCCGGCGGCGGTGTTACTAGGTGGCCTTGGTACCGCCAGTTGATTTCCCGTGGGGGATCCTTCTATGCCGGGTTAATGTTAGGCCTCCCCGTAAAAGATATTACTGGGGGATTCAAATGTTTTAGCCGTAAAGTTCTGGAAGCTTTGGATTTGGAGTCGATACAGTCGTCGGGGTACGGATTTCAAATTGAGATGACGTACCGAGCGGTTAAGGCAGGTTACCGGGTTGTGGAAATGCCCATTATTTTTGAGGAACGACGCGAAGGTAGCAGTAAGATGTCACCAGCAATTTTCGCCGAGGCGTTGTGGATGGTTGCCAAGATGCGTGCTCAGTCTGCCCTGAAAAATGAGGGTGAAACCGCCAGCCATCGGGTTCGGCCGTAGGTATTAATGCTAGGTCGACTGATTAGATATGGGATTATAGGGATAACGGGGGTCGTTGTAAATGTCGCGGTGCTGACGTTGGCACGGCGGCTTTTGCCTGGATCCCCCACGGTTACGTATATTATCGCGGTGGAAGCTTCAATTATCAGCAACTACGTTCTCAACGCCTGGTTTACTTTTCGGCAACCGCCGGCGTGGCTCAAAATGGGACAATACAATGTGGTATCGATTGGTGGCCTTTTGGTCCAAACGGGCATTTACCGATTGATTTTAGCGCATCCGTGGAACCGCGCATTGAGGGTTTGGGTGATGACGCGTCACCCGGTATGGACCCATGTGTGGTGGGTGGCTATTTTAACCAATGCGCACTGGAATTACTTGGTGGCCGATCTCTGTGCCATACCCTTTGGCACTTTAGTTGGCTTTTTGCTGTCGGCATTTTGGGTGTTTCGCCCATCGGAGGTCGTTGACGATGGAACTGGTGAGACCGCCCCAAGACCCAAGCGTGCTGGAAGCGATCACTGAAGCTGGTTTGGCCATGATGGCCAGCGGAGCCGAAGTTTCGCGGGTTGAGGACACGGTTGAACGTTTGGCCCACGCCTATGGGATGCCAGCCATCGATGTGGTGGCGTTGCCAACGGCATTGTTTGTGGCGACCCCCGAAGGCACTTTACTTCGCCGCATTCGCCGGCGATCAGTGAACTTGGCGGCCATAGCCGCCATCAATCAGCTGTCGCGCGATGTCGCGGCGGATCCAGTTCCCGTGAGCCAATTTCGCGAAAAGCTCGCTCAGGCACGAACCTTAGCTCCTTACGGGCCAGGGAAATCCTTAATTTTTGCTGGGTTGGCGGCCGGCCTCATCAGTCAATTGATGGGAGGACGCTTAGTCGACATTTTGCCGGCGGCTCTTTCCGGCATCTTGACGCAACTGGTGCGTCAGCGTCTTCGAAACACGACCATTGCCGGAAGTTTAGCGGATATGATGTCGGCCGTGGTCGCGGTGATCCCGGCGCTGGCAGCGGCGCAGGATCCGATATTTCAACCAGGGGCGATACTGGTTGGCGGGATTATGATTTTAGCGCCGGGCCTTCTGTTGACCACCGCTGTGCGTGATGGGATAGCAGGGGATTTGTTGTCAGCGGCGGGAAGGCTGTTGGAAGCCATTTTAATTGGGGCGGCCGTCGCAGCCGGCGCTAGTTTGCCCTTATATGTCTATTTGGCCATGGGAGGTCGGTGGCCATGATTCGTTCGGCGTTGTTTGCGGGGCTGACTACTGTGGCGTTTGGATATCTTTATCAGTTGGCCGGAATCAACCTTTGGATTGCTGGTTTGATTGGGGCAATAGCCTGGGCAGGTGCCACCGTCATGGGGTCGTTCACACATACAGGACTGCTTCCTGATTTTGTAGGGTCGCTTATTGTTGGTGTGCTGGCTGAAGTCGCAGCGGTTAACAAACGACAGCCGGTAACCGTATTTATGGTTCCCGCCATTATTTCATTTGTGCCTGGGTATTTGGTCTATCAATCTATGGTCGCTTTCCTCAAAGGCCAATTTAATACGGGTATTCGTGTCGGGTTTACTGCGCTGTTTGCCGCTGGTGCTTTGAGCTTGGGACTGGCGCTAGCCTCTGCGGTGTTTCGTCCCCTTTTCCGTCGCTCGAAAGAGGTCTCGCAGCGACCGTCCTGAGCTAAACGAGAACTTGAGCGGGGCTGTACACATGGCAGATGGCCGTGTGGGCATGGCCATCGTCCATTAACGTGAGATAGGGGATGGTCTCGGGGGAGTGGCCGTCGACACTCCACTGGCATGCAGTGTCGCCTTGATGAAGCTTAACCTGAATGTGGTATGTGGATGTTCCAAAGTGATAATCGATCATAAAATGGTCCCATTGCCAGGGAACTGAGGGTTTGATAAATAATCGGATTCCTCGCCGTTTTATCCCTAAGATGGACTCCAAACCTGCCTGGTACATCCAACTTGCGGATCCGGTGTACCACGACCATCCGGCCCGGCCCTGGTAATTGGGGGCGGTATAAATATCTGCTGACATCACGTAGGGCTCGTTCTGATATAGAAGGACACCGGCGGCGGAATCTGTGTGCAGGATAGGATTAAGCAAAGAAAACAGCTCAAATGCCTTATCGCCGCGCCCTAACATCGACCAAGCGACAATACTCCAGATGACTCCATGGGTATATTGACCACCATTTTCCCGAATGCCAGGAGGGTAGGCTTGGATATACCCTAGGTGTGGTTGCATATTGTCAAAAGGTGGTGTGAGTAGTTTCGCCAGGTGCAGCGTGTTGTCGACTAGTTCGCGATCGAACGATTGCATAGCGCGAAGTTGTCGACGATGAGAGGTTCCTTGGGAAATGACCGCCCAAGATTGGGCAATAGCATCTATCTGTCCTTCAGGTTCGTTCCGGGTCCCTATCCAGGTGCCATCGTCAGTGTAGGCTCGCCGGAACCATTCTCCATCCCAAGCAAAGGTATTGAGATTGTTTTGGAGAGCGGCAATTGTGGTCTGAAACTGGCCCACAACGTCATTGGACAGCATCCCCGGCACATGTGTGCCAAATCTTACAAAGCGCTTCAACACATCTAGGAAAAACCATCCTAGCCATACGCTTTCCCCTCGTCCGTGAATGCCGATTCGGTTCATACCGTCATTCCAGTCGCCGGCACCGATGAGCGGGATGCCGTGGCGACCAAATTGCGCGGCATGGAAGATAGCCCGCAAGCAGTGATCGAGAATGGATCCCTCGTCTTCCGAGACTCTTGTTTCTTCATACCGATCGTTTTCTTCGGGGGATAGGGGATCGCTAACCAGATAGGGAACGTTTACGTGAAAAATGCTGGCGTCGCCAGTCTGTTCCCAATAGCGCAATACCGTATAGGGCAGCCACAGTAAATCATCGCTGATGCGGGTGCGAATGCCCCGGCGGGTATCCTGATGCCACCAATGTTGAACGTCGCCTTCCCGATACTGGTGCGCAGCGCTAAGAAGAATTTGATCACGAGCGATTTTAGGTTCTGCGTGAAGCAGGGCCAGGGCATCTTGCAGCTGGTCTCGAAACCCGAATGCGCCGCCCGCTTGATAAAAAGCGGTTCGGCCCCAAAGCCGGGAGCTGACGGTTTGATACAATAGCCATCCGTTAAGCAAAAGGTCCATGGCACGGTCGGGGGTTTTCACCATCACCTGTGAGGTCATGTGCTGCCAATATCCGGTCACTTGGATTGACGTGTTTTGGTACGCAGGTTCATTGCCAAAATGTTTTACCAGCTCGTCCACTTGTGCCGTGGAGGATGCGCAGCCAAGGAGAATGAGCACCGTCGTTTCACCTTGGGCTGGAATATCTACGACGTGCTGCAAGGCTCCACAGGAGCTTTGAAAGGCGCCGGTGGTGCAAGAAAGCTGTTCCTGAGCCAGACTCGCAGGATTTGCCAAAGACCCTCCTAGCCCGATAAATTCTCCGCGGTTTCCAGTCCAAGAGGAGGAGACCCGACGTGATTCGGGTGTGCTGAAATGCAAGAACGCTACAGCGTCCCGAAAGGTCTCCTGATAGGTGTTGCGAGCCATTAATGTCTGGGTTTCCTGGTTCCACCAGGTCACAATATATGGTGACGCTTGGTCTTGATCTACCCCGATAACCCAGGCCGCATAGTATGTCACCGCGATATGTTTGGAATGATTGGAGCGATTGCGGATTTTCAATCGCACCAGTTTTATGGGATCATGAAGCGGCACCTTGATTTCCATCTCGTGGACGATGTCCCCTTGAGACTGCTCAATACGGGTAAAGCCGAAGCCATGGGTCACGCTAAATGTTTTGTCTCCACCCGCAGGAGATGCGGTGGCAGACCACAGTGTCTTAGTATCGAGATCTTGGAGATACAAGCACTCGCCAGGCGGATCTAGCACGGGGTCGTTTGACCATGGCGTGAGCTTGCATTCGCGGCTATTCTTCCACCAGGTGTATCCTGTCCCTAGTTCGGTCACGAGGCAACCAAAATTAGGATTAGCTAGGATGTTGCTCCAAGGGCGTGGTGGCACAGCGTTTGGCTGCACCGAGATGCGATAGGCGCGCCCTTGATCGACAAACGCTCCCCATCCATTGAAAAATTCCCCTTGGACCCCAGCCAGGGGCGGATGTAGGGGACGGTTGCCACGAATCAGGGGCAACAATGTTCCCCTAGGCATAGTTTGATCTGGGACTGCCTTTAATTGGGCTTCGAGACTAGGGCCCCCTGCTTTCAGCCAAACATGCGCTACCGCCCGTAAGAGAATTAGTTCGTCATGAGACAATTGGGATGCGTCAACAGCAATGACGTGGTCCATAGTATTGATGCCGCGGGATCGGAGATGACCGGCCAAGTGTTGCAATGTCTCTTCCGAAGACTTACCGGTCTCGGATAAAATTACCAAGTCCGAAGCGATGCCAAGCAGCTTGAGATAGCGATGTAGTCGCGCCACCAAACCCAAAAATGGCAAATCTGCCAGAGTGGTGATATGGACGACTGCGATGGGAAGGTCGCCACTGATTCCGTAGGGCCACAAGGCTGTCTGCCCGCGCTGGTTTCGTACAATGGCATCACGCTTTTGCCGAGTTAGCGGAGAACGATAAATTAAAGAACTGGCGAATATTTGAGATTCTACAGCTTGATCCGCGGTGAGCGCCATGTAGTGCAAATCAATTTGGCTTCTCGCCCAGGCTAGTTGGAACCCTTGCTCCACCTGCGCTGGCTCCCGCAATTGGTCTAATATGCCAGTGACCGTTGAGCGGTCCGCAGCTACGGCGGTGATGAGATATATTGTGGCTGACTCCCCCGGTGCCAGATGAAGTGGTTTGCGCATCACAAACGCGGGGTCGATAACAGAGCCCGAGGATCCGGTCAGCGGCTGCCCTATCCCTTGAGGAGTGCTTAGCGAATGACTTCGGCCAATGAATTGGGCACGGTCCGTCTCAAATTCATAGGGACCGGGATCGCCTGCTAAATAGATCGTATGGGCCGCCCAAATTTCTGGTTCCCCCGGTTGGCGCGATCGTCGGTGGGCCAAGAGGCAATGCTCTTTGGGGTTGTGAGCAGTCTCAATAAACAACTTGCTAAAAGCAAGGTGGGCGCGATCCGCCGCAGGATTGGCGAGAGCAAGTTCCAAAAATGATGTGACTTCCAAGTGTCTCAGCTGACCCGAGTTGTTGGTTACTACGAGCCTACGGATTTCGGCATCCATATCCGGATGGATGGTTATATTGAGGTTCCAGCTAATGTCTAGGCAACTGCCCTGGAAACTGGTGTGATTGATATGAAATATTGTCTCTATCACGGTTGTTGTCCGGCAAGGATAGGGAGATGCACTCCATATTGCCTCGGTGTCGACATCTCGCAGATAAATGGCGTATCCTCCTGCGCTTACCACGGGATCATTGCGCCACCGGGTAATGTCTAGGTCTTCCCAGGCAAGTTGGCCACTGCCATCTTCACGACAGAAACTTAATAAATGTCCGTTGGAGACAATGTTGACCTGGGGTTTAGGTTCTGGTTCGGTAAATCGGCGGCTCACTCCCTGTGGCGATATTTCCATCTGGGGCAGGGAAGGTGGTGTCCCGGTGGGAAGTTTCATGAGGGCCGGATGGTCCGGCACACGTTCTTGCAGTAACAAATTGGCGGCTCTAACATAAGGGTCTGTTTGCATGCGTACAACCATCGCATCTTGACAAAGAAGATTGGTTAAGGTCAACAAACTCATGGCCTGATGATGCGCCATAAAGCTTTTCACCACCTGATAGTTGCTCCCTTGGGGCAGACGACGGCGAGTAAAATCGACGGCTTCATAGAACCCAAAGTCGCCCTTGGCCCCCAAGGTTTCCAACTGGGCCAGCGATTGTAACGCTTGGTTTCCAGCATAGGGCAAGGCCATTATCGTGGCATACGGCGCCACTACCAAGTCTTCATCAAGTCCGCTATTCATTCCAAGTCCTGGGACTCCAAAGGCTTTATATTGGTAGTTCCATTGGTAATCAAATTGGTAGTAACCGCTTTCGGAAATCCCCCATGGCACGCCGCGCATCGCCGCATAGCGCCGTTGACGGGCCACGACGCCTTGGTATGTGGCGTCCCAGACGGATTGTCGGTAGGTTGGCAAAATGAGGCTGGGCAATAAATATTCAAACATGGAACCGGACCACGATAAGAGGGTCTTCCGTCCATTAGAAATGGTCATGGCGCGCCCTAATACGAACCAGTGAGATGCAGGAATTTGACCGAGAGCAATTGCCAAAAAACTGGTTTGACGAGACTCTGAGGCCAGTAAATCATACAGTGATGTGTCTCGTTGATGGCGGCTTAGATTATACCCGATAGCAAATAGCTGTTCGTCGGCACTAAACAAGGGTTTGAAGTCGGTATTGGCTATGAGGTGCCAAACTTGGGTCTCTAAGTTTCGGAGCTGGTCTGCGCAGTCGTGCTCTCGGTGGCGCCGCTCACGCAAGGCACGGCGAACTAGCATCAAATAGGCCACGAAGTTGCCCGAGTCCACGGTCGAGACATATCTGGGTTCGAGTGGCTTGGCAGTTTCCGTGTCATACCAATTGAATAGATGGCCATGCCACTTTTCCATAGTCACCAATGTTGCCAAAGTGGAATCAATGCGTTGGATCATGGTTGGCGTATCCACCAGGTTCAGATCTCGGGCCGCTACCACCGAAGCCAGGTATAAACCAATGTTTGTAGGGGACGTCCTGTGAGCAATTTTTTCTCCCATTGGAAACTGAACATTATCAGGGGGCAACCACGATTCGTGGGCCGTCACGTAATGATCAAAAAACGCCCAAATCTGACCTGCCCAGAGTTCCAACTGTGGTTTTGCCGCTTCCACCCAGAGAGCTTGGGGCTTAGTTAAGGGACGGCTCATGCGTTCGATCATATAACCGGACAGCAACCACAAGGCTGGCAACACCGTGCCGATAATATGGTCTCCTGGGGAGGTGGCCAGCCAGGCCCAGACAGCAAACAGAGCAATGGCGGCATAACCTTCTCTTTCATAGACAAAGGTGTGGTTTCCACGGCGATTGGTACGCTTGGCCGGCACCCATTCCAATAAATTGCGCCGGCTTACGAACAACCTATACAAGGTGCGAACAATAGCGATAATATTCCCCACGGCGGTGAAGGGGAGTGTTATAAGTTGGACCATGCTTTGTTCAAAGGCCAGTCCAATCTGCTTCAAGCGCGAGCGACTCCATAGGCCTCCGGCAATTGCCTGGATCATCGGCAAAAAAATTGTCAACAAAACGATGCCAGCCCAGACATCACGGTGCCCTGGAAGCACTGACAGTCCCAGCAACGCTACCAGAAATAGGGATGGGGCAACTAGACTGCGACGCAGATTGTCAATGATTTGCCAGCGAGCTAAAGGGCTAAGATCCACTCGCTGGGACAGTCCCCATCGATTTTTGCATTGGGTGCCAAGCCAGGGCAGCAATTGCCAATCTCCACGAATCCACCGGTCTGCCCGGCGTTGATAGGAATAAAAAGAACTGGGGTGATCCTCCACGACTTCAATGTCAGGGGTCAATCCGGTGCGTAGGAATCCTCCTTCTAGTAAATCGTGACTGAGGACCAAGTTGTCAGGAATTCGTTCGACTACGGTTTTGCGAAACGCTTCCACATCAAAGATTCCTTTACCCACAAAAGTGGCTTCACCAAACAAGTTTTGATAAGGGTGAGAAACAGCAAACACATAGGGGTCAATGCCGGGCTCACCGGCCCAGAGCGCCGCTAGGTGCGACCCTTGCGCGGAATCATAGCTCACCGCAATACGGGGTTGCAGGACGCCAAATCCCTCCACTACACGGGTCTGCGAAGCATTTAGCCGCGGACGATTGTACGGGAAATGTATTGTGCCAGCCATTCGAGCCACGACTCCGATGGGAAGTTTGGTGTCATGGTCTACGGTAAAAACATAGCGTATGCGGGGAAGAGTGTTTTGATTGCCGTGGACTGTAGTAAAACTAGTATTTTGGCTGCCGGACAATAGCTCGACAAACTCTACCAATTTACCCCGTTTACGTTCCCATCCCATGAACACGGATTCCGCTGGGTTGTAGCGGCGAACGCGATGAAATAACAAAAAGCGGTCAGCACCATACTCGGCATTCAACCGTTCAATATGGTTTTTAGCATAAAGAATGAGTTCTTGATCTCCCAAAGAGGTTTCTGCGGTGCCGTCCTCGAAGTCGGCCAAAACGGCGAAGTAAATGTTCGGCTGCCGATTAGCCAGATAGTGCACTTCAAGACGGGACATCACATCATCGACTTCGTCGAGATGGGACCAAATGATTGGAATAACCACCATGGTGCACGCATCCTCAGGCACGGCTGTTGAAAAATCGTACCGCAGCAAAATCCTGGACGGGTATCCACGCACGATCGCCGATTGCACCACGGCGACCATCCACTCGCTGACCGGCAATGACAGTGCGGCAAAGATGATGATCCACGCCCACCATTGAGTGTTTGCTATGTGGTAGGTCACCCAGTAGCTGGAAGCCCACATCAATCCGACGAACAATATTCCTAATCCGAGCCAAAATGCCGACAACGCATGGCGGCGAATAGTCCATGATGGATGCATCCCCGGTCGCCTGATATCTGATAACGCATGGCTAAGTTGCCTAATGCCCTCTGGATCCAAGAGATAGTAGGCAAAATGGGTTTGGCGCGGTGATAAGCCTCCCGGATGGGCTTGCTCATCAAACTTTCCAGCGATTTGGACTGCAGTACGAGCAATTAGCGTTTCCGGAAGACGCAACTGTCGTGCGATCTTTTCTACTCGACCGCGGAGCAGATCTTGGCTGGCAAAGTCCAGAAGCCGATATTCCCCCTTGGGGTCTTCCCGTAAGATCTGGTCGACATGAGAGATGTTAATAAACGTTGACCGCCATGGTTGACGCTCTACACGATGGAGGCTCGTCACTAGATCTCCGCAAATAACTTGGAGATGGGCATCGAATTCGTGTTCAAATGACGTCATGTGCTCCAAATCCCAGTGGTTATTGTCCACGTAAGCACTTAACCAATCGCGAACCGTTTCCATTTCGGGTTCCCACTCGTTAAGATGGCGAACCAAATGAACCACTTCGGCGGCACTCAGCGGGCGTCTGCCGACCATCTGATTCAAGGCAGACTGGACTCGTTGGCGCGATGGCGATGAATTAAGCACGTCGGTGACCCGGTTGCAGATTTCATGACGATGACGTACTTCACGCATATTTTCGGCCAATTGGCGAATAATGACGACCCTCATGGCTGACGGCAACACCCAGCATTCTAAAGTGGTCAAGACGGAAACCTCCTGATAGGCTTGCAGGTACTGCTCAAAGTCCTGGGCATCGTAGTGTCCATCGGCATGGTGCAAATAGTTTTGGCAGATGGCATAAACTCGCGGCATTCCGTTTAAGCGCATGCGTGGCAATTGATGAAACACATGGCGCGGCAATTGACGTAAAACTTCTTGTGATTGTGTCTGAATAAAGGCAATATGGTCAAGCAGCCAATCTTCCGCCGGTTGCGAGCAGGGCACTCGCCGATGCGACAAACGGATGGAAAAAGAATGGAGACTCGAGACATCACGCTTGAATTGGGGCCAAAATGTGCGCGTTTGAGGATGTCGGGGCACCAAGTCACTTAGTAGCGCAAACTCGCGAGCTTGGACTCGCAGTTGATCGGTGTTCAGTCTCATTGAGTCCTCCCAGGTGAAGAGTCCCTAGTCTGCGGTGATGGCCGCGGCAACGTCAAGCAAAAATCTTCACCATCAAAATATCTCCGGAAAGCCCCAGCTTTATGACATGGATCCACAACACTTCCTAAGCTATCGCCTGATGATAGCTTAGGTTCCCAGTCGAAATTACCCGGGACATTGGATGACTGTTGAGAAAGACCGAAATGTTGAGACACCGATAGTGAGATTCCATTGGGATGTCAGCGCCTTCGCTAATAATGGGGAGAATGCAAGGATAAAATGTGGTTAGAAATGCGGAGGGTTTGTGTGAGCAAGGCGGGCTTAGATCGTGTTTCCCAATGAGGCGTCTTTTATGCAGATTTTCGGTATGAACTGCCCAGATTAGCTAAATACTACGGCAAAGGAGGCGATGACGGTGCAGGTGAGAATCGATGGGATTGAGGATACCAAGTCCAGATTTTTGAGGTATGTAAAATCCAATCCCGCTGCCGAACGTGGTTGGGTGGCGCCGGAAAACGAAAGCGTGTATCAGGTGACAAATGATTATCTGGACCCCTTCAAAGAAATCGCAGCAAATTTTGGTTTGACCGCGGAGGTTAATCCAACGGACGAGCAATGAGTCCCGATTGATAAAGGGACTCGAGTACAAGCTCAGGGTTATGGCTAATCACAAAGATCTCTTGAGCAGCCCCGCTGGACCGTCCAATAAGTTTTAGCCCGCTGGGGGTAAAGTACTGAAAAGAAAACCCGACAGCACTGCCTGATTTTCGGCTGATGATGCCAGGGATTATACCATCTACAGACTCAAGATTAGCCAGCATCTGAAGTCCAGGTTCTAAGTCCTTCACTACATGGTGCTGGCGCTTTACTTTGGAGTGCCGATACTTAGCCATTTCATGGAACTGCCCCCTTTCTCCCGGTATCGTCTTATTCTAACAGGGAACGGGGGTGGTCTCCAACTCACAACCAGAAATGGCTGGGCAGTCTGCCAAAGACTAATGGGACGTCGTGACAGAAAGACCGATGGAATCCCGTTTTCGATAGCGGCCATCGCTGGTTACCGCCTCGGGCAAATGCACGTCGGTCCAAGGTTCTACCACGATAAGCCCATTATCGACTCGAGCAAATTCAGGTTGTTCGCCCAGGCTGTCTCCCAACGCTAGTACAGTGCCAATTTTTATCTGAGATGGCTGAAAACGCATGGCATAAATACTGCAAGAAGATGTTTCCGGCTGTCCCGCATAAACCGTTCCCCTAAGCCAGCCAAAAACAAAGACATCGCCAGAAGCCATCAAAGTCGCGCCTGGGTTCACATCACCTACGATAATGAGATCACCCTGATGGGTCACTCGTTGTCCAGAGCGAATAGTGTGACGGATGACTTGCGGAGACAGCCGTGCGGGTGTACGGGACTGGTCCAGTGTCAACAAGCCGTTTTGCGGATCTGGAGACTGAATTCCGCGGAGATTTAGTGCAGGAAATTCACTAAACACCATAGCTATTCCCTGAAACAATTCAGCACTTAAGGGCAAGTTGGCCACTTCGACGAATAATCCTGCGTTGCCTAAAAACTCTGCCCGTGCTTTTAAAGTGTGACGCAAGTCTTCGATTAGATCCGATTCTTCGGTGAATCCATGGGCAAGAATTCGGAGGCCCCTTTTATCGCCCTTTATTTCCACAAAACATCCCCCTTGCTACCCTAAGAATCGATAAGAGGTCAGATATTCCACATCGATTCGGCAAATTCCTGCTAAATATGACGGCAATTTCTTGTTCCTGCGGTAACCGCCAGCTATGGTAGACTGGCGGAAAAGGTGATGCTTGATGGCGGCTACGGCAGAGATGCCAGCGCATGTACAAATGGTGTGGGGAAGACTGCAAGAAGCTGCCCCGACATATCTGGTAGGTGGGGCGGTTCGGGACTTACTACGCGGGGTCCCGGCTCATGACTGGGATTTGGCAACAGTGTTAGAGCCTGAGTCTGTTATCGCGATTGCTGCGCGTTATGGGTGGCGCACCCACCCGCTCGGCCTGCGCTATGGCACCATTACGGTAACTGTGGGTCAATCGATGAGTGTGGAAGTCACGACATTACGCGCGGAAGGAGACTATCAAGACCAAAGGCACCCAAGTCAGGTGAACTTTGGGGTAGATATTTTGCGAGATCTTGGGCGTCGGGATTTTACTATTAATGCTATGGCCTTACCATGGACCGGACCTCTCGTTGACCCTTTTGGGGGGAAAAAAGATTTGCAGCGCCATTTACTGAAAGCGGTCGGATCGCCGGCCGCGCGATTTAGAGAAGATCCACTGCGCATGTGGAGAGCGTTTCGGCTGCTATCCCAGTTAGGTCGTGACTGGGATCTTGATGTGATGGTGAACCAAGCTATTGGGCAATTGGCAGCGGAAACTAAAACCACCAGTTATGAACGCCGTCGGGAAGAATTTTGGCGGATATTACAGTCTCTAGACCCTTTACCTGGACTAAACGGGTTAAGAAATTCCGGGCTCTGGTCATACTGGTGGCCAGGGTTTCACCCTTCGCCACAGGATTGGGCGACATCGCAACGCCAGATAGCTCAAATTCAGGATCCAGTATTGCGTCTGGCATCTCTGGTATGGTCTTGCGATGTCCCATCCGTTACCCGGTGGTTGACGCAAGGCACATTTTCCAATGTTATCAAACGTCGGGTCGAAAATTTATTGGCGCTCCGCAAGATTGATTGGATGGCGGTCCAGCCCCAAGAATTGCGGAGTTTGGCTAGACGCCATGGAGTTGACGTATTGCTTGATGGGTATCAGTTGGCTGGTTCCCCGGCTAACCCTCGCATCACCTTGGAACTAAAACGGTTGGCAGATCACCCGCAAAGCCTGGCGTTAGCTTGCAATGGTCAGGATATCATGGCGTGGGCGAACATCGCACCCGGACCCAACGTGCGCCATTGGATTTCATTGTTGGAACACTGGATTGATCAAGACCCTAGGAGAAATAATCGTGAGACGCTACAAACCTATGTAACGCAGAAAGCGTCCCAGACGCGACAATCTGGGCGGTAACGAGATATGATAAGTCACTTCGCCAGCGGCCACTTCTTTGGCGCCCAGGACATATCCGGCACTAAGCAACCGGTCAGCATCCCGGCACGAAATCTCGCCATGCCCGTCCCAAATGTAGTGAATACTGGCAGCGGGTGGCATTCCTGGTACGGGTGGGAGGTGTCTTGAAAAGGTTGGCGGCCCCAGCAGTTGTTGGGGCAGTGTTTTCACAAGGCCGAATTCTACTACATAGACACCGAGGGGCAGTTTGGCATCATGGACCCATGATGATAAATGGCGGATGCGGGTGGCCTTCCCCATTGCCACCACAACCATCATGTCACGGGTTTCGGTTGGGGGGAAGCTATTTTGATAAGCCTCTAATTTCTTTCTCCATTGGGTTTCGGTTTCTTTGCCGGTGTCGGCTTCCAGCCAGAATCGCAAGTTGGTTTGTTGCAACGTAAATTGGGCATCGGCCATAATATCGTGGTAACGCATCTCTTGGATCCACTCGGAAAGCACAGGCAATAAGGCGAGATAAACTGTAGTGACAAGACTCCGGTGTAATTGGCGCGCCCCGCGATGAAACTGGTTTGGGTCCCAAAGCGCGTTGCGGTACCAAATCCAGGTGCCTTCACTCAAAGCCTCTTCTATAGCCTTGGGATCGGCTTGAAGCAACTGTTCTTTTGTCATCATGCCCGTGGTACGTACCACTTCGCGCCAATCCATCAAGAGTCTCCCAAAGGGTGATAGGGCAATTGAACCCGTTGGGGTCGTCGGGGCTTGCCTTGAGTGATCAACTGAACCCACGCTTGCCCTGGTGGGAAAAACCGGAGCTTGGAGTCGATGGGAAAAGGGGACGCCGAGGCTTTGAATGTGTTGAAGTCTTCTGGGGCAATACCACCTAGTACGATCTTCTGGCGCCCATTGGCAAGCAACGCTTCTTTGAGTTCAGGTGTCAGTTGCCCGAAGTCTTGGTGGGCTAGTGTGAGTCCTAAATGGTAGCCGCGGGCCAGGGCCAAAAACTCCCCTAAATCAGGGGTGACGAACTCATGAAATTCGTCTAAAAACAGGAAATAGGGTGGTAAGTGGCCTGTGAGCGGCCGGCGGTATGTGGCCATGGCCAACCCGTGCCACAAAAGAGTGCCTAGCATGCGGGCGGACGCGCCTAATCGCGCCAAGGACAAAGGGCAGAGCACCGTGATTTTCTCTGCCAGCACTTGGTCCCAGTCAAAATCAAAGGGAGGGCTCAGGACCCGCCGCACATCGGGATGGAGTAGCAGCAATTCGAGACGGTTGAGCAATCCTTGACGCTGTTCCAACGCAACCCGTGGATTCAGCCTGTTCATTTGCTCTCCAAAATATTGGACCACCCGGGGATCTTTCACCGCCTTAAGCACTGCCTGCTGCTCGGTATCCCGGCGTAAAAAACGGAGCACGGCATCCAAGTCGGCGCGATCACCGAGCGCCTCTTTTACAGCAATCACGGCGTACATCAATAAGACGCGGGACGACACCGCGTAAAAAGGATGCCCGGACTCTGCGATTTGGTTCAATGCCCAGGAAATTCCTTCTGCTGCGCTAGCGGGGCTCGGCCCAGCCAAAGGATTGTAATGAGGGCACCGGGGATCCTCGGGATTAAAATGGATGAGATGATGGTGATAGGCTACGGCAATATTATAGGCCGCCTGGCTTAAATCCCCTTTGGGTTCGAGAAGAGCCACTGGCCTTCCCGCTTTAAGATCCTGAGCGATTAATGGAAGTAGTACGCTGGAGGATTTTCCGGCACCGGTCGGCCCAATGACATGAAGATGTAAATAGCGGTCCGCGGTCGACAAAGTTACCGGCCACCATTTCCAGCGGCGGCCAATGACTACGGCATGGTCACTGATATTCTTTTGCCAAAAGAGAATGACCCCAACCCCAAATACCAAAGCGACCGGGATCAGGAGCCAAGAAACCCTAGTCACCAGAAGCAGACCAACAAATGCGACCAGAGCCTTAAGCTTGGTCACCGTGTACGAAACCACAAGTCCTACACCCAGGATTGCGAGCCACCACACTCCAAGCCTGGCTGAGACAAATGGCGGAGAAGATGGGTGTATCCAATGGAAAAACATGGACATTAGGGCAACCGCCGTCCAAAAACCAAGAGCTATCCACCATGCCGGCCCTATCCAACGTATCTGCAATCGCATGCGACACCCCGGGTTCCTGTCCTATTAGAGGAAGTTTCGCCATAATTCGGCAAAAGCCTTTTTTCGGTAGATTGGTTTTTCTCATCCGGATTGTAGATCAAGACAACAGATTGGCAATCAGAGTAACCTCTATCAAACCTCATATATTAGCGATACCAAGAATGTCTTCCAGCGCTTCATGATGGCCATGCAAAAAACTGGTGTCAAAGTGTTGCGAGAATTTAGCCATATTAAGAGTTACCGGCTCGTTCCAGAGATATTGTGTTTCTCTAAGTCCTCGTGCCTCAAGGGAGATCAGTCCTAAAATGTGGATGGCGGTGGGCCCCAGGACCTGGAGTTTGACTTGGCGGCCAATGATACGGCTGGCTATGGCACGTAAGCGGTGTCCGTTAATCGTCTCGGGTCCGACGACGTGCCAAATCTCCCCAAAAGCCCAGGGCGCGGCACTCAATACGCTAATGGCGTGCGCGGCGTCGCGGGGATGAATGAATTGATGTTCGAGTTCAGGGGGACCAAACCATCGGATAGCCCGCGGCAAAGAGTCGGTGGAAATATTGTAAAAGTCAGGGAAACGTGCAATAAGAATTGGGTGAACGGGCATGACCTGGCGGAGGGCGGTTTCGATGGAGAGGCGAATGCGCCCCTTTTCGCTAACAGGGTTGCGAGCCTGATCTTCGGTTACGGGCTCCGAGGTGAAGGACCGGCCATAAAGGTACAGATTGTCGACATAAATATAGCGCGCATCGGTGTTCTGCAATGCGGTTAAGGTGGCGGCAATCATGGCTGGGTAACCGCTCCAGTCATCATAACGCTGATTGCGTGCGTCAATTACGCATTCTGCCGTGGAAAACAGCGCGTGATGGCTCTGGATATCATCAGAATCTAATGAAGCCCAGGTCACCTGGCTGATTTCGGGGCGCGGTGTTGCAGACCGACTAACGGCAATTACCGATGCTCCGGCAGCGGACAATTCATGTAAAATGGCGCGTCCCAACCGTCCTGAAGCTCCCAATACCACAATGGGCATCTATAATACACTCCTTTGTATGACCGTACGTTCGGTCGGAATTGTGTAAAAAATATCAGGTGCGCACAATTGCTTCACAGAGAACGCGAGTTCTTCGCGCGTATTCCGCGATCGCGGCCACGCTCATTTGAGAAGGGCTGCTGACAATGATTTGGTTAATCAATCCTTGGCAGGCATTGACCAAAAATTCCGGGTCTATGGCGCGGATAGGGGATCCTTCTTTTTGAAGACGCTCAAGAACTCTTGAGGCCCATCTAGGAAGCATCTCTAATCCTGCCGCTTGGGCTGCCGGAACGTCCTGATGCCATTGAATAAAGCAAAAACGATAGGCCGCTGGGTGCATCAATCCCCACACGGCCAATTGTTCGGCTAAATTCAACACATCTTCAAGAGAAGCTTGATCTACTGGCTTCATCAAAGGGCCTAAGGCGATCGCCTCTTCTTCGAGAATCTTTTGAAACAGCGCTGCGGATAAACTTTCTTTACTGGGGAAATGGGTATACAGGCTGGATTTGGTGCGAAACCCGGCCGCTTTGCGAATGGCGTCCATACTGGTGCCCACATAACCTCTTTGATCAAAGAGAGTCAAAGCAACATCTAAAATGCGTGCGCGAGGATCCGATATTGCCATGGGCCACCTCCGACCGAACGTTCGGTAAGATAATAACACATCGTATTATCTCGGTAAATAGGTAGGCAAGGGAGGCTAGTGAGACATCGACTAGCCTCCCGCTCGAATCTAGACCAGGCGGTTCACATGTGTACCCCTCGCCAGCTATTCTCCGGTCCAATCAATGGAGCCGATAAATGGGAATTGGGCGAGTTGCCGCGTCAAATCGGCGGTAATTTCATGGAGATGTTCATTGGTGTCGGCTTCAGCTCGGGCTACTAACGCGGGTTGAGTATTTGACGCTCGGATAAGTCCCCACCCATGGGGAAATACAACGCGAAGCCCATCTACCGTTATGACGGATACCTGGGGATCTGCTTGGTAATGGGTCAGTAGTGCCTGAACCACCGTGGTTTTTTGGTCGTCGGGGCACTCGATGCGCACTTCCGGAGTGGAAGGCGGTGTAGGAACATCGGCTAACAACGCAGAAAGAGGCTGGTCAGTATGGGATAAAATTCTCAAAAGTCTTCCGGCCGCATAAAATGCGTCATCATAACCAAAATATTCATCGGCGAAAAACATGTGGCCGCTCATTTCGCCGGTAAACACGGCATTTAGCTCCCGCATGCGCGCCTTAATCAGGGAATGTCCTGTCTTGAAGAATTCGGGCTTTCCGCCTAAACGCTTAACTTCGTCAAATAGGGTTTGGGAACACTTCACCTCAATAATTGCAGGGGCTCCAGGATGTTTTGCTAAAATTTCTCTCCAATAGAGGACCATTAAGCGATCGCCCCATAAAATCTGGCCCTTTTCGTCCACTACTCCAATACGGTCGCCATCGCCATCAAATGCAATGCCCAAATCGGCATGCTGTTCTTTGACGGTAGCGATGAGGTCCACCAAATTCTTGGCAACCACCGGATCCGGATGGTGGTTGGGAAAGGTGGGGTCAGGTGTGCAGTAAAGGCACGTCGCATCAGGGATGCCGAATGCTGCCATAACATCCCGAGCAAATAGGCCCGGGGTGCCGTTGCCGCAGTCAATGACCACCTTGAGTGGACGGGATCCCAATTGGATTTTTTCGCGGAGCATGTGCAAGTACGCTGGCACGGGATCGGTGTGGGAGATGTGGCCATTGCCTCGTCGGAACTGACCGGCCTCCACCATCTGGCGGACTTTTTGAATTTCATCGCCGTAAATAGTAGCTTGGCCTCGTGCAAGCTTGAATCCATTGTATTCTGCCGGATTATGGCTAGCGGTAATCATAACCCCGCCTTCGATGTTGTAGTGTATTCGCGCAAAATAAAAAATCGGAGTCGTAACTTGGCCAATGTCGATAACGTCAATTCCGGTGGACACCAGGCCCTTTGTCAGGGCATCGCGATAAGCCGGGGATGACGCCCGACTATCCCAGCCGACAAGACATTGGGTAAGGCCAAAATCCTGCAAGTAAGTGCCAAAAGCCATTCCTAATTGCTCAACTCCTGCAGGGGTGATATCTTTGTCTACGATGCCGCGCAAATCATATTCGCGAAAAATCTCTGGACTCAACAACATGGGTTATCGCCTCTCTCTTGGACTTCTTTCTCCAATGATACCCAAACCATTAAATTATGCGCTAGGTGCGGTGCAAACTATTATGAGTCCTGGGGAAAATAAAGTGAGGATGATTGACCTTATGACGAACGATACACTATAATTTGTCTGCAATTGTTCGGGAAATATGAGGCTGGAGGTGCCCTGGTTGGCCACTGAAGAGAAGGAGTCCCTGCAATATGGGGATGAGGTTGTTCGTATTGAGCCTAAGGGTATCGAGCACATTAGCGACGAGGAGCGGCACGGGAAGGTATCGTCGGTCTTTACGTTATGGTTTGGGGCTAATGTAGAATTGGCTACGTTGACCACGGGAGTGGCCGCCGTCGCGTTTTTCGGATTGAATTTTACCCAAGCAGCTATTGGTCTTTTAATCGGCAACGTCTTTGGGGTCACCATGCTAGGACTGCTGTCCACGTTTGGGCCACGGTTGGGAGTACCGCAAATGGTGCACTCTCGAGCGGCCTATGGATTTTTTGGCAATTTTATTCCGGGATTTTTAAACATGGTAGCGGGTGTGTTGTGGTTTGCCGTGAATACTATTCTTGGCGCTTTTGCGTTTGATACGTTATTTGGCACCAATTTTTTTGTTGCGCTGTTGATTATGGTCATTGTTCAAGTGATGGTAGCTGTCTATGGATACAACATGATTCACGCAGTGGAACGGTTTATGGCTGTCATCTTAACCCTTGTATTTATTGCGGTGTCCGTGTTTGCCTTCGGTCATGCTAACTACCACTTGGCGTTTAATCCAAAAATCTATCCCAGTATGTCTGGAGCTATTGTTGAGGCAGCGGGGCTGGCGTTTTCATATCTTTTAGGGTGGACTGTATTCGCTTCTGACTATACCCGTTATTTAAGTGCCAAGACCTCACCGAGGAAGGTTTTCTGGAATGCGGCGTCCTCGAATTTTATCGCTTGTTTATGGCTGGAGCTGGTAGGCGCTGCGCTGGCCATTGTCTTTCCAGCCGCTGCGGGATCTCCTAACCCCATGGCTTTGCTCTTAGGCATTACCCCACATTGGTTGGTGAGTGTGACTCTGTTGGCGGTCATCATCGGCACCGTCACTGCTAATGTATTGAACATTTACTCGGGGTCCCTATCGGCATTGGTTGTCAACATTCCGGTAAAACGCTGGTTGGCGGCGGTACTCGTTGGTTTGGCTGGAGGGGTGCTAGCGTATATTGCCCACAAGGCCTATTACGTAGACTTTGAAAACTTCCTGTTTTTGTTGGGGTATTGGTTGTCGCCTTGGGTGGCAGTGGTGTTAATGGATTTTCTGATCGTGCACCGTGGACGATACAGCACGGGAATGTTCTATGACCCGCGCCGTGTGGTGCGTCCAGGACTTTGGGCGTGGTTGATCGCCATTGTGGTATCGATTCCATTTTTTGATCAAACGCTTTACACGGGATTTATTGCCCACCAATATCCGCAACTTGGCGATTTATCGTACTATGTAAGCTTTGTGGTAGCCGGATTGGTTTATGTGGCTTTGGGATCGCGACGTACGGCAAAACTTTAAGACGCAATAAACAACGTTGGGGCCGTACCACTTTGTGGAGACGGCCCTTTTGTATTGACGTATTTGAACTCCAAAGGCAGACTAATAATTGTGTAGTGTTAGTGAAGGGGTCGGGGCAATGGAAGTTCGTCCTTATCGTCCACAACACGATTATCGATTGGTGTTGGGCGCACAATGTGACTTATATCAAATAAACTTTCCCAGGTTCGTTTGCACTCCCGCGTTTTTGGCCGATCAAGCACAAAGGCTCAGAGCGGCTGGGCGAAGGCCATTTGAAAACGGCATTTTTGTGCTGGAAGATGGCGATGAATTTGTTGGTTTTGTGTGGGTGGCGATCCGAATGGACTTGCAGGGGACATTTGGCTCGATTGACCAGGTCTATGTGCGTGAGCCTTACCGTCGACAAGGGCTGGGGCGTTTGCTGATGGCTGCGGCACACAATTTTGTGCGGCAACAAGGACTGTCGGTAGCCCGTCTTTATGTGACTGCAGATAATCAGGATGCGGTCCGACTTTACCAGCGTGAAGGCTATCAAATTACTCGCTATGAAATGGAAAAACCTACATCGTAAAAGCATCTGGCACCAGGATTATCCCGGTGCCAGATAGAGCTAGTTGCCAAGGCCGGCATTGGAAGGCATGGTAATAGGTCCGTTGGGTTCTTGGCCCAAAGTTGCTTTCCTGGTTATGCTCTGCCCTTGGTCATTGACTGTGATGCTGACTTGGGCGCCGACCGGCTCTTTGTCAATAAGGGTCTTTAGACTATTGGCATTGGTGACTGGTGTGCCATTAACAGCCGTGATGACTTCGCCTTGGGCCAATCCCGCCTTGGCAGCCGGGCTGTTGGGCTCAACATAAACAATCACTACACCTGTGGCTGTCGCCAGACCATATTCTTTGGCAATCGTCTTGGAGTCAGTACCGATAAAGACTCCAAGCCACGGACGGATCACATGACCGTATTTCATCAACTGTGGCAAAATCTTGACTACCGTCGAGGTAGGAATGGCAAAGCCGATTCCTTGGCCTTGGGTCGATACAGCGGTGTTGATGCCGATCACTTGACCTGCCAGGTTTAACAGAGGGCCGCCACTGTTGCCTGGGTTGATGGCTGCCGAGGTTTGCAAAAGGTTGCGGTAATTTCTGTTGCCAATGGTCAAAGGCCGACCTTTAGCGCTTATGACTCCAACGGTTACTGTGTGGCTCAGATCGTAAGGATTGCCGATTGCGATATCCCAGGCACCTACCGGTGTCGTGTTGGAGTTTCCCAAAACCAATGTGGGAAGCGGCTTGGGGGCATTTATTTTCAATACCGCCAGGTCTGTCGCGTAATCGGTTCCTACGCGGGTGGCTGTAAATGGTTTGCTATAGCCCGGGACGTAAACTTGAATGTTGGTCGCGCCATGAATGACATGGTCGTTAGTCAGAAGATATCCCTGACTATTAAAGAAGAATCCCGAACCGATGTCTGTTTGCACCGTCGTTTGTTGGGGCAAATTGTTGCCGAAGATAGACCCAAAAAACGGGTTGAAATACGGTGATGACGACACCGAGGTTTGTTGCGGAACCGTTGCCACGATTTTTACCACCGCGTTGCCCACCCGTTTGACAACATTGGAAATGGTGTCCGGACCTAACGGAAGCACCGGCGGGGTATAGGTGGCCACTTTGGCATAGGGAGTGGAAATGTTGGTGCCCTGGTCTGGCGCCGGAGGGATTAGGTCGTGATAGGCAAAAAGACCGCCACTAACAGCGCCGGCTCCGACGGCAAAGCCTACGATGGCACTTGTGATTGTCTTGGTTAACGGGTGCATCAAATGGGGCCTCCTCGTCTCTTGGTTTACCAACTTTGAATTGTGGACTTAGTGTAACCGTAATTTGTTACAAAATCGTAACGTAATTAAAGGATTTTCAATTCGAATAGGGAATACCCCTTGAGAGGGGGGAATTCCATGAATATTTGGATTGTCGACGACAACAAAAATTTGTTGGAGATGATGCAAGAATCCCTCCATGATGATCACGCGGTATTGCTGTTTGCCTCCGAGCAAGAACTGATGCAGCAGGTGGGCATGTCTGGCGACGAGACCCCCGATGTTGTGCTTTTAGATTGGAATTTGTCAGGCACGTTAGCGACGGAGCTGTGTTCTATTCTCCTGGCGGCTTATCCGCAATGTCATGTGGTAATCATGTCGGGCGACTTTACGTCATCCCATGAGTGGCCACCTCATGCGGGCAAACTGGAAAAGCCTTTTAAACTGGTCGAGCTAAAACGTTACTTAGAACAACTGCCTGTCACCCGCGTTTGAATCGGTTGCTACATAAAAAGACCTGCCTCGCCCAGTGAGGGTGGGGCAAGTCTTTTAGCGGGCAGAGGATTATTTGGCATGGACCAGCATGGTGCTGGGAAGATATTTGGCAAAATCAGCTATGTGTCCCCACACCGCATCATAGCCGGTGTACAACCAAATCAGGGCGGCAAGACCTAAAATGATGGCGGTCAAAACGGTTACCGTCCGGTTTTTATGCCAATAGATAGTGGGCAATACCAACATGCCGCCTAAGCCCGTCAGAATGTATCCAAGGCCCGCTACCGTGGGGTTCGAGGTCAAGTGCAGATCCATTAAACGAAAACCGATGACAATGCCATAAATTCCACCAAAAAATCCGTAAATGGCAGGGATCAAGGGTTCCCATTCAAACGTCAAAGTAATAGCGGCGGCAAGATAGACGACGCTTAAGAACAGTGCCGGCTCGCCAAATGCCACGTTATACCCGCCAGGCAAAGGCCATGTCAATACCATCGGCAACGCGGTCAGTAATCCCAATAGACCAACGGCATAAAATCCAGCCGCCCAGCTCTTGCGATATTGTTTGTCGGGGTTCACGTACAAGTAATGCGCCAGTAACGCTAACCCAGCGCCCAAATTTAACAACATCACTGCTAGATAGTCGGTGAACATGATGATCACGCTCCTTGAAAACTTTTCGGGTCTAGCTTCGGGTCTAGCTTCGGATCAATCTTGAAATGATTACATCCTCATGGTAGGGCATGGGTGAAAAGAACTATACGGCACATCGGACACCTTTTCCGTGGGCATTGGATCCTAAAACTGGGTGGCAATGGACCATCTCAGAAATTGCGTCCCGAAACACGAATTGATGAGGCTTTGGGATGGGAGTATGGAAACCCCCAACGGTGTTGATCCTTCGGAGAAGTGTGTGTCCCGAGGCTTGTCCATTCTGAGCCGTGTTATATCATTACGACCATTTAACACGGTACACCCGTGCGGAATCCGGGTCGCAATGTCATGGGATTTTGCGCTCTGGAGCTCCGGGACCAGACAGCCTAGCCGTCTGTTGGTGGCGGCGGGCAGACAGGCTCGACGAATATCATGATTGAAGGAAAAGAACGAGATGCTTACCTGGTATATGCTCGATACCACCACGGGGGCAGTTCTGTGTGTCTGCGTCCGCCTTACAGTGAAAGCGATGGGTTTACAAATTTAACACCACCCGCTTGCCATGCATGGGAAGGTCCTTTACCCATTGCGTCCGGCGACCAAACCCCACGAGGTGGATCGCGTGGCAAAAAATACTGGGGCTTCGTGCACGAAGCCCCAGTTATTCTACAGAACTTATTTACTAGCGTGGACTAACATGGTGCTGGGAAGATATTTGGCAAAGTCTGCTATGTGTCCCCACACCGCATCATAGCCGGTGTACAACCAAATTAGGGCGGCAAGACCTAAAATGATGGCGGTAAGGATGGTGAGCGCCCGATTCTTGTGCCAGTAAATGGCGGGGAGCACCAATAGACCGCCCACACCGGTGAGCAGGAATCCCACCAAGGCAGCCGTGGGATTAGATCCCAAGTGAAGGTTTTCGATACGGATACCAATGACAATCGAGTAGATGGCCCCAAAGAATCCGTAAATCGCCGGGATGAGCGGTTCCCATTCGAAAATCAAGGTCATCGCCGCGGCCAAAAATACCATGCTTAAGAACAGCATGGGTTCGCCATAAGCCACATTAAATCCCCCGGGCAAAGGCCAAGTAAGCACCATCGGCAACGAAGTCAACAAGCCCAAGAGTCCGACAGCAAAGAAACCTGCACTCCAACTACGGCGGTACTGTTTGTCAGGGTGAACATAGAGGTAATGAGCCAACAAGGCCAAGCCAGCACCGACGTTCAGCAACATCACGGCAAGATAGTCAACAAACATGGTACTCACGCTCCTTCAAAACTCTCTGGTTTACGGCGCCGGGGTTGTCGGCCCTTCACCGCTCGACCAATCTTGTTAATGATTACAGCATCATGGTAGAACATGGGAGAAAAGAACCATATGGCTCAACGGGCCGCCTTTTGGTAGTCAAAGGGCTCGAAAATGGGGGGGCAATGGATCCTCATGGCAAACCTGGCCCGCAGTAGAATGGTTGTCGCAGTGAAGATTCTGACCCGACTCGCATTGTGACCCCGGAATCCTGCCCTCACGGTGTTCGACGCAAGGCTAGCATTTTTGCCAGAGGTTGCTATTATGGGTGGTGGTGTTACGATAGAATCACAGAGACTAGTATCAAGCGTGGCAAGAAATGATCCTCTAGGAAGTGTCCCGGTTCGACCTGCAATGAGAAAAAATGGATTGTCGAGGAGACGAAAAACCTGTGCAATGGGTAACAGCTGACGAGGCAATGACTGCCATCCAGTCCAACGATCAAGTGTATTGTCAAGGGATGGCATCAACGCCTACCGAGCTTTTAACGGCTTTGGCCCGACGATGCCGAACCCTCAGCGGAGTTACACTATATCACTTGCATTTAGAGGGGCCTACACCACAAATATCTCCCGAGTTGAAGGGACGATTGCTTGACATCTCATTATTTGTCGGCAGCAATTTGCGAAAAGCTGTCAATGAGGGCCAAGCATACTATTTGCCCCTGTTTTTATCGGATGTTCCATGGTTCATTCGTCGAGATGAATTTGCCCTGAAAGCTTGCCTAATCCAAGTGAGTCCAGCGGATCGGCACGGATTTGTTAGCTTGGGTCCCACGGTTGAAGGCGTTCTGGCAGCTATCGAGAAAGCGGACGTCGTGATTGCTGAGGTCAACCCTCAGGTCCCCCGGACTTTAGGATGGGCTCATCTGCCTGTGTCCCAGATAGACTATGCAGTGCATGTCGATCGGCCTTTAGCTAGTCATGAACCGATCTTATCCGGACCCCTCTACCAAAGAATTGCCCAGAACGTTGCCTCACTGATTGATGACCGATCGACTTTGCAGGTGGGAATTGGACGTATTCCTGATGCCGTTTTACAGTTATTGCGGGACCACCATGACTTGGGAATTCATAGCGAGATGATCTCAGATGGTGTGATGGATTTGGCTGAAGCCGGGGTAATCACGGGGCGATACAAAGCTATTGATCGCGACCAAATAGTTACCACATTTGCTTTAGGTAGTCAGCGACTATACCGTTTTATGGACGATAACCCATCTATTGCAATGTGTTCGGTGGATTACACCAACAACACGGCGATTATTCGCCAGCATCCCAAGATGACCTCGATTAACTCGGCTTTGGAAGTAGATATCACGGGGCAAGTGGCTGCAGAATCCCTCGGCCCACATTTAATATCTGGGGTCGGAGGACAAATGGATTTTGTGCGGGGCGCTACTTTGGCTCCCCAAGGGCGTTCTATCATTGCACTGCCTTCACGAACCGCGAACGGGGCCTCACGCATTGTCGCCATGTTAACTAGCGGGGCAGCGGTTACGACGACGCGTAATCATGTACAGTTTGTGGTGACCGAATATGGGATTGCGTCTTTGCATGGGCAAACCTTGGATGAACGGGCGCGCCGTCTGGTGGCAATAGCCCACCCTGACGATCGTGAAAAGCTGTTGATTCAAGCCCGACAGGTAATTCCAGGGCTATGATGGAAATCGGAAGGTTGCCATTTTTTTGAGGATGTGCTATTATCCATCCGCAACCTCGAATCACGCCTTGTCGATTAATTTTATGCGTCCTGGATACACTATAATCAGTCAAGGGCCACCTTGACTTTGAGCTAATTGCAAGTGAGACACATTCCATGACGATAACCCCAAAGCTTTTCCCACATTAGAGTCATTTATTCGGTGACAATGGGAGGACATTATATGGAGCGCGAATTAGCGCTAGAATTTGTTCGAGTGACAGAGGCGGCTGCTTTAGCCTCCGGCCGTCTTATGGGGCGCGGCGACAAAAATGGCGCGGACCAGCTCGCGGTTGATGCGATGCGCTCAATGCTGGACACGGTGAATATCCAGGGTACGGTGGTGATCGGTGAAGGGGAAATGGATGAAGCTCCAATGCTGTATATTGGGGAGCAGATTGGGGCAGGATTTGGAGATCCGGTGGATATTGCCGTAGACCCGTTAGAGGGTACCAATTTGATTGCCAGAGGGTTACCGGGTGCCATCGCAGTGATGGCGGTAGCTCCACGCCACTGTTTACTTCATGCGCCTGATATGTATATGGAGAAAATTGTTACCGGGTCCGCAGGAGTTGGCGTAATTGACTTGAACGCCCCAATTAAAGAGAATTTGGCGGCACTGGCAAAGGCATCAGGAAAATCGATTACCGATTTAACCGTGGTGGTTTTGGACCGAGATCGCCATCGTCAACTTATCCACGACATTCGCTCAGCTGGAGCTCGAATAAAATTGATCACCGATGGAGATGTATCGCCAGCGGTAGCGGCCTGCGTCGATGGAACCGGGGTAGACATGCTTGTCGGTATGGGAGGAGCACCGGAAGGTGTCATTGCTGCAGCCGCAGTAAAATGTCTCGGCGGAGAAATGAAAGCACGGCTTAAGCCAGAGGATGACGACCAAACTCGTAGAATGTTGGAAATGGGAATTCATGAGCCGGACCGAGTGCTCGGTTTGGATGATTTGGTTAAGGGAGACGATGTGTTGTATGTCGCCACCGGAATTACCGATGGCGATTTATTGCAGGGAGTGCGTTATGGCGCCTTGTATTCCACCACCCATTCAGTTGTCATGCGATCATTAACCGGAACGGTTCGCTATGTTACCGCGCATCACCGTAATGACAGTAAAAAGACCTATGGCAAACGCGCCTAGAAAGACAGGAGGCAGTACCGAATTATATGACTGGTGAAGAAAGGCAAGATCTTATTACCCCGGCCGAACCTAAGAAGCGCACCCGACGTCGCCGCGAAGAGCCACCGGAATCCAAAGGAAGTGTGGTAGATCCGGTGGAGGAGACGGCAGAAGCTGCTCCTAAACCGAAAGGACGCCGTAAAAAGACTTCTCCCCCGGCCGCGGAAGTTCCCCAAGTGGAATCGGTGACGACCACTGAGGAGGCCCCGGCTACCGAGGCACCCAAGGCAGACGGTGAGCAGCCCAAAGAGACCAAACCACGGACCCGTCGGTCGCGGGCCAAGGCGAGCCCCGCTGTCGTTCCCGTTGAGGAACCCAAAGTGCAAACTAAGCCCGCCCTGACTCTGGACTCCAAAGTGGAAGAGCAAATCCCCAGTACGGCTAAAGAAGAACCGATGGATTCGCCTCAACCGGAAATTTCTGCACCCGAGACAAAGGCGGCGAACGAGATCGAAACCCCAGCCGCGCCATTACCTACTGAGACAGCTGCAACTCCACCCGCAGTAGATGTGGCATCACCGATGCCGTATCCGGTGAAATCAGAAGGGAAACCGGCAAGCCCTGCGGTTCCGGCACGAATTGCCGATACCCGCCCCATTGCTTTACCGAACCCTCGTGAACGCACTCACCAACGGCCTAATGGAGCGCCTCGCCGTCCGGTAACCGGACCTGGGGCCAACCGCAACCCAAAACAGAATGGTGCCGCTCCAGCCAATAACCGTCGTGACTTACCCGCGCGGTCGCGCGAACCGCAACTGACCATGGCTCAGCTTGACGCCATGACATTGCTTGATTTATACAAATTGGCGCGTTCCCTGAACATTGATGATTTTAGGTCTTACCGCAAGGGTGAATTGATTTGGGAAATATTGCGGGCTCGTACCCATCAAGATGGGTTCATTTTTGCTCAAGGTCTTTTAGATATAGTAGGAGACTATGGATTTTTGCGGCCCACAGATTTTCAGCGATCACGGGAAGATGTTTATGTGTCGGCTTCCCAGATTCGACGGTTTGATTTGCGTTCCGGCGATCAAGTGTCAGGGCAAGCCCGCCCACCCAAAGAAGGCGAGCGATATTTTGCTCTGCTGCGGGTTGAGGCAGTCAATGGCATCAGCCCGGAAAAGTCGGCCGAACGCCCCGATTTTGACGGACTAACCCCAATTTTCCCCAACTCCCGGTTTCATCTGGAAACTACTCGGGAAGAACTTGCTACCCGATTAGTGGATATCATTGCACCCATCGGCCGGGGTCAACGGGGTCTTGTGGTAGCTCCTCCGAAAGCAGGGAAAACGGTTTTACTCAAAAAATTGGCCAATGCTATCGCACAAAACGATCCCGAGGCGCATTTGATGGTCCTTTTGATAGACGAAAGGCCGGAAGAAGTGACAGATATGCAACGTTCCGTCAAGGGAGAGGTGGCTAGCTCAACATTTGACGAACCACCGGAAGACCATATCCGGGTAGCGGAAATGGTTTTGGAGCGTGCCAAACGTTTGGTGGAGATGGGCAAAGACGTCGTGATTCTTTTAGATTCCATTACACGGCTCGCCCGAGCGTATAATTTAACATTGCCCGCATCGGGGCGTACTCTATCCGGAGGGATGGATCCTGCGGCTTTGCATAAACCCAAAAGGTTTTTCGGGGCAGCTCGAAAGGTGGAAGAGGGGGGCAGTTTGACTATCTTGGCAACGGCGCTCATTGACACCGGATCGCGCATGGACGACGTAATCTATGAAGAATTTAAGGGTACGGGCAACATGGAGCTGCACTTGGATCGAAAACTGTCAGAACGACGGACATTTCCTGCCGTGGACATTAAGCGTTCAGGAACACGCCGAGAAGATCTCTTGATGTCGGCCGAAGAATTGGAAGTTGTCTGGTTGGTGCGCAAGGCAGTTCACAACCTCAATACCCCCGAGGCGACCGAATTATTGTTGCATAATCTTAAGCGAACACGAAGCAATGCGGAGTTTTTCAAGCTGTTTCTAGCGAGTCAAGGAGGGTCCAACTAGTGGGGGGAGCGGCCACGCCCAGTCTTTTGGTGGTCGACGATGAGCAGCATATTCGTGAGCTCTGCCGTATTTACTTAGAGAAGGCAGGCTATAGCGTCATTGAAGCCAGCAACGGAGCCCACGCCCTCGATCTTTTACAGCGGCATACGATAGATCTAGTGATCTTGGATATCATGTTGCCGGAGGTCGATGGGTGGCAAGTACTAAAGGCAATCCGACAACGTGACGTATGGCTGCCAGTCGTAATGCTGACGGCTGTCGGAGAAGAAGAGGACCGGATCGAAGGTTTGGAAGCCGGAGCGGATGATTACTTAATTAAGCCGTTTAGTCCTCGCGAATTGGTGGCCCGCGTCCGTGCAGTGCTGCGGAGAGCAACTGTCAGTTTGCCCCCTGAAGACGTTGACAGCATCCGTTATCCTGGCCTTTTACTGGATTATGGGCGCAGAATGGTTACTTGCGGGCAGGATGTTCTGACTCTAACACCTAGGGAATTTGACTTGCTTTGGTTCTTGGCGCAAAATCCCCAACAGGTATTTTCTCGAGAGCAGCTCTTGGATCGGGTATGGGGATATGATTTTGAGGGCGATGCTCGAACCGTTGATGTCCATGTGACGCGGCTGCGGCATAAGCTGTTGGCGTCTTCATCCCCTTATGCGTATTTGGAGACTGTCTGGGGACAGGGATATCGTTTTAAACCGGAAATCCGGGTGGATTCCTAATGCGGCAATGGTTTCGCGATTGGCGTGACCGCTTGTCGACCCAACTAGTACTAAGCCACGTGTTTGTAGCAAGTGTAGTATTGGGCTTGGCATTAGGCATTGCAGGGATTACATTCCGCCAATACCTCATCCGGAATCAGGTGCACAATTTAGTCCAACGCGGGAGTCAAATTTCCCATGTGATGCAGGGGTACTTTTCGGGCACGCTATATTATGGGGAGGCTTTATATTTGGTACAGGTGCTACAAGGCACCTTAAACGATCGCGTCTACGTTCTCGATAATATTGGGCAAGTCCTGCTGGAAACCGGAAGCCAGCACGTACCTGCTGAGCCTTGGACGGCAGCTGATTTAAATGCGGTGTTAGTCCGAGGTCGCACCATAAAAGGCGTGGTGCAATCCCCAAATGGTGGTTCCGAAGCAATGGCCGGAGTTCCGGTCAGTGTCGACGGTAATATTGCCGGGGGAATTTTTTTAGAATCTCCTTTGAGCGTCTCCAACCAAACGGCTGACTCCTTAACCATCCTCCTTCTGATTGCAGAACTGGTGGCGATTTTTCTTGTCGGCATTTTAGCGTACGGAGTCAGTCGGCGCTTGTCAAAACCTCTGGAGACCTTACGTAAAACCGTGGCTCAAATGGAGGGAGGAATTTCCGACGTTCGGGTGGAACCTCAGGGACCGCAGGAAGTGCAAGATTTAGCACAAGAATTTAATAAGCTCGCGGATCGGATTGGGCTACAGGTCCAGCAATTAACCAATGAAGCTGAAATCCGTGATGCGCTATTAGCGCATGTGGCCCATGATTTAAGGACTCCTCTGACGTCAATCCGTGGATTTTTAGAAGCCATCCGAGATCGTGTGGTAGAAGGTCCCGAACTAGAGCGAGCGGTCGATATTGCATATGAAGAAACTATGCGGGTAACCAGGCTCGTGGACCGACTGCTAGCCGCCACCCGTATCCGTAGCGGTATTGGGAAACTTTCCCCGATTCAAGTATCCCAATGGATCAAGGCCACATTAGATCGTATGGAACCGCTATTAGTGAGCTCAGGGCACCCCATTTTGTGGGATCCTCAAGACGATGCCATGATTGCCGGCGTCTTTGACTACTTGGTGGAATCGTTAATGAACGTTATAGACAATGCTCTGAAGTGGTCCCCCGTATTGGAGCCTATTGGCTTAGAAACGCGACTTGGGAATGGTGTCATACGTGTTCGTGTGAAAGATCACGGCCCCGGAATTGACGAAGAATTGTTGCCCCATGTTTTTGATCGGTTTGTGATTGGGGATCCCGCCAGGGGGGATTCCAATGGATTAGGTCTGGCCATAGTTAAAGAGGTTGTGGTGCAGCATGGAGGGCATGTCTGGATTGAAAATCGGCCGGAAGGCGGCACGCAGGTCACGATGGAATTTCCTATTGTGGGTTCCTAGATGTGGAGCACAACGGTTCCACATCTAGGAAATTGCAAATCATTGGTCAACGACTATATCGGGAAGCTTTTTCAAGAGGTTAATCAGCATCTTCATCCCCACTTGGACTTCGGGATCTTTAATGCTCCGGATAACGCCGGTAGCCGTCATTCGTTTGGGATCGTGTTTAGCTTCTGTCGCCGCGTTAGAGGCGGCATCCATAATTTTGAGTCCCAAATCGAGCAATCCCGATCGAATTGCGTTGTCTAACACCCGTGAGGCCTCGACGACAATAAAGGAAACACGTTCAATCATTTGGGCAGTCGACCCATCACGAAACGCCCCGATTAAAGACGAGAAGTCCACAATGGCCGCCCAAGTGCCATCTTGTTCCCATTTAATCATTTGGCGAAACAAGCTCATCATGCCATCTTGGTTGTCTAAGACAAAATTAATGGCTGACATCGCATCGGCTTCTGTAGCTCGAGCTGCTAAAGTCCCTAAAGAAGACATCAGAGAGGCAACCCGCTCCGCCATTTGTGGCGTTGCCGAGCTCTTAAATGCGGTGAGCAGTGATGTGAAGTCGGTGAGTGCTTCCCAGGTTCCGTCGTGTTGCCAGTGATCTAACTGGGCGACGGCAGTGGTTAAGGCAGGGCCGCGTTCTAAAAGCTCAGCCAACATGGCTTTGGATTCTTGGGTAGCAACCATAGCGGTAAGCTCTCCCGCTCCAGATAGCAAGGTACCAATGCGTTCGGCCATTTGCGGGGTGGCCGATTCTTTAAAGGCGGTGACTAGAGATGCCAGCTCAGTGAGGGCTTGCCAGGTGCCATTGGCATGCCAAGCACCAAGCTGTGTCAGAGTCGTCTCTAGAGCTGATTCGTTCTCGAACACCGCGTCCAATGTGCGGCCTGCCGCTGGATTTTGGGCCTTGGCGGCAAGTTCCCCAAGATTGCTCATCATGGCACCAATGCGCTCCGCCATTTGCGGGGTGGCCGATTCTTTGAATGCAGTGACTAAGGACGCGAGCTCGGTCAATGCTTGCCAGGTACCGTTGTTCTGCCAAGTATCCAACTGCGACAACGTGGAGCGAATGGCATTTTCGTGCTCTAATACACTGTCAAGGGTACGCCCCGCGGCAGGGTCTTGGGCTTTGGCCGCCAATTCTCCGAGCGTACTCATCATGGCACCGATGCGCTCCGCCATCTGCGGGGTGGCACTGTCACGAAACGCCGTCAGCAAGGTTCTCCATTCTCCCAAAGTTTCTTCCGAAACCTCGATGGTGGCCATGGTCAACCTCCTTTCCCTGGTACCGTGTCATTACAGCACTCCAGCCGGGGTGAGCCAGTACATGCGGTTATAGGCCAGTTTAAACATGTGAATCATTTCAGTGGGTTCTTGCGGTTTCGGAGGATGCGTGTAGTCGAATTGAATATAGGTGGCGTTCTTCAGTCCGGTTTCGATAAAGCAGAACACTTTGCCATCGTAACGGACAGAGCCTAGTCCACCCCGTAATAAGTTGACCAAGTTGGAGGCCACGACATCCGCTTCAAAATGGGCGGTTGACCCAGCCTTGCTGATGGGAAGGTTGGTGGCATCTCCCAAAACAAAAATATCGTCGGCACCCTCCATCCGTAGGGAGTGGCGATCGGTGGCAATCCAGTTTCCTGCGTCTCCTAGTCCGGATCGGCCGATAACTTCTTGACCGGTGTGCGGTGGGATGGCCACCAGCAAATCATAATTGAGGGTTTCACCTTCGAGACTGGTGATGGTCTTCTTCTCGGCATCAACATTTTCCGGGTTGAAGAAAATATGGGATTCGATGCCGCGCTCTTCAAACACCGGAGCCGCCCAATTGGCTACCGGCTCTAGGGAATGCAGGCGACCAATCGGATACGTGTACACGACCTCTGTCTTGTCACCTAGTCCTCGCGCTTTAGCCCATTCTTGAACCATGAACGTAAACTCTAAGGGAGCTACCGGACACTTGTGGGGCACTCCCACAGTGACCACGATTCGCCCGCCTTGAAAATTGTGGAGGGCTTCGCGAAGTTTAAGCGCGCCTTCTTCGGTGTAAAAAATATAGCCACCTTGTTCCAGACCGGCAATTTTTTCTGGGGCCGGGCGGCTTCCTGTGGCTATTACGAGATAGTCATAAGGGATTTTGGTACCATCTTGCATGATGACAGCTTTAGCATCTCGATCCACCCGATCTGCAGAACCTACTTGAAATTTGACATGACGATCCAGTATTTCCCGTTCTGGCTTTTGTGCTTCGGCAGGGACCACTTGGTCAAATGCGACATACAAGAACATCGGCTGATAAACGTGGTTGGAAGTCTCCGAAATGACGGTGATTTCTAGTTCATGATTGCGCAGTTCCTGACCCATTTGCCGAGCTACTTGGTTAGCGACGATAGTGCCTCCAACGCCGCCTCCCAAAATGACAATCTTCTTCATCATATTTTTCCCCTCTCGTAGAAAAGAATTGATGAGACTTGGGAAACCTTAGCGAAGTTTTTTGACTTGAACCTTAAAGATGCCATCATCTTCGCTATTTTTCACTAATTCATGACCGGCTCGCGCCACCCACTCGGGAATATCCTTGGCAGATCCGGCATCAGAAGACCATACCTCAAAGGTTGTGCCAACGGGCTCCTGTCGAATTCCCTTAATGAGCTCCATCAGGGGACCGGGACAAAAAGATCCTCGGGCATCAATCACTTTTACGTCTTCCATAATGAAAACCTCCTTTGTGTCGCAGAATTCTGTGATTAAAAAGTAAACGTGGGTTGTCCTTCAGCTTTGGTGAGGAATCCGGCTACACCCATGACGTCGTCAAATATTGGATTCAGATCCGCCAGGGTCCAATGATAGACATCCATAACCAAGCCACAGGCGTAAATAGTGACCTCTCCAAAATCCTTTGCTTGTTGAAACAACTCGATAAAGCCTTGACCACCAGTTTCCTCTATCTTTTTAGCCACCGGGCCCTTGATGAGGGATGCCTCGGCAATCTGAGGATCTTTATGGAAAGTCGGCAAAGCTTCCATTGATACGAAGATGTTTACGGTCTTGCCATAGCTGCTGGCTACTGCGGAGAGCATAGCCGCCGCATGCAGTCGACTGTATTCACCTGATATTAGCATCAGGTTCATCATGTCTTCGGCCATTACAACGCCTCCCAAGAGAGTTTGTTGCGGATCGTTGCTTATTGTACCATTAGGGGTACAGGATATGAAGATAGAAAATACTTAAAACATTACGCCTAATTCCAAGTTATTTGATTCACATACCCGGTATAGGTATATGGAATATGGCCGATAATCATAATAATTATTAGCAACAATTTGGTATTTTTTATGACAGACATATCCACTCCTTATATTAACCGAAATGGGAGATCATTATGAGTGTAAGTTGTGAAGGCTCGCATGAAAAAAATGCTGCAACCGTAATTGGCTGACCTTTTCATAGGAACACACTCTGGATCCTTAAGACCAGCGTTGTCCTGGGCGATTTAGGGAAAGTCTTATTCGCAAGGACGCCATCAACCTTGCCGCGATGTGATTTTGGTGGTCTTCGGGGATGCCCGTGTCCTCAGGACGGGGGTGGATTACCTCTGCGAGAGCTCCTTATTTGGGGACTTTGCCAGGTGGGTAAGGCCCAACGATACGAGGACCACGATGGCACTGAATGATAAATCGATGGGGTTGAAGATCTCCATTACTAAATTAGTGGCTTGGGTGGGTGTCGTAATGGCAAAAGCCGCCAGGGCTATTAGAGCACTACTCACGGACACAATCACCGGACTCGCACGATAGGAATGCGTCAGTAACCGGGAAACGTTCAAGCCCGTGCAAAAAAGATGCGTGGACACAAAGAACACCATCGCTCCGGTCCATGTGACCAGAATGAGGAGTCCCGGTCGACTAAGATAAAACGTGTGGGACGAAAGGTTGCTCAAGACATAGACGAGCGGCCAGCGGAGTAGTTGCACGGCTTGGGGGCCGAGAGTGCCGACCGTAGTTCCGTAGATCACGACGAGTACGATTGCCTGAAATCCCAATGCGATCCAGGTGACGCGGCGGATCACCCGAAGCTGTGGCGGGCGGACAAAAGGTGCGACGGTGAGCATGACTTCGTTTTGTTTCCATAAAAACCAGGTGCCGAGTACCGCTCGACCCCATACGGACAGGCCGGGCCACGGCCCCGGTCTCCAGGCCCAAGTTTGGTGGAGGTGTCCAATGTTCAGACTAATGAGAAGAAAAAAAGTCGCGGCCAACAAGGGGAACCAAAATTGCAGATTGCGGGCGAGGGTAGCCAGGGGCTGACTCGCAAACCATCCTGCCAGCCCTATCACCAGACTTTCCATCAGCCATAGCGGGGTTTGGGGATAAAACACGGCTGCCAGCATTTGGGCTAACAATGCCACCAGGGCGGCGTCAAGCCCTAAACACAAGAGGGCATGAAGGGCGAGAATGGGCCACCGGAGGGGTCCCCACGGGCGTAATCGGTCTACCAGGATTCCCTTGGGAGACCAGTGGAGCCATAACAGTCCCAGGCCGTTCATGCCGAAACCGAGGAGGATGCTACCGATGACGGCCCAAAGGGCGCCTGGTCCGGCGGTCACCAAAAGTGCCTGAGGCCAAATGTACACGGCGCCGGTCACTATGGCAAAGGCTATGAAAAACCCGTATTCGAGCACGCCAATTCGTTCGACCCCGTCGTTTATTGGATTTCTCCCTCCCCTTTGAGCACCATAGCGACTGTGATGGTCACATGTAGAGGCATGGTGGCTGCGGAGGGATGCTGCCAACCGATGGCGCGGCCATACCCGAAGGGATCGGTATGCGTCCGGTTGGCCAGAGCAACAGCCTGGAGACATTGCCGTAATATGGCGTGCTCTGCGGCTTGGCGAATAGCGTGCTCCTGAGCTAGGTTGATAGAGGTCGTAGGGCCTGCCATCGGGTCTACCCATCCTGTGACATGAATCCGGACCCGCACGGCGAGTCCAGTGCGAGTCAATGTCACCGAATGAGTAGCGCGCGCAACGAGCCGCGAGATACTGACCATCCCGTCTTGCCATGGCAACGCCAAGGCTAATCGGTTGACTCTCCCCATAAGATACCCATACCCCTCCGTAGCCGTCGGCGGCCACACCACGGCCGGACCTTTTTCGGAGTACACGGCCAAACTCCGCACGCTGATACCCATGGCAGTCCGTGCCACGACGGGCACCGCAGGAGTGATACCAGGTGATACTGAGGCCGCCCACGCACGCCAACCACGGGTGGCCAGATCGATAGGTTGGCAACGGGTGCAGTCAAAAAATGCGGAGAGGGCAAAACGGGGGGCGGCCACTTGCGGCGAGTTGGCGGTCAGAATATGAGTCACCGACGGCGTTTGGGTTGTCATTACCCAAAACGTTTTAGGTATCGCGCCAATGGCATTGATGGCGGCCAAAATAGGCTGCCATTGACGCAATGCCAAGCGCGGGGACCAGATCACAACTTGGAGTTGGCCCAGGTACAAGGTTCGCAGGGAGGCTTGCTGCGCCCGAACGACCGCGGTGGCGAATGTGGGAGCTTGCACCGTCACCTCATAGTATTCCGTATCCTGCTGTACCGAGGACAAGGAACTCGGGGTTAAGGTAACATTGGGAAACACAAAGTGCCACTGGTATTGATGGGGTTGGGAGCCTGGATTAATGCCGATGCCTAGCACGATGCCTTCATGATTGATTGGGGTCGAATCCCAACATCCACCCAGACCCACGGAACCAAGAATCAGACAGCCTAGAATGAGCGCCCCGCGCCATTGTCTCTTCATTGGGAGTGTTGAAGATGGGGGGGTTCGGGTTCCGGACGAGGCGTGCGCCAGCTCACCTGGGATGCGCGGGCTGTGGTGAGGTGGGTTCTCCACGCGGTCCACGGCAGGCGAATGAGGGCATCCTTCCAGTCAGACACGCGAAGCGGTGCATACGGCACAAAATACGGAGTGCCGAAGGACTGCATACGTGTGAGAATCCCGATCATCAGCACCGCTAGCAAGACCATGCCAAAAAATCCTAGGGTCACTGCGGCTACCAGCATGGCTAAGTTCACCAAGCGCCAAGTGCCGGTCAATTCATAGACAGGTACAGCATAAAAACTGAGTGCGGTAATTGTAATCACCACGATAATCTGGGGGCTGACAAATCCGGCCTTCACCACCGCGGTGCCCACCACGATCGCGCCTACCGTGCCCAGTGTGGCTCCCATGGATTTAGGTAGACGCAAGGCGGCTTCGCGCAAAATTTCGATAATGCCCACCATTAGCACTACTTCCACAAATGGCGAAAAAGGCAGCGCGGCATGTGAACCCAGGGTGATCACCAGGAGTGCGGCGGGAATGAAATTGGGATTGACTTGGGTGAGGGCGATATAAAAGGCGGGAAAGAATACCCCCAAAGACCAGCCCAAAACCCGTATCAAGCGCACAAATGCCGTGTCGTACCATGAGCCGGAGTAATCCATGGCTGTGCGATAGAAGTCGGCCAAGGGGGCGGGGGCCAATAGCACAAAGGGATCGCCGTCTACTAAAATCGCGACTTTGCCCGCTAACAACCCCCAACAGACCAGATCGACACGCTCGGTCGACCGGAGCGTCGGAAAAATGGACCGGGGATGGTCGCGAATCAGGCCAGCAATTTGTGTGGCGGTCACGTGTCCCGTAATCTCCACCCGTTGCACCCGTGTGATGCAAGTATCCACCAATGCAGGATTGGCCACGTCGGCCAAATAGGCGACGACGACGGCGGTCTGTTGACGTTGGCCCAGGACCTCTTGATGAAAACGCAAGGAAGGATCGTGCAAGCGTTGGCGCACTTGATTCATTTGCGTAAGGATTACTTCATTAAATGCTTCCTCCGGCCCTCGCACACTAATTTCCGTCTGGGGACGGTCAATGGCGCGCTCGCGGTAAGTCACGGTATCGACCACCCAGACCAGAGACAACCCGGGCGCAAAGAGCAGCGTGTTGCCGGAGGCCAATGCTGACAAAATATGGGGCCATCGGGTTTCAGCTGTAATATGGGCTGGGGTCAACGGTGTTTCTTGCCATCGTCTGGAGCAAGGGAGCCACAATGTCTTGATCCACCATTTGGGCATTGGAAAGACCGTCAATATTCGCCATCAGTACGCGCTCGGGGGCGCACGCGGGTACATCCAGCCAACGCATTAGGACATCGGGGCTGGATCCCATACCTGCTTTGAGACGTTGATACACCACTGTAAGGTCGGGCGTGTAATATTCTATACTTGACGGACTCCCATGGCGGAGCTCGGAAAGCCACCCATCTAGTGTTTGGCGTAAAGTGTACAGTAATTCCAAGAGATCCACGAACGGGTTCCTCTTTCCTGATCGGGGTACTATGGCGGGTAGTATCACCTCAGAATGTTGAAATTATGTAGAGAGATTGACATAGAGACACCGTCAGAGAAAGTGTCAATTCTCAGAACCGAGTTGGCGTGCATAGCTTGATGCAATCGGCGACAAGCATAGTGATGCCTTTTCGATTCGGCGATAGGCATCTTATTTCGTCAATAATAGCCCTATCGCCGGTGCATTACCTCCGGTAACGTCCAAGTTAATTGGAAGTCCGGTGGGCGGCTATACCTCAAACACAGATCAGTGCCAATTGCCGCTAAGATGTCGTGCAATTTTCAGGCACGGGTTTGCTTTATGATGAAAAGAGGATTCGACTCATGATTTCGACGGATCACTTGAGGGTGCGAAATTCTTAGTATCGGTTGGGTGACATTTTCTGTTTGCCATCATATGACTGGTTTGCTATAATACTGGTCGATGTCTTTAAGTGTCGGGCTGGAAGAAGGTGAATGGAATGAAGGCAGATATTCATCCGTCTTATCAACGGACAACGGTGACTTGTTCGTGTGGCGCAGTGTACCACGTGGGTTCGACAAAGAGCAATGTGCACATTGAAATTTGTGGGAAATGCCATCCGTTATATACTGGGCAGCAACGTATCGTCGATACAGGTGGCCGCGTGGAACGCTTCCGGAAGCGCTATGGAATGAAATAGCCGCATGGAACAGAGCCCCGGGGCTCTGTTTTTCATTTTTGGGGAAGAAAAGGTGTGGAATACCATGGACGATATGACCCGATCGCGTCTTGAGTCAGCCAAAATTCATTATGCAGAGGTCCAAGAGGCTTTATCCGATCCAAAGGTTGCGCAAGATCCCGAGCGCCTGCGCCGTTACGCCCAGGAGCTTTCGGAATGGGAAGTCCTGGCCCATGGATATGATCAGTATTTGGCATTGGTGGAGGAACTCGACACATTAAAAGAGCTGGTGCGCGATGATGACGCGGAATCTCGACGCTGGGCTGAACAAGAGCTGGACAGATGCAAGAATCGGTTGACCGAGATTGAATCTGAGTTATTAAATCTTTTGACACCGAAAGATCCTAATGATCAAAAGAATGTCATTATGGAAATCCGTGCTGGAGCAGGAGGAGAGGAGGCAGCTTTGTTTGCTGCCGATCTGTATCGTATGTATACTCGCTTTGCTGAGCGCCAACACTGGAAGGTGGAAATTTTGTCTCTAAGTGCTACGGATATTGGGGGAATTAAGGAGATTATATTTTCCATCGAGGGAGTCGGCGCGTTTTCTCAGCTCAAATACGAACGCGGTGTTCATCGGGTGCAGCGCATCCCAGTAACTGAAGCCGGGGGACGAATTCACACCTCTACGGTGACGGTGGCTGTAATGCCTGAAGCTGAAGAGGTGGATGTCACCATTAATCCGGATGATTTGCGGATCGAGACTATGCGGTCTGGTGGCGCAGGAGGTCAGCACGTTAATAAAACCGAATCTGCTGTTCGCATTACCCATTTGCCCACGGGCATTGTGGTGTCGTGCCAAGATGAAAAATCTCAATTTAAGAATCGGGATCGGGCAATGAAAGTGCTAAGAGCCCGATTAAAAGATTTGGCTGACTCTACTAAGGCGCAAGAGGTGGCGGACGAGCGGCGATCTCAAGTAGGGACCGGCGATCGCTCTGAACGGATACGAACGTATAATTTCCCTCAAGGCCGAGTGACTGATCACCGCATTGGACTGACCCTACACCGTTTGGATACCATCCTTGATGGGGATATCGAAGAGATCATTGCCAGCTTGCAAGCGCGGGACCAGGAGGATCGGCTGGCAGCCGAAGCACAATGACGTGGCTGGACCACATTAAACAGGCAGCCCTCGAATTAGCCAAGGCCGGAATTGATGAGCCAAATGCCGAAGCCAGGTATTTATGGGTGTACGCTACCGATACACCCCTTGCGTCGTGGCTTTCCGGGAATAGGGAGATTGCGGATTCTGATGTGGCACAGTTTTATCATTTGGTTGGTCGCCGAATTCGGCGAGAGCCGTTTCACTATGTTGTGGGACAACGAGACTTTATGGGGTTAACTCTAGTGACTACAGCCGACGCCCTTATACCGCGGCCGGAGACAGAACTGTTGGTGCAACGGGTGCTCGCGGATGTTCGGCCTGACATGCACCTTACTATAGTGGACGTTGGCACCGGCTCGGGAGCCATTGCCTTAGCCTTACGCCGTTATTCATCCGGTTCAGTGGCGATTTATGCAACCGATATTAGCCCCGCAGCACTGGCATTAGCCCGTGCCAATGCTGAACGTTTAGGGTTGTCCGTGTGTTTTGCGCTGGGATCACTTTTGGAACCTATTGAATTTCCGGTCAACATAGTTGTGGCCAACTTGCCATATATTTCTGTTCTAGAGAAAGAACATCTCGAGCCGGAACTGTCTTACGAACCTGAAGTGGCCTTGTATGCCGGGCCTATGGGGACCGAACTTGTCGAGCAATTAATTGACCAAGCCCGGGAGAAATTAATCCAGGGAGGGCATATTTATTTGGAATTGGGGCAAGGGCAGTCAAGCAGAGTGTTGGCTTACTTAAGGAATGCTGGCTTTATACCTGATCCGGTTGTGTATGATTATGGAGGAATTGATCGGATTGTTGGGGGAACGTTAGGGGGGTAACGATGGCACAACATATTAATGCGCAGGATTTGGCCGAGTGGCAGGCCAGCGGGGTGCCCTTGGTACTAATTGATGTACGATTGACGCAAATTGGTACAATTCCTGGATCGGTTCATGTGCCTGTGACCGATTTGGAAGATCAGGAGTGGCACTGGGATCCTAACGCCAGGATCGTGGTATTTTGCCAATACGGACGGGGGGCCAGTGAGTACGCGGCCGAGGTCTTGGAAGAGCAAGGATACTCGCACGTCTTTCAACTAGCCGGCGGCATTGAAGCCTGGAATGCCGCATTTTCCCCTGGATAACGCGTGATGCATTTATTTTCCCATGTAATTCAGCCGTTTTGGGTTGCCCTGTTGGCTACCGTAATTCTGTATGTCCTCTTACTGGGGGATTGGTTTCACAGGGCCTGGGCAGCTTTAGCCGTCGCGGCCGCGCTCACCGCGCTGGGAGTGGTAACTTGGCGGCAAGCTTTACATGCGATAGATTGGAATACCCTCTTGCTGTTAATTGGCATGATGGTCTTAGTGGGCTTGTTGGGCGAGGCCGGATTTTTTGTCGATCTCGGAAATTTGATGCGGCGTTGGATTCAGTCTTCGCCGAAGCGTCTATTCATTGCCATGTACACCGTAACGGCCGTGGCGTCGGCGTTTTTAGACAACGTGACCACCGTCTTGCTGTTATCTCCAGCATTGTTTCAAATTGCTGAAGCGATGAGTCTGGATCCGGTGCCCTTTCTGATGGTAATGGTGGTGGCCAGCAATCTCGGAGGAATGGCCACTTTGATTGGTGATCCGCCCAATATTCTCATTGGTACAGCAGCACATCTCAGCTTTAATCAATTCGTCAATCTTCTGCTTCCCGGGGCTGTGATTGTTCTTGCTGGCATGGCTTGGGTGCTTCCCCGCCTGATTAGCCAGAGTACCATCAGTCGAACTCAGTTGCCGCAGATTGCGCCGTCACCAGAGATCTACCCATTGCGGCCACGGCTTTTTGGCTTGTTGGCCATCTTAGGGCTGACGCTGGTGGCATTTGTATTGCAACGTACATTACGCCTGGAAGCTGGCCAAATTGCCATAGGGGGATCCGTGTTAGCAGTGGTTTATAGTGGACCGCGAATTAAGGTGCTGCCAAAATTTGTGGATTGGGGGACTCTGGGCTTTTTTATTGGGGTCTTTGTCATTGTGGGTGGGTTGGAACAACATGGAGTGGCAAAGGCGCTGGCGGGATTAATCAATCGAAATTCATGGGGACAGTGGTTGCCCATCATGTTGTTTTTTGGTTCGGCGGTGTTTTCAGCGCTACTTGACAATGTTCCTTTGGTGGCCGCGGCAATTCCGGTTATCCGTGCCTTGATGCTGCAAAATCCCCATTTCGGTAATGGACTATGGGTTGCTTTAGCGATGGGAGCTGCCATTGGTGGGAATGCTACAATTATCGGGGCGTCGTCTAATGTGGTCGGCCAAGGCCTGGCGTTAGAACGCGGATATCAATTGGACTTTATGCGGTATCTTAAATTTGGGTTGCCAGTATTTCTGGTAACTGTGGTATTGGGGGCGGGTTATATTTTTGTTCGCTTCTAGGGAGGACTATCTATGGAAACTCAAATAACCCCTTCGAATGAGGGAATCATACGGGCGGCTCAACTTATTCGCGATGGACAACTGGTAGCATTTCCTACTGAGACAGTGTATGGCCTGGGGGCCAATGCCAAAGACGCCGAGGCCTGCCGCAGAATTTATGAGGCCAAAGGTCGTCCTCCGGACAATCCGTTAATTGTGCATATTCCGCATCGCGATGATCTCTCGGGCTTGATGAGGGGCGCAATGAATAACCAGGCGGAGCGCCTTTTAAAGGCATTTTGGCCGGGCCCACTAACGGTGGTGGTTCCATGTGGCGGTCACATATCTTCAGTGGCGCTAGGAGGCCTAGACACTGTAGCGGTTCGGTGTCCAAGCCATCCGGTGGCGCAAAAATTATTGCAGCTAAGTGGGTGCCCTATTGCTGCACCCAGTGCTAATCGGTCGGGAAAACCCAGTCCCACCACTGCCGAAGATGTTTACGAAGACATGAACGGGCGGATTCCCCTTATTTTAGATGGAGGACCTGCAAGTGTTGGTGTGGAATCCACGGTGGTGGATTTAAGCCATGAGATTCCGATCTTGTTGCGGCCAGGCGCAGTGACCCACCAGCAACTGGAACATTTTTTGGGGCCGGTGACGCTTGCTGATGACTCCACACCCGCCCGATCTCCGGGGATGAAGTATCGTCATTACGCCCCACGGGCACCGGTGCAATGGTGGGATACCGATGACGTAGATCAGGCATTGACCCGATGGCAGAGTCTGGCGATGCCTAGAGAGCGCTACGGATTGTTGGCATCCGAGGAGATCGGACGCGCATTGGGGCCAGCCTTGTTTTATAATTTGGGTGATAATGATGGAGCTGCAGCTCAGAATCTATTTGCCGGACTCAGAACACTGGATCGCGAAAGACCGGCGGCCATTATCGTTGTGTGGAAGCAGAGCACGCCACTAGGTGCAGCGATCGCAAACCGGCTAGCCAAGGCTGCCGCGCCAAATCCGACGGGTGACGATAATGAATAATGACAGTCCACGGATTTTGTTTGTTTGCACCGGCAATACTTGCCGCAGCGCCATGGCGGAAGCCCTATGGAATCGGACCTATCAGGCGCCGCTAGCCTCATCCGCCGGGATATCGGCGTGGCCCGGCCAACAAGCGCAAGCAAGTGCGCAGAATGCGGTGGCCATGTACGGGGCAGACTTGAGCCAACATCGGTCTAGGGATTTGGATGATGTTTGGGAAGAACCCCATTGGGTGATTTGCATGACGCAAGTGCAATGCCAAACGGTTATGCAGCGACGGCCTAATTGGGCTGACAAGGTCTATTTGTTGACCGAGTTGGTGGGCGAAACGGGAGATATAGCAGATCCGATTGGGATGGATCCAATAGTTTATGATAAGCTGGCATCAGTGCTACAAGGGTTAATCGTTCGCCTGGGAGACAAAATCGGAGCAGTGCCACCAAAGACTATAGGGAAGGAAGATTAAAACATGCGCATTGCTGTGGGAGCGGATCACGCGGGATGGCCCTTGAAGGAGACGCTAGTGCAATTCTTGATTGATGGGGGCTGGGATGTGGAGGATTTTGGAACATTTGGTCCAGAATCCGTGGATTATCCCGATTATGCGGAAAAAGTGGCTGCAGCGGTAGCTCATGGGGAAGTTGAGCGAGGCCTTTTGATTTGTGGCAGTGGGCTTGGAATGTCTATAGTGGCAAACAAGGTAGACGGCGTGCGGGCGGCATTGGCGCATGATGTGGTGTCAGCACGATTGTCACGGGAGCATAATGATGCCAATGTGTTGACCATGGGTGGGCGGTTTGTGGCGCCCCCATTAGCTGAAGAAATCTTGCAAGTCTGGCTGAACACCTCTTTTTTGGGGGGGCGGCACTTGCGCCGTTTGGAGAAGATTGAAGTGCTGGAGAAAAATGAGCATGGCATCTGAGATTGCTGCCTGGGCCCAAGATTTGGCTGCTGCGGCCAGCGAAGTGGCGTTGATTCGCAATCCTATGCCGGTTAAAGTGTTTGTGCTGGGCGCTTCGGTGAGTGAAATTTCTGGCCACCGCATTGGAACTCAGCACAATCTGGGCCTGGCGCGTGATCTGTTGGCCCCCTTGCTGGCGGCGATGCCTCATCAGGTCAGCGTGGCGGTGCAAGGCTGCGAGCACATCAATCGCGCCTTGGTGGTAGAGCGTGCAGTGCAAGAAACCTATGGGTGGACACTGGTAGACGTATGGCCGGTTCCGGAAGCTGGAGGCAGTTTTGCTGCTGCAGCAATGGAACTTTATGAAGACCCCGTGGTGGTTGCCAAGATTCAGGCCGAAGCGGGTGTGGATATTGGGCAGACAATGATTGGCATGCATCTTCGGCCAGTCGCGGTGCCGATTCGTACGCGGGTGTCCCAGGTGGGACACGCAACGGTCACTGCCGCCCGCTCGCGACCCCCGCTAATTGGCGGAGCCCGGGCTAAATATCTTCATGTGACCCACTGAAAGCACTACAAAGTATTTCATTTGAGGAGCCATGGTTCCATGTTAATTGTTGTCGATCATCCATTAGTGAAAGTGCACATTGCCATACTGAGGCACAAAGATACCGGTGTTGACCAATTTCGCCATACGCTGACGGCCATTTCGCGTCTCATTGCGTATCCGGTATTGGAAGAACTGGAGGTGCTGGCAATTGAAGTGCCCACACCACTGGCAATGGCGCAAGGATTTCGTCTGGCCAAAGAGCCCATCTTAGTGCCCGTATTACGGGCGGGATTAGGTATGGTTGAAGGATTTCGCGATGTCATCCCTAGTGCGGTGGTCTCCCATTTAGGCATGTATCGAGATCATGCTACCTTAAAACCGGTACGCTACTATACCAATTTTCCAGATCATAAAGGCGACCACCCATTTCTGCTTTTGGATCCCATGTTGGCTACAGGGGGGTCTGCAGTGGATGCGTTAAATTATCTAAAAGAAAAAGGGGCTCGCAACATCCGTTTGGTGAGTGTGATTGCCGCTCCCGAAGGGGTGCAGCAGGTGGAGTCGCTACATAGTGATGTACCCATTTACACGGCTCAATTGGATGACCACCTCAATGAAAACGGGTACATCATTCCTGGACTAGGGGATGCAGGAGACCGCCAATTCGGGACGTTGTAGTGGAGTCGAAATTTAAGATGTTGGGCGTCCGGTACAACTGACACCACACCAAAAGCATAAGGGGAGTTGTCTTTGATTAGGCGACTGCTCTTGTTCTCCTTGAAGGCGAAGGGACCACGCCAGGGGTTCTTCCTGGACGTTGATAGTCCTGCCACCCTATTGACGCAATGGCTCTGGGTTTTTATACTTCATTGTGGAGAGGGTCGCCTCCATACCCAAACAGGTATCCTCATGATCGGAGCGACATAACCTGACTGATTCCGTGAACAGTGCTCGTTTAGTGGTAGAGGAAGTGTAGTAGATTTTGGACAAGGAGCTTTCTTTACCTGTTCTGCTTATGTGCGGGGCGTAGCACAATCTGGCACAATTGCAATATTATTGCCGGATAATGGGCACACTTCCAAAAGTAGACACGGGGGGAAAGGGTGAGAAACACGGGCGCATCAGGTTCCAATGGCCGAACTGTGGCGAAAAGTATTGCCATAGCGACGACTTTGGGTTTGCAACTAGTAGTGTCCGTTGTTTTGGGCTTTCTTCTCGGCCAGTGGCTTGATGGGCTATTGCATACAACACCGTGGTTGGCAATTGTGGGTGTTGTGGTGGGGGTAGCAGCTGGATTTTTTGGCATCTACCATCTCTCGCGGGTCTTGCTAAAGTGAAAGAATTCACAAACCTTTGGCGAAAATCTGCTGCAGTTTCTCTAGGGCTTGCGGCACTACTAGCGGTGGCAGGGTTAGTGACGGAATCAAATGCGATATGGGGCGTGGCGCTGGGGATTATCCCCGGGGTCATTGATTTGGTGGGCTTGGGATTGCGGCTCCCACTGTGGGCTCGTCTAAATCAACGTGCGGCAGTAACTAGCATCAATTTACGGCTAATGTCTCGGTTAATGGTGCTCGCGGTATATTTTTATATACTGCATCGTTATACCCAGGTCAATCTGAAGTTTGCCGTCGTGGCGGTTTTCTTGCCGCATGTTATTTATGGACTATGGGCTTTCATCCAGCATAAGGGCAAGGGGGTGAAGGAAGGATGAATTTTTCCTTGACCGGTTTCGATTGGCCGCCTTTCATATGGGGGCTTTTGGCCATGGCGGTGGTGTTCGGGTTTGGCCTGCTTGCAGTGCGGCGGGTAAGTGCTGCGGTGCCGTCGGGTCCGCAAAATATGATGGAAACGGCGCTGGAGACGTTCCAGGACTTGGTAGGCCAAATGGCGCCGCCAGCACTGGCGCCAAATTTGACTCTGATGGGACTCACGCTGTTCTTACTGCTGGTGGTGTCCAACATTCTTGGCCTATTGCCATTACCGGGCATTGGTGCTCGGTGGATCCACTCGCCTACGGCGTTTTTGAGCATGCCCGCAGGTCTGGCCATATGGATTTTTTTGTTGATTCAGTGGGCGGGAATTAAGTACAAGGGCATCGGCGGTTTTTTGGTGGGGTGGTTTTGGAAACCCATTCCAGTGTTCGGATTTGTCGTCAATGCGCTTGAACAACTAGTGATGCCGGTAAGTTTAGCTTTTCGGTTATTCGGCAATATTTTGGCAGGAGAATTGGTGCTACGAATGACCACTAATTTGCCTCACGGCATTGGTGGATGGCTGGTAACGCTGCTGGTCGGCACCGGATGGCTAGCTTTCAGTCTGGTCATTTCGTTGATTCAGGCACTGATTTTTACCATTTTGATGGTAGCCTATATGAGCATTCAAGCAAACAAAGACCATTAAGAGACAAAGCATACTTTTATCGTTCGAACAGGAACCGAAGCTTACAGAGGAGGAATTACAAGTGACAACTCACGTATGGATGCTGTTGATTGGTGCCTTGGCTGCGGCCGGTGGTGCGATTGGAGCGGGAATCGGCAATGGTTTGGTCATGGGACGAATGGTCGAGGGTGTAGCGCGGCAGCCAGAGGCCTTGGGCCGACTGCTGACTTGGGCATTGGTCGGGGTGGCGTTGGTTGAAGCCTGGCCAGTCATTACCTTCGTGTTGTTTGTGTTTACCAAGATCGGCTAACGACTTAGGGCATATTCGGCGATTACAGAAGGGAGTCTTACAGTGTCCACCACGTCTTTAACCGCGGGGAATATGATAGCCGCGATCGTGCAGTGGTTCATCCTGTTGGTGTTGCTCCGGGTCTATGTCTACAAGCCGCTGTTGGCTGCCATGCAACGTCGGAAAGACAACATTGCCAAGCAAATTCAAGACGCGGATTCACTGCGCGAGCAGGCCCAGCAGTTGCACGATGAACAAGAATCGTTGGTGCGCTCAGCCCGCGACGACGCTAAAAGCATTATTGCCGCGGCACGCCGCGAAGGGGAAGAGCAAGCCAAGAAAATTATCGAAGCAGCCCAAAGGGAAGCCAGTTATCGTCAAAAGGCAGCTTTGGACGAAATTCAGCACGAACGCGACATGGCCTTGTCGGAGATTCGCGGTCAGGTAGCAGATCTCGTATTGATGGCTACTGGCAAGCTATTGGAACGCAATATTTCGGATGAGGACCAGCACCGTCTGGTAGAGGAATTTTTGAGTCAGGCAGGTTCGGTCCAATGATGATGACAGAACGGGTAGCTCGCCCGTATGCACGAGCCCTGTTCGAGATTGCGGTCAGTACATCCCGGGAAGCTCAAGTTGCGGAAGAATTGGCTGGGGTTATTTCAACCATTGACCAGTCTTCTGATCTGAGACAATTTTTGTGGCATCCGCAAGTGTCGCACCGAGCCAAAATAGAAGTCATTGGACGGATTTTTGGCAGCCAGGTCGATACCTTGATTTTAAACTTTTTATCGGTAGTGACCGCCAAGGGACGCGAAACGCTATTGCCGGAAATTTTTAAGGAATATCAGACGCTCTGGGATGTGGCCCAAGGACGCGTGCACGCCGAGGTAGAGAGTGCAGTTCCCTTAACGCAAACGGAACAAGCACAATTATCTGGCGTCCTTTCCCAGCTCACCGGAAAAACCGTGCAACTAGCAGTTTCTGTGGTGCCCGAGTTGTTGGGAGGCGCGGTGGTGCGCATGGGTGATCGAGTCATGGACGGCAGTTTATCAAAAAAACTAGCCGTGCTAGGTGAGCGGTTACGGAACGGTAGCGGGGGAGGTTACGTCGTTGAGCATTAAACCAGAAGAGATCAGTGCGATTCTTAAAGAAGAAATTGAAAAATACAACGTCGCGACCGAGTTATCGGAAGCCGGGGTAGTATTAACTGTCGGAGACGGCATCGCGCGAATTTACGGGTTATCAGACTGCATGGCTGGAGAAATGCTGGAGTTTGATAACGGGGTTTTCGGGATGGCGTTGAACCTGGAAGAGGATAATGTCGGTTGCGTGATCTTAGGCTCTGACATCGGGATTAAAGAAGGGGATCGCGTCAAGAGGACCGGACGGGTCGTGGAAGTGCCGGCAGGAGAGGCCTTGATTGGTCGAGTGGTAAATGCCCTAGGGCAGCCTATCGATGGTAAAGGCCACATGGAGACTACAGTTCGGCGTCCTGTTGAGTATCCGGCGCCGGGCATTATTCAACGGCAGCCGGTTAAGCGTCCGCTGCAAACGGGTATCAAAGCGATCGACGCCATGATCCCCATTGGACGTGGTCAGCGGGAATTGATTATTGGTGACCGTCAAACCGGGAAGACCGCGGTAGCAATTGACACCATTTTGAATCAAAAAGGCGAAAACGTCATTTGCGTATACGTAGGGATTGGGCAAAAGGAGTCCACGATTGCCGGGATAGTACGGCAACTCGAGGAACGCGGCGCCATGGAATACAGCATTGTGGTTTCCGCATCTGCATCCGAACCGGCTCCTTTGCAATACTTAGCTCCTTACGCGGGTTGTGCCATGGGAGAATATTTTCGTGACAATGGCAAGGATGTTTTGGTGGTTTACGATGATTTGTCGAAACATGCCGTAGCGTATCGTGCGATGTCCTTGCTGCTGCGACGTCCGCCGGGTCGTGAGGCTTATCCCGGTGACGTATTCTACCTTCACAGCCGCCTGTTAGAACGGGCTGCCTGCCTCAATGCCGAAAATGGAGGTGGGAGTCTGACCGCGTTGCCGGTGATTGAAACCCTGGCGGGCGATGTGTCGGCGTATATTCCTACCAACGTCATTTCGATTACCGACGGACAAATCTTTCTAGAAAGCGACTTATTCTTCTCAGGTATACGGCCGGCGGTCAATGTCGGGCTTTCAGTGTCCCGAGTGGGTGGTTCTGCACAAATCAAAGCGATGCGTCAAGTGGCTGGAACCATGCGGTTGGACTTGGCTCAATATCGAGAGCTGGCTGCCTTTTCCCAGTTCGGCTCTGATTTGGATAAGGCGACGCAGGCGCGCTTAGCACGAGGCGTGCGCACTGTCGAGCTGTTAAAGCAACCCCAATATCAACCATTGCCGGTAGAAGAGCAAGTAGCGGTAATCTTTGCGGTGACTAAGGGATACGTGGACGATTTGCCGGTGGAAGCCGTACGCAGCTTCGAACAGGGGTTTTTGCGGTTCTTGCATGAAAATCGGCCGACGGTGCTCGAGGCAATTCGAGAAGAAAAAAGTCTGAGCGACGAGATTACCAAGAACTTGACCGAGGCCATTGAGGAATTCAAACGGACGGCGGTGTTTTAAATGGCAGGAGGACTGCAGGAACTTAATCGCCGCATCAAAAGCGTCCGCAATACGCAGCAAATAACGCGGGCGATGAAGATGGTCGCTGCAGCCAAACTCCGTAGAGCTGAAGAGCGGGCGCGGCAATCACGGGATTACTTTCGAGAAATTCGCGCCATTACCTCCCGTGCTGCAAGCCGGAGCACACGAGGCCATGCATTGTTGGATCAGCGGCCTCCGTTGCGTGCCGCGATGCTGGTGGTGACTTCCGCTCGAGGATTGGCCGGCCCACACAACACTAATGTGTTGCGGCAGGCAATGGTCGAACTGCAGCATATAGCGACCAAAGAAAAATTCATTTTCGCGGTGGGTCGTAAGGGCCGAGACTTCTTTCGGCGTCGGGGATATCCCATTATGGAAGAGTTTTTAGGGGTGGGCGATGATCCGAGCTACCGACAAGCCCGTGCAATTGCGGAAGTGGTGATTGCTCGCTTTTTGGCTAAAGAGGTTGATGAAGTCTATTTGACCTATACCGAATATGTCAATGCCATGACGCAACATCCCAAGACCATCCGTATTTTGCCAGTAGAACCGATGGGGATCAGCAATCAAGCGTCTGGGGTTCAGGGTTCATTTGCAGTAGCTGCAGCGGGCGCTGCAAGCTCGGCACGATTGGTGGAGACAACCTCGCCACCACCGCCAGGGGAGACCCAAGGCTACGTGTTCGAGCCAGACACCAGTACGGTCTTTGAGGATTTGTTGCCGAGATATATTGAGGTGCTGATCTACGGAGCGCTTTTGGAGTCCAAGGCCAGTGAGCAAGGCGCACGCATGACAGCTATGGATTCCGCCAGTAAGAACGCAGAAGAATTGATACGCCGAATGATCTTGATGCGCAACCGATTGCGGCAAGCTGCCATTACTCGGGAAATTGCCGAGCTGGTGGGTGGCGCCGAGGCGTTGGAATAGGAGGACGGAACGTGGCAGCGGAAGGACGAGTTGTTGAAGTGCTGGGCCCGGTGGTAGAAGTAGAATTTCCTCAGGGACAACTACCGGCCATTTATAACGCGCTGAAGGTGGTCGCGGAAGATTCCGGGGCACCGGGCGACGGCCCCCAAAGTAGTGTATCGGAAGGCGCGTTTGAGGTTGCATTAGAAGCTGTGCATCACGTAGGTGACAATAGGGTTAGTTGCATCGCGATGGCCTCCACCGATGGTATGGTGCGCGGCATGCGGGTCATTGACGAAGGCCATCCGATTACGGTCCCAGTGGGGAATATTACTTTGGGCCGCATGTTTAATGTGTTAGGCAACCCGATCGACGGTAAGGGTCAGGTAGCGGCAGGCGAACACTTGCCGATACATCGTGCGGCACCGGAATTTACTGAGCTTGCGGTAGCCACTGAAATTTTTGAAACCGGAATCAAGGTAGTCGATTTAATTGCGCCTTATCCCAAAGGCGGCAAAGTGGGTCTGTTTGGCGGCGCCGGCGTCGGCAAAACGGTCTTGATTATGGAGCTTATCAACAATATTGCCAAAGAACACGGTGGATTTTCGGTTTTTGCCGGCGTAGGCGAGCGCACGCGTGAAGGCAATGATCTGTATTTGGAAATGAATGAGTCCGGTGTTATTGACAAGACTGCACTGGTTTACGGACAAATGAACGAGCCGCCCGGCGTGCGCATGCGTGTCGCCTTGTCCGGGCTAACCATGGCGGAGTATTTCCGAGATCAGGAAGGCCGCGACGTGTTGTTCTTTATCGACAACATTTTCCGATTCATTCAGGCCGGATCGGAAGTGTCAGCTCTATTGGGTCGGATGCCGTCGGCGGTCGGATATCAGCCGGTGTTAGCCACGGACGTCGGTGTGTTGCAAGAACGTATTACCTCAACCAAAAAGGGATCTATCACCTCAATCCAGGCAGTTTACGTGCCAGCGGACGACTACACGGATCCGGCACCTGCCACCACCTTTGCCCACTTGGATGCGACAACCAACTTGGAGCGTCGAATTATGGAAAAGGGCATTTATCCAGCCGTAGATCCCTTGGCTTCGACGTCACGCATTTTGGAACCGCAGACCGTGGGCGAGGAGCATTACAATGTGGCTCGTGGGGTACAGGCAGTGTTGCAGCGGTACAAGGAATTGCAGGACATCATCGCGATTTTGGGAATGGACGAGTTGAGCGACGATGACAAAATGACCGTAGCCAGGGCCCGAAAGATCGAACGATTTTTGTCGCAACCCATGTTTGTTGCAGAGCAGTTCACGGGATTGCCTGGCAAATATGTGCCGATTTCTGAAACTGTACGCGGGTTTCGCGAAATACTGGAAGGGAAGCACGACGACTTGCCAGAAATGGCGTTCTACATGGTCGGCACAATTGACGAAGCGGTCGAAAAGGCCAAGACCCTGTAGTCGGGGGGCAAAGACATGGCGACAACGTATCAATTGAGGGTAGTGACTCCGGATCGGACTGTCTACGATAAACCGGTGACGATGATCATCGTACGTTCGACCGAAGGCGAAATCGGGGTTTTGGCGCATCACGTGCATATCATTACGCCGCTAATTCCCCATATTATGACCATCTACGGGGCGGACGGAAAGACGGAGCACCTAAATATCGGCGGTGGTTTTCTCGAAGTTGGCGATACGACGGTGGTGCTGGCGGATTCTGCGGAATGGTCCAGTGAAATTGATGTCGCCAGAGCTCAACGGGCGCGGGAACGCGCAGTGGAAATCCTGTCTACCGGTAAGGACGATGTGGATTTAAAGAGAGCGCAAAGGGCTCTGCAACGTGCAGAAAACCGTTTGAAACTGGCTGGAGGGATTACCAGTCAAGCCACTACCCACTAACGAAATTTCCATAGCACTCCAGTCCCGGCACTTTTTGCCCGGGGCTGGAGTCTTTTATTGCGCAATGCAGGAATTTTGGCAACTATCAAGAATTGGTTTAAGACAAGCGTGTTGCAAAACGTACTGATGCTTTTTGGGCATGTGTACTACGCCATCACTGGGACGGGAGGGGCGGCGGACATGGACATGAAGACCAGGGTCTCCCGTACGGACTAATGAAACTTACCAAAAGCGATAAGTTTCTTAGGAGACCTGCTTTGCTTTGGCTTTTAGGGTGGTTGATTATAGTGCTTGGGGTTGGGTGGAGGATGGTCCCGGATATCGTGTATAGCGGTGGCAATTTGCACCACGCAGTGCACTGGTTTGTCTATGGTTATGATCGCGTTTGGTACCGAGACCGTACTTACACCGATCCGGCCCCCGAATCGTGGAGATGGGCAGATGCCCACTATGGACCGTTGCAAGCCACAGGGCAAACAGTCATTGGGATGCCGGTTTATTCAAATACGCCGAAGAACTATCCTTACGTGCCCACCGTGCTCATTTTGCGTAAAACACCTGAGCGGGTTTTGGTTTATGAGTTAAGCGGTGGACCTTAGCAATGGGTGAAAGGAATGACCGAGGGTGACGTTGTGGTATAAGGTAGGCGATATAACCCAAATGTCTGTGGATGCCATTGTAAATGCGGCCAACTCTCGTTTGTTGGGGGGTGGCGGGGTCGATGGTGCAATCCACCAAGCGGCAGGTCCAGAGTTGCTGGCTGCGACTCGGAAACTGGGTGGTTGCCCCGTGGGGCAATCTCGGATCACCCCGGGATTTCACCTTCCCGCTCGATTTGTGATTCACACCGTTGGCCCAGTATGGAGGGGAGGCAACCACCAGGAATCAGCCCTACTTGCCAGTTGCTATCATACGGCGCTGGATTTAGCCGAAGAGTGGCAGTTGCAGTCGATTGCTTTTCCGGCGATTTCGACGGGAGTGTACGGCTATCCTATGGCTGAAGCAGCTAAAGTGGCACTTGATACGGTGTCGCGATATCCAACCAAATATGTCCAGGACGTTATTTTTGTGCTGTTCAATTCAGAGGCTTATATCATTTATCAAGAAACGGCCCGGAAACTTGGTATTGCTTTGCTGCGGTGTAAAGATTAGGCTCACCGGAAAATCTCTGCTAGCTGAAGATCCCCTTCTTGACCTGGGTGAAAATAAAAAACCACAACCTAAAACTTCTGGCACGACTATATTTTTTAGTTCATTAGGCGTCTTTCACGTGATTCACCGCCCCTTTAGTGGAATCGATAGACTGCATGGCAGTCCATCGGATCTCCAGACGAAGTTGCTGCAGGCATTACCTGCCTTCGGCCCGTAACCAGGTATGAAACCGCATAATCCGTGGAACAATCTGGTAGATCCAGAATTCACGGAGGGATGAAAATGAAAACGGCGTTGTGGGCGGCCGCAGTAGCGGCCGTGGTGTGGGTAGGGGCCTCTGTCCGGGCTGCTGTGGTGTCGCCGTTGCTTACGGCGTTTTCAGCGACTCACGCGAAACCTTTAGGATTTAGTCTCAACGGTTGGGTGGAGATTCCGCCAGGGCACAACAACCAAACCCTGTCATCCTTGGTTAGCCAGACAGCGAAAACTTTACATGTCAGCGGGGCCTTAATTACTAGCGGTGGTCCCACGTATCAAAAAGTCTCCGTATCCACGACGGTAGCGGGATTCTACACTGACGTGATTGCAGAGCGTTTGCAAAATGGCAGTGATTTCATCGTCGTGGATAGAACTGGAGATCAAGGGTTTCACGGCTTGAGAGAGAGTACCCAAGTGGTGAATCATGTGCTTGAGCCCTTTGGTTCTGTGCACATGTCTATTACGCTGCAAGGTTCCATTGTCGGACCAGCAATGTCCGTAGCGCAAGAAGAAGCGGTCGTAAACCAAGCGTTTACAGCAATAGGCGCGGTCCGGGTCAATGGCATAGCGACCCCCCAATATGTTTCCATGGCTGGTGACAGTAATCTGATTGGAGAGTCTGACAATCTTCAGGGACATCCTGTCAATATTCAAGTGGCACTTAATTACAACACCTATTGGCATCAAGAACAAATTGACGTGGGCTCTCCCTTGGTGACGGTAACCTACTAAGACGAAGGCATCCGATTAAAATGGCATAAACTGGGCAAAATGGAAACAGGAGGGCGCCTAGTCGCTCCTCAATTTACGACAGGAAGCGGGAAATAGCATGGCAAATCGTCGTCTCACCTTATTTGGCATCATTGGCGGAGCTGTCGTGGTAGCCGGGGGAATTGTGACCGTGGTGTTGCATCACGCGGCCACTCGGACCGTTACTGTTCCGGTCACGCGAATCAGTCATCCGCTTCCCCGAAGCAACAGTTCGGGAAATGCGGCCTCTGAACCTACCGCCGCACCGTTAATGCTGCCGGTCAACGCCCCGGTACAAAATGCTTATGGTTGGCAATACTCGGGGGCGCTAAACGAGTGGTATTTCAATCCCGGCATTACCATTGCAGCCAAAGCCGGTACCCCGGTGCATGCGGCTTGGGCGGGTACGGTGACCAAGGTCGCCGATAACCCGGCTATGGGGATGACAGTTACCGTCGCGGATGGCAATAGCTACAACACCGTGTATGGGCATTTGGGTCAAGTTTCGGTAAAACAGGGACAAATGATCAGCCAAGGGCAGGTAGTAGGAACTGTTGGCGGCAACGATATTTACAGTCACCAAACCGGATCTCACTTGGATTTTCAAGTATATCGCGGCAACCAAGCCATGGATCCTGAGACCTATCTTCATCCGTCGTCATAAGATTAAGGTAGGAAGACAGGGATCTTATGCCAGAGCAGCCATCAAATGCTCTGGCATTATTTTTTAACCGGGCCATATACTCTACCAAGTATCGGGGGGAGAAAGGGGCCGGAGGGGTGAAGGACCATATCTGGCAACGTGTAATGGATATCGGCAATTACATTTTGAAGAGTGGGGCTACCGTTCGGGACACCGCCAAAGTGTTTGGCGTTTCAAAAAGCACAGTGCATAAGGATGTCACCGAGCGGTTGCCCAAAGTAAATGCCCACTTAGCCGACGAAGTCAAAAAAGTCCTTGAGTTGAACAAAGCTGAAAGACATCTTCGCGGCGGCGAAGCCACCCGTCAAAAATTCCGCACGCAAAACAACCTCTAAGATAGGGCAGTGTCGACCCCAAACAAGATGGATCGGGGTCAAGCCGGGGGCGTACCCATCGCCCCCGGCGAGAGTCCAGCTTCGTTGAATTGACATTCCGAACTTCCCCTTCTATAATTGCAACGACAATATGGTAATGCTCTTATCAAGAGCGGTGGAGGGACAGGCCCGATGAAGCCCGGCAACCGGCGAACCCTGCCAAGGTGCCAATCCCGACCCCTTTTTGGGGACGGATGAGAGATATGGTTTTGGACCTCTTCTCTCACATGGGGAAGGGGATTTTTTGTGATGAGTAGGAGGTCTAGCCGTGGGACAGGATTTTTTATTTACCTCAGAATCAGTAACCGAGGGCCATCCCGACAAAGTGGCTGATCAGATTTCGGATGCAATTTTGGATCGCATTTTGGCGCAAGATGGTACAGCGCGGGTGGCGGCGGAAACCGTAGTGACCACGGGTCTAGCCCTTGTGGTTGGGGAGATTTCCACTACCTGCTATGTCGACATTCCTCACGTGGTTCGCGATACCATTCGCAATATCGGATATACGCGGGCAAAAATGGGATTTGACGCGGACACCGTCGCTGTAATTACCTCAATTGACGAACAATCACCGGACATTGCCATGGGGGTTGACCAGGCGCTTGAGGCCAGATCGGGGCAAGGAGAGGATGTTGAGCGGATTGGCGCAGGAGACCAAGGCATGGTATTTGGCTACGCCTGTGACGAAACACCGGAATTCATGCCATTGCCAATTTCCCTGGCGCATCGTCTCTCGTATCGACTGGCTGTAGTTCGGAAAGAAGATGTATTGCCTTATCTGTGGCCGGACGGCAAGACCCAGGTAACGGTACGCTACCGAGACGGGATGCCTGTCGGGGTCGATACGGTATTAATTTCAGCACAGCATAACGGTGATGTCAGCCAAGAAGAGCTTCGCCGGGGATTAATTGAAGAGGTAATTAAACCGGTGCTGGGTGAACGCTGGCTTAACTCAGGCACCCGTATTTTGACCAACCCAACCGGTCGGTTTGTGATTGGAGGACCGCATGGGGATTCCGGATTAACCGGTCGTAAAATCATTGTCGACACATACGGTGGATATGCACGCCACGGCGGCGGGGCTTTTTCTGGGAAAGATCCTACTAAAGTTGACCGGTCAGCATCCTATGCTGCTCGTTGGGTAGCGAAAAACTTGGTGGCAGCCGGATTGGCTCATCGGGCCGAAATTCAGATAGCGTATGCAATTGGTGTGGCTAAACCGATTTCCATCATGGTTGATACCTTTGGGACCGGAAGGCTTCCAGATCCTCAATTGGCCGAAGTGGTGCGAAGGGTATTTGATTTGCGGCCCCTGGCGATTATTCGCCAACTTGACTTGCAACGCCCGATTTATTTGCAGACAGCGGCCTATGGACACTTTGGCCGGACCGATGTCGACTTGCCATGGGAAGCCTTAAATCGGGTCGAGGCCCTGCGAGAGGCTGCGCAAATTCAGAACAACGTTTAAAAAGGGCATGTTTACTGCACCTCTCCCGTATATATACCGCGATAGGGGGGAGCGGCAGTGACATGGTGGGGAGCCGTTGGTCTGGCACTAGCATTGTATGGGGCCATGACTTTGGTGGAATGGCTGTATCAAAGGTTGAGTTTCCCCGCGTCGTGGAACCGCGTTAATTTTGTGAGTTTAGTTGTACGCGTAAAAGATCAGGAAGCGACCATCGAACGCACGATGCGCGAGTTGATGTCATTATGGACGGAGCAGCAATGGGCCCATAGCGACGTTGACGTGGTCATCTCCGATGCAGGTTCACGGGATCAAACTGCTGTTATCGTTGAGCGTTTGGCCTCTCGCTATCCTGGTTTCAAGGTCGCTGATCCGGGCATGGACGAATCATCAGTGCTAAGCCTATGCGCTTACCCGGTAGTGATTTGGATCGATTATTCCAAGGGACACCGGTCGGGTAGCATTGTTCCTACAGTGCATCGGCTTTTGGCACAAAATCCGATACGGAGCAAAAACTTGTCGGGATAGCAGGAAATTGTGTATGTTTCGAGAATAGTTAGTAGTATCAAGGCGGCCTTGTTAGGGGTCGATCCATATGACAATGAAGCAACGCATGGCGGATGTTTATCTATGGGCAGTGGTGGGACTGGCCATTTTAGGATGGCTTATACTGCGCCTGGGTTTCTATCCGAAGACCCACGTGGTAACAATCCTTATCGGCATGGCAATGGTGGCGGTATCGGACATTTGGCCGTTGAAAATATCGCGGGGGAGTATTGCTCTGTCGACTGCCGGATATTTCTCGGTCTTCATGATTGGTGGGTTGCCAGCAGCCTCGTATGCCCTCTTAGGTGGGCTGATTATCAGTACCTTGGCACGTCCCCGCGGTGCCAAGTCGCTATTCAATATGGCTCAATTTATTCTTAGCTTATTCGGGGCTGCTTTGTTGTATGATGCCATGAGCACTCATTTATGGCTGGCTTTGGTCGCCTTTGCGGTGGTTTCGATTGGAATTAATCATCTGCTTGTGAACGTGTACTACGTGATTTTAGAAGGGACTCCGGCTCTGGTCGATGTGGTTCCGAGTCTTTTGTTAGACGGATTGGCTTGGGTGATTTCTGCTCCTCTCATCGCGATTTTTGTTTTGTTGGATCGTGCCTACCACTGGCAGGGCGCCATATTGGCGTTTTTTCCGTTTTTATTTGTCACCTGGCTGTTAGCCTCAGCATATCAAACCCGGCGTGCTCATCAAAACACTATGGTGGCAGCGCGGACCAGCACCGGGATTGCGCTTGCAGGGGATCGCCCCACCATTTATCAACTCATCGAACGCGCATTGCGGGATATCATGGATGTCACTGCCATTGTTATCTATGCTATGGGGCCTAATCCGCGCGAGTTGGTTAGGGAGTGGACGTTTCATCCGCTGGGAGAGAACGCGCCCTATGACAGTACCGTCTACCCCCATCAAGGGATTACCGGATGGGTAATGGAGACTCAAACTCCCGAGTTAGTCCCCGACAGCTTTCGAATAAGTGACCGTTGGGTTAATCCTGGCGATGCTTATCCTCTGAGGTCTGCTCTTATGTTGCCGATGGTCACCGAGGGGCAACTGGTCGGCATGGTGGTGGTAGGGAATGTGCGGCCCAATGTCTATGACAACTTCGACCTCCGCCTGGGGATGATCATTGCCGGACAGGCAGCGATAGCGCTTAGAAAAATTGATCTGGACCACGAAACCACTAGATTAGGCAGGGTCGATCCCTTAATACCTGAGCTCTTTAACTATCGTCATTTTCGCAATGCTCTCCAGAGCGAACTGGATTACGCTAAAATGTACCAACGCCAGTGTGCCGTGGCCTTTTTAGACATGGACCGGTTCAAATTAGTCAATGATCAGTATGGACATCTAATAGGAGATGAGGTATTACGCCAGTTGGTGGCAGTGGTCCGGAAGGAAATTAGATCCCATGATCTTTTGGCTCGTTATGGCGGAGACGAGTTTGTGCTGCTGCTTTCGGATATTGATGTGCAAAGCGTGAAACAGGTTTTGGATAGAATTCAGGATCGCATTGAGCAACATCAATTTGCCGGCGTGGAATTTCCCTTGGGGGTTAGCGTGGGGTGGGCACTCTATCCTGAAGATGGGGAAACCTTAGAACATCTTTTAAATGTGGCAGATCAGCATATGTACCGAAACAAAGAATTAAGACGAAAAATTCACTATTGACGGACTATTGATAAGCGGATTCTCGATCGTCTAAGGTTTATCCCCATGAAAATTCGTTGAAATTGCTGTTATCAACAGAGTTATCCCCATTATCCCCAGGTGAGAACGGCTGCCAAGCTGTGGATTGTTCATGAAAACACAGGCTGACGAATACTGCCGATGGATATTGTTTGACTTTTTTGGCAGCAGATGCTATATTAAGCCCGGTCGTCCTCACAGTTAGGGCGGCGCAAGAAAGGGGAAATATTCAAGTATGACCGGACGTGTCAAATGGTTCAGCGCAGAAAAAGGCTACGGCTTTTTGGAGCGTGAAGACGGCGGCGATGTATTTGTTCATTACAGTGCCATAAATGGCGAAGGTTTCCGTACGCTCAACGAAGGCGAGCGTGTCGAATTTGATGTTGTAGAGGGTGACCGTGGCCCACAGGCCGCGAACGTCGTCCGCCTATAAAGTGTAAATTTCGACAAGGGCAAGGGGCCGTTTACTCGGTCCCTTGCCTATTTGATTTGCAACGATGGTATAATGGAGTACCAGTTCAGTTGCCATGGATTGGGACAAAGCCATAAAGGGGCGAATACGCATGGAAGTCATCGTTCGCGGCAAAAATTTTGAGGTCACGGATGCTCTGAAAGAGCATGTCACCAAAAAATTGGGCAAGATGGCTAAATTGTTTGACCCCCACCCCGTAACCGCGCACGCGGTCCTGAGTGTCGAGAAAGAACGCCAGATTGTAGAAGTGACGATGCCGATTGATGGGCTGCTGCTTCGAGGAGAAGAGGCAACACCAGATATGTATGCATCAGTAGACCTAGTGGTTGATAAACTCGAGAAACAATATGCAAAATTCAAGACTCGTGTGCGTCGGCGTCATGGCCCGTCCGAACATCGTGAGCCACCACCTATGGACGTAGCCAGCGTGGTGCGCCGTAAAACTTTTCCAGCCAAGCCCATGCTGCTTGATGAGGCTTTGATGCAAATGGACCTATTGGGCCATGATTTTTTCGTCTTCACCAACGGAGAGACCGATACCATCAATGTCCTGTATCGTAGGCGTGACGGGGAATACGGGCTCCTTGAACCCCGGTGAATGGGCACTCTAAAACCCCTTCTGTAAAAAGAAGGGGTTTTTTTCATTTATTGACTTGAAAAGAAGGAATCTGGAAAATCCCGTCGAAAGACTAGAATATGCCCATAGGAGGACCTATGACAATATCATGGCAGGAACTTGAAAATATCATCCTCCGCATCCCTTACATTCAAGGGGCGCACGTCGTGCCGGACGTAGAGGGGCACCCGAAAATTCATGTTCTGGCGACAGCAGTTCAGCCGCCGCGGCATATCATACGTGAGGTCACAGCGCTTCTGCGCAGTGTCGGTTTCACCAATGCCAACGCTGATTGGGTCACTGTAGTTCAGGTACATGAGGATGGAGATACCGCATTTTCGTCAACACGGCTTTCCATTGCGGGATTTGCGGTAGGACATAACGGCTCCGGGATTCAAGCCACATGTCGATTGAATCGCGGAGCGGAAGTGTTTGAGGCCGTGGCTATTGGCCCTTCGCTAGCAGCAGCAATGGCTATGGCTACCGTTGGTTCGGTAAACGAGGCGTTGGCTCGGCTGGATCATCTGGTATTTAACGGAGTGGACGTTGTCCGCAGCGGGGGCATTGAAGTAGTGCTGGTCACCGTTGTGGAGTCAGGCAATGAAGTGTTGTCGGGCAGTGCCGTATTTCGCGATACCATGGAAGATTCAGTAATTCGGGCGACTTTGGATGCGGTTAATCGTAGGTTCTTGGTGTACAGCGGGCAAAAAGTTTGAAAGATTCGACCAACTGAATTTGACCCGAAGCGAACAATTTATGTGGGATAGCCCAAAGAGGAGGGCACCATGTGGCGATTACGATAGGAGTAATAGCCAAATATGAAGGGT
>PXYW01000001.1:5059-186457 GCA_003023695.1 Sulfobacillus benefaciens | reverse complement strand
CGTTTTATGGGAAACCGTACTTTTGGCACCGGGCCTACTATGTCGGCAGTGTCGGAGAAGCATCCTTGGAGACGGTCAAACGCTATGTCGAGGCCCAAGGGACGAAAGAAAAACCCCGTAAGGCGGCCAAGAGGCCACCGCCCGCTTAACCCCCTCTGGGCTATCGCCTAAGAAGGGGAATGCGCGGACATTGTGTTCAAGACGTTGCTTCCCCTTGGTCATGACTCCATTGACCAATCTCCACCCATGGTTCAGCAGCAATTGCTTGCCCGCTTTGGGATCAAACGGATAGCCATCGCGGGAAAGAGCCGGATCGTAATAGATGGTTGGTGGCTGGCTAGCCAAGGGTCCGTTCTCGGTGACCCCAATGCCGTGATACAACGATTGCACAATTCCTGGCTGATCAATCCCTTCCTGCAACGCCTGGCGCACATACAAATTATTGAGTACCGGCCCAATCCCATTCGGAGCCTGGGGACTAAAGTTTGGATGGATGAAATTAAAACCAAAGGCGTATTCCTGGCTGATACTATCTTGGGTCAATAACGATTTGGAAGAGATTAATGCCGTGGGGACATACCCGACATTGACAACCCCGGTCTTTAACTCCGTAAATTCTTGAGTAGATTGGGTCTCATACTGAAACACCAGTTTATTTAAATACGCTTGATGCCCATCATAACGGGGGTTTTTGACAAACGTCCAATGAGAATCTGCAACAAATGCGCTAGGTCGGAACGGTCCGTCAACCACTTGGTAATCTGGGTTTAGCGGGCTGTTGGCCACCGATTCAATGTAACTTAATTCGCGATCTAGATTATGAGGATACTTATTCCAGATCGACTGAGGAATTGGCGATATTTGAGCCAAGGCATTGTGTTCAAACCATACTTGGTTTGACGCTTTGTTAAGCGTAAATACCACAGTATAGGGTCCCAATGCAGACACACTTTCAATTCTGCTCGGAATTCCCCCAAATCCTGCGCCAGCAAAGCCCCACGGCGCTGTAGGCTGACTAGCGCCGTCCATAATATGCCAGGTAAATACCACGTCCTGGGCGGTCACGTGATGTCCATTTGACCAGTGCCACTTACGGTTTAACGTCAGGACGTAACGGGTTCCCGATGCGTTGGTTTGGATATGGGAGACGAGAGATTTCGTCCAATCGATTCCGTCAGTTGGAGTGATATCCAGTAGAGGCTTATACATTAAAGCTTCTACTTGCATGTTGATGTCGGTATCCGCCTGTAGCGGCAGCATAGGGAAAAACCAATTCGGTCCGAGGTCCGGCGATGTGGCGATCACCGCAGTACCACCATACTTCGCAGATGCACTTGTCGTGGCACTATGGGTTCGACATCCTGCAATCACGCCCGCCAGTGAAGCCACCATCGCGACTCCGGCAATTTTGTATGATTTCACGAATTAACCCGCGTTCTTGGAAGACCATTAGTGGTGACGGCATCAACTGCACCGGATGAAAAAGCGATCAATTGAACTGGCAGGTGACAGCTCTACATACTGTCTGCCTGTTGGACATAGACGATATCGTGGGCCTGGGCGCCCTAAAATGAAGCCTTCTGGCCCCAGGGATTATAATCTGCTCGTGGGGTTAGGCAATAATGCAAAAAGGCCTTGATCCTATTGCAATCCGCGGTTGCGCGTCCTATTTTGCGTTATTCGCCTCGTCTTCTGACGGGCTATAAGACTTGTGAATCAAAAACCCGCTGCCAAAGGCACCGACAAAAGCAAGAAGCAACACAATCGGTATGGTTAGGTCCATTAGAAATCGCCTCCCAGGTCAACGAAAGTGGTACTCTTCACTGAAATATACCATACCTACAGGGCATCTATCACAACATCATCAAATTTTTGCCAAAATCAATGGCGGCGGGCCCACAAATTGGCCACGCCGCCACGTGACAACCAATATTTATATGCCCCTGCTACGACACAGTCGGTGTGTTGAGAGCAACCGCATACTCCTCCACCATGTGGGCAGCCGTATCAAGAAAAGAGCAGATCCCTTTATGACGGAATTTTTTTGCGGACGACACCAATGTCCCCACGGTGTCCGGATTGAGATTGTTTGCCAAACCGGCCATTTGCTCTGCTAAGGTTCGCGTCCCCCGCACACACAAAGGGCACTTGCCACACGTCTCCCGGGCGAAAAAATCAGCAATTTGGCATGTCTGATCATACAAGGATCGTTCGTTGCCAATGACAATAATGGAAGCGCCAAGTCCGGTGCCTAAGTGCCGCAAGGACTCGTAGTCGAGCGGGGTATCAAAATGCTCGGGTTTCAGCCACGGCATGGAGAACCCACCGGGCAGCACGGCTTGGATGCTGCTTTGTGAAGGGCCTCCCGCGAGGTCCAACAACTGACGCAGCGGAGTGCCCAGCGGCATTTCGTAAACGCCAGGCCGCTTCACATCGCCAGTTACGGAAAACAACATCGGTTGGTTGCGAACAAACCAGGCGATGCCTTGTTCAAAGATTACCGGCAACACAGCCAACGTTTCCACATTGTTAACAATTGTAGGATGACCTTGATATCCCTGGGTGGTAGGATATGGCGGCTTGTGCCAGGGCTGAGCGGGCTTTCCCATCAAGGCGTTGATAAGTGCGGTTTCTTCTCCGGCAATATATGTATGGGTTTCCGGCAGCAGTTTTATGGTATTTACCGGCCATCCGGCTTCCTCGGCTTCTTGCAATGCATGTTGCAACGAACTGATACTGTCGTCAAACTGATCATTGATATAAAAAAGGATATCGGTCGCTTGAATCGCATGGGCCCCAATGAGAATACCCTCAAGGACGCGGTGCGGGGCCAAGGTCATAAGCGTGCGATCTTTAAATGAACCAGGTTCCCCTTCAGCTCCATTGATGATTAAGACACGACGTGAAGCATCCACTGAAGTGGCCAATTCCCACTTTTTTGCAGTAGGAAAGCCAGCACCGCCCCGTCCCCTCAGCCCTGCTGACAACACCGCAGTGCGCACAGCAGCGGATTCCATGGCACGCACTTTGGCCCAAGCTTGATATCCCCCCCGTCCTATATACTCGCTATATGATTCCCGATGATCCTTCAATGGTTCCGCTATGATAAATGGCATAAAATTCTCCTTAAGAAGCACGGCATCGTTTAAGGCATTGATATGCCCGCAAACGGAAAAATAAACTGAAGCGGCGGTTCATGGATAACCTCGCGATTCACGACTAACATTAATTGAGTCACCCGCCACGACAACTGTGGCTGATATTTTTGCACCACTTGGCTCACGGACCCAAACATTTTAAGTGATGACGCAGGCAAGCGTGCAATGGTAATGTGTGGAATCACCGCCTGATGCTGGCCCTGATATGGCGGATACTGGGGAAATTCAGTCCAAACCCGCTGGAACAATTGCATAAGGCGACGTGATCGGCGCAATTTTAAAATGACAATCGCCTGGTCCCCCTGGTCAAATTGGCTCAATTGGTGAAAGGCCACGGTAAAGGGTTCAAATTGCTGGGCTAGCGACAGCAATTGAGGCGACACCCTCGGTACATCCGGGTGGTCGCCAAATGGAAAGCTGACCGTGATATGTGCCGGAATCGTGCACCCCACTGGATCATATTGTTGGCGAATTTCCTCCAAAGGCTCCGGCAACTCCACCGGAATGATCAACGCGTTCCCTTCCAAACACACCGCTCCTCTGTGGCTCTCTCCTATTTTATCGTGTTTTTGGCCTAGCAATCCAAACTTTGTCGATTTTTGCATGAACTCTCATGTCCGTCAAACTTCTCCGTCTCTAGCCACATTTGGAATGTCATCAAGATTGTGTGAACTGTACAGGTGCTCTGCATCATTGTGCCCGTGATTGCGGCACAGCCTCGCTTACCCAAGCTTATGCTCTCTGACAAATGGTTGAAGTTCGCGTAAACTTCACCTGCAAAATGTTTTAAGCGCCTAATCTCCCTTTTGCCGGAGACCGGGGAAACCAAAGTGTGGGGTGAATCGAAAGCATTTTTTTCGTAGGGTATCTCTCGCTCCCGAACCCGCCAGCTAACCTCGGAGGCGTTACTCGAGAGGAGGATACATTGATGCGTCTTAAAACCTGGGGATTAGCGCTGAGTATTATGGCCACAGCCCCTCTAGTGGCATTGGCCGGCACTGGAGCGAATGTATTTGCTGCCACTACCTCGTCGGTCTCGTTGCAACAATTAGAAGCCGAGCACCCTGCGATGCAGCAACAACTGTCATATGGCAGCCAAGGACACTGGGTCATGACGTTGCAGGCCGACCTGGCGTTGTTGGGATATTCGCAAGTGGGACCTATGGACGGAATTTTTGGACCCGAGACCGAGTCAGGCGTGAAGGCATTTCAAAGCGCGGAAAATCTGCCAGTCACAGGGGTAGTTAATCCGATTACGTGGCAGGACATTTTATCAGGGTTCGGTTTGACGCCAGCCTATACACCCGGAGAAGGCGCACCTTCTGCTACTGCCACCAGCAACAATCCGCAGATAATTGACGGCCGGCCGGTGATTGCTACCTATCACATGATAGCCACCGCTTACGGGCCGAGTCTCCAAGACAACTATCCCTATGGACCAGTAGACGCATTTGGCCAGCCCTTGGAGCCGGGCATGATTGCCGTGGATCCTTCGGTGATTCCCTTGAAATCTACGGTCTACGTACAAGGCTATCAAGATAACAATTTGCCTAGCGGGGGATTTGAGGGACAAGCCATGGACACTGGCGGTGCCATTCAGGGAGACCGCATCGATATTTATATGGATGCCAGTCCCAGCGTGGTCTCCAATTTCGGTATCCAACCGGTTACTGTCTATGTTTTAGGGCAATAAAGGCGTTTACGGCCACCACAAGGAGTTCAATATTGTGGTGGCTTCTCCTTTCAAGCTGGTTGGCACGGTCGCCGACGCATCCACCACGCCTCCGTTAGGTTCGGTGACTTGAAGTTTGTATGTGGTGGCAGTTGAGGTGCCAGGTAAGGTATAAGCCACCGCATGATCCGAGAGCCAAACAAATGCGGTACCCGCCGGTACTCCTAAGAGCGGGCTATCCGGTCCCGTCACCCCGGTGTTTTCGGTGGGGGCAAAACAAGCCACACACGCATCGAGACTGGCTTTGACATGTTGGCTGGGGTGAGCGGGATTTACCGCCAAAATGCCCACGCTATTTTGCCCAGTAAACGAGGTCACTACCCAAGAATCGGGAACGGCAATGATGGGATTCAAGGCTCCGGCCGGATAGGCCCATTTAAACCCTTTAGGCAGGACATGGGTAAACGGCTTCAAAAAAGGCAAGGCCACCGGAGTTCCGTTAATTGCCAGGCCGCCGTTGATAAAACTCAAATCTTCGGCACTGGCCACACCGACCAAATTTTGCCGAGCGCCCGTTAACAGGTCTGCCACGGTAGCAGTTGCCGTCCCCGGGTTCCACCAAGCGACCACGCCGCGACCTGCTACAAAAGGCGGCCCCGACAATTGGGCTGGATTCCAGGCATGCAGATTAGTGCGTTGACCATTTTCCAGATTAATGGCCCACAATGAAGCCTTGGCACCAACACCGGGTGCCGGCGAGGCAATGACCAGCGCAACATTTTGAGTAACATCGGCAATACTTAACGTAGTATGGGGAAGGGTCCAAGTGGCCATCAGAACACTGTCACGCGCAATGTCGGCTGTTCCCGTGGTAGGCGCCAATCGGAGTTGCCATCGGGTTTGGGACGTTATCCAATGGGGCGGCAGCAAGTACAAAATACCAAGTTCGGTATCCGCCACACTAACCGGCTTGTTGGCATCCAAGGCGGAGGGCACTGACAACTGAAAGGTGTGGCCGTCGGCAATAGCAATGGGTTTACCTGGCTTAGCCATTGCCCGTGGAATTTTTGCAGCGTTCGCTGACGACGCATGAGTAGCGCCGCAACCTGCTGCCGCAAAGGAAAGCGTAGTTGCCAGCGCAATTGCCCCCAACTTGGTCCCCATTGTTGCCTCCTAGTTGCACCATGATAACCTAAAAACGCCAACAACGGACAACAGGTTACGGTATCCTAAGAAATTTGCGATAATATCAGGAGAAATTTGTGCGGCTCGGTAACCTTTCACTCTTGGTCGACGTTAAATCGAGTGAATGGAAACGCGGGTTTTGTATTAAAGGAGTTGCTAGTTACGAACGCACGCGACGAAGAATTGTTCTCTCAATTCATGACGCAATATGCGGACAAGGCGTTGCGGTACGCGTATGTCACGCTGCATATTCGCCAAGATTCCGAAGACGTTGCTCAAGAAGCCTTTATTCGGTTATGGCGGCATGCTTCGCGGCACGGAGTAGATACCTTGAGTCCTGCTCTGTTGTTTCATACTGTAACCAATTTGTGCCGTGACCGCATGCGATATTTTAAGAGACATCCGGAAGATCCGACAGAGTACCTTGAAACCCAGGGGGCTGCGGTAGAGGACAGCCATTTGGCGCTGGACGATGAAGCGGTATTGGAAGCTGTCATGCAGCTATCCGTACCTGAACGTCAATGCATCCTTCTCTTTTATTACATGGACCGCTCCTTGCGAGACACAGCAAAGTCATTGGGGGTTACCGAGCAAGTGGTTAAAACTCGGCTGTACCGGGCAAGACAACACTTAAAACCGAAACTGGAACCGGTATGGAAGGAGGGATTGATGTGACCGAAGATTTCGAAAGCCGGGTTGGTGCCGCAGTAGACCGAGCTCTAGAGCACGAATTAGACCTAAAATTCAACTTGGACTGGCATCCGGCTCGCATGGTCAAGACTCGCCAGCGGCGTTGGAAGGCGGCGACCTGGTCATCAGCGGCGGCAGCGGGACTCTTTCTCGTTGCGTTTCCGCTGCTGTCTTCGGTGCATAAGGGACAGGTTTCCACAGGAAACCATGCATTGGCCTCATATTCCATACCGATTTCGGTGCGGGCTGTATTAACGGCGCTTAATGCCGGAAGAAATTGGTCGGTGGGCGGCATGTCCCCTATTTACTACACCTATCCCATGGCCGTACCTACCGGACACTCGTTGTCTTTATCAGGCCACTTTACCATCAATGGCGTATCGGCAAACTCGCTTGCAGTACAACTTGACAACCATCGGCATGTGCTCGGGGGCACCTTGTTCGACCAAGGCATCCCAGTGTACACCTTTGAAGGGGCAACTCCTTCTAATGGGGTTCCCATTGCCGCGCACCCAACGGAAACTCCGGTGGCCGGCGAATGGATTACCGGCACCTTCAGCCCGATTAATAGCTTCGCGGCCGCGGGGCCCAATATTTATATGACGCATAACAATACCTGGACGGTCATGACGGGGCAATCCACCGCCTACTGGGCCACTGCCCCGGGACACTCCAGCACTGCCCAGACGGATACTATTGCCGCCCTGCCGTCCAATCCGGATCAAGCGTTGCTATTGGAAGAAAATCCATCGGGACAAAGTCAAGGGTACCTCACTTTCGATCGGGGACGCGATTGGACCCCATGGGCCATAGGACCGGTTGCCATCTCCAATTTGGTAGCAATGAACCATCAATATTGGGCTATTATTAACGGCACGATTATGACTAGCCACAATGGCAACCATTGGACTCCACTATTGTCGGTCAACACCAATCGGTGGCAGGTTGAGGATTATGCGATTAACCCGTCAAATCCAAAAATGATTGCTGCGGCTTTGGTGCCAGTCTCCGGTGACGGGATTGGGCCGGTACTGGAAACCCGCAATAACGGGAAAAATTGGAATGAAGTTGCTGATTTCCCGGCATTGGGCGCCGCGCCTGCAAGTATGGTGATGTCACCCTCAGGCGCCATTTCCGCCTTGGTTAACCTGACCAATCCCGTCCTGGTGCGATACTCCAATAGCCGACAGCAATGGATGATCTTACCGGTACCAGGGCAGGCCAACAATATCGGGATTGGCCAATTGGCCGCCACCCCCAGCGGCAATTTGATCTATGGAGCTCCCGGGGGCTATTTGTATCAGTGGCAACGTGCCACCGGAACCTGGGGCTTTATCAAACCTCCGGCGACGATTAGCCTTGATACTGCTCCCGCTACACCCTTGCAAACCATCGGCGACAATCAAATCCTTGCCGGATATAATTCCGGGTGGTATATCTACGTAGAATCTGCCCCCAAACCGGCCAGCACCACAAAATAACAGGACGCCCCCCGTTCGGGCGTCCCTGCCATTCACACTGTTGGCACAGAGATTACAGGCGTTCGATGATGGTGGCAATCGCCATCCCCCAGCCAATACACATCGTTACCAGCCCATATCGACCTTGGGTTCGTTCTAAGTGATTCAGTGCCGTCAGTACTAACCGTCCACCCGAGGCGCCTAAAGGATGGCCTAACGCAATAGCACCGCCATGCGGATTAACTCGACTCCAGTCGGGATGGTATTCTTCTCCCCAGGCCAACACCACGGAAGCAAAAGCTTCGTTGATTTCCACTACGTCCATATCGGAGAACTTGAGTCCTGCTTTGCTTAATACCTTTGCCGTGGCAGGAATCGGTCCTGTCAGCATAATAACCGGGTCTACCCCGACCACAGACATGGCTACAATCCGCGCCCGTGGCGTCCAATCATATTTCTTCAACGCGGTTTCCGAAGCTAACAGCAATGCCGAGGCTCCGTCGGTGATCTGGCTGGAGTTTGCCGCCGTTACCACTCCGTCAGGCTTAAACACCGTGCGCAATGTCGCCATTTTCTCTAAGGTGGTGTCCGCTCGCGGACCTTCATCTTGGCTAATCGTGCGGGTTGAACCGTCCGCTTGCGGCGCATCTACCGGCAAAATTTCCCGGACAAAATATCCCTCAGCTTGCGAATGGAGTGCCCGTCGGTGACTTTCCAGAGAAAATGCATCGAGTTGTTCCCGGCTCAAATGCCATTTCTCAGCAATCATTTCGGCGGAAATGCCTTGCGGTACAATATTATATTGACCGGTTAACCCATCACTAAAGGTAGAGCCATCCGAACCCATAGGTACCCGGGACATGGACTCTACACCAGCCGCAATCATCACATCATGCACTCCGGCCATAATCGCCTGCGCCGACTGATTGATCGTCTCCAAACTGGATCCGCACATGCGGTTAACAGAGACGCCCGGAACTTCCACCGGCAGCCCGGCAATTAAAGGTGCTAAGCGGCCAATATTATATCCTTGTTCTCCGACTTGAGTGACGCAACCCAGCCGGACATCTTCGATGTCCATGGGCTCGACATGGGTACGCTCAACCAAATGGCGCAAGGTCAAAGCCGCGAGATCGTCAGGCCGTACTTGAGACAACCCCCCATTGCGGCGGCCAAATGGAGTTCTTAGTCCATCTACGATATATGCGTCTGCCATAAGTACCTCCTTGGTTACCCCACCTAGCTAATGAGGGTTTGCAACTTTAATGCCATGCTCATATCTCCGGTCACGGTTAATTTGCCGCCCATAAATGCGCTCATCGGGTTGAGTCTGCCCGCAGCCAATTCCTTGAAATTGTCGGCCGTCATACTGATGGTGACGCCAGCATTGTCTGCCTTGCCCTGGTGCACCGTCGCACCTTCACTGGTCACTGCAATATTGTACTCCGCGGCATCTTCGCCAGTTAAAGAAAACTGGTAGATGCCTTGTGCAGAAGATAAGGCGGTGGCAGGCTTTTGCGCCAGGCGCTGGCCCAATTCCGCAAATACTTCGTTCGTTGTCATCGTATTCAACACTCCTCTTGGGATTTAGTAGGATGCTAATCTCACATAATTCGCGTCATGACGCGTTTTTGAATTTGTGAGGTACCTTCGTAAATGGACATAATCTTCGCATCACGAAACCATTTTTCCACTGGGTAGTCGCGCATATAGCCATTGCCGCCCAATATTTGCACAGCCTGCGTGGCCACATCCATCGCCATGTCTCCACAAAAAGCCTTGGCCATAGAGCCTTCCAGATTGCAGGATTGGTGATTGTCGGCAAGCCAGGCCGCTCGATATGCCAATAACCGACCTGCCTCAATTTTTGTCAGCATATCGGCCAAGGTGAACGAAATGGCTTGATTATGATAAATGGGCTTGCCGAACTGAACCCGCTCCTTGGAATATTGTAGCGCATATTCGTAAGCCGCCCGTGCTACCCCCACCCCGGCGATGGCAACACTTGGACGCGAATGTTCCAACATTTTCATTGCGCCGATAAACGCCATATTTTCTGGACCGAGTCGATTAGCCACTGGCACTCTCACGTTGTCAAAACGCACTTCCGCCGTATGGCTCGCCCGCAGTCCCAACTTTTTAAATTTCTTTCCTGAACTGATGCCGGGGGTTTTGCCGTCGACCACAAACGCGGAAACTCCTGTGTATCCGGCCGCCGGATCAGTCTTAGCAAATACCACGTATACATCAGCGATGCCGCCATTGGTGATAAAGGTCTTGGTGCCGTTAATCACGTACTCGTCGCCATCCCTTACCGCTTTGGTCGACATGTTGACGACGTCGGAACCCGCTTCAGGTTCCGTCAAACACATAGCCCCCATACGCGGTTGGTCTGGATCTGTAAACAGCGGCAGCCACTGGGCTTTCTGTTCCTCAGAACCCATCTCCAAAATGGGAATCGAAGCCAAGCCAATGCCCCCCATGGCAGTGGCAATCCCGGCACATCCCCAAAACAACTCTTCTGCCACCACCAGACTGGTCAGCAAACTGGATACACCGCTACCACCATAAGCTTCGGGAATGGCATATGCCAGCAATCCGATCTTGGCCGCTTTTTTCAAGACATCCCAAGGCATTTCTTCATGCTCATCGTAATAAGCTGCTACCGGTCGAATTTCCTTTTCTGCAAATCCATGTGCCCATTCGCGTAATTCTAACTGTTCCGGAGTTAATGCAAACTCCATGCTGTGGGCCCCCCTTCACAATAATTGCACTCAACATTATTTTACCACGTCAAGTTTCTACCGCAACTGCTTAAATATATTTAATGCACATGATTTTGGAGGGACAGCTATATTTGCTTCAACAACCTATTTGCGAAGGGACGAACAATCATTTTAGATGGCGAGGCCGCCGTTGTGCCTTTCGACGGGAAAGAAAACGTGACTCGGGATCGTGTCGTTTCCGCCACCATCGGCGAATTCCTTTGGGAAAAGGAATGATCCGCGGTGGATTATCGATTCGTTGGTCTTGTATGATGAGACCTCGTACAATGAGGGCAGCGGAACCGACCGCAACCGCACCAATAGCTAAATTGCCACCAAGGATCAACGCGATCTCTTCCCCCATGTCCCTGCCCCCTTGTTTTGAATGATGCCACCTATCATCCCAACTTCGTACCCAGTGTTCTCGATGGGAAATCCACGAACTCACACTCGAAACTTGCCCCGCATAGGTTAAATAAATACGGTCACTTGACCGCCGCCATGAGGATTTGCCCATAACTGTATGACCGGATATTGCGTGCCCGGCTCTTCTTCGAATTCCACCGCAAGATTTTGCTGGATAAAGGCCTGGCGGATTTGAACCACCTCGCCGTCTGACAGATCATTGATTTCTATGCTTCGGCCCATTCCAGGCAATCGCACTGGGTTGAACAGACGTTTGGATACGGTAATAATGTGCACTGGCATCCCTGCCCCTCTTTTCTGAAGTTGGCCGTTCCGTAAAAGTGGTATTATCTCCGATTCTACTATATTTGACACTTATCATAGAGGCTGATCTTGGGCCAATTTCCTTGAGTAAACATTTAAAGTCAGAACGGAACTATTCTCCCCTCTCTACACCACTTCTTGGTCGCCATTCGGTGGAAGATCCCCATTCCTCAATTTCGCATAAGCGGTAGTGATTTAAGACATATTGTCCAATAAGGAGGGTTTTCTATGTTCTGGGCAATATTCTGGCCGATGGTCGCTGCCATTCTCGCAGTGGGTATAGTGCTTACCTTGGCAATGTGGCGGCTTGATCCCTGGCTTTTTAACCGCGTTGGTGATCGCATGCTGAAAGGCCTTCTCACTACCACCTACACTCAAAATTTGGGGTCGATGATAAGTCTGCTGCGTCGCGCCAATCCCCAGACATTTTATGAAAATATGCTCCGCAGTCAGAAAGCCTCTTCGCTAAGTCGGCCGATGGGTACCCCGCTTGTCTTTTCCCACTGGGAACAGCTAGTCTTTAACCCAGCCCAGTTAGCGAAATTTCCTACAGAAAACCGGGATCAAATATCTCTTAAGACTGTCATCGGCCGCCACTGCGATAAACCACTCAAACTAGAAATTCCCATTTTGATCGCTGCCATGTCCTACGGTGGTGCCTTATCATTAAAAACTAAACTTGCCCTGGCTCACGGGGCCAACCTGGCGGGCACCGCGACCAACACTGGCGAGGCTTACCTTCCCGAAGAACGTCAGGCAGCAAAAAAGCTAATTATCCAATACCATCGTGGCACTTGGCCGTTGTCGGCGCAAAACCACAGCGAATACCTGGAAACTGCAGATGCCATTGAGATCCAAATAGGCCAGGGTGCACAAGCTGCGGCCGCAATGGGCACAGCGGAGCCTGATCCTGAAATGCGACGATACTTTGGATTGAAAGAGGGAGAACCAGCGGTGATTGCGTCCCGATTGCAAGGCATCGACTCTGCCAAAGATTTCATTAAGTTGGTGCGCAAATTAAAACAACGCTATGCGGTACCCATTGGAATCAAGATTGCTCCATCGGGTTGGCTCAACGACGACTTGGACGTCTTACTTGAAGCAGAACCCACCTTCATCGTACTTGATGGCGGTGAAGGCGGAACCCACGGAGGCCCCCCCATTTTGCAAGATGATTTCGGTCTTCCCACCATGGCTGCTGTGGCCTGGACCGATGAATATTTAAAGGACCATGGTGTTCGTCATGCCATCAATCTGATTGCCGCCGGAGGATTGCGGACGCCTGGGGAATTTCTCAAAGCGATGGCCATCGGTGCGGATGCCATTTACATCGGATTTGCTGCATTAATGGCCATGGCATCCACCGTGGGCCAGCAAGTCTTGCCCTACGCTCCGCCGGAGGCACTATTCTACCAAAGTGGGCGGTATAAAAATCGGTTAGATGTGAACCGCGCCGCTCATGGGCTGGCAACATTTCTTCAATCTGCCGCTGATGAATTGCGTTATGGGATTCAGTCGCTAGGCAAACATAATGTCCATGACGTCAATCGGCACGACCTTATTGCCCTGGACCCATGGACTGCCGAAATTGCTGGGGTACGCAGTTTAGTACGGCCCTGGATTGCGCAAGCCCCTGGATATTATCCCGCTCCCCCCGAGTTTTCTTCGCGAAATTTAGAACCTCCAACACGAACCCATTAGCCATATCCGCTTATAGAACCATAACTGATTGCGCCAATGGGCCCTGATCCTAGGGATCTTTTGCCCCTTGGGGCGGTCTGTTAACCGCTGTAAGGTAAAAGCAAGAAAACAAGGGAGGCGAACATGATGAACTGGTGGATGGTTAACGGCGGTAATCTGGTCGCGATTATGGCTTTAGGATTGACATTTGTTGGAGCTCTTATTCTTCAATCGCATCCGCATCATCATTGAATAAAACGAATGAATTGGTAAACATTGCTCCAAAACTTGGCACTGCGGTAAACTAACCCTACGACAATGAATTTTGACGTAGGGGGGATTTTGTGTGAACTGGACACTGTATGTCCGCCAAAAATCAGCAGTGCTTTTCTCGTTGGACACCTGGTTGCCTACTGAACTGCCGGAATATGCGACGGGAATCATGTATACATTAGGCTCGCTTACTGCGTCCAGTTTTGTAGTGCTCGTCATTTCCGGGATTCTGATGGCGGCTAACGGTCCACAATGGTGGACTATATCGCCCATTGGATTTTATTTGCGCGGTATTCATTTTTGGGCGGTACAATCCTTTTTCTTCTTCATGGTATTACACTTATTGCGTGTGTTTTTCTCCGGCGCTTGGAGGGGAGGCCGGGAGAGAACCTGGCTATTAGGCACCCTGGCTCTATTAATAGCCATTCCCACTGCCTTCACCGGATATCTGATGCGCGGCGACTTCTATTCCCAATGGAACGCTGTTCAAGCCAAAGACGGGCTAAATGCACTTGGATTGGCTTGGTTTAACACACTAAACGCCGGTCAAATGTACGGTCTGCATGTCGTGGTGTTTCCGGTAATTTTAGCCAGCATCATTGCGGTTCATCTCGCTTGGGTACGCATTAAGGGTGTAGTGCCGCCATACCCGGCACCCGATGAACTTGCCTCTGAGGAGGTGTCTCATGTATCATCCACGCACTGATGTAACTCACCGCTATCGCTACGTACCGACCGATTTCGTTAAGCACTTGCTCACTACGACCGCCATCATCGCCATATTGACCATGGTATTGTCAGCGGTATTTCGCGAACCCGTCCGACCTGCACTAAAGATTGACGCATATGCCACTGCCCATCCCCGCACATTCATGACGGTGGCACTCGGTGATCTCGATGGCACCGGAGAAATTGCCAATTACGGCCCCCCTTACAACAATGGCACGGGCTATGTCCAAGACTTCCTGCAGCGATGGGTCGGAGTCATTCACCCCGTGTTTCCAAAGCAAGATTTTATTTTAACTCCGCTTCAGGAAGCATCTCATCTAGACCTTGCATTGAACGCCCCGCTCAAACAGTTCAACGGCGCCTCTGCCAGCCAGCAAGCCCAATGGGAATCAGCCATGGGTGTGGCTTTATCCAAAGCTCGGGTCGTATCAGGACAGGTTTTGCTGCCGCCGGGCGCTTACGGTCCGGTTGCCCCTCTGCTTCAAGGCCTGTTGAAACTCGGACAAAGCGGATTGATGACGGGGGCATTGGAGCGCAGCCCAGCCGACTATCAATTTGACAACCAGAATGCCTTGTTGTTTTTACAGGGAAAACCGCTCCACGATGCCGCAGCCAAATTGGAACTTAAAGGCGATCAATGGGGGATCATTCATGAAGAAGATGCTCCCTATCCTGGCCCGTGGTGGATGACCATTGTCACGGCCATTTACCAGATTCCGTTCATTGCTAACGCCAGTGCTGCAGATGCTCTAGCGTTGGGATCTGGTCTGTTGCTCTTCATTATTTTAATGCTGGCCCCCTGGATTCCCGGAATAAACCGGTTGCCAAGGTTTTTAGGAGTTCATCGAATCATTTGGGCCGAATATTATCGCCAACATCAGTCATCGGCCAACGCACCAAAAGATACCTGATAAGCAAAAATTCTCCAGCGTTTGCAAGACGTCTCACTATTAGGGCGCAGCCCTAATAGTGAGAGTTCCAGCCCTGACTGCCTCCAACTCTTTTATCCATTGTGATTATGGAAAACCTTTGCTGGTTCGGTTATTTCGAGGATAACCCGATTCCATGGGGATGAGGCTAGGCTTAAGTTGACAGAAAAATATTAATCCGGTCCGTCACCAGTGTGTCTTTGGAAACGTTAACATAGAAACAAGAGAACGATGTTGATCCTAAGCGCCGATACGATTGAGATAGATCCTGTCCAACAACTGTATGGATACGTTTTTATGACGGGAGGTGACCTTTGTGGCATTACCAAAGGCTTTTGTCGGCACCATGCTAGGCGTGGTCATTGCAACCACTTTGGCAACCGTTGTTCCCCGTACGCGAAACGTCATTTTGCGCACATTATACCCATTGCCAACCGCACACCCTACACGAGTTATCATTACCCGTTCCGGCATGAGCCCTTATTACAATTCGCACCGTAACCTGGACTTTACCCTAGTTGTCACCAATTCCAAAGAAGTCACTGCGCTGTATCATGACATACTGCAACTCACCCCCTTTCCCAGTGGATCCATTCACTGCCCCGCCGACATGGGCATCGATTACACCATGATCTTTTATGAAGAGCATCGCCTTCTCCTGCGCGCGAGTTATGATGCAACGGGATGTCAAGGCGTGACCTACCAAAACCGTTCCTATTGGACGGCGGACGGTTCCGAAGGTGCACAATTTCGCCACGAATTGCGCGCCATTGTAGGTGCGAAACGTTTTTCTCTACCGTTAGAGTGATTGACCTAGCTCGCGATTTCCTGGCATGTTGATCCCGCATTTACATCCTTCTTGCGCTCTGGAAAGGCTCCTGCTTGTGTCGATCAACGAGAAAGAACACCCCCGCGATCAGGATTCCGGCGACTCCCAAGCCAGCATACAAGGGAAGTACCAACCAAGTGACTGGAACAACTAAAATCGTCACCATGCCAAGGATAGACCCCACTTCTTCAAATGCGCTGAGGCGTGCTTGGGCCTGTCCTGCGCAACCCGACGGCGCTTCAGACAAGATAAATGCGGTAGCCAAATCTTGCACCATCCACCCCGCACATCCTTCGATAGCTGAGAGGCCAACAAACATGGAAAAGCCTACACCGCGCGACAAAACGAGCCACCCAATGCCCATCGCGAGAAACATCAAGGGAATCCAACGGATCGGGCGTGTCTGAATGCGAGAGAGTATCATGCTCGCAACAATCCCGGACCCACCCCACACTGATAAGGTCAGGCCATAGCCGACGGCTCCACGGTGCAGTACATGAAAGGTATAGGCCATAGCCAGTGTGTTGGCCTGCCACGTGAGAAAACTTAAACCCAACATGGCGATTGCTGCTCCATCCGGGCGCCAATCAAAGCGCTCGTAAGGCACCCGTCTTCGGATTCCCACTTGTGGGGTTAGTTGTGAGACCGCCAATAAGGCCATCGCATAAGCGATGGCACAAAAGAGAAAGCCGCTGCGATAGCCTGTCTCGAGCAGCACCGCTCCGGCTATCAACGGTCCAATGAGCCGCATCGCGCTTTCCGACTGACGAAGCCGCACGACAATGCGACGCGTTCTGGCAAAGTCTCCATGCACGGCGACATAGTGTGCTTGAGCGGCGGAATAAAATCCACTCCCAGCCGCTATTCCCGCCAACAATGCCAAAGCAGCCCAGAAATTGACAATGCGCCACAACCCCAAAACCATGAGAATACGCACTCCATAGCTCGCCATCATGACTACGCGGGCACCGATCCACCTGCTAGACCACGCATAAGCGCCGGCCAAGATCAGTCCCGGGATAGATCCGACGAGAAAATACCAGGCATAGCTGGAAGCCGCGGGATTGAGCGCAGTAATCAGTAGACCCAATGCCACCTCGCGAAATTGCGCACCCATGGTGACGATCGCATCGTCCATTGCCAGCAATACCACATCTTTAGTTGACGGCATAAAAAAACCCCCCGAATTTTAAATGCGGAGGGAGAAATCAGCATGCCGCGATTAAACCGACACGTAGACAGATCTCTCCCGTGGCGGCCTTTGAGCGAGCGCCAAAGGAGACATTTCATCACCAACTCTCAACTCTGATGTGTTGAAAATATCAGTCAGGGATCCCACTGTCAAGCATACCTTGTCACTGATAATCACCGACCGACACTATAGGTAATTGACGCGCGCAAAGAGACAATAGCGTTTTTTGGACCTCGTAATGGCGCCCCCACTGTACCGACGAGGCGGCTACACCCTCAATCGAGCATAACGCAGCAAGTCTTAAGGGCGTCTCAAGACGCCCTTATCTTTCTTCATCATCTGGCCAAGATATGTCTGCAGCAATTAACCGCTTAACGATCTTCCCACTGGCGTTTTTCGGTAAAGTGTCCCGGAATAGGACCCGCTTCGGCGTTTTGAATCCTGCCAGGGTTTCCCGGACATGGGCAATAAGTTCGGTCTCGCTAACATCCATTTTTTGACGTTTCACGACCACAGCAATAACGGCTTCGCCCCAATAAGGGTGGGGTACGCCGATAACCGCGCATTCTTGGACTGCACCATGAGTATACAGCGCTTCCTCCACTTCTCGACTGGCAACATTTTCGCCACCAGACTTAATCATATCTTTCTTGCGATCAACAATGGACAGGTATCCCTCAGCATCAATCACCCCAATATCCCCGGTATGATACCAGCCATGGCGAAACGCCTCGCGGGTTTTTTCCGGGTCTTTGTAGTACCCTAGCAACGCATGACTGCTGCGAAAACACACTTCCCCGGGTTCATTGGCCGAAGCCTCACTGCCATCATCACGCAATACCGCCATTTCGACATTAACCCCGGGCTTTCCTACAGAGCCGGGCCGCGTCAGCTGTTCTTCCGGAGGCAATGCTGTGGCAAAGGGACCCATTTCCGTCATGCCGTACATATTGCTAAACCGGGTTTGGGGCAGCACCCGGCCCAACTCGCGTAGAATCTCTACCGGCATCGCCGAAGCTCCATACACTGCTTTCTTCAAGGACGCCAAACGAGTAGGAGAAAAGGAAGGAGATCGCAATATTGCTATCCACACGGTGGGCGGTGCAAAAAACACCGTAACTTGATGGTATTCTATTGCTTCCATAATACGCTCCGGTTCCGGACGTTCCAATAAGACGTGGGTTGCCCCCAGCTCTAAAAAAGGTCCAAAAAAGGCATTGAGCTGCGCGCTATGAAATAATGGCAAGGCATGCAACACCACATCATTCGGTCGAAATTCTCCCGCCACAATAATGCTAAAAAATTGGTCTAAAAGACTTCGGTGGGTTAACAACACCCCTTTGGGATTCGATTCCGTGCCGCTGGTATAAAGGATTTGCGCAACATCGTCATCACCCAGAGACCCCCGCCACTCTTCACCATGCCCTTTTCCCACTCGGTCCCAGGGAATCCACGAATCGTGGGTGTTGTCGATATCCAAGGCCACTTGTACCACAGGGCGCAACGCAGCTTCCCTTATTCCTTCTTCCACCAGGCTAATAAGGCTGCTATCCGCCGCCACCGCTGCGATATCTGCATGGCGCATTATATATGCCATCTCTTTGACAGTCAGCGCCGGATTGATTGGCACTAACACTGACCCTAATTTGGCCACCGCCATGGCGTAAGTGAGGAAATTTAGCGAATTCCTGCCAATAATCCCTAAATGCATTTCGGGTCGCACGCCACGCGACGACAGCCCCTCTGCGACCTGATTGACCATCACATTCCACTCACGATAGGTAATCTTCTGGTCTCGAAAGATCATGGCGGTTTTGTCGGGATCCCGTCGTGCGTCCCGACGTAGGAGATCCCCTAAGGTATTGCGTCGAATGCGACGCTGGTTTTCTTGTTCAAGATCATAGACTTCCACAATATCGGCCCCTTTTTGAGGGCATATTCGTCAGGATGGAGTGATTTTCCTGCCCACCTCAGCGAACCTAATGGACAAACACCGCTAGAATCACCGACAAGCCGTTAAAGGTCGCATGCGCCACAGTGGAGGGCACGAGTGACTGATTGCGGCGATAAACGGCGTTTAACACCAGCCCTGCCAGGGTCAAGGGGATCAACAAGGTAAGATCCATGTGTGCTGCACCAAACAGCAGCGCGGCGCCTAAAGTCGCGACGGGGTACGGAACCCGAGTTAAAAACCCTCCAAACAATATGCCACGAAACAACGCTTCTTCAGTAATTGGGGCTGCGACTACCACCGCCAAGCCAACCAATATTGCCGCCAACACCGTATGGGGATTTAATCCGCGGGCATAGAGAAATGGATTGTTGGATTGTACGCGGATATGGGCAATCTTTTGCTCCAAAGACACGGCTATTCCCATCAAGACAGTCAACCCGATACCCACGGCTATTCCCGTCACTACATGGGCCATCGAGGCCCCACGGTAATTGCGTCGAAGAAACTCCTTCAGTATATGGGAGTGGCGCAAAACCAGGTAGATGATTCCGACTTCGATTGCTGGGGTTAAGAGATAGACACTGACCAATACCGGAAGGTTTTGCCCCAGTGGTTGTTTGGTGCCGATTTGTGTAATGGACACCACAATGGACGCCAGGACAAAGAGCACGGCAGCCCAGAGTCCGTCATACCACCGCAGTCCGGACGGCTGCCGAATGCGCGCCAACCGACTACTGATAGTGGCGATGGCAGCGGTGACCACCACCAATACACCCGCTGTCACGGGAAACGTCTGATGCCACACAAAGAGTGCCACGGTTCCTAGTACCACTGTGGTCACCAATGCCCATAATGGGTTTGGCCATAATGCTCCCCATAGGCCAAAGGCGAATATCCAGGCCAAACCCGCAAGCAACAACCATAACGCTGGGTTATGCCCAGATAATATTATCCCGGCCGCAAGTGCGACCACAACCGACACCATCCCAAAATATCGTCGCATCTGCTTCCTCCTCTCTCCTATTATGGTACAATATATGACAAACGCAGGGGAGGCTCACATGGCCAGAACAGCGGATGATCGTCGGGAACACATTATTGAGTTTATCCAACAATATCTTGGACGCAATGGCTATCCCCCGTCCGTTCGCGAAATTGGGGCCGCGGTTGGTTTGAAGTCTACTGCCAGTGTGGCCCGTCATCTTAAAACCTTGGAAACTGAGGGAGTCATTTCTCATCCCCCGCTCAAACGTCGTGCCTGGTCACTGCAAGGCAAGGGCCAAGAAGTTAGCTCGGTCCCAGTTGTTGGGAAGATTACAGCAGGGCAGCCCATCTTGGCTACCGAACAAGTGGAGGATACCTGGCAAATCCCAGTGGGGCTATTTCGCCTCAAAGCGGATTTTTTGCTCCGAGTGGTCGGTGATTCCATGATTGATGCGGGCATTCGCGAGGGGGACTTAGTCGCGGTACAATCCACATCTTCGGTGAACGATGGAGAAATCGTCATCGGAATGATCGGCGAAGAAGCGACGGTAAAATATTTGGATCGTTCCGGCGGAAAAATTCGCTTACTTCCTGCCAACCCCCTGTATTCTCCGATTGAAGATCCCTCCATCACCGTGATTGGCCGCGTGGTTGGTTTAATTCGCGCCTATTAAAGACTCTAACGCCGCTCGAGCGGCGATTATGGTATGCCACCGGGAAAGCCCGCCCTGCAAATACACCCAATAGGGTGCCCTTATTGGCGCATCCGCTGAAAGTTCCAAGGATGCCCCAGATACAAAACCACCCGCAGCCATAATCACAGGGTCGTGGTATCCTGGCATATCCCAAGGCGTGGGGGCAGCCTTAGCATCCACTGGCGAATGCAATTGAATTTGTTCGCAAAATCGCACAATTTCCTGGGGACTCCGCAGCTGGATAGCCGTGACAATGTCATTGCGCGCTTCCCGGGCCAAAGGATTAACTGCAAATCCCGCGGCTTCAAATAACGCACTGACGTAGATTCCTCCCATGACAGCCTCACCAACCACTTGCGGCGCCATAAACCATCCCTGTGCCAAAAGGCGTTGGTAAGGACCTGTGGGTCCAACTTCTCCTCCGATTCCCGGAGCAAACAACTGGTCCGCCACACGTTCAACCAAGGATTCCGTTCCCGCAACATAAGCGCCAGTCGGCGCTATCCCCGCTCCGGGATTTTTCATCATGCTGCCTACCACCAGGTCTGCTCCCCAATGACCGGGTTCAGCAATATCGGTAAATTCCCCATAGCAATTGTCAACGACCACGATTGCGTTACGGCGATGGGCCTCGCCAATAATGTGCTCGATTTGGCGACGTCCCCAAGATGGTCTAGCCTGATAGCCCCGGGAACGTTGGATGTACACTACATCGGGATTGCGGTGGCTTTGCCATATCGGCATCCCATCACGATCCCACTGCATGTATTCAATATCAATACCCCTCGATACCAAACTAAAGGGATGATTGCGATCAAACATGATGGGATGCAAGGTGTCATATACCGGCCCGGAGGCAATCCAAATCTTTTGCACGGACGGTGCTAATGACTGCAGCACGGTATTTAACGCGTGGGTGCCGGAAACCCATTGCGACCGTACCAGTGCCGCTGGCGTTCCCATAATATCGGCGACAATCCCATCTAATAGACTGCGGCCTCGATCATCATAACCATAACCAGTGCTTCCCATAAGATCCGGCGCGGACAGACCCGAGGTGCTAAATGCCTTAACTGTGCGTTCTACATTGAGAGCCACCTTGTCCTCTATCTCTTGCCACAGGGGACGGACGATGGCCAATAAACTGGGGTGTGATGGAATCAACGGCTGGCTCGCTCCTTTGCTCGCGACCCATCATACACCAAGAATCCCTAGACGCAAATCTTTATGGACGTTCTAGGACCAATGGCGCAATATAAATGTTTTAACGTCGCGAAACCCTCGGCGGGTCATAGCCGAGATGGGTATGATAGCCTGGCCCCGAAATCGCTCCCGTAGGCGGTCCAGACCCACTTTGGAGAGATCCCGGTCCATCTTGTTGGCTAAAATGGCATAAGGGGCAATGGTGCTGGCGTAGCGCGCCATAGCTTCATCCATTAAACTCAACGATTCTGGGCGGGATAGCCCTACAGCCGAAGCATCGATGAGATGGAGCACCATGGAAGTATGGGTTAATTGGTCCAACGCCATAGCCATAGCTCGCCTTATGTGGTTTTCAAAGTGAATTTCATCGGTTAGCCCCACCGTGTCGGTAAGGCTGATAACGTGATGGTGACGGCCCGTAAGAATATCCACTGAGATGCTTTGCATGGTCTGCGTTTTATGCACCACATGGGACACCAGTTGCCTACGAGCTTTTTCTAACGGCAATTTTTGGTGACGCACCATGCCGTCCTGGTCCATCATTTCTAATCGCACTTCTTTTAGACCCAAATAGGAGGCAAAATTCACCACAAATAGAGATTTCCCGGTATTGGGCTTGCCCACCACCAAAGCTTCCACTAGAGCCCTCCTTCGAGATCCGCCCAGGTCAACTGAGTTAAATCATGCCGAGTGACCGAGTCTAAATGATCGGCAAGCCTTACGGCTTGCCGGCGCACGGCATGCTCCAAGATGTTGCGGATCATGCGAGCATTTCCGGCATTCGTATGCCAATGCCCTTGACGATCTTCTAGGTGCTTTAAAAATCCTTGCTCAGCCTCCTTGGTTAAAACATAGTGGCCAGCAGCCAACATCGTTCGTCCTATTTCCAATAACTCTTGCGCAGTGTAGTCAGGAAATTCCAAGTGAATGGGAAATCGGGACAAGAGCCCAGGGTTGGTGGACATAAACCACGCCATCTCGTGGGGGTAGCCCGCCAAAATTAACAAAAACTCACCCCGGTAATCCTCCATTGCCTTGACCAAGGTATCAATAGCTTCCTTCCCAAAATCTTTTTCCCCACCGCGGGCCAGTGAGTATGCCTCATCAACAAACATAATGCCACCTAGCGATCTCTTTATCACTTCCCGGGTTTTTTGCGCCGTATGGCCAATATACTCTCCTACCAAATCGGCCCGTTCCACTTCCACTAAATGGCCCTTTGGCAATACCCCAAGTGCCTCAAACAACTGTCCCAGAAGCCGGGCTACCGTAGTCTTTCCGGTTCCTGGCGCCCCCTGAAACACCATATGCAGCATTTGCGTATCCTGTGGCAGATGAAAATCTAGCCGACGTTGCTGCACCTCAATAAACGCCCGAATTTCCCGCACCAATAATTTAACCCCCGCCAGTCCAACCAACTGGTCCAACTGCCGAAGCACCTCATCAGCGCGATCTTTTTGGCTGGCATGAGTGGCTTTGCCTTCAGATGCCGCAGCATTGGCAGATCGGCGGTCCAACTGACTTAAGTGTCTTAATGCAGCATCGGAACTAATGCGTCCGTTTTCCACCCAATATAAGACCTCACGCGGTGTTTTCGGGTTGGACGGTACCGCCCCCGACGGATTTGTCCGCAATGACACCCTGCCCTCACCCCCTGCCCTGATTAGATGCTATTCAGTATACGGGGCAAAAGGATAAATCCTGCCTGTCCTGACACGCGTCCAGAGAAAGAAATGATGGCACCACTGGACTACCATCCAATCCAATCACATGCCCATGTCATTAACTAAATTAAATGCCTGGCATTCGCACACAGGCTTCACCAAGAAAATTTGACCAGGACAGACCGGATCCGCTCTCGAATCCACCGAAATTTATCCGATATATGATAAAACTGATTCAACTGGGCAATTTGTCTAGTTCACAGGCTTGAGTCAAGATCCTCGCCGGTGCCCCAAAGTAATCGATGTTCGCTTCCATGTCAGCATTCCATCAGCAAATTAGGAGAAGACGCCTTCGGCTAAGTGCACCGTAGGACACTAAAAATCAACGTTTGAGACATTTCGATTGACTGAGTCTCCACACGCAATGCTTCCGCACGCAAGGCCAATTCTCAGATTTTGTGCATAAAGATACTTGGGCCGATAATCTCACATTCGAAAGCGAAACTCTTTCAATGGAGAGTTCTACTAGCGTCGGATGTGACTGATAAAGAGGCTAAAACGTTCTGGATCCTGTCTTAAAATTCATTGCAGGACTAGTCCGACCCATGGTTGGCAACTAGCATGCCCGACCCTATCTGCACCACCGGCATCCGCGACCCAGCCTGCATCAGGAGACTTGTTTCCAGTTAAGATTCCATGGACTAAGGCAACTTTTCCTTCAGTAATGTAATGCAATTCGGGTATTCGTTTGCCAATTTCGGTGATTTCGCGCACTTCACATAATAAGTCGGGTCAATTTGACAGTAGTTTCTCAAAGGAAGCGGCCACCGCTTGATCGTAGCATTTTCCTAAATGTGCTTTTGGATTTTTAATTGACAGTGTCTGACCATTGGTGCCTAGATGGAAGACTTCGCTATATGCAACGAGGCCGGGTACGGCTTCTTGCCACTCATGCTGGCTACGTAAGACCAGGATTTTGGCATTACGGTTGATGGCATTCACCACCAGTGCGTGGCTATAGGCATACGATTGCATCCCTTGCACGATACCTCCCATACTTTTTGGAGTGATACGGGAATAACTCCACCGCCAACACGCTTCTCGCCACTTGCTTAAGATTGTCGGGATGATCTGCGATCCACGGTGCTAACAAGGTTCGCCACCATTTTGCAATTGCCGATCCAACGAAATCAGGACGCAAGAGATAGAATGGGTACTCTTGGGCTCGTCGGCTAAGATTGTCCGCGACGGCTTCGCGCATGATTGATTTGCGATGCCAGTCCGGGTCACTTTGCACGTCGAATCCCGGATTGAGGTTCAATAGGACAATAGGTGCATCGACCCGACCAATAAACGGTTCGGGGAACAACTCCAAGTGGAGTGTCAGGTCCTCCTTGTTTTGACTTTTTGACTTCGTCCAATTGTCTTGAATGGTTGCAACACATGCCTCATCGTTGTCGAGTATGTAGGGTGGACTATCCAGGTTCAAACTGGCCCACGGATTCTTCGTGTTGATCCTCCTCTGAAAAATAGTTACGGTTAACTGGCTTCGGGTGCAGCCGGTTCGACCGACACCCGATAGCCCAAGGCTTCGAGCCGCCGAATTTCCCGGCGTACCACGGCCTGACGATCCCGCTGGTCACAATAGTGGGCGCCCAAATCTTCGTAGACGGCCCCCGGGGTGCGCAGGTAGCACCCTGACGGCAATCGAGGACCGCCAGATACTCGTTGAGGTCCACGGGCTCATGGAGCGATACGAGCTCCCACGGGAAGGTCAGCTCATTTAGGGCCGCCTGAAACGCATGGATGATGTGGGCGCGCTCCTGATCTACCTTCAGGTCGAAGGAAAAGGGCGCTAGCGACATGCCCACCACGCCTTCATCGGCGCGGAAAAGACAGTCGTCATGAATGTCCTTCACTGGCAACCAACATTGCGGCGTGGTCGTGCCCACTGGGAATTCCGAGGAGAGACGGCGGCGTCCGGACCAGCTCATATGGATTGCCATCGAATCACCCTTTCCACAAAAATTGGCCGCAAAAAAGAAAAGGTGCGGCTTTGGGCCGGGCATAATCCTCTGAAAGCCTTCAAGGGAAAAAACGGTAAAACCGTTGAGGACACTATCTGGCTAAATCAATTCCAGATCGCGGGCGTTGGCGGTTTTAGGCGGATACGGCATTGCTAACATCACCCCCATCCTCACCAATCCTAGGTGGCTGAATTGCCACCCCCTGATTAGTTGGGAGCCGTTTACAACAGACCCCTGAATTCAATCATGGGGTCAGCGGCGCCTAGCCTTGCACGTTGGATGCGTGGAAGGCCAATTCGTGGCTCCGCAGTGGATGCCCCGCCATTGATGGCTGGGGACGACTTCCACTGAGGCACTATCTCCCTAGAGATAGGAAAAATCCTCGGTAGGAAGGCCGATGGGGTTGAGAAAATATCGTTGACAGGTCAGAGTTTTCGGTGCCTAACGGTTGACACAGGCTCGTGGGCATCTACGCACAGCCGTGGGGTTACTTGCGAAACGGAAACAGAGACGAGGTAACTGGTGGTAGCGACTTTAAAAACCGGAGCGTCGAAGACTTCCCGAAATTATCGTACCCGCTAACTTGAACTCCTTCATCTTGATAAACAAAGAGCATAACATTACCCTCCTTGTTTATCTTAACCGGAATACCGTGTATTGTGTACACAGGGTACCCCGGAAACGTTTGCGGCGTAAGCAGTTGCCGCAGTAGGATCAAAAGGTGGTCGCCACTTTGAAAGACCCAAGTATTAAGATGGTCAGATACTTTAAACTCCACTGTGCGAAATGAGCCGTTGGGCAGGCTTAACCCTCGCTCGCCCTGTGTCAGGCTCCCCTCGGGACTTGTCATATATGCCACTATGGTCCATAGCGTACGATCTTTTTTCTGAAGAAAAATGTAATTATACCATGGCACGGACGTTTCTGGCGTAACAACCACAACCACCGCCGTGTCTCCTATGTGATTGGCCAGGATGACGTTTTTTGACATCGGATGAACGGTATGACCATTCGAAAGATCCCATACCACTTCATGTAATACGGTACTTTTCGGAGTGACGCGATTCACCCGAGAAGTTGTCTTTGTCACCACAGAGGACAGCACAACAGTTGTTGAACGGGGTGTGGGGGGTTGTGTACCCCGCCCCGTACCACATCCTGAAATGATAATCCCCAAAGCAGGCAGAAAGGCCCAAACCCGTCGTCGGGTTAAGGACGATATGCTTCTCCGCCGATATTTAGGGTTGTGGATCATATTGCGTTTGTGAAATAACCTCTTTATAACGTGGGCTATAAACATAGATCCACGATCCTCCTGATTGATTGCATGATGAGTTCAGATAGTAATAGTCACCATACCACTCGTCGCGGGCTACGCCGTACTAGTTCCAACCCTGATAGTTAGGATTAATGGTAATAGTTACCGCCTCAGAATAACTCCATGTGTAAGAAGTATCTGCATTGTAACCCACAGTAGCATTAATTGGGCCCCATCCCCCGCCTAGCGAAGCGCTGGCCGATGCATCCTTTGTATGCGAACCAGTAAGGGTTGATGTTACTGTTTCAGGGCTCTGAGTCCAGTTAGTAAAACGACATCCGTAAATACAGCGGTGCAACCCACCATCCGCATAAACGGGCGTGGGTGTTGACGGCACGCAAGCTGACCGGTGTGATCTTCGGGCTGCTGACCCGAGGTCAACTCTATGATGGAAGGAGATTCGGTTCCTAAGGGTATCGTGATCACCTAAAAGGATTATACAATATCGTCATGTATAATCATATATTTATTCTAAGCAGTTTATACCTCCTTATGAACACTTGCGTTGCGCCGGCCTCCAAAACAGTATAACGTTGGGACCCCCTTGGCCAACAGTTACACGGTTGCTCACAAGACCTTGGACGCCGCGGATGTCAAAGACCCAGTGAATAAGGCTATCGGTCAACAAGGCTATCGGTCAACAAGGTCTCTCATCCGCAGCATCAGCCTTCTTGCTCGTCGTTCTGACGCACGACGGCTTCCACCTCGATTTCTACTAACAGTCGAGGGTCAATTAATGCCTTGACTTCCACCATCGTAGCCACTGGACGGACATCACCAAAAAACTCTCCATGGGCCTTGCCGATTTCCTGCCACTGTGAAATGTCCGTAACAAACATGCGTGTGCGAATTACATCCGACAATCGTGCACCTAGCTTGGCCAAAGATTCTTCGATGATTTGTAATGCATTCACCGTTTGCAGATAGGGGTCATCTCCACCTAATACCTCATTGCCGCGCACCGCAGTGGTCCCCGCGACCTCTACCAAGTCCCCTATCCGAATAGCACGGCTGTAGCCGACATATGATTCCCAAGTGTTTTCTGTCGACACCGTCAGTCGCTTGTTCATTTTTTGCTATTCCCCCAAATTTGAAGTATGGCGGGTATACGGACCCGACCATTGTCATTTCCCCAGTCCAGCCCATATATCCCATCAGGACTTAATTAGTTGCTCAGTAAACGTCCAGATATCGGCTTCCTCGGTCACCCACTGCTCTACGGTCTTGCCTACCCCATGCCCGGCCTGAGGTTCCACCCGCAGGTAGATGGGCTGCAACTGGCCAGGGAGATTCTGAAGCAACGCCGCCATTTTTCTGGCATGCAGGGGATCTACCCGAGAATCTTCCGCCGAGGTAAAAAACAATGTGGCGGGATAATCTATGGTTGGCCGCACATTATGGTAAGGAGAATATTGCAGGAGCCATTCAAAATCTGGCTGCCGATCAGGGGTTCCATATTCGTGCGTCCAAAGATCTGCAATTTGAAAATATGGGTATCGAATCATGTCCAGAAGTGGCACACCACAGACAACGCCTTTCACCAACTCTGGTTTTTGAGTCAATAGCGCGCCCACCAACAGTCCTCCGTTGCTTCGTCCAGTAATCACCGTATGCTCAGGATCCGTCCACCCTCGCTGTTGCACGTCAGCAACTACCGCAGCAAAATCATCAAACACAGTTTGCTTGCGTTCCAGCATGCCCGCCTGATGCCAGGTTTCACCAAATTCGCTGCCCCCGCGCAAGTTGCTCACAACATAAATACCGCCTTCTTCTACCCAGCGCACAATGGATGGCGAGTAGGCTGGCAGATTGGCGATATTAAAGCCGCCGTATCCCGTCACCACCAGCGGCATAGTGCCTGTTGGCTCTGCGTTGTTTGGTGTCAGAAGAAAGTACGGAATGCGAGTGCCGTCTTTCGAAGTAGCCCATTGCTGACGGATTCGCATGGTGGAATTTAAATCACTGGCCAGGTTCATTGGCATCAACCCTCCTCCTTGTCCCTGCCATCGGTAGAGGCCCTGGGGTCGGTCAAATCCAGTCAGACCAATAACAGTCAAATCGCCTTCCCAGGTTCCCGCCATGCCTGTCACCTGGCTAAAGTCGGGTAGATCGATAGGTACCCTGTCAGTTCCGTCCAGTGCGAAGGTCTCAAGTCTCGAAACCGCAATCTCTATATAATGAGCCATAATCCGATGTTGGAAAAAACCTATATCATGTAATATCCTGCCTGGATGAGGCGGTATTACTGATTGCCAAGATCCCTTTTCCAAGTCAACTTCGAGAAGCTCCCACGACGAATTCTGCCGATTCGTGTGTAAAAAAAGCCTATCGCCCACCCAATAGGGGGATGCTACTCCTGGCGGCATGGGGCCGACTTTTTGCCAAGGGCCGTTGTGGGCAACGTCTTTAATCAATACGTCATCTTCAACCCAGCCGTGGGATATTTGTACGGCTAGAAAGCGGCCGGTGTCAGATAGACTGACGCTCGGCATCGACCGTCGGTCTGAATCCCGCAGGATGAGCACATCGTGACTATATGGCGTCCCAAAGGCGTGCCAAAATACCGAACTGTGGTAGTCCTCCTCTCCTTTAGGCACTTCTCCTGGCACTGGGTAACGGGTGTAGTAAAATCCTTTCCCGTCGGGGTCAAAAGCTACTGAGGAATATCGTGCGCGAGGAATGCGATCGTCTGTGCAGTGCCCCTGAAGCGTATCGAACACTTGTAAAGTGGACCATTCATTGCCATGTTGCGAAACTCCAAATGCGACATACCGACCTCGTGGGGACACTTCATACCAATCCACTGCCTCGGGTTCTGAAGCCAAATTGGGATCATACAGAACCATACGTCGATTGTTCTGTTCTAGATACAATACCGCCTGATTTTGTTGCGGTTCCCGCAATAAATAGACCTGACTGGTCCCCGCTACTTTGGGTATGGTGATATCGCGAAGATTTCGCAATTGCCGCAAGCGATTGCGGATAGTTCCCCATCGGCTGTCACCCCGCAAACATTCGATGGTGTAGGTATGCTGCTGCCGCGCCCATTCTTGCACTTCGCCCGAAGTGCCCTCTTCCAACCAACGGTAGGGATCAACCAGGTGATGGCCAAAACGCTCTTCATGAACCGGACGGGCTACTGTAATAGGATATCTCGCTAGCATAATCAATACTTCCTTTCGGTAATACACCAATGGCTACGAACAGAAAACCTTAATCTGGTAACAGAATTTCGTGTGGGCTTTTCACATTTCCTGATAACAATCTCAAGTATCGCTGCCTTTGGCAAGCACCTACCGAATTATCCATTGATACGCCAAAGGATCCGAATTTAGGAAATTTATTGCCTTACCCTGCATACACATAGGACAACTCTGTGTTAGCGGGAGGGTTCCTATTGGTGAAAGTATTGGACTGGCTTCAACATACTAAGTTGTGGCAACGGCAAATTTTCATCGGGCTTGGAGCTCTGGTCATTGGACTTACGGCTCCCCCTAAGGTTCAAGCACCGTCTCATGCAGATTTATCTTCCAAACCGTCTCATCAAGTTGTATCTCCGCTAGCTTTTGTCATTCCTAAATCATCCCGGGTTACAGGAAAGCCGGTTCGTCTGCTGCGCCCGATTCCTCCCCAGGGGCATCTATACCACATCCAATGGGGAGATTCATTGTGGTCGATCGCCCAAAAGTTCCATACTTCTGTCCTGGACTTAGAAGAAGCCAACCAATTAACTTCAACCACGATCTACGCCGGCAAATACCTAGTGGTCCCAGACATGTATACGGTAAAGCCTGGAGATACCTTAAAATCGATTGCGCAACAATTCGGTGTGCCATTGCTATTGCTTTGGCATGAGAATCGACTAGTATCGGACAAGCTTGCCCCGGGTCAAACCATAATCATCCCCTATACCGGTACCGTTCCCCAAGGGGTCTACTCCCCGGCCCAACAAACTGCAGCTTTGCCCTTGCTAACAAGCCGCAGCTTACCGCAAACCACCACGTATTCTGCGTCGGATGTCCTTTTGCTGGCGCATTTGGTTCAAGCCGAAGCTGGCAATCAGCCATTTGTGGGCCAAGTCGCAGTAGCTGCAGTGGTCATCAACCGACTGAATGCGCCAGGGTTTCCCAAAACATTGCCTGGGGTTATCGAAGATCCGGGGCAGTTCTCTTCCGTCAGCAATGGTACCATTTGGCAAGCTCCCGGTCCTCTGGCCTTTATGGCGGCTCAGGCTGCTCTAAATGGTTGGGACCCTACTCATGGTGCTCTGTTTTATTTCAATCCCAACCTGCCGCATACGGGATGGATGAATTCCTTGCCGGTCACGACCGAAATTGGGTCGCAGGTATTCTGCAGATAGCTCCAGTGCAATATCCAGGACCAATTCCGGGTGTTCAGTCATGGCATGGAAACAGTCATTCGAAGAAACCAACGAAAATGATGTACGTCATTGCGAGGCTTGATACCAGGCGAAGCCTGCCTTGGATACGCGTTGAAAATTCCTGGGATTTTCGGGAATCAATCGCACTTATTCCCCCTATGGTGCAAAGGGGGCAACCTTTGCCGCGATGCCTGGACTCCATTCTGAGTACGCGAACCATCGTAGAGTCTATTCCCCGATAGGTCATCAGCAAAAGACCTTATTGCTGAGGTGATGGGAAGTGAGATGGTACTAGAGTCTATGGCGATTTAGGCTTATTTGCAGAGCGAACAGGGTACCACAATGTTTGTTCGCTTATTGTTGATGGGTCAATTTTGTGGTGAGTACAGCAATAACACAAAAAAATCAAGAGATAGTGTTATGCCCAACCCGATAGTCAAAGGGCTGCCCTCTGGACTTCGACTGCAATCGTTCCCTTTCATGCCAAAATCCCTAGGGGGTTGCATAGCCTATGAGCGCATATCTGTCATTGGGCCAGCTACCCATCTCGGCAACCGCCAGTTTATCTTAATTCAATCGCAACGACATGCCCGCCTGAATGAGCATTGCCACCGTACGATCGCTGGACATGCATGAAACCATAGAGTGTGTCTTTCTAGAGAGAATCGAATAGTTCGTGGCAACAGTGTCCTACATCTCGCGGGGTTATTAGATAACCCAGGGCAGGATCTGTTGTTTCCTGCCCTGGGTTGAGAAACTTCTAATAGGTTCCGTCTTTTTGGGCCAAGGATTTTGCCTGCTGATAGGCACTGCTCATCGCCGCTGCCGGCGTTTCTTTCTTTAATAACACCGCCTCAATATCATTTAGCAACACCTGATGGGAAAACTCATCCCACCAAGCCACCTTGGGCGACATGATAGCATTGGGCAGTACTGACAACGACACCTTCTGTGCTGGGTGGGTTGCCAGGAAAGAAGCTGCCGATGATGCCACATCGTCACGCACAGGAAGATATCCTTGGCTGTTTTCCATCCATGAAAGCTGTCCCGCTTTAGACGTAAGATACTTGACAAACTCCATGGCAGCCGTTTGCTGGCTTGCCGTGGCCTTGGAAAAGATGCCTAAATATCCTCCAAAGGCACTGGTCGTCTGTGTCACATCTCCGGGCAGCGGGGCAATGCCGATGGGGAATTTATTAGCTACTGCCTGAACCAAATATGGATCAAATGCCGAAGTGCCGATAAGAATGGAACTGGTCCCGTTGGCAAAATCCGTTTGTGATCCATACCCTTGCGTCAAAACGGCGGATCCGTTATTAACCATATTGCTCCATAACGTCAAAGCCTTGACAGCAGGACCCGTCGCACTAAATGCGGCTGGGTTGGGCTGGCCATTTTTTAACACAAAATTTCCGCCTGCCTGATAGAAAAAGGCCAGCCAGGGATAGGTGTGTACTAAAGTAATGGCAAAGGCCTGCCGTCCGTTTCCTGATAATTTGGCGGCATCCTTGGAAAATTCGTTCCAAGTTGTCGGCGGCGAGGTGATACCAGCCTGTTGGAACGCATTTTTGTTGTAATACATAATCGCTGCGCCCATGTTAAATGGCATCAGATATTGTCCGCCGTCTGGCCAGCGGCCAGCTTTCAGCAAATTCGGATAATATGGCGCCAGTGAAAAACCTGACGAACTGTTTATGAATGGGTTCATATTCACCAAACTTCCCGTCTCAATGAATCCTGTCGCCCATGGTGGATTCATTTGGGAAATGGTAGGCGGATCTTGACCCACTACGGCCGAAAGCAGCTTGGGTTCCAACGTTGCATCGTTTGGCACCACCACGTCATCTACTGTAATATTTTTGTGTTGTAGTTCAAATTGGTGAATTACTTTATCTAAAGCCGCTTCATAGGGCCCCGTCATTTCATTCCAAAAGGTAATTGTCACAGGACCCGTCACTTTGGGACTAGCACTGGGCGTCGGTGTACTGGTATTACCGCACCCAGCCGCAACACCGGATAACATCACTGCCATAATTCCCGCAGACACCATACGTGTTGTAGTCGACATCACACAATTCCTCCTTTTTCCTCATAGTTATCCCTTAATCCCGCTCCTGCTAACGGATTCGACAACTTGGCGTTGCGCGAATGCGTACAATATAAGGACCGGAATCGTCGTAATGGCCGCTGCAGCGGATAACACTGTCCAATCCGTTCCATTGGCGGTGGACAAGAAATTGGCCAATCCCACCTGTATGGGCTGCACGGTGGGGCCATTGGTTACGATGAGTGGCCACAAAAACGCGTTCCAACTCAAAAGAAAAACGTAGATACTCACTGTAGCCATTGCCGGCTTTAAATTCGGCATGACAATCCGCCATAAAAATCCCCAATCGGTTATGCCATCAATGCGGGCGGCATCGCGAAGTTCGATGGGCAACCCTCTCATAAATTGCACCAGCATGAACACCGCAAATCCATTAGCGGCAAAGGGTACAACTTGTGCGGTGTAGGTATTCAACCAACCCAGATCTCGCACAATGAGGTAATCAGGGACAATAATGGAATAAAACGGTACCATCATGGTCGCTAGAATGACGGTAAAGATAATGGCGGAAAACCGAGTGGGCAAATACACTAAACCATATGCCGCTAATAATGATGTCAGCAACGCCAGGGCGGTCGTCACCAGCCCGATGCCAACGGAATTTAACAAAAATCTCATCCAGGGCGCCAGTTCCCATGCTGTGCGATAATTGCTCCAGGTCCAGTTCGGCCACAGTGCTCCAGGAAAGGCATAGGCCCTAGATGCGGTTTCGACAGACGTCGAAAATATCCACCATATTGGAAATAGCGTCACTACTAGGACGATGATGAGGAACGCATATACCATAATCTTGCCCGGTCGCACCATAGCCTTATCCCCCGTACTGGATGAATCGTTTGGAAACCACAAATTGGATCCCTGTCAACAATAGGATTAAGATGAAGAATATGACTGCTGCCGCCGAGGCTGAACCAAAATGGAAATAGGTAAACGCAGTCTCATAAATGTAATAGGTCAATGTGGTGGTGCCATTTAACGGTCCGCCACGGGTCAATGCGTAAATTTGGGTGAACGCCTGAAAGGCGTTAATAGTGTTTACCACGACAACAAACAAAGTTGTAGGCGTTAACAGAGGCCAAGTAATTTTCACAAACTGCTGCCAAGCGCTCGCTCCATCGACACTAGCGGCCTCCCACAATTCGGGAGGAACATTGGTCAGACCTGCCATAAACAGCAGCATGGTAAATCCAAAAGAAAACCAGATGGTAAAAATAATCAAACTCAGTAATGCCAAGTTAGGTTCTGCGACCCATCCTAATGCGCCATTGCCGCCCAATGCGGCAATAATTCGGTCCAAAATCCCAACTCGGGATTGAAACATCCATAGCCACACCGTAGAAGTCGCTACGACAGGCATGACATAGGGCAAAAAGTACAATGCGCGAAATAACCCAACAGCGCGAATACCACGGTACAAGAATACCGCGACAGCCAGAGACAACAAAGTTCCGCCCACGACAACGGCTAGAACAAAGATGAGAGTAATACGAAGCGACTGCCAAAACAGCTGCTGATGAAATAATTGTCCATATTGGCTGACGCCAACCCATTGAGGATGCGTGCCATATTCCCAGTGAAACAAACTGAATCCCGCCACAAGTCCTAACGGAACTAGCCAAAAAGTTAGCAAAATAATCAACGCTGGCAGCAGGTAAAGCCCGCTACTAAAATTTTTCCTCAAGGAAGTCTTCGAGTTCATGGTTAATCCTTCCTTGCATCGGTATGCCTCAAAATCGAGTACGTGACGTAACCCTCGCGGTGAATACCAAGACTATAGACAACGGGAACTTGCAGCGCGGTATACGCAACCTGTGTCAATAACAACACCGGATCCCCCACACTGATGTTCAATGCCTGTGCCGACTCTTCAAAGGCTCGTCCCAGAGACAGCTGGGTAATGGCGTAGTCGACAACTATGCCAAAACTTCTTAGATAGGACAACATCCGATCGCTATAGCCCCTCAAGTCAATGATCTGGTCGCCAAACTTCTCGGGAAGATAATCGACAAGATATACTGCGGGCGTACCGTCGGCATATACTGTGCGGGTCACCCGATAACCGGGATCGCCGTCTTCGCATCCTAGTGACGATGCGACCGGATGGTGCAGCGTCACTGGTAAAATATCAATTCCTTTGACTTCGGCCCGATACCCATTGTCGCGCACGATATCAGCAACGCTGGACAAATGGTGCAAAGAGGCACGCACTAAGGGACGCTGCTGAGCAACAAATGTGCCTAAACCATGCCGTCGCACAATACGTCCTTCCTGTTCCAGAGCAATTAATGCCGACCGCACTGTCGCCCGGCTCACGTCAAGTGTTTTAGCCAAAGATTCTTCGGATGGTAAACGATCCCCTGGTCGATGCTGCGAAATCAATTCCTCCAACGACTGTCGCACCCACTGTACTCGTTGAATCATCATATCTCCAAAGGTCAGACGTCTAACGACTATAGTGTACCAAATCTGCATCCGATGTCTATAACACGGCAAAGAAAATTCTTCATACAGGTCGGAGGGGATTCAACTATCTTTCGTCAATCATGACAAAAAAACGAGCGGCACCGCCAACCGAGACCCCTCAATCACCCCAAATTGCCTCAAATACCGTATAATTCTAGGTAACCTTTGGAATATAGAACATTTAACTAGACATGACCTGGCACTAGAAAAGGGCCAATAGTTGATCACACGTTGCAGAAAATAAAGGATCCCGTACCCTGACCCTGTATAAAAAATCCTATGAAAGCAGGGACATCTCATGAAATCCATAAAATTGACACTTTCTGCCCTTGTCGGCATCGGATCTCTCATCCTGGGCGGGTGCGGCGTGACGGTTAGCACTTCATCGCAATCCCCTCCATCAACCTCACCCGGTTCACAATCCCTGCTGTCGCCGCGCTCTTCATCCTCCGTTGACCCGCCTCCTACACATTCCCAACTGGTCGCCAGCAGTCCCACCGTCACTTTGTCGGGTACCTTGACGCAAGACGGAACGGCCCTGTTCCCGGCATGGATTGGCGGAATCAATGCGTCGGACCAGTTCCAATGGGTCCCGGTTACCGTACAATTGGATAGCGGCGCACAGGAAAGCCAAGTGTCCGGCACTGTTTTAGAACAAAATGGGTTGACTCATACCACTCAATCCACCGTGTTTACCGGGGTTGGCGGTACTATCACCGGATATTGGTTCCCCAACCTATCCCTAATTCCCCAAGCAGATCCTCACGACCCCATTTTTACCAATCACGGCCTTTATAGCGGGCTCGGGGGTATCGGTACCACAGTGGCATCCGTAAACCTTGGCCAAGACATCCTGCAAACCGCCACCTTTCAAATCAATGGCAGCCACTGGACATTTACCTATCAACCCACGGCTGCGCCCCCAGTCCCTGCTTTACCCAGCACCGGTCCATCCTCATCATCCCCATCTCCTCAATCCAGCGCCACCGTCCCTGGATATCTTGGTATCGAAGTCACCAGCACCCCACAAGACTGGACCGTCCAAGGATGTCAAGTCTATACGGTATTAGCGGGAAGTCCTGCCAGCACAACCGCACTGGTGGGCCAAACCCAGCGCACAGATCCGGTGGGCGATGTGATTACCCAAATTACTGACACCACAAAGAACTGGGGTCCGTTATCTGTATCCAATTGCTCCCAACTGGAAACGGACATGAGCCATACCAGCCCCGGTGACCAGATCACTCTCGGGTATTATCATCGCGCGGTCTTCATTCTCGGTCACTGGGAAGCCGAAAGCGCATCTGTATCCTTAAGCGTCTGGCCGCAAGGATTGCAAACCCAAGGGATACCAACGCTGTAAGTCAGATTTTTTGTTGCACTGCTGGTTAAATACTCGCCCGCTTTGTCTACGGTTTGACAGGGATATGCCCCTCAACGCCGAGTTTGCTGGGAATTGGCCAGCAGTGTAATGTATAGTCGAAGAATTATCCGCGCCCATGACAACGTTCGTGTCACTACATTTTGTATCCACGCTATTTTAGATAAAGTATGAGAATATTGGGTCGTTTTGTCAGTCGTCAAGATCAGGGCTAAGAAGCAGAGGGTCCTATGGGCCCTCTGTCCTCGTCGGTTGCAGGACAATCATTGGAACTGGAGGAATAGGCCATGAGTAAATTGCATTGCGAAGACGATCAATGCCAAACAGATATGTATAGTCGGCTGCTAAGGGATTATCACCTGGCGATTCGGGCTTGTGATGATGGCGAAGGGGATTTTGATTTGTTGTGGATGCGCTTTGAATCCGCCCGTCATGCCCTGAACGTATACGTTCAGTCGCTAAAACGAGAGACGGATGTCCCCACCCATGATAAGGTCCCATTGTGGCGATGGTGGCGGCGTTCCCTCATACATGTGGTATCTCCCGAAAGCGTTAACCGAGACGCAGGATAAGCCACGGCATGTCTCCTATCCGGGGATGCGAATTGTCCAAAGCGGCAATCGTCCCCGGACTTTATTGCGATGAGATTAACTCCTGAGCGGAAAGCTCGAGACGCGACAGAATTTCATCGTGGGACCAAACCGAAAGATCCAGCCACCGCGCTTCGGGCTCCGATCGCCACCAGGTTAATTGCCGTTTGGCATACGCACGAGTATGTTTGATAATCAGCATATCGCGTTCGCTTCTAGTGCTTTTCCCCCAAAACCAATCCACCATGTCACGATACCCAATGGATCCCATGCTCTGTGCTTTTGGGGACAATCCTTGCCGTAGCAATTCGCGGACTTCTTCTTCAAATCCTTCAGCCAGCATAGCTTCTACTCTTTGCCGAATTCGTTCTTGCAAATCCAACAAGGGACGCGTCAGTACCCAATACCGGGTTTGGTAACGCCATGCTCCCCCAGTATTTCTAGGCAACCGTCTTTGGGTGGTCAAAAACACTTCCAAGGCTCGAATCATGCGACGATGGTCGTTGGGATGAATATGCTCCCAACTGTCGGGATCGACCAACCGCAACTGCCGCCGCAAACCGTCCCACCCGTAGTGTTCACCGATGTCTGCTAAATGCTCTCGCAGGTTGCGGTTTGATGGCGTCTCCTTGGGAAATGGATAATTTTGCGTCAGCGCGCGAATCCATAACCCAGTGCCCCCTACCAGCAAGGGAAAATGGCCGCGGCGCCACACATCTTCGATGGCTGAACTGGCCAATACTTGGTAATCCGCGACAGAAAACGATTGGTCGGAGTCCACCACATCAACCAAATGATGGGCAATCGTCTGCCGTTGCATTAATGACACTTTAGCCGACCCTATATCCAACCCTCGGTATATCTGAACCGAATCCGCAGAGATAATTTCAGCATTGATGCGTTTGGCCAAGTCAATACTTAAATCGGTCTTGCCTACTGCCGTAGGCCCAGCCAGCACCAAAAGCGGTATTAACCCTTCCCTATCCCTTGCGTCCAAAGCGGCGGTCCACCTCCTCCAGAGATAAACGGATTAACGTCGGTCGCCCGTGGGGACATCCGCGCGGGTCTTCAAGGTAAGCCATGTCATGCAGCAGCGTTACCATTTCATGCTGACTCATCGGGCGATAGGCCTTGATGGCCGCTTTACACGCAGCCATCGCGAACAAGGGTTCCTCGATCCAAGTAATGGGATGGCCTGGATGCGCCTGCCCTTGAATCAGAGAATCCAATATCAGGCGGAACATCTGGGGGTCGCTCGGCATGTCCCGCAAACCTTGGGGGACCGCACGCACAATAACGGTACTGCCGCCGGCCTCGCCAATCTCAAAACCAACGGTCTCAAATATCTGGGGAAATCGTCGAAAGACGTCCCACTGTGCTGCATTCAATGTCAAGGTATAGGGTACTAAGAGCGGCTGGCTGACCAAAATCTTATGTTTTTGACGACGGAACTCCTCAAAATATTGCCGTTCATGAGCGGCATGCTGATCAATCAAATACAAGCCCAAGGGTCCTTGAGCAATGATATATTTGGCTTGCCATTGGGCCAGAGGAGACAATTCCAAAAATTCTTGATGTAGTACACCGCCGTCGTCGTTCCGGCTATCGGTTGCAGGCAATAGAGGCCACTGCTCTTGGTCATAGGCGCCGTTGCTTTCCCGGGCAGATTCGCCTGCCATTGGCAGAATTGGTGCCGATGACTTGGCGACAAGGGCGTCGTGGACTGCCCGATAAAGCAACGCAGCCACTTGGCGCTCATGATCAATCCGCACTTCGGCTTTGGTAGGATGGGCATTTGGGTCTACTGACGGTTTTGGCAGTTCCACCCACATCCAAAACAACGGAAAACGACGATCCGGCACTTGGGGCTTAAACGCCTCTTCAACAGCTTGTCTCAGTACCCAATTGGTCACCCAACGTCCGTTGACATAAAGACTTTGGGACTGGCGAGAAGCACGATGCACATGCGCCGGAGCAACCCAGCCCGTTATGTGAATCCCTGTCATTCCGGTATAGTCTACGGAAATCAGGGTTTCTCCTACCTCACGGCCATAAAGCAGATGAATCGTCTCATAAGCCGAGGCCTGGCCTGGCGTCTTGACTAGGGTCCGTTCTTCTGTCTCTAAACGAAATCCCACATTGGGCCGACTGATGGCCAAATGTTCCACCAAATGTTGAATGTGTCCCGTCTCAGCGCCAGGACTTTTTAGCGATTTAAGCCGGGCTGGGGTGTTGAAAAACAATTCCTCTACCCGCACGACCGTTCCGGGGGCCATTGGTATGACATCCTGTTCACCGACAATCCCACCGAGTGCAGGCACTAAATGGCCTACCGAGAGATGACGCGGCCGAGAACTCAACGTCAAGCGACTTACTGCAGCAATTGCAGCCAACGCTTCCCCACGAAACCCCAACCAAGGGCTTTCATCCAAATCGGTTAATACGCTAAGCTTAGAAGTGGCATGACGCTCCAATGCCAGAGAAAGATCGTCGGGCTCGATTCCTTGGCCATTGTCGCGCACTTCAATGAGCGATTGCCCGCCTTGCTCAATGCGCATCTGTATTTGCGTAGCTCCGGCGTCTAAACTATTTTCCACCAGTTCTTTCACTACCGAGGCAGGCCGTTCCACCACCTCGCCAGCCGCAATTTGATTGGCGACCACAGCATCCAACCGACGAATCCGGCTCATGGCTTACTCTCCCGCTGCAAACGGGCATGCCATTCCGCAATCCACTGCCAGGCATCGCGCGGACTGAGTTCATCCACGTCAATAGCGGCAAGCGTGCTCCGCAATTCTAAGGCGACAGGATCGGGTCCAAACAACGTCACTTGCTGCACTGGACTAGCTCGGCGCGGCAAGGCATTTTCCCATTGCTCAAGATAATGACGAGCGCGAGCAATAACCGATTGCGGCAAACCTGCCATTTGCGCCACATCAATCCCATAGGATTGCGATGCGATCCCATCCAACACACGGTGAGTGAACACGAGTTGCCTCCCTCTTCGGGTTAGAACTTCGACGGTCAAATTAGCTATGTAAGGGTTTGTTTCCTGCAGATCGGTCAACTCATGATAATGTGTAGCAAATAACACAATAGGCCCCGTACTTTGCGCCAGCCGCTCTAACACCGCGCGCGCCAAAGCCATGCCGTCAAATGTAGAAGTTCCGCGGCCCAGTTCGTCCAATATCACCAAACTCTGGGTGGAAGCATGACGTAAAATCCAAGCCATTTCCTCCATCTCCACCATAAAGGTACTTTGGCCGCGCATGATATTGTCATCAGCTCCAATTCGCGCATAAATACCATCAAATACTGGCAAAGTCATGGCTTCCGCCGCCACCAGACTTCCCATATGCGCCAGCACCAAATTCAAGGCCACTGCCCGCATATAGGTGGATTTACCGCCCATATTAGGTCCAGTGATGATTAGCGTGCGAATGGGATCATTCACGGACAAATCATTCGGCACATATTGGGTGATGCGTTCCAGCACCGGATGACGCATGCCGGTAATCAGAAACGGCTGCCCGGGTTCTGTTGCCCACTTAGGGCTGACATAGCCGTACTCTTCAGCCACTTCGGCCAGCGCCAGCAAGACGTCGACCTCGGCGAGCCGTTCACTTAATTGCATCAGCATTTGCTGTTGGCCAAGTACCGTTTCTATAATGGCTTGCACCCGGTTGGTCTCGGCTTCTGCCAATTCCAACTGGGTTTGATCAACTTGCTGCTCGAGCGTCCTCAGCTTTTCCGAAGTAAACCTTTCGGCGTTGGTCATGGTTTGCCGCCGATGCCAATCGTCCGGTATCAGCTTGGATTGTCCCCGAGTCACCTCAAAAAAATATCCAAAGGTGCGATGATAGCCAATCTTCAAATTTCGAATTCCCGTGCGCTCACGTTCTTCGACTTCCAAAGAAGCCATGGATTCCCGCTGATCTTGAAGCAGCCTTCTCAATTCGCCAATGTGAGGATCGGCGTCATCACGAATTAGACCCCCGTCATCAAAGCGTGCTGGCAAAGTCTCTTCCAATTCGTTGAGCGGCTTTAGCAATTCGGCAATAAGCGGATCGTCCAACACCTCCAGTGGCCACAATGCATGTAATCCGTGTTGATGCACTAAAACTGAGAGGTCTCTCGAAGCATTCAGGGCTTGCCGGACGCCCGCCAAATCTCGCGGAGCACCGTAACCCAGATTAAGTCGCGCTACCCATTTAGCCAAATCCCCGGTCGTTGCCAAAATATCTCGCAAATGGCGGCGAGCCAAGGGATTAGCCACTCCAAACACGATCACTTGATGCCTGCGCGCAATCTCGTCCAACTGACGCAACGGGCGTTCAAGCCAAAGCTTCAGCAACTGGGCACCCATAGGGGTCACCGTCTCGTTAAGCGCATTATACAGCGAGGGGCCTGATTTGCTGACAATATCCAACTGAGTCAATAACTGTGGGGACAACTCCAATCCTTGATCCAGTTGATACCAATGGACTTGACGCAAGTGATCGGGGGGACGATGCTGGGTTTTTTCCACGTAGCGCCACAGCACCAGCAAAGCGCGCTGCGCCCGAGGTTTTTCTGCCAGTCCCCATCCGGACAGAGACGGGGTGCCAAACCCTCGTGACAATTCCTGCTCCACATCACGATCCAGTCGCTTAAACCAAGCATCGTCGACAATCGCCATACCTGGCAGCGATAGATCCAAATTCGTCAAATATTCGCTAGGATGCCATCGCTCCCACTCTTGAGCAATGGCTCCGGTGTCTTTGGCTTCGCTTTCGGTCACATACACTTGTCCCGTCGCGATTTCAGCTACCGCCAAGCCCCAACCACCGCGACGGTCCCCATACAGTACAGCCAATCGCGGGTTATCATCGGAATCCTCCGAAACAAAGGTGCCAGGGGATACGGTGCGCACGACTTCGCGTTCAACCAACCCCTTGGTCAACCGAGGATCTTCCATCTGTTCCGCAATCGCCACGATATAGCCATGGTCTACCAATTTGCGCAAATATTGATTGACCGCATGGTGGGGCACGCCACACATCGGTATCACGCCGTCCCTAGACGTCAACTGCACGTCCAACACCGGGGCTGCCAAAATCGCATCTTCCTCAAACAGCTCGTAAAAATCGCCAAGACGAAATAACAACAGCGCTTCGGGGTTTTGCTGCTTAAGTCGGTGGTATTGATCCAGCATCGGTGTCGACTTTTCCTTTACCATAGTGGCCTTGCCCTCCCCAAACTGGCAGCCATCCATAGCCCTTCGGTATAGCCCCAAGGGGAAACGGAAAACTGACTAAACTGATAGTTTTTCAAAAGACTCTTCAGAATCTTAGCCCCCCCTATCACCAGTTTTTGGCGTGGCACCTCCAACGAACGCCATACGGATGAAGAAGAGCCCTCCAAAACCTGATCAATGGCTTTTGCCAGTTGCTTTGGATCCATGGTTGCAGTTCCCGCTAAACGGCTCAATACATAAGCGGTTCCGCCCACTAAGGCGGCTCTTTGACCGTTTGCTATGACGGGCCAATCCACTTCCCCTGTGACGTTAGCCGCACCAATAGGAATGGAAACGGCATCGGATTGGTAGATGATTTCTGTGCTCCCACCTCCGACGTCTATCACCACGTCCACAGCGGGGTCGCGACTGCGGACCGCAAACCACGTCAGTTGTCCCTCTAATTTCCCCGATACTTCCCAAAGCGGCCACCCTTGGTCCAACACTAATTGGCGGATTTCGCGGTGCCGGCGGAAAATCTCTCCTCCAGCCACCAACCCGGATGCCACTTGAGATTCTTGACAGCGTACACGGTAAGACGCCAAAACATCGGCTAACTCTGGCCAATTGGCTGGGGTCTTAAGGTCCACCAGGTGATTCACTCTCAATATGGGTTGGGATAGCGAGGCTGCAATGAGCAATCCGGTATTGCTGGAGCCAATCTTAACGATGCCAACGGGCTTCATGCCCACTCCTTTTCACGCGGTGCGTCATCATATGCCTGTATTATAGCAAATTTCACCCCTTCTAAAGCCTTAGTCTGGGGTACTGCTGGCGAAATGTCGATTCCTTCCCGGTCTATGTCTCGTCTTACTTTCTGCCCCACCGTCCCCGATACAGACTGAAACTTTTCGCTTATGAAATGACGCGTCAGGGCATGCTTTGGGTAACTGGCAATAAGTCACCTCAAAAGGAGGGGTATCTTGTCTTTGACCGGCCTAATTCGGGCAATTGTGGTGTCTACCACGGTCGGCGTCCATTCGCCAATGATGGCGCCATCGGTGCATGCCTCATCGGCGATCTTGATTCAAGCACATACTGGCCAAATCTTATATGCTAAAAATATTCGGAAGGAATGGGAGCCTGCCTCATTAACCAAAATCATCACCGCATGGCTGGCCATTCGGATGGGCTGGGGCCAAACCGTCGTCATAAGCAAAACAGCACAAAACCAACCCGGGGCCAGCTTGGGCCTCAGGGCGGGCCAACGCATCCCCATGCCATCGCTGGTACCAGCGATGATGATGGCCTCAGGAAACGATGCCGCATACGCTATCGGCCAAACCGTAACACCCCGGGAACGTCAGTTTGTCTCCCTGATGAATCACACGGCAGAGAAATGGCATGCTGTTGGTGTCCACTTTGTGAACGACACCGGCCTTTATGCTCCCTCGCAGCACGTAACCGCTTTGGGCATGGCCGTCATCAGCCGCCAGGCTATGAAAAACCCCACATTTCGCCATATCGTCGCTTTGCCATACGCCTTCTTGCCCCAATCCGCCACCAAAGTATTTTTCAACCAAAATCCGTTAATTGGCACCTACTCGGGAGCCATCGGGATTAAAATAGGGTATACTCCGGTCTCAGGGGAAAATTTGGCCGGTGCTGCATTGCGTCATGGACAATGCTTGATTGTGATCCTCCTGCATGACAATCCGGCCGATGTTTGGACAGACGCCGATGCCTTATTGTCGTGGGGCTTTCAGCACCATTAACCATTGATGGCATCACTGAAGGAGAGGATAGTGACGATGGCCGAATTTTGGTTTTATGACCACCGAATAACCGCCTACCCGGACTCAATTCCTGATCATAGTCTCACCTGGCATTACTATCCCTCGTCACGCCAAGAATCCGAGCATCCTGGCCACTGGGTTCAGCAATGGCCTGACCAGCGCCTCACCGTATCTGCTCCTCTTGTTCCTTTTGACGATGACGAAGTCAACGAGATGGCCATTCAGTTTCTTTGGGACCATCAACGCGTCGCAATTTTAAAACAAGCTCATTGGATTCCCGAATTAGTCCGTTATCTTCGTTTCCAGGATGTTCGCATGATTGTGGCACCTTTTCTGGACAACCATCAACAATTTGGCCCGCTGTGGCGAGATGCCCAGCAAAACCAAGTCATGGCAATTGCAATGTTTCCTCTTCAACTGCTTGTTCCTTGCGAAACAACCAACGACGCTACCGGATATAGAAGTGCGGAGCTTGTCTCGCCTGGGGTGTGGCGCGTAAAATGGCTGTGGTCTGAACTGTCCGAGGCCGAGTCAAAGTTTGCTATTTTACCCCACTTGCGCAGGGACATTTATCAAAAACATGCTTGGTGGCCCAGGGAGCATTTGCGCTTATGAATTGGCAGCAGCCGCTAGCCACTTATGTTTTGCGCAATCAATTGCAATGGCGCGAGTGGCACAAATGGGCCCGCGCCCTGCAGACAGAACGCGAAACGTTGTCCCCAATTCCTGATATGGGGTCGGTGACCGCCTCTGTCGTGCAGTTTACTGTGGACCCAGTAACATCTCCTGCCTTATGGCGGGATCGGGTGACCCAAGCCTTTCGCCAGGCTAAAGCCCAAGGAGCGCAAATCATTGTATTTGGCGAGGATATCGCGTTGCCTTTGTTGGGCGTATTAGCTGATCGGATCCCCGGCAGTGCCAACCAAAACTCCCTAGCGAGTTTGGCTCCTTGGCTAAGAGCTTTAGCCAACCCTGTGTATGTTTATTGGCATCGGACCATGCAAGTGTTGGCTAAACATTTTGCAATCACCACCGTAGCGGGATCTGCGCTAAAGAAAACTCATTCGCAGCTATTTAACCAATCCGTGATATTCGATGCTAACGGATGGGTGATTGCCGTCCAGCCTAAAATGCATTTATTGCCTCTTGAGCACGATTTAGGGTTGTCTCCAGGCGCGGATCTCAACCCCCAGTCGTTTGCTCCCTGGCCTTTAGTTACTGTGGTCTGCAATGATGCCACCTATTTTGAGACCTTTCGTATGGCATGGCATCTTGGTGCTTTATTAGTGGCCGTGCCGATTGCGGACTCGGAGCCACTATACTCGGAAGCAAAAGCGCGCCGAGGCACCTGGGCCCGAGTACAGGAAACTCCTGTCGCGGGGTTGGTGGGCGCAAGTACTGGCAATTTATTTGGCATAAAACTCACCGGCAAAGCAGCAATTTACCTTCCGGCAGCGCTCACTAAGGATGACTCCGGTATATTGGCTGAGTCCAACTCCCCAGAGGGGGAGGAAGTGATCACCGCCACCATCGACCTAGCACGTCTTCGCAAACTTCAGCAAGAGTTTGCCTATCAGGACTTGACAGCCCACTGGCTCAACACCTTATACTCCCATTGAGATCATCGTCGGTTTAACGGCCAAGGGCATGCCCACGCGTGTCAGATGACAAATATGGTGCCAAGGAGAAATTGATGCATCTTCTAACGGTGATGACCAACGCGATTTTGGGTCTAGGTGTTTTTGGCGTGTTTATCGGCATGTTTTTGGAAAGTGCCTACATCCCAGTGCCTTCGGAAATTATCTTGCCCTACGCCGGATATTTAGTATACCGACACCAAGCCTCTTTTACCAGCGCTATGGTGGCCTCGTTGCTAGGCGGTTTGGTAGGCGCCATTGTCTCGTATTGGATCGCTCGCTGGGGAGGCCGTGCCCTCATCGAGCGGTATGGCCGCTATGTCTTAATTCGAGCGCACGAAATGGACCGCGCTGAGGCCTGGTTTCAACGTCATGGTGACGGGGCCGTGTTCTTTGGCCGGTTGCTGCCAGGAATCCGCACCTTTATTTCCTTGCCCGCCGGTGTCGCGGAAATGCCGTTCGGGCGATTTGTCGTCTTTACATTTCTAGGAGCGTTGCCGTGGACAGTTCTGTTCGTCTACGTTGGCTACGTCCTAGGCCAACACTGGCGCAATGTCAGTAGTTTAAGCCATTATTTCCTCATTGTCGTAATCCTGGCGTTAGCCGCTTGGGCACTTACCGCCTGGCGGAGGAGAAGACAACGACCCTGATTTCCCCAATCACAAGCCATGGCACCATCCACAGAGGATTGAAGGCGTGTACGCCTCCACTGCCAATAATGGCTTGGGTTAAATCTTGCAATCCAACCGCCCCCAAGGACAATATTTCCCACTGGGCCAAACTGGGGGCTAAAGCAGACTTCCACGGATCCAAAGCCACTGCCAGTCCGACCCCACAGATGTATCCCACCGCCACTGCCAATGCGTCGGCACTCACCCACCATAAAGCCAACACGGCCAATGTAGATTCCAATACCCTGCCCCAGTATCCGTGGGTGGAAGCCTGCGCCATCCTTTTGGCTGCATGCCACACTAACAGCACACCTGCCAGAGCCCACCAAATGCGGAGTAGACCATAGCCAAAATCGCGGGTCAGAACCGCCCCCGCCACCCCGACAATTATCCACCCCAACACTTCGCGAATGTTTAGGGAACCCTGTGCGAGAAATTCCACACCACCTTGAAATCCCAACGCCACGGCTGCGGATAAGACCCAAAGGCCCATACCTCACCCCCCTCTACCGGGTTGGGATCACGGACCAAAAGCCCGGTTCCTCATATCCTAAACGCCACAAGGCAACTCCTGCCATATGGTACTGAGCGGCCAGCGCTACCCGAGCTTTGGCTGAACGATTGCCCATATAGTAGACAATATGCGGGGTGCCTCCTGAGGTATATCGGAATTCATTTTGCGAGATATCGCTGATATAGTGAATGGGCGCGCCATGCTGACTAGCCAACTGAGGAGCCCGAAAATCCGGCACCGTGTTTGCAGGTCCTGCTTGCCCATTATCCACCCAATCATATCCATACATCCCTATGGCCAGCATTAGATGGCTAGCTGGGGCTTCCTTCAATGCTGCCTTTATGTTGTCGTCAACCCAGCCCCAAGGTGCGACCGGGCCCGGAGGTCCTCCCGAGTAGTGATGGTCATAGGCCATGATAACCAGATAATCTGCACTTTTGGCCAACGCCGCATAGTCATCGGCTCCATTGACCGATGACGGCAACCCTACTAAAGGGAATACCGACACCGCTAGCGTCTTATGATGTGCTTTAGTGTAATTGGACAAATCTGCCACAAACCGACTTAAGTCATTGCGACTATCCGGATTCAACAATTCAAAGTCCACGTTTATGCCATCAAGATTGTCCTTTTGCATCAGATGGTCTAAGTTTTTTGCGGCAAGTTGACGAGTCGCTTGGGTCCACAGCACATCGGTCGATCCCTGGCCATTGGTAACCAGCGGAACCACCGACACATGGTGTTGGTGCGCCCAATTCACCAAAGTCGCGTCATACCCCAGGTCTGTTACGGATCCATCAGGATTCACTTGAAACCAGTGAGGGCTTATCGAGTTAAGTTGGCGCCAATGACTTTGAAACGACACCAACGAACTGGGATTAGCGCTGCCTGGACTTTTATTTTCATAAAAGCCCACCACCTGCAGTCCATGGCTGGGGGTCGAGGTGTTCAATGGGCCGCCATGGCGCGGCCATAGTGCCCAAACGACAATCAACAAAATCAGGGCCGCTAACCCCATTGACAAGCCTTGGTGGTTGCGAATCCACTGGCGCCACGCATTAGAGTTCACCGCGAAACCTCCTTGATGGGAACGTATCGCGATTAGTATGCGTTACTTACCAGGTTATGATGAACGCCAGGAAGAAAAGGGGCCCCGGTCCTTCCCCGCCCTCGTGCTCTGACGCTTCAAAAGACGCCGCAACCGACGGTTTTCCAACTCTAGCTGTTGCAGTCTGGATTGGGATTTTTGCGACTCTGCGGTTAAAAGGTCCATTAAAATACGACGGCTAACCCGTAATTCCGTAATTCGCTGTTGCAACTCCTCCACACGCAATTGGAGAGGGGAGGTCTTGGCTTCGGACTGTTCCTGGCGTCGAGGATGCATCGTCTTCCTCCTTACTCTGGTCTCTCCTAGTATACCAACCAGGGTGGGATATTATTCCATCGCGGGCACTGGACGGGAATGAAATCCGAGGTTTGGTGACATCCTCATCGTGACTCTACACACTTAAGGAGGTGTGGCATGGTCCGCCATCCATCCAAAATCCGCCGGCATCATGACACCCATAGAATAGGGGCCGTGGGCCTCACCGGCCTAGGCATCGGAGGCATCATTGGCGCAGGATACCTCCTAGGAAGTGGAATTAGCATCCGTCAAGCAGGCCCGGCGGTGGTGATCACTTATCTTCTTGGCGGTGTTGTGATGGCAGAAGTGATGGGCGCTTTAACCACGTTGGCAACACACGTGCCACAAACCACGTCTTACCGCGAGTACATCGCCCGCTACTTAGGAGGCTACGCCGGATTCTTTCTGGGATGGGTAATATTTGCCTCAGGTATTTTAGGCCTAGGATCTGAAGCAGTGGCTGCAGGAGTGTTTGCACATTATTGGCTTCCCGGTATCCCGGTCGCTATTTTAGCCACATTAATCGTGGCCTTGGTTCTACTCATCAATTTAGGCAGCATCGGCTGGTTGGGCATGGTGGAATCTCTTCTCTCACTGATAAAAGTCCTCGTCATTGCCGCCTTCATTGGCCTCGTCCTGGTGGTGCTAATGATTGGATGGCCAGTGCATCAAGTCACCACCACCCACCCTCTCATGCCGTTTGCCCCACATGGATGGATTGGAGTGCTTAACGCCGGACTCGTGGTCATATTTAGCTATTCTGGGGTCACCGCCGTGGCAATGGCCACCGCACGAGCAAAAAACCCGAAAACCACCATACCCCAAGCGGCTTGGGGGACCGTGATCGGCGTCACCACACTGTATACCCTCGGAATTTGGGCGCTTTTGCAAGTGGTCGGCTGGCGACAAGTCTCAACAACGGTATCCCCATTTGTGTTGGCCTTGCACCAATGGCATATTCCGACGGGCACTGGCATTCTGACCGCCGTCTTGCTTGTGGCGTCATTTACCGTGATGGTCGGTTCGTTTTATGCCACCTTATGGGTATTAGTCAGTCTCGCCGAAGCGCATGAGGCACCTTCTTGGCTGGGTGCCCCCAAACGGTCGGCTAAAGCCGTACCTTCTCGTCTGCGCCTGTGGCTCTGGTCTTCCGTGGCCGTCTATATGTCCTTGTCGATTGCCTATTTGCTTCCCCAATCTGCCTATACCGATCTAACGGCTGCTTCCAGCTTTTTCAGTTTAGCCAATTGGGCATTAATTTTGGGAGCATTTCTACGGTGGACACAATTGGACGGCAAACATCGCTCCATTTCGTCGCTGGTCTTTGGCGGACGGATCGGGGCTATGTTAACACTTGTGGTTTTGGTGGCGCTTACCATTCAGAGTATCCGACTGCCAACCTTAAGGCCAGGATTTTGGGCCTTTTTAGGGATCTGGGGTATCGTAACCGTAGGATTCCTCGTCACCCGACGTCAACGAAGACCAAAGCCTTCCTAAACAACTATAGGACGGCAATCCATCGATCGCTACAAAGCGGGCAAGGCCGTGTGGGCCATTGCCTTGCGAAGCCGCGCCAAGTGTCTGTCCAGCGCCATCCGGGCTTCACGTGTGGCCGACGACGTCTCGTGCTCCAGTACTCCCCAAAATTCCAGTACTATCCTGAGCACTTGGTCATAGTATGCTGCCACCCCATACCCTGCGTGGCTGGCAATAACTTTAATCCGGTGGCGAAAGTCTGGCATCCCAAATCCCGGCATAACAAATTTCGGAATTACGCGATATACCGTTGCCAAACGACCCGGATCTTCTTCAATATAAGCTTTGGTGGCATCTCGGTAAAAGGCGTAGTGTAAGGTTTCGTCTTTTGCCAATGCTCGCAATATGTGGGCTAAGACAGCATCCTGGCTATCCACGGCTCGTGCCAAATTTAAATAAAATACGCGGGTCGCCAATTCCTGCAAGCTAGTGTATACCATCAACGCGAACGGATCGTCGGTTTCCCGGTGCCAACCGGATTCCAAAACGTTTTTCCGCAGGACGTCACGGGCATCAGGATCCCCGTTGCGGCTCAACAAGAGATACACGTCGAGGATACGCGCATGCTGATCTTCTTCACGTGTCCAGGTATGCACAAACTGCTTTAACGCCGACGGTCCTTGGTCAAACACAGTACTTAAGCCATGAGTGAACCAGGGCAAGTTGACCTCCGTCAACATGGCTGTCTCTACAGCTAAGGTCAGCTCCGCTGATAGAGTGCCCTGATCTGGAGCCCACGGATGATCCATAAAGTTCCGGCCACGCTCCCAGGGCAGCAGCCGATGATAACCCCAATCAATGCGTACAGCCATAGACCGGTGCCTTTGGTACAAGGTGTCAAGTGTTTCGGTCAGACTGTTCACGGGTCTTCTTGGGCCCCTCTCTTGTGTCCAACCTTAGCCTACCACATTCCCCAAGAAAATGCCTGCCGGAAAAGTATGGCATAAACAAAAACGGCTATGTGCAAAATGTGGTTGGATTTTCCCGTTGTTTAGCTCAAGAAGCCCTCTTCGCTACGCCCGCTCTAAGGTTGGAACGGAAACTCTCGGATACCGTGATGTGCATACCTCGCGGGTTGGAAACTCCCGCGAACGTCTCCTTAAGGGAGACTCTGCTCATCGATAGTGACAACGATGGGTTGAGAAAAGGTGCTAGTGCGCTCTCGCGCCAATATGGCTGCCTCGGTTTTTAGAACATCAGATTACCGCTTCGGTGAGACGCTCCCAGATCTCGCCAACGGTCTCCGTTGGAGTTTGGCCCGAGCTGTCCATCCCCAAACCGCGGTGAGGTGTGGTGCTCCGAAACAGCTTGTCAAGCCCATCGACCGTCCACCCGTTCCCATACCCGGTTTTCTCGCGTTCCGGTTCCCGACGCTCCACGATGGCTTTCGTAATACAACGCCGCATCATACAGTTCAATCTCCGCAGCCGGCTGAAACGTCACGCGAATCTTATCCACCGAGTCGTTGCCGGCTGTCCCGGAAGACGTCCGTGGCGGATCGGCCTAAGGTGACATCGGACCGCAGATCGTCGTGCCGTCGTACCGCCTCCTCCGCCCAGAGACGCGCATTCTCATCCTCCGACAGTTCTTCTAGGCTGTCGAGCAGCGCTGCCGCCAATCGCGCCCGCTCTCGGGGATCGAGCTTTCGTAGTTCAACCTCTAATTCATCGTGGGTCACCGAATTCCCTCCTGCCTTTCTGCGTTCTTATCGACGCATTTGTAGCTGAAATCCAGACATTCCTACGCAACGAATTTCGCTCATCCACCTCGCGTTCGGCAGTCTGCAACGTCACGCCTGACGATTCTCATACCTGTCATTCCGTCGTCCCCAAGCTCGCCGCGACAACTTAACCGAATATTATGCGAGGTCGCTACCAGCCCGTATGTGCATGAAGGCCCCACACCTTTACCTTAGACGGCTGATCCCACCACGTTTTGCACAATACAGCAAATGATTCCGAAGTGCCCTTCAACCAGATTTTGCACAAAACAGGCCGAATCATTTCGCAATGAGGCAGGAGACCATCCAACCCTAGATTGCAAATAGCCAGAAAAACAACCTTGCCATGGCATTCCATTCCCCATGCCAATGGCAAGGCCATTTAAATAAGGACTCACCCTACGCCAGCAGCTCTGCCAACCTGGCAAAAGTTCTTACCATCACTCCGGTGGGACCAAATTTGGCATTGAGCGGACCCGGTTTGGTCCACGCAGTTCCCGCAATGTCCAGATGGACAAAGGGAACATCCCCTGCGAACTCACTAATGATCATACCGCCAGTAATAGTGCCAGCATCGCGTCCCGGGGAGTTTTTGATGTCCGCGACATCGGATTCGTAAAGTTTCCGATATTCGGGGTAGATGGGCAAGCGCCACACGCGTTCCCCTTCTGCGTTCGCCGCCACTTCGACTTGGCTCGCCAGCGCATCATTGGTCGCGACTAAAGCCGTAGCCTCATGACCCAAAACGATAATGGCAGCTCCAGTAAGGGTAGAAGTTTCGACAATCCAGTCGACCCCTAGGTGTGCCGCATAACTAACCCCATCAGCCAACACCACACGGCCTTCAGCGTCCGTGTTGGTCACCTCGATCGTCTTGCCGTTAAAGGCCCTGACCACGTCACCGGGCTTGTACGAAGATCCCGAGGGCATGTTCTGTGCAATGGCCATGATGCCGACCACGTTAATTGCAGGGCGGAGTTGCGCAATAGCGGTCATTGCCCCTAAAACGGCACCGGCGCCCAGCATGTCATATTTCATCTCTTCCATGCCAGCCGGTGGTTTTAAGCTAATGCCACCTGAGTCAAAGGTGATGCCTTTGCCTACCAAGGCAAGTGTCTTGTTACCACCACCCCGATACCTCATCACCACCAATCGCGGGGGATAAACACTACCGCTGCCAACTCCAAGCAAGGCCCCCATCTTTAATTCTGCCAGTTTGACCTCATCAAAAACTTCCACCTCAAAACCATACGTCTTCCCGGCCTCCAAAGCCGCTTCCGCCAGTTTTTGCGGATATAATTCGTTGGAGGGACGGGAACCCAATTCTCGCGTAAGATTCTGCGCCGTGGCCAAAACTTCGCCACGCCGCATCCCGACCTCGCACTCTCTTTGGTCCGAAAACCCTAACAAGGTGATTCGTGCGGGACTTTGCGCCTTGTCCGATTGTTTTTGATGGTAGCCAGAAAACCGCCAGGTCGCCAATGTCGCTCCCTCGGCAACGGCCGCGGCAAGCGCTTGAGGTTCTCCCAACCAACTCGGTACACAATAGGCCAAATGCTGAACCTTCGCCTTTTGAGCGATACCGGCCGCCTGCCCCGCTGCTCTCCGGAGGCTGTCCAGTGTGGGTTGGCCCCCCAACCCTACGGCAATTACTCGTTTTGCCGGCAATCGCCCAAAGGTTAGCGTCATCCACGTCTTGTCCACCCGCGGTTTAAACTCGCGTCTTTCTAACGCCGTGGCCAAAGCCCCGTCCAAGTGCTCATCGACCGCACGCAACGATGGGTCAAACGGTTCGCCTTCGGCCACAAACACGACCAAGGCATCCGCCTGGATTTCCGTCGCCCTCATTGGCTGCCACTCAAACTGCATCGGTAACCCTCCCTTGTCTACCCTCGACTCTGTTCTGCCGCCCAATATGACCTGAGAAACCGAACATAGTTCCCACCTAATATGTTTTCCACGTCTGGATCGCTAATTCCCCGATCACTCATGTGGTCCGCGAGTTGCGGCAAATGCGTCACATCTTCTAGTCCCGGCACCGGATTTTCAACGCCATCAAAATCTGATCCCAGGCCCAGGTGGAGAGAGTCCCCAACAATGTCCATGGCATACAACATATGATCAACCACACGATCCAAATCCTGGTTTCTCCCAAGAAAATCACGCACAAACGTAATGCCTTGCACTCCACCCTGACCGGCCAGAGCACGCATTTGTGCGTCAGAAAGGTTTCTGGGGTGCAAAGCCAGTTCTCGACAGTTGGAATGACTGGCAATCACCGGACGAGATCGGATCTCCATCACATCCCAAAATGAGGCCTCGGATAGATGGGAAACATCTAGGATAATCCCGACACGTTCCATTTCCCCAATGATTTGTCTACCGTTTTTGCTTACCCCTCCCCCTCCAGGATCCTCTCCCGCGCCATCAGCCAGAGCATTGCGTTCATTCCAGGTTAAGCTCATTAAACGCACTCCAAGACGGTGAAAGATACGCACCAGTCCCGGGTCGGTTCCCAGGGCTTCCGCTCCCTCGACAGAAATGATCGCCCCCAGCCGATTTGACGCTAGTGCAGCCTCTAGCGACGGCCCATCGGTAATCACCGCCAAAGTTTCCGTATTGGCATTGGCTTCTTGCCAAAAGCGATCAAAGAACTGCAATTGGCGACTCAATGCGCGTTCCGGTTTATATTCCGGCTCAATCCAACAAGAAAAACATTGAATCGTCAAACCGCCTTCGAGGGCTCTAGGGATATCTAGTTGTCCACTATCGCTTCTTTCGCCTAAATGGCGCCGTCCGTAGACCACATCCAACATGCTGTCCGCATGGGTATCCACCACCGGTACCCAATGTCCACGCCACATCATAAGAGTCGGCTCCTTCAAAAAATCATCCACAAAATTAGTTGTCGAAAGTGCAATTATGGTTCCCGAAAAAACAGGCGCTCGATTTGTTGAGCCTGTCCCGTGTTGGGGTTAATGCCCACTTTCAGCGCGCCAAATTGTCCAGGGCCCTGGGCCGTGTCGAATCGGACCGGCATTTGGCGGCGCAGTTTCTGTATCACCAGATCCGTCTTTACCCCGATTACCGAATCACGAGGACCCGTCATGCCCAAATCCGTAATGAAGGCGGTGCCCCGAGGCAGGATACGCTCGTCTGAAGTCTGGACATGCGTATGAGTGCCGACCACAACACTGACCCGGCCGTCAAAACCCCATGCCAAAGCCGCCTTTTCCGACGTAGTTTCAGCATGGAAGTCGACAACAACGATAGTGACCTCAGGCGGCAGGCTATCAAGCACAGTATCCAGTGCTTCGAAGGGATCCCCATAGTGAAAAGGCATAAAAGCCCGCCCAGATATATTGACTACCGCAACCGGAACCGAGCCTGGGCTCGCTATCACATAGCCGCGCCCAGGAGTTCCAGCGGGCAAGTTAAGGGGTCGCAACAGGTTAGGCACGTCATCAATAAACTCAAAAATCTCTTTCTTGTCAAAAATGTGATTGCCTGACGTCATGACATCAACACCAGCAGCAAACAGCTCATCCATTACCTCGTGCGTCAAGCCGTTGCCCCCGGCCGCGTTTTCGCCATTGGCAATCACCATGTCAATCGCGTGTTCGGCTACTAGTCGAGGCAAATGGGTGGTGACCATGCGACGCCCGGTTTTGCCCACAATATCGCCAATTAACAGAATTTGCATGCGTCCCCCCAAGCCTAGGTATTAAAGACCATCACTCGGCCCTCATCCCTCAAGGCCACGAGGCGTCCCGCGTCATCACGCTTTAAGGCTTCCAGCCCCGCCTGGATATTTTCTTCTTGAAGCATGAGATCCTCTTCCAACAGATCATGAGAATCGGACATCAGGTCTTGCTCAAAAAGATCGCGCAAAATCTCGATGGCCATCCCAACTTCCTCGATGGATACTGTTTCTGTGTCCCGGACCAATTCAATCTCTGTCGCCTGATCCATCACCACATGAGTCATACGAATAGCGGTCAGCGGGCGGCGGGTGACAATGCGGTACGTCTCCAGCACTTCGGTCACCTGTGCTGCGAGCGACTCAAATAACGATTCCTCCAAACTTCGGCGCAGGATAAAGGTGCAACTCAGTGTGCTGTCCTCCACATTATATTGCACACTGCTAATTTCCGGGTAACGCATCATGACAGCGATTAAGGTGCCTAGTCCACGAGTGCTGGATCCCCAACTGGCGGATGATAACAAGTGCGCCGCCTCCTTCCTAACGAATCACACCTTACGGTATAGTACGCGAAAGATTCCCCATGTCATCCACTTCAGACCTATAAAGCAGGGGGTTTCCATTTGTGCGTGTTTTCCAGTTCGCGACCGGGATACAGCACATGAAACCTTTGTTCCAGTTCTGGAATTCCATCGGGGATGGATGTATCTTTCACGCAAGATTCCACGGGACAGACGTCCGCACATTGTTGCGTCTTATAAAATCCGTAACACTCGGTACAATGGTTAGGATCGATGACATAGATATCATTGCCCTCGCTAATCGCGCCATTGGGACATTCTGGCTCACATGCCCCGCAAGCGATACATTCTTCGATAATCTTTAGAGCCATGTGTCTCTCTCCTTTTCCGGCGATTCCTCAGTTGCCATCACAACCCGGATAACCGAGGACGGAAACCCCTGTCGATCAAGATAACGAGCACAACGTGCCCGTTGTCGCGGATCTCTCATATCGTAACGTTCTTTGATGGCTTCGGCAATCGCTAGCCAATTTACCTCCGCTGTTCCATCCTGCCAGGCAACATCAATGGTATCACGGTCTATCCCCCGTTGCGCCAATTTGTGACGAATCACCAACGGTCCCGAGCGTGCCCGCTGCAAGGCAAAAGCAATGCTCTCTCGTGCCACCCGCAAATCATTGATGGCGCCTTCTGCCACCAAATGCTGCACCACCATATTTACCGCATCGGTTTGGAAACGCCGCCGAAGTAGTCGCTGGCGCATTTCCTCGACCGATAGGTCGCGCTGCGCCAGCAACCGCAAGGCATATAGGTAAGCTTCTTTATTCTCCGGTTGGTCCACTCGTTGCTCCCACCGTCAGGGCTGAACCTGCGGTAAAGTGTTGTCGAACTTTTTGATCTAGTTCTGCCGCCAAGTCAGGATTGGCCTTTAAATATTCACGGGTGTTCTCCCGGCCCTGCCCGAGGCGCAAATCTTGATACCCATACCAGGCGCCGCTTTTTTGCACTAATCCAATTTCGACAGCCAAATCTAAAATGCTGCCTTCCCTGGAGACCCCTTCGCCATACAATATGTCGAATTCGGCCTGTTTGAAGGGTGGTGCCACCTTGTTCTTCACCACTTTAACCCGGGTGCGGTTCCCCACAACCTCGGTGCCTTGCTTCAAGCTGTCGACGCGACGCACTTCAAGCCGAATCGACGAGTAAAATTTCAGGGCGCGACCCCCAGGGGTGGTTTCTGGGTTTCCAAACATCACCCCAACTTTTTCCCGTAATTGGTTGATAAAGACCACCACAGTATTAGATTTGGAGATGGCACCGGTCAATTTGCGCAGGGCTTGCGACATAAGTCGTGCCTGCAGTCCCACATGAGCATCGCCCATTTCGCCTTCAATTTCGGCCCGTGGTACCAACGCCGCCACTGAGTCGACTACCACAATATCTACGGCCCCTGACCGAACCAAGGCCTCCGCAATTTCCAAAGCTTGTTCGCCAGTATCCGGCTGCGAAATGAGTAATTGGTCTAAATCTACACCCAGCTTCTGAGCGTAAATGGGATCCAGCGCATGTTCTACATCAATAAACGCCGCAATACCACCAGCCCTTTGCGCTTCCGCAATAGCATGCAATGCAATGGTCGTTTTCCCGGAAGACTCTTGCCCGTAAATTTCCACAACACGGCCACGGGGTAACCCACCTACCCCCATAGCAATGTCCAGAGTTAAGCAACCAGTGGAAATCACTTCCATCGGTCCGGTGTGGGAAGACTCCCCCATCCTCATAATGGAGCCCTTGCCAAACTGTTTTTCGATTTGCGCTAATGCTAAATCGAGTGCTTTTTCCCGATCCATCGCCATCGTTTCGCGTCCCCCTTATGGATCACCCTCGACCAAAACAATTCGCTGCAAAATGCGGAACTCCTGCTTACCGTGGCCGTGCTGGCTCCATATTTACGTTCTTTCCTCGAATAACGATGCTGTTCATGTTTTGCAGCACTTTAGCTGCTGCATCTTTAGGTGTCTCGACAAAGGTAAATCGGTCATAAATATCGATTAACCCAATCACACTGCCAGAAATGCCAGCCCCCTCCGCCAAACCGCGAACAATGTCGGCAGGAGTCACCCGATCCACTCGTCCTAGGTTGAGGAACAACCGCACCATCCCCGGTTCCGCTCCGGTTTCACCAAATTCCGCATCGGTAGCGGATTCTCGCCCCTTATCCACCATAAGCCGGATGGCTGCCGCGGCAATGTCAATGGAGTCATAAGACTGAGCCAATTCCATCACCATGTCCTGGTACGCCGGCAAGACGCCGCGTTCAATTTCTTCCGCCAAACGGTTCTTAAGCCCTTCCCGTTGTTTTTCTGCCACGTCTTCCGGCGTAGGCAACGGACGACGCTTCAGTTTGACTCGGAGCAGCCGTTCCATTTGACGCAACTGACGAAATTCCTTAGGCAGCACCAATGATATTGCGGTACCACTGCGCCCTGCCCTCCCGGTACGGCCAATCCGGTGTACGTAACTTTCTGTGTCCTGAGGCAAGTCATAATTGATGACGTGAGTCACGTGTTCAATGTCCAAACCTCGGGCCGCTACGTCGGTCGCCACCAAGATTTCGCTGCCGCCATCCTTGAACCGCTTTAACACCCGGTTTCTTTGTACCTGGTTCAGATCGCCATGAATAGCCTCAGCGCTGTATCCGCGAGCCTGCAATCCTTCGGTAAGTTCATCTACCCGCTTTTTAGTGCGGCAAAAAATAATGGTGCGTTCGGCTCCTTCCATATCCAGGATCCGTGATAGGCCATCAAGCTTCTCATGCTCGCGCACTTCATAGTACACCTGATCGGTCAAAGGCACCGTAAGACGTTCCGGGCTAATGGCGATGTGCTGGGGGTTCTTTAAGTACCTCCGCGCCAATTTGGCGATAGGGTCTGGCACTGTAGCCGAAAACAGCAAAGTTTGCCGATCTTCCGGCACATTTTGCAAAATAAACTCCACATCTTCGATAAAGCCCATATCCAGCATTTCATCCGCTTCATCCAACACCAGCAATTTGACATGATCCAAATGCAAGGTGCCGCGACGGATATGGTCCATGACCCGGCCCGGGGTACCAATTACCACTTGAGAGCCGTGTTCCAATGCCCGCAACTGCCGATCATAGGACTGGCCACCATAAATGGGGACGACTTTGACCCCGGAATGACGCCCGATTTTGGTGATTTCCTCAGACACTTGAATTGCTAACTCACGGGTAGGGGCTAATACTAAGGCTTGCACCCTCTTGGAGCGATGATCCAGCATCTCCACAATAGGCACACCAAACGCGGCGGTTTTCCCGGTTCCTGTCTGGGCTTGTCCTATGAGGTCCCCACCCTGAAGAATAAGCGGGATAGTGCGAGTTTGAATTGGCGAAGGTTCTTCAAACCCCATCTCCTCCAAGGATTTCACCACTGCGGGAGATAATCCCATGTCTTTAAAACCTGTCTCTGTTAACTGTTCCTGGTTCATACTACACTCCTTTAATGCCTCATTTTCTCAATGCAATTCCAATGGCAAGTCCAAATACTGCCACAACAACGATAAGGCGGTTTCTACCGCTGCCTGTCTCACGCCTTGACGATCGCTATGTACCTCACGCCGTATCGCTATAGTCTTTCCGTTACTGCCTGCTAAACACACATAGTATGTCCCCACCGGATTAGACGGATCCCCTCCGTCGGGACCGGCGTATCCCGTGGTTGCCAGTCCAATATCCGCGTTCATCTTAAGACCTATCGCCAGCGCCATTTCCTCCGCCGTCTCTTGGCTAACCGCACCAAATGTACTCAACGTTTTGCCTGATACCCCGAAGCGCTCTTTAATGGTGTCGGTATAGGCCACAATCCCTCCAGCCACACAAGACGAGGCTCCCGGAACTGCAATCAGCCGATCCATTAGCAGTCCGCCGGTCAACGATTCCATAGCCGCCACTTTTAAATTCCGCTCTTTCAGTATACCCACCAAATACAGCGCGCGATCCTTCCCTTGCAAGCGGTACATTGGAACAGGCAATTGTCCACGCGCCCATGCCGCAGCACGCCGATTAGCAACAGTGTCAGAGGTTCCAGGTTTGCCGTGATCTTCAAACCGAATGTCCACCCGACCAGGGCTGGCGTAAATGCCTGTTTTCGGGTGTTCTCCGGATAACAGAGGTGCCAAGTAATGCGCTACCGTAGATTCTCCCATGTTGAAAATGGTATAGGTGTCTCTGATAAGCGTCGTAGAGGTTTGCCCCATCAGCCATGGTTCCAGCCGAGATTCCACCAAAGCCCGAAACTCGCGCGGCGGCCCTGGCAAAAGAACAAAGTAGCCTTGTTTCCATGATATCATTTGTCCCGGTGCGGTGCCAGCAGGATTGTGCCAAACATGCGCTCCTTCCACAATTTGAGCTTGCTTGGCAACCGAGTTTTGCCACCCGGGATTACGGGAATGTCGCTCCTCAATATCCCGTGCCACGTCAGGATCCTGATGCACACTGCGACCCACAAATTCTGATATGACCTCCACCGTTACGTCGTCCTGAGTAGGTCCCAGGCCTCCTATGGTCACGATGAGATCACAGAGTTTGCTGGCATGATCAAGCGCATCGAGAATTGCGGAACGGGAATCGCCGACAATGGTTTGGATCACAGTCGATACTCCAAGGATCTTTAACCGAGAAGCCAAATAAGCGCCGTTGGTATTGACCACCTCGCCTATTAAAACCTCGTCCCCGACAGCAATAATGCCGGCCGTGCGAATCACTAATCCGTCCCTCCGCATACCAAGTCCTATGATCATGACATAGTCCGGCGAAAAACACAACAGCCCTGCCAAACCGTTTCAGAAAACCCACTGGAAAGGGTTAAACCGCCGCAATTAGACCCAATTAGGTATTGTGCCTTAGGCTTGCTGTATTTTTTGCCGTTCTCCCAGCCTTATCCAGGACATCGTACCAAAGCCGATGAGGATTGCCACCCCTGCCGCCATCGCCAAAACCCAAAAGGTGCCAGGACGGTATAGTCTGGTCCCTATTGCCGATCCGACCATCATTCCCGCATACATGGCCGTGTTGTTGAGGGCTAAGCTAGATCCTCTCCAGTATGTGGCCACGTCAGCCGCTAACGCTTTCAAATCTGGGATATATGCCTGACAAAAAGCAAATATCCACGCACTCACTATAAGAAACACCACGGACAAAAATAACGCCGACACTAATATCCCACCCACACTGGCAATCTCCAATATTTGCGCCGCCAAAACAGTCCGTCGTGGGCCGATCCGGTCTCCTGCCCGGCCGAAAACCAAGTTGCCGGCCAAATTGAACACCCCATAACCAGCCAGAATCAACATCAGCCACCAGGTATGCGGGATGCCTCGCCGCACCAACGTCGTAGGCAAATAAGTATAAACTAGTCCTGCGGCAGCAAATGCCATAAAACTGGCAGTCAATTGAGGCCAAGTCGACTCAATTACGGATAATAGTGTGCCGTGTCGCGGTACAATTGGCGATGTAACACGGGGAAATTTTCGTGCAATGAGGAGCAAGCCGGTACCTGTCACAAACAACGCGCCCCCTATAGAGATCAACGTTGCCCTCCAGCCAACAGCAGAAGCCAACCAAAGTCCAAGCGGGACGCCTGCCACGGTAGACACGGAAAAGCCAATGGATAAGATCGACATTACCCCGCTACGATCCTGCTTTTTTACCCAATCCCCAACCATGGCATACGCAACAGGGCTGACGCCCCCAGCACTGACCCCAGCCAAAGCCCGTGCCGTCAATGCGGTGGTCATGTTCGGCGCCAATCCTGAGAGCACTTCAAAAATAACAAATACGCCCATGCTAATAGCGAGTGTCGGCAAGCGCCCAAACCGATCTGAAAACCACCCCGCCATCGGCGATGCTAAAGCATATCCCGCAGCAAATGACGTAACCAGCCATCCAGTAGTAGCGACCGATACCCGGTATGAGCGGGAGATGTCCATTAGAAATGGGGAAATAATATTGAGGTCGCAACCCATCCAAAACATCACTAACGCTAAAGCCGCCGCAAGCAACATGATTGGTTGGTGCTTCATGGCTGTCCCTCCCTTGGCCATGATACCAACACTGAACCCATTTGAAAAATTACTTAGGCGCAGGGCCGGGCGTCCACACCCGGGGATATCAGCCCACGGGACCAAAATCTTGAAGAGTACGGACTTCGTAAGAACAATCGAGAGGGTCGGAGTGGTTCGTTTGCACCCGGTATAGTAAGCACGCATGCCGATACTGTCGTATAGGCTGCAAGGTTTTTGTAGGGATCATCCAAGAGTCTATCCCGAGGGCAATCTTTTGGCTCTGCATTGTGAATGACCCGAGACCCCATAAGGTGGACGTGAATATCCTGATAAGGTGTAATCCCGGTAATACTAAAACGGTAATACGTTGTAAATGTCTAGAAACCTTGACATCCGGATTCCATTAAGTTCACCCCGGGCTACAACTCCATGGTTTTCTGGGGATTCGCTCGCCCTCGGCCCAATGCTGGAATGAAGGGTTGCATGGTGTTATTGTCCGTTGAGTCGTTTTGTCCATGGTTGCTAACGTGCTTAACTCCTCAATGCAGAATGCAATGGAAGGACGACTTCGGGGAAGCTAGCCATCGCTACCGTTGTGATGAACTTATTCATTTCTACGTTCGCTCTGTTTTAGATAGGATATCCTTTCCTATGGATAGACATTAGTAAGCCATAGGCCCTCAACCAAATATTCCGAGCAAGATCACCCCCCCTGTTATCAATTCTGCCGCCACAAGTCTTCGGGTTCTATCTGTTTCTTTTAACACTGCTATCCCTAAGATTGTCCCAAAGACAGTCCCTATTTCCCGCATCGGTGCCACTTGTGCTACCGGAGCCAGCCGTAAAGCCACGAGAAAAAGCAAATAGCTGCCAGGTGAAATAAGGCCCCCTACAACGATGGTCTTCCAATGAGCTTGCCACTCTTCCTTAATTACGGACGAACGCAACACTACTAGTGAAAGGGCCACGAGGTTGCCCACGTTGGTGGCATCGTTAAGAGTTACCGGAGGAACATATCGTAACGTGATCTTGTCCAATACGGTGTAGGTGGTAATAGCGAGTCCAACCGCCAAGGCTAGCCCCATCACCTTGTAGTCTAGGCGGTATCTCCCGCGGGTATCTCTTCCAAGCCGCCATGATCCTAGAAGTACAATTCCTAAGATAATGCCAATCACCCCTATCCAACCGGGCACAGGCAATCGCTCATCAAGCACAAAAGTTCCCAGTAACGGCACTAGAAGAGGACTAACACCACGCATCATCGGGTACGCTTGGGACAAATCTCCGACAACATAAATCTGCGACAATAACAGGACATATCCCCCATGTGCCAACATCCCACACATAAGAAACAGCCAACCTTGAAAAGGCACCGAGTGATTCGCTAGTGAGACTAACGCCCAAGGCAAGTAGAAAACGATGGCCATCCATTGCAACAACCATAAGAATATAGCGGGATTGCCACTCTTTTTGGTAAAGAGATTCCAAACAGCATGAAGAAACCCTGAAACCACAATGCACAAAACAGCTATAGAAAACACAAGGAGCCTCCTCTCGGGAGACTCTTCAGGGATTGCGGCGGCTCATCATGCGCCGGCATCACAAAACAGCCAACGCATAAAGAGTTGCTAACCTTCTTTCATCCGGACTTTACCGTCGGCACGGGATTCTCACCCGCTCCTGCTCTTGATAATCTCGTTTGCAGATTATTGCCGAACTCGTGGGCTCATCAGCTCACGCTGCATCACCACCGATCAGGAATTGGCCAAATAAATTGTTCGGCCTCACCCTGCCCTGAAGGTCTTATTATCAAATTTAGAGTAACACACGATACCCTGCTATACCATGATTCAGAATAACAGCCGCTGTATAGGCGTCTGAAGGAAACTCAAACAGTGTCAATATGAAATAGCGTACCACCCCTATGTGAATGACCAATATGCATCTCTGGCGCAACCTCTTTTTTATCTCTTCACAAACACGATGTCACAGTATGAATTAGACAGAAGACACTTAATGCCGAACTGGTCTCCAAGTGCTAAGACGTGCAACATCACGGAAAGTCGTTTGCGGAGAGACCATTAACCGACACAAGATGCGTCTCATAGGTTCAAGACCTTAAGGATTGTGTGCTAGCGCGACTGAAATGATTATTCCCATCCGTTTTGTCCTCCAAGCACTAATTTTAAAGCGAGCCATCATGTCTTTGACGTTGCCCATTGTGTATCCAACAGGAACGGGCAAAACCTTCACAAGGTACAGTCGCCGTTAACGGGTAACTTTAATCTCTCACCCAGCGTTGTCTTTAGGCAGAAGGGACTGAGACCATGAAACATCTCATGGCAATTCTGAGCGGGATAACAATTGCGAGTTTAAGTGGATGTGGATCTCTTGCCGGACCCGCCTTGCCAACTTCAGGGCATTACCGCACACCATCCGGTATATCTGCATTACCATCGAAGAGTCGGTCGGTGACGGCAGACGGATGCATCCCTTCATGGGCTATACGCGATATCGCGGTCGCAGATTCGATCAAACTACCGGTAGATACCGTTATGCTGTCGGGCAACCTAGGCATCGCCTCCACGAAACCCGCAACCATGCCCATCTGGCTTGGCGATAACCCATCTTCCGTACCTGAAGGATCGTTAAACGGTTGGAAAATAAACGGACTGTTCGCATACCGTGGCGGCACTACTATGAGACTTATCGTTGATAGGGAGCAAGACATCGTTGTCGTCGAAGAACCGAAACTTACCCAGGCCCAGGCTCGGTTAATCCGGGGAATGGGATGGCCTATACCGCAATCGTCTGAACCAGTTTCCTTGACCATTACATTTCCGTCACTCCCAAAACCTAGTTTATCTCTCGCGTTGCAAACCCTCATCCAAAAACCCAAAGAAACCATTGGACGTGTTTCGGATATCTACTCCATTGAGGCCGCCTCCCCTCATCAATATCTCTCCTATGCAGGCGGCATCAACCCTCATAACTTCCTTCACGACAATATCCCTTGTTCCGGCGGGGTGGATCAAGCCCCCTTTGTCAAAAATAGCAAGGTTATCTTTCAACCGTATTGGAGTCTTAGTGCTGCCAATGGAATTTCCATTGGCTTTGCCCCGGGTTGGGTCGTCATTAATACCGAACACGCTGGCATCATCCAGGTGTGGTGGTATCATGAGCATGCAATCCATGTGCCTCAATCCGCATTACGTTAGCCGTCATCCCGTGATAATTTCATACAAATTTTCAAAAGACCGGACTACGATTCCCTTCCAAGTTTCAACATCCGAGCGATGAGCATCATACGTGTTTGATAAATCCTCCTGAAATAACACCGCTTGCATTCCACACTGCAAAGCCCCTGTGAGCTCCTCATCACTCCCGTCGCCCACATACAGCGTTTCGGATGGATCCACCTCAAGCGCATTTAGGACCGTGCGATAAATCGCTATGTTGGGTTTTATCATCCGTTCCTGGCAGCTAAAAGCACAATACCCAAAATAGGGGGCCAAGGAACTAGTTTCCCATACCTCTACGACATCCGGCGAACAATTCGACACCAATCCCGTACGAATCTCATGCCAAGACAACCACTTTAGAAACTCTATTGCGCCTGACTTTGGCGCCAATCCCTCGATGGTAAATTGTCGATAAACATTTGCTGCTTCTGCCAAGACATTTGGGTTGGGAAATTTCCCCAATTTCTGCACAATGCATTCCAAGTTCTGGGCCACCGAACTAAATTCGCCCTGCATTCGTCGCGGAAAATCTCTAACCCAGCCCTCATGAAGATCATCAAAGTCCACGTCTAAGATTTTGGCAATTTCCTCAATAGTGGTGATATGTTGACGCATCCTGAATGGCGGCACCAACGTTCCATACAAATCAAACAACACGGCTTTGTAGACCATTGACACCACCCCGCAAATCACATTGATACCAAGATTGGTGAATATCTTCCCATCGATCGGTCACGGTATAGCGACGGTCGGCTTTTCCCCCCTACGGGGAAAACAGTCCGCGCATGCCAAATCGAAAATCGCAGAACCCACACTCTTCATTACCGTAATACCCGCTTGAGGGCCCAATGTACGAGCCATAGACAACGGCAATACCCTCTTCAAATCAAGGCGTCCGGAGGCCGCCGGAATAAGGTACTCACCAGCTTCTGCCAAACACGCCGGCAAATAGTCGGCGTATAGCGCGGCATGCTCGACGATGTCTCCGTCAATTTCACGGGTTGTCGGTCGGTAGGCACCCATCGCATTTATTAAGACTGTTGGCTTCACCATGCTGGCAGTGAGAATTGGCGAGGGAGAAGCGGTCACAGTGGTAATAACATCGGCATTGCATACGGCGTCCTCAACCCGAGGACACACCTTTACCAATATCCGTGAAAATTGGGGTAGCTTCTCAAGTCGTGCTTTCAAGGCTAGTGCTTTAGGCTCACTCCGATTCCAAAGATAAATTTCGTGCACGCCTGGCAATAGTGCCAATGCTTTGGCATGATAATACGCTTCAAAACCCGCCCCAAGGATCGCCAGCCGATCGCGCTGCAAAGCTAGCCACTCCGTGGATAACGCAGCAATGGCAGCGGTCCGCATGCCGGTAAAGGCAGCACCATCTATAGCCACTTGGAATGTTCCATCGGCGTCATAAATGGTTACACTGCCATTAAAAACCGGTTTCGACGAATGGCTTTCCCTGTTAAGAGGACGTTCGTAAAGGATTTTCACTAAAGAGAGGCTCATATCTTGCCAGCTGGCAGCCATCATAATGAGATGGCCGACGGGGTCTTGTTGAACGACGCGGATAGGCTCTCCGGCCAATGGCTTTTCTAAACTGATGGCCAAGTGATGTCTTACCTCTTCATCAGAGAGGAGGTGTTCCAGTTCTTCCGCCCCAATCCAAGCGGCCAGTGCCATATTCGGTCTCCTTCCAATCCAAATGATATCCCAAGATGTGAATTGAATAGTAGCATGATATCCGCAGTATTGAGGACTTTTCTAAAAAGCACAATGTCTCCTGTATTTTTTGGAATCCATCACAGAGAAATTTCTGGTGCTGACCGCCAGTCTTCCAAGGTAGTTGCCACCAGTCTTTACCCGCCTTAAGACCCGTTCCATTGCACATACGGCGTTAAGCCTAGTTCCTGAAAAGGTATCTCACGCAAATCGGCATTGAGTCGTTCCGCTGCATCGCGCAAAATCACCAGAATGTGATCCAAGTGGACCGGATCAAACCGTATCGATGGCCCAGACACCGTCAAACACGTGCTGGGTAACGTCGCCAACAGATACGAGACTGACGCCAACCCCGCTTCGCGTTCTTCCAAAGATACCGCATAGCCCTGCAGTTTAATTTCATCCAATTCTTCATCCAAGGTACCGTAGGGGATCGTGACGTCAGGAAATCGGGCACAAGTGCGCGTGAGAATTCGGGAACGTTCAGAGGGCATCAAATGACTAATGAGCAGTTTGCCGCCTGCTCCCACTCCCAAAGGAAAAACATCCCCGACAGACAGCACATGACGCACTACCTGAGGGCTAGGAGCCACGGCAATGCATTGCCTCGCGTCATTAGTGCGGATAAACACACTAGCAGTTTCTCCAGTACGCCTGGCAATAGAACTCAACAAAGGATCGGCGATCACTTGCAAACGGCTAAATAAATCTTCAGGGGGCTGCCATCTATTCAATCGTGGCCCCAGTACATAGCCCTTTGACGTCTTTGCGACGATATGTTCCTGTTCCAACGCTCTGGTCAAGCGATATACTGTCGTTTTTGGCAATTGAACAAATATGGTTAACTGTTTAAGAGTGACTGGAGCCTGAGACGCAATAATGTCCAATATTTTTCCTATCCGGAAAACCACCTGGACCGGCCCCTCGGTGTTGTCTAAACTCAACTGCCCTCACTCCTTCGGCGGTCGATTTCAATTTACTAATCAATTCTGATTTGATTGACCAGACATACAAGTAAGAGTATAACCTAATATAGAAACAAACTCCATTATTATTACCTAATTATTCCGCATCGTGGACTTTTTACGGAGCTGTTTCACTTTGGGAAGGAGTGGTTACCACGAACAAAAAATGGTCCATGCTGATCTTGATATGGCTCATGATGTTTGTAGCATATCTAGATCGCATCAATATTTCGGTAGCAGGTCCGACCATGATGAAGGCGCTGCATATGAGCCCAGCCTTATTTGGAGTTGTCCTTTCCGCTTTTACCTTTGGATATGCCATCTTGCAAATTCCAGGAGGATGGTTGGCCGATCGGTTTGGGTCCCGGTCACTCTTGGTGGTGTCCTTAGTGTGGTGGTCTATTTTCACAGGATTAACAGGATTGGCCATTGGAGCCACAATGCTAGTGGCCACCCGGGTGTTTTTTGGTGTTGGTGAAGGGTTGGAAAATGGCGCACAGTTTAAACTCATTGGCGACTTTTTCACGTCCAAAGAGCGTTCTTCGGCAAACGGACTGTTTCTGACCGCCATTGCGCTCGGCCCAGCCTTCGTTGCCCCGGTATCCGTCTGGCTACTGGGCGCCGTTGGATGGCGAGGCCTTTTTCTTTGGTTTACGGTGCCGGGTATCATCATGGCTCTGCTAATATACTTTTTGATTCCACAGAAACCCAAAGAGGGCGTTGTCCATACGGAAGTGCGCACTCGAGCCGGAAAACCCGCAAATTGGACCGCGGTATTAGCCCAACCAGGTATCTGGCTGATTTTCTTTGCATATTTGTTTTTCAATGTGGCTTTTTGGGGATTTTTGGGCTGGATGCCTAGCTATCTTGCCTTAAGCCGACACATCGATTTAGCCAAATTAGGGTTTGATGCCTCCGTCCCGTATGTCCTTGGCTTCTTTGGCCTGGTAATCATTGGTTGGTTAGGCAACCGATTAAGCCACCATAAGGCTACTCTGGTGGCAGTCAGCTATTTGCTGTCGGGGATTTTCCTCTACATCGCCTACCACGCCAGTACAGTTGGGGGCAGCGTGTTTGGCCTTTCAGCAGCGGCGTTCTTTTTGTTTGGTGGATTTGGTCCCATTTGGGCGATTCCCTTGGATCTCATTCCCGATAGTCTCAGGGGCACCTTTACCGGATTCGTAAACTTTGGGGGACAGATCGGAGGATTCTTTGCACCCATAGTGGTGGGGATTATCGTGACAGTGTCTCATTCCTTCACCGGAGGATTTTTGTTTATGATCGGTGGTCTAATTGTATCTGCATTATGCCTTTTCATATTGCAGGGAACACAAGGCAAAACCGCCGCGTCCGCTCCCCCTATAGAAGCTATAGCTCCCTAGATCCATTTCCTCATCGTGAGACCGCCTACAAGTTAGAGGCGGTCTCGGTTTTGTTCCTCGCTGATGGGCAGGCTAAACTGAAAAGTTAACTGCGATACTTATCTGCTAAGTTAATAGACATGAATTGTCTGGGCGCTCCGAAAGTTTATTCGTGCATTTCGTCAAGGTCATGGCAAAATGAACACGCGCCAAACATTGTCGGCACCATCCTCTTCTTTATTGTTAGTAGTTGATAACTACGCATGGACACCATCAGCTTGACACCGCAATCCGACTAGATGTAGTTACGGGTTACAGCAATCGCGTATTAAATTTCTGGATAGACGTCGGATACGATGTGGTTGAAGAATGCGTGTTAAGTTGGCATGGAGTATCCCTGCCTGCAGTGACGATGAAAAAGATTTTCCCGATTATTGGAACCCGAAAGTAACTTGTAAAAGAGTGGCATTGAGCTTTTTCATTCGCGGGCCGCGTCTAATTGCGCCCCCTAAGGCTTTTGAACCCAGGTCAACCCACCGTTGGTGGTTTCGAACAATTGGCCTCCATACTCCAGGATATATCCAACGTGCGGATTGATGAAAGTCGCAGACTGGACGCTGACGGGGACATTCCAGGCATATCGAGTCCAAGTCTTGCCTCCATTGGCAGTATGCCATAGATCGCCATTGGGATCAGGACCGATCCCGGTCACAATCCACAAATTCTTCGCACCCCATTGGGCTATGGTTTGAGGTTCGTCGGTTGCCGTCCCCGGAGGCAATTGGGCTGCAAGAGCGCTGTTATCCGTATGCCAGTGCATTCCTCCGTCGGTTGTTGTCAAATTTACATATTTTGAATAAATAAACCCTAAATTAGGATTCGCAAAATACAAATCAATATAGGGTTCCTGCAGGGATACGACGGGTAGAGTTACCCAACTACGCCCTCCGTTCTTGGTTTTTTCCAAGTCTCCTTCGGGCGATAAGGCAAATCCCACATTGGGGTTCACAAACGATAAGCTAGTATAGGGGTCTTGATTCGGAAGACTTGGCAGGGTTCCTACTGTTTTCCAAGTGACTCCCCCATTTTGAGTTTTTTGCACCACGTATTGATTAGTCACCGATCCGATACCATAGCCTAATCGAGAGGTGACAAAGGATACTCCATTGGTTGGCCCGGGCATAGTATATCGGAACTGTGGATACCACGATCGGCCACCATTGGTAGTCGCTAAGATTTGGGTAACTCCCGATTGGGGTGATCCAACAATCCAGCCGTCATTTACACTAGGAAAAGCCATAGCCATCAGGCTTCCCGTTACTCCCTCCAAAGCCTGCGCCTGATTGGACCATACTCCTCCGTTAATGGTACTTCCGAGCGTTGCCGTTCCCATTGCGCAAGCCTCGCAGATTCCCAATTCATAGGCGCTTTGACCATTTACCACAGAAAATGGTCCGGGGCTACTGCCAGGACCTCGGGGCACATGCTGGGGATTGCCTGGGCCAGGACCGTCCGCCGTCGATACGGACATGACGGCATTCCACGTCGCACCGCCATTGGTCGTGTGAAATAGGGAATATGAGCCTTGCGACATTCCCACTCCGCCATAAAGCAATGCCCAGACATTTTCGGAGTTTACCGCGACGAGCTTGGCCGCGCTCATTGGGTTACCCGGGTTTCCCAATTGAAGTTGTGGTTTCCAAGTGACACCACCATTGTCTGTGTATTCCAACGCTTCGTTGTGATTTGCCCCAGGCATTACCGCCCAACCTTGGAGGAAATTCGCGAAGGTTATGGCGCTAGCATATAAATGAGAGCTCACGCGTTGCCACGTTTTCCCACCATTGGTTGTATCCATCAGCGCCATTGCCCCGGAAGACTGGATCCTGCCCAGTAAACCATATCCTATCTTGCTGCTAACGAAATCGATGGCGTTCATTTGGTTTGGATTATTGATAGCAGAAACCTTAGTCCATTGATGGCCACCATTTCTTGTCGCCAGAAGCTCGTCAGTTCCTAATGCCCAACCCTGTTGTGAATTTAAGAAATCTAGTTGTTGAATGTATTGTCCGCCCCGATATTGAGCTTTCCAAGTATGTCCGCTATTGGCAGTGGCTAAAATGATTCGATTTCCCCCGACCCATCCATCATTTGTATTGGGAAACGCTATGGTAGACAAAGTTAACGGCGTTCCAGGAATAGTGACGAGTTTGGCTTGAGCCTTTGCGGTTTGAGATACTTGGGAAGTAGCGGAAGTTTTATGGCTATGGTGCTGCTCCCCTATTGACCCCACAGACCCGCATCCGGTCAAATATGACAGGCTCGTAACCAAGCATGCCATGTAGAGCGCCGCTTTGTTCACGTAGAAGCCTCCTTGTCTATTTGCTCAAGACAACGCCGAACAGGTTGGCAAGGTTACCAATGTTGTCCGTAACATGACCTTGTAGGCTGCTGCGACACCAACCACAATCCGACCCAAATTCCTTCGGATTCAATTTCGCCACAAAGGGGCTTCCGACATGAATTAAATGATTTGACTTCTACTATGTATTAGTCAACGTCCCGCAAGAACAAGCATCAAGACGGCACCCTCCTGATGGGTGCTCAACGAAGGCTCGAGTTACTTTTAATGCATCCTGTCCATTTAAGGGGGAAACAGACATGGGTAGATCCGTTGAAGAGGCTTCAAGTCACTTTCAACGGCTGGCCCAGAATGCCCTTGGTTTTTCCCATGAATCCTTGTCGCCGCTCTGCCCCAAAGCGCATCAGCGCTTCGCGAAGATACGCCCTTATTGTTGCAACGGATACTTTTCTAAAGGTTTACTAAAGTATACCCCCAAACGGTAGCTGTCACCATTACAAAAAGCGGGGGAACCCGTGCCCTTGGCGCGCTTAAGCCCCCGTTAGTTTTGCGACAAAGGCGATGCTCTAACCAACGATTTAATCGGCGGCTCCAGTCGTTAGTGAACCATCTCGGCCCACTCGGGTTACCAACAATCCTAAGTCAGGAACAACCGGGAGCACCACTGTAGCACCAATTGCTGGGCCCAACTTGTGGTGCCCGAGGCATTGCGCGGCTGCCAGTGCGTCGATCGGGGTGGTCGATGCCGAGAGAATGTGCGTCAAGGACCCTCAAACTCAGGCGGTATTCCAACCGTATTATGCACAATACAGAGGATTATTCCGAAGGCTCACTCCACCAGGTTTTGCACCAAACAGGCCAACTCCGTCGAGATAAAGCAGAAGGCCGTCCAACCGTAGATTGCAAATAGTCAGATATTCTACTTATGTCACTGAATCTTTGATGGCAAAGCCATTTCTGACGCTATCAAACGGTGAAACCAGGGAGGAAAAATCAAGGCGGACAGCACCGATGTCAGTACCATGGACAAATATTGCAGATTGGAGATCATGCCCGCACGAAATAAAATTAACGAGCCTGCCACGGTCACAGATAAACGGGTGGCGAGCAATAGACTCATGGCGCGCGCTTGTTGGCGGGCAAAACCGCATTGAAGAGCGCGTGAGAGGCCCAAGCTAATAACTGCGATGGCGGTTATAAATACCGCTACTAAAGTCCAGAGTGCCTTAGACATGAGATAGGGTCGAAGATCTAAACCTGCGCCAATACTCACGAAGAAAAACGGAATAAAGTAGCCAAATCCAACTGTATCCAGCTTTTCTTGTAGCATCTCTCGCCTGGAGCCCGCAATCATAGATACCAGGATGCCCGAGAGAAAAGCGCCCAGGACGGTAATGGTGCCCAGAGTCTCGGCAAATGCAATAAATAGGGTGATTATCATCAATGAGCCGCGAACTCCGATTTGACTTGTAACCGAATCATAGCCACTCCCCAACCAAAGCTTATGTAAGTGGCCAGCAATAGGCTTGACCGCAAGTAGTGGGAGCGGCAATAACAATAAGAGCAATAACCCTGCCGATTTGCCACCATGGTGAAATGCAATTAGCACGGTAACACCAATGAGTGTGGCAGAATCCACTAAAATGCCCAGAGTTAAAAGATATTGCCCGAAACTGGAACCAACCAAGTTGCGTTCTTTAAGCGTGGGCAAAAGAACGGTGGGGGCGCTGGAAGAGAGCAAAAGGCTTATTGCTACAGGATCGGAGATAAGGCGCGCCCAATGCAAGCCGAATCCCTCCAAAAACCCAATACTTAACCAAAGAACCGCAATCGGTACGGGGTTGCTCAGAACCGCTCTGGATTTTGAGAAAACAAACCACAAAGAAACATTAGTTTCCAAACCATAAAGAAACATAATAAAGGACAAGCCAAACAATGAAAGAAAATTGACGGTGCTGGAGGGTTTTATCCATCCCAACCCTGAACGGCCAAAAATCATACCAACCAATATCTCCATGGCAATTACCGGTATGGCGGGGCCAATCCTCAACAATACCCATGGTACTATCAACGCGACAATAGAAACCATTAAAACGGACAGAATAGTAGGCGTCATAGCTTCTCCTTCCTACTATGGGACATGTTGGGGACTACGCCCGTCTCCTAGAATGCAGAAAGTCATCAACGCACAGCGCGGCTAAACGCCCTGGGGTCGTTGACAAATGATACCGCATATATCAAATGAACATGCCTGTCCCTTGGGATATCTGAAAAATCCTATATCACCCTTAAATTCCTCAAACGGGAGCAAGTGTTACATATGTGGAGAGAACGCCCCCAAACGAAGAAAGTGTGCAAACCTCTATGGGGTCGCCAATGAGCAGTAGCGTTCCTAGTACTTCACATAGCGGATTTTCATAACAACGATGGCAACCTACTCCACGTAGCCTAAGTAGGCACTGACACCTTTTGCCTGAAGTAATCTTCTTCTGTTTCGAATGCGAGTCCCTTAGTTGCCCGCATGATTGCCCGCAATAAAACCTAACCCCATTGCACTTAATAGGCCATTTCCCGATAGATAGCCGTCCGCCCCATCACCGGAAATTCCTTGCGCTGCGCCACCGGCAGCATAGAGTCCGATAATCGGCTCTCCGTCAATTTCACGCAGCACCTGTGCATGTTCATTTACCGCAAGACCTCCCTGAGTATGCAACAAAGCCCCATGGACAACCACACTATATAGAGGAGATCTCCATGCCCTTCCCCAGTCCGCGCGGCCAAAGCGATCGCGAATATCCCCGGCTTTACAACGGCTCACAGTATCTGCGGTTTCGTGCCAAACCGATGGTATCAACCCCAGACCACCACCTAAGGACTGTGTCGTTTCCCACGAGCGCACTGCGCCAGCAGCCACGATTTCACGAAAGTCTCGGAACCGTATCGCCACTTCATATGTCGATTGATCGAAAACCACATAGGCTCTTCGATCCGGTTGGCTCATGATGCGTTCGGCAAACTCGGAGTAGCCCGCAGTTTCATCGCCAAAGCGATCTCCCACTATGTTAATTAATATTCCCCCCGTCATGACAGTGGAATAGGTCACCAACAGTCCCGTTTCGGTATTAATGGTCGCATGTCCTTGATAGGAGCTCATGAACCCCACACCCGCCCCTAATTTGAGCGCTGCCTCAATGCCGCTGCCATCAGAATTAGGCCCACCGAAATACGTTGCCTCGGCCATTGATGGGATATACCGCCTTACCCAATCTTTTCGATTGCCAAAGCCATTAGTTGCCAAAATCACGGTATCAGTCGCGATATCCTCATGCCGGCCATCGGGATATTGAATACGGGCTCCTGTGATCTTGCCGTCCCCGACATCCAGTGCCGTGAGTTTGCATCCCTCGAGGACCGTAATCTGTGGTGCACGTCTTACCGCACGCCACAAACTATCCACTAATTCTTGCCCCGACCGACTAGGCGTTGCGTGCATGTGAAATTGGGTATGCCCAGGATACCGGAACTCTTTCACTACAGAAAAATCGACACCATGACTCTCCGCCAGCCAATCCACCATGGGCGCCGACGCCTTAACCAACGCACGGACAACCGACATAGCACATCGTCCGCGATTCTTTTTCAAAATATCAGCAAGGAGCCACTCCCAGTTGTCGTCCACGCCAGATCGCTTCTGAATTTTGGTGCCTCCGGCCATCACCATGCCAGTGCTTCGCGCACTATTACAAGAGAGATAGGCCCGAAGATCCGGCTCGATTAGCAATACCTCAAGTTTACGGTCAGAGGCTGCCAACGCAGCGGTGAGGCCGGCACTGCCGGCCCCCGCAACGATAATCACTGCTCGACACCGTTAACCACGGGACGTGAAAGGAATTGTCCAGTGGGCTTCCCTACGATATCCCCATTTTGGTATTGCAGTTGGCCACGTACTAAGGTGGTTACGGGCCATCCCTTGATAACCATCCCCTCAAACGGTGTAAACGGCTGGGCCGACAACAACAACTGCGGCGTCACTGTTTTTTCTTGGTTAAGATCGATAATGGCAATGTCCGCATCGGCCCCAACGGCTAGCATACCTTTTTGCGGCACCAAGCCCATGGTGGCTGCCGGATTGGCACTAGCCAAATTGACAACTTGTCCTAATGACAGTCCCCGTTTATGATAGCCTTCCGAAATCAAAACCGGATACAATAAGGCTGTACCACCAAAACCCGCATGAGCCTCCCAAAGATCATTCGGTTTCTCATCGGGTATCGCCGCATGGTCGCTCACTACCTGGTCCACTTCACCACGCAATACGGCCTGCCATAAAGCCTCTACTTCCTTAGCATCCCGAATAGGAGGATTGACTTTACCGTTCAACCCGCCAAACGTCTTGTCGTACGTTAGAGCCAAGTGGTGCAACGTAGTTTCGGTTCGCGCATTCGCACCGGCTTTGCTGTTCCTCCATCGCACCACATCTCTCACCGCTCGACTGCTGCTCAAATGTAAGAAGTTCATTGGGCAACCAGTTTCTTCTGCCAACACCAGGGCTTCCGCAATGGCCAGCGACTCCGACAGTGCGGGCCGCGCATCACTATAGGCTTTAAGATCATTGCCGCCAGCTTGTTTAACATCCTCAATGAAAACACGGATCAGTTCAGCGTTTTCACAATGAATGCTTAATGAAATCCGACCCCGATTTTTCGCGTTTTCCTCAGCAATGATCGTCATCATCCGGTATAGGTGGCCTAGGTCATAGGTATCCGCCATGGTGTATGCCGCCGCGTTCGTTGAATTGGCGTTCAATGTCAAGGCCTTGTAAAACATATAATACTTAAATGAGGCAACACCATGTTGAACCAGCCACGGTATCTCCTCAAGTTGCGCATTTGTCATAATCGCCAAGTGAAACCCATAATCGGTATAAGCATTTCCTCGTACACGGTCGAGGACTTCGGGAAAAATTTCGCGATAGGGTCCTGAACGATTCAGGTAATCCTTTCCGGTGCGAAAATAGCTCAAAACTGTGGTGACCCCTCCGACCAATGCTGATCCCGTTTCGGAGCGGGTATCGTCTTCGAGAGGCCGATAAATTCCCAAGTGAAAATGGGCGTCCACAGCACCCGGGACCACGATCCGATCCCTAGCGTCGATGATCGACTCACCATCGGATGCATTTAGTTGGTCTGCCATCGCGACAATCTTACCGTCACGAATTCCGATATCCGCACGAACCACCGATCCTTGCGGCAACACCGCAGTCCCGCCTAAAATTACCGTATCAAACCTACCCATATCGTTCTCTCCTCTGTAATAGTTTCTATCCAGTGAGGATTGTTTTTACGAGTCCACACTGTAGGACGACCCTTTCCAACGCGTTTCCAAATTTTCCAGATCCTTGCGGCCCAATAGATCGTTTAATTCGGTAAACTGAATCATTTCGTTACCAGCACCTCTCGTGGTGCCATCCTGACGCAATCGATGCAACAAATCCTGCATGGCATGCACGACACGCCGGGTGATAGAATTAGGGTAGATCACCATCCGGTATCCGATCTTTTCTAGCTCCTGCGCTGTCAAAAAGGGCGTCTTCCCCCCCTCGACCATATTCGCCATCGCTGGTTTCGGAGATACCCTTTCGACTATACTTCGCATCATTTCGGGATCGGTTGGGGCCTCAACAAACAGAACGTCGGCTCCCGCTTGTCCATAAGCTGCAATACGGTCAAGTGCGCTGGGCAAGCCTTCCACAGCAATGGCATCGGTTCGTGCGATAATGAGGAATTCTGCACTGTGGCGAGAATCCACCGCAGCAGCAATGCGGCTCACCATATCCTCAGCGGGAACCAGTTCCTTTCCATCTAGGTGGCCACATTTCTTAGGGAATACTTGGTCTTCCAATTGTATGGCACTGGCACCTAACCGCTCTAACCGTGACACCAATCGATGTACGTTCAGCACCCCTCCAAATCCAGTATCACCGTCCACAATGACGGGCACCGATACCCGATCCGTGATTCTAGCTACTTGATCAAGCAATTCACTGGGATACACCATGCCTAAATCCGGACGGCCTAGCTGTGTATAAGAGATTCCCGCACCGGAAACGTACAGTGCATCAAATCCGGCTCTTTCAACCAAAATTGCTCCCAACGCATCATATACCCCGGGGGCTTGCACTATCCCAGGTTGGAGCAGACGTTCTTTTAGTGTCATAACCGCGCTCCTTTATCGGATTGTCTCTGCCCTTTTAGAAAGGGCACGAGACCCCCCGCGAGGAGAATTTCGCGAAGGTGTAGAGATAGTGGTGTGTATGACCACCGATTTCCGGTCCGATTGTGTTGAATGAACGCGGACACGAAGTCTATGGTCACCCATTCTCCCTCTTGAATCGGACTTTCCACTACCTCCGGACATTCAATGGCAGGAAGTCCGACATTGATGGCATTGCGGTAGAAGATGCGTGCAAAATATGGTGCAATCACAGCGCGAATGCCCGCAAATTTTAATGCCGCAGGTGCTGCCTCTCGGCTTGATCCACAGCCAAAATTCTCGCCAGCGATAATAATGCCGCCGTTCTGAAGCAGGTTGCCGAATCCCGGACGTATTCCCTCCATTACATAGGCAGCAGCTTCTTCATAACCTAGCTTCAGATACTGTCCCGGGACAATGACATCGGTATCCACATCATTACCAAACCGAAATACGGGTGCCGTAACACTGTTCATGAAGGCCACACCTCCCGAGGATCGGATATATATCCTGTCACGGCGCTTGCCGCCACCGTAGCCGGAGACGCCAGAAATACTTGAGCCGTGGGGTGTCCCATGCGACCAGGGAAATTGCGATTGGTTGAAGAAATTCCGACCTCATTGGGCCCTAAGATGCCGGCTCCCAGTCCAGCACACGCGCCACAAGTGGAGGATAAGATGGTAGCACCCGCCTCAATAAGTACTTGTAGAGTACCATCCTGTGCCGCCTGCTGTAGTGCTTTCCGCGATGCGGGGGCAATCAGGAAGCGCACTCTTGGAGATACCTTTCTTCCTTGCAAGACAGTGGCAGCCATGGCCAAATCATGGTATTTAGCGCCAGTGCATGCCCCAATGTAGGCCTGGTTAATAGGCTGACGGTCGATAGCAGACACGGGCGACACGTGATCCGGACGCGGAGGACGCGCTACCAGGGGTTCGATCGCAGACAGATTCATGACAATTTTCTCCGAATAGAATGGATCGCCTTGAGGTCTCAAATAAGATGAGGGTAAGGGTACGCCGTGATTAGTCAACCACTGTTCCGTTATCGCATCGGTCTCGCAAACGGCGGTTTTTGCCCCCAGCTCAATGGCCATATTGGTCAGTACCATTCGCTCTTCTACGGGAAGGCTGGCCAAACCCGTCCCGCCATATTCCAACGCCCGATATGTGGCATGGGACATGCCCCATTGGCCTAAAAGCCACAGCACGGCATCCTTAGCCATGACTCCCTGCTCTAATTGTCCTTCCACATCGATGCGAATTGTGTGCGGTACTTTGAGCCAGGTCTTCCCGGCAACCAACACACCCAGCATATCGGTCGATCCCATGGGGATGGCCACCGCCCCCAGCGCCCCCGGCGTCGCAGAATGGGAATCCCCTCCCACCATTAACATACCGGGGTAGATATATCCTTCTTCCGCAGGGACAATGTGGCAAATGCCTTCCAGTTCGTGGTACCGAGTAATCGCGTGGTCGCGAGCAAAATTTCGTGCAGTTTGCAGAATTATCGCCTCGTCGGCATCATTAGGCATAGCATAATGGTCAGCCACCAACACCACGCGATTAGGATCCCAAATAGGCATGTTCAGTTCCGCCAAGGGTCCAAGAATCCGCCGGGGACCTCCGGAATCATGCATCATCGCCATGTCTACCGTCACATCAATGATCTCACCGGGATTAACCCGGTCTTTATCACTGGCCCGCGCAAGCACTTGTTCAACGATTGTCGTCCCTGCCAATGATATTCTCCCCCTTTAAGACTCCTCACCTGCCAGCCAGACTCCTGCCAATTGAGGCGATTTAGCCGACAATCGCACACGATAGGCATAACGGTCCGGACGGTATAGGCTTTCCAGCACCATAATGGGTTTTCCCGTGAGATAGTACACCCGATACCCTTTGAGCATGGGCGAGCCGACAGGTGTATCTAATAAGTAGCTGACCTCCGGCGTTGCCAAAGTCGCTGTTATAGTCTGGTCAGCGCTATCTGGCATGGCTCCTAAGTCACGCAATTGCGCCAGCAACGAACGTTGGCGCAAGGCATTTAAGTCGATTTTACTAGCCCAATGTTCGCTCAGCCAATTTGTCAAATATGCAAAAGGCAAGTCGTTGGAACTTCGGACCCGATTGACCTTCAGTACATTTTCCTTGGCATCGGTTCCTAGATCGCGGCTCACCTGCGCGGGACACAGGACAAACTGAGCGGCCAACAATCGCACCTCAGTTTGTTTGCCTAACACTTCAATTGACTCCAAAGACCCCGCCAATTCAGTCGTCGTATCACGGGCTGGGACGCCTAAAACGAACGTCCCGCGCCCCTGCTGCCGCAATAAAATACCTTCCTGCACCAAGTTGTCGATTGCTTGTCTCACGGTAATACGGCTGACACCGTATCGTGCTTGCAGATCTCGTTCTGGAGGGATTTGTTCCCCGACAGCAAATCCTCCCTCGGAAATCTCGGTGCGAATTAATTGCGCGACTTGGTAATACAAAGGCACTTTACTGGGCCTGTGTACTGGTTGTTGATGAATGGGATATCGCCTCCCGCTCGCGTGTCACAAACAATAAACCGCCGGCGCCAATTATGGCCAGAATTGCCATCACCACAAATCCACTGCTAAAACTACCTGTGGCCTGTGCAATAAAGCCCATGACCGCAGGTGCCACAATACCAGAAAGTGCAAACGCGGCGTCAACAAATCCGGCTGCTACAGCCGGCTGATCCGGAGCCGCATCAATAGACGTCACCCACCATAATGGTCCCGTCACCATCCCAAACCCTACCCCTAATGAAATGAAGATCATGGAAGTGGTTAATGACGGTGATACCACAATGGGAATCAAGGATAGGCCAGCCAGCAACAAGGCAACGCCCATCACTATGAAACGCGACCGATGACGCGGATTGCGCTTAAACAGTCTATCTACCACAATCCCGCCGACAATAGCCCCAACAGTAGCGGTTGCCCACGGTAACACCGTAAAAGCCCCCACGGCATATAAATTCAAATGAAAGGCTTGGCCTAAATAGCCTGGAAGCCAAAACATAAAAGCCCAAAACATATATCCCCAGGCAAAATAACCTAAAGCCACCATCCAAAGATTAACATTCCGAAAAAGGCTTGCCCACTGGATGCGGTCTGTCGTGGATTTCTGTTCTTCTGGGGACAATCCAGCCTCAATATATTCTCGTTCAGCTCGATTGACCTTCGGATGCTCGGATGGCTTTTCACGGAAAAGCACACGCCAGAAGCCTACCCAGATTAATCCAACCGCTCCTAAAATCACAAAGGTAGCGTGCCATCCAAAATGCCCCAGCAATTGGGTGATGATGGGTCCACCAATCATCAAACTAAAGGGTACCCCCACCCCAACAATGATCCCAAGCGCCCGACCGCGCTCATTGCCAGGCAACCAACGACTGGTTGCTCGAGTAGCCGCCGGAAAACCAGGGCCTTCAGAGGCTCCCAGCAGGACACGAATAACAAACAGGCTCACAAATGAACTCGCCAATGCCGTAGCAATGGTAACTAGAGACCATATTGACGCAGCATAAGACCATACTTTGCGCGGTCCTTGGCGGTCGACCAAAGCTCCTCCAAAAAACGCCAACACCAAGTAACCTATGGAAAATGCGCTGCCGATAATGCCCCACTCAGCATCGTTAATATGCAATGCCGATGTAATGGGAGCAGTAGCATACGCGACCGCAGAGCGGTCAATATAATTGATCAAAGTGATTACGGATATGAGTGTGACAATCACCCATCGGTATCGAGAACGCAAGATGAACCCTCCCTTCAACGATTATATTCTGTGATTATGACGTCATAATGTTAGTACCAATGTAGTTATTCTGTGTCGATTTACGATCTCCTGCTTATTGGGAAGTTTCCAAAGAAAATATTTTGATGGAGAAGCGATGCAAAAAGCTCATGGGAATGCGAATCGGAGTAATCATCAGTACCATGCTGCAAATGTGAAGTTTTTGTGCTGTTTTTCAAGTCCCGACTTGCCAGACAATCTCTATCATGCCGGGACAGTCCACCGATGTTGCGTACCCGCGGGTTTTATCGAGTAAATAATGTAACCGAACCATCCCTGGCTCACACCTTGTAACACGCTGGGCTACGCCAGAAAAAAAGGCGACCGACCACTCGGGTACTTGCCATAGTGCAGATCGCCTTTGAGGTCAACTAGTTTATACAACACGACAAGTCGTTCCAAAATAGGTTTGTCGACGAAAATGTCGGCACCTGAGTTTGTCAAGAGTCACACCGCCGAGGATTCGCTTATCGATGCACTTGCGTAAGCGCGCACGCGGGCACTACGATAAAGAACGGCTGAAATAGCGGCCGCTGGCAGGCATAACGAAAACAAGACAGCGGGATGCAGCCATTGATAGATTACCCCGCCTAGGCTATAGGCGAGAAATGTAGCCAGTCCCTGTGCCATGCCAAAGATGGCGAAATAACTGCCTTGCTGCCCCTCCTTGGGCAGAATGCCCATCAGGTTCATAATTTGACTGATGCTAAAGACTTCACCGACACTGAGAAGGATGATAGAGATTGACCAGCCAATCACCGTCTGCCATAGTCCACCGACCATGAGACCGCCTAACATCACGAAACCAGCATAGCCATACCAAGGAGATTTGTTCTGGGAGAGCCAGTGGCTGACGACAAGTTGAAGCACAAACACGATCACCATATCGATTCCGCCCAAAATACCATAAAGTGCTGTGCCATGCAGCAAGTGATACGACAAGTCTAACGGGACGTTAGATTCGAATTGCATTTCCACCAGGGCCCAGAGAATAAACGATGCCATCAGATACGTAAAGGCAATATCTTGCCGAAGGATTCCGAGCAATCCGCTTGTTTTGGCATTTGCGGGAGAATCGGGTTTCCCAGCGCCGGCCGGAGGGTTTTTGCCAAAAAATAGCGCAACCACTGGAACCATCACCGCGTAGGCGCCGGCCGCAACGTAAAACGGGATTCGGGAATGTCCGCCGTGTAGCAGTAATGCCGAGAAAGGCATGGCAACAGCCATACCCACGTTGGTTAACCAGTGGATCACATTAAGCGCCGTTCCGCGATGATCCGCGACAACCCCGATGTTAGAAAGTCCGCGAATCATACTCATCACGGTGGATCCTGATACCCCCATCACCAGAAGCAACAGAATGATCGGAATCACTTGATGCTGAAACGCTAGTAACGCAATTGCGCCGGCGGTCAACAGACTCGAGATGTAGTACGTACGCAAGAGCCCCCAACGTCCAGAGGACCAGCTACCAAGAAAACCGAACACTGCACTCGACAAAAAGCGAATCGAAAGCAATAATCCGGCCTCGGCTGCCGTATCGTGCAGTACATGGGTGAAATAGATGGTTAGAAACGGATACAGCATAAATGCGGCGGCAGGAATCACCAAGGAACCGATGAACAAGACGGCTGTCCGTGGCGACAAGACACTGCCTAGGTCGTTCCACAATGTATGCGACTTGGATTTTGGGGTCATTGAGATGGCCTCACTTAGTGTCATTATAGGGATTAGACTCTCTCGGCCTAACCCTGGCAGGGTTTCTCTTGCCGTCCTGAGAGCCTCTTGGTTCTGCAATACCTACGTGGGAGGTAGCCGCTTATCCCCTCATCCCTATCGTAGTTGGTATTCTCGAATTCACGTTAACATAGCTGTCGACGTTGACCAAGTGATTTTGAAGAATTTTCTTTGTCGCAGATCTCATTTGAGTGCCGGCAATTGTGTATTTCATGTGCTTAGGTCATACCATGATACCTCAAATGTAAATAGGAGAAAGGTTCGGGAAACACTTTGTGGAGAGAAGTCAGATTTTGTCGTATCACCAAGGCCGAACTATTTGCTATACTTTTGGTTAATACAAATTGGATTTGTCGCACGTGATTTCGAATTTTTGAATGAAGGGATCGAATCGAATGCAGCCAATATTGCCTAGAGTTGCCGTTGTTGGTGACCGCGGCCTATTTTTAGACATGTGTCGCGAATGCTTAAGACACCAACCCAATATGACAGTGGTTGGACCCGCATACCATTCAATTACCGAAACCCGCTTGCATATTGTGTCGGCCAGTCCCGATGTAGTACTTCTGGCCTTTCGCAAGGCCAATATCCAAGACAGCATTCAATTAGCTCAAGATCTCAAGACCCAAAACCAAAATATAGGGATTATTATTCTCACGCGAAATATCACAAGCGCGGTGAAGGCGGATTGGCCACAGCACTCCTTAACTGGGTGGACCTGTCTTGAAACCAGTAGCCTGCCGGATTTGGGTACATTGATTAACGCGATTCAAACCGCCCAAAATCACATTTTAAGAACACCCTTAACGCGCATGCATCCAATATCCCCTTATGGCCTTACCCCGAGACAATCCCAAATTCTGTCCCTTATTGCCCAAGGTTATAGCAATCGTGCCATTGCTCAACAATTGCAAGTCACAGAAAAGTCTATCGAGAATCAAATCAACACCATATACCAGGTCTTGGGCATTTGTCATTCCGATCCGCGCTTCAACGCAAGGGTACGAGCCATTCGCAACATCTCTGGATGGTGATCTGACGCGGTTTCCCAATCTGGGAGGAGGGCGGGTCCCATTGGGTCTTTGGGCACCCGCCTTCCATCTTCTAAGGATTAACGACGATGTCCACGGGCAAGGAGGTACTGTCCATGTGATCTGGATCTGATGCAATCACTTGGTAGATACCGGGTGTTACGGTAGACCCGGCAGTAATCACAACAGATCCCGACTGCGCTGTAGGCGTATCCTTAAACGTATATGTCCCATCGGTCATTACTTGCTGACTGACCCCAAATCCTGAAATGGTAAAACCTAACGCAGGTTTGCCATCGGCACCAGTAATGGTAAAAGTGGAATTCAAATTATCCAATGACATTCCAGACGCAGGTTGTCCGTTGGTATACACTTGAGCCAATGTCAACGTAGCGGAGCCTCCCACGTTAATAGCCGATAGACTGGGGGTTAAGAGAAAATCCACAGTGGGCGCAACCTGAACAGTCAAAACACGGCTCCATACCTCGTTAGCCGCCGTCTCCGGCGCATTAGCGTCTTTGGCATACACAATCACATGATAAGTTCCCGCGTGATCCAAAGACACCGCATAACTAGGGATGGTAATCATGGAACTGGGGGAGTAATTCCCACTCGAAGTCCAATGACCATTAGGACCTTCCCACCAAAATTGATAGACGGGGTCTAGCAAATGAGAAGCCATTGCCTGCACCATAGCACCCATCACCGGCATACCATTCATCAATGACATCGTGGTCAAACTAACAGTGCTTCCCACATTAGTGAATTGGCTGGCCATGATAGCCTGTTTCCATGCCTGCGCCTTCAACTGTGTGGGAGTCATAGCATATGCCACAATTTGATAACTGCCGGCTGGGATGTCTTTTACCGTAAAACTGTTGCTACTGGAATAGTTTTGCACCATTTTCCAACCACTAGCGGAATCCATCCAAAATTGGTATTCAACACCAGTGGGATTTGCGGGATCTTCCGCCGTAAAGGTAGGACTCTGCCCCACCTCTACCGGCATTGTTGGCCCAACGAGTTCTAAAGCCGGAGCGATAGGCACTGTAGTATCCATGATGTTATTGGCAATATGATCTTGCAGCGAACCGTTAACAAAAATGCCAAAAAACTCGTTTGTCACATGATTGTCGATAATCGTGCTATCGGTAACAGGATCCACTGCCCCAGCTTCGACAATCCCAGTGGGTTTGAAAGCCCCCACTTCAGGATCGAATCCATTGCCAGACACTGAGTTATTGCTCACCACATTTTGCGTCAACACATCACCCGGGGCATTGCTGTGAAGAATGATGCCGGCAATGAAACTATTTTCTACCGTGTTGTTGGATACCACATTTCCTTCAGCCACCGTGTTAGGGGCATCGGTGGCGACCACTACACCCGCCACATTGCGACTAACGGTGTTCCCCACTACATGATTGTCTACTACCCCTTCACCTGCATTGTAGGAAGCCAACACGATGCCGCATCCTCCTTGGTTGTCGGTCACCGTGTTATCTTCCACCACATTGTCCTTGGAGGGTGCTACCGGTCCCCCAACTAACGTTGCTCCTTGAAGCGCTCCCGGATCCAGAGGTCCGTTATCGGTCAGTCCGATACCCCCGTCCGCAAGATTTTTGGTCACAGTGTTGTCCTTGACCAAAGCATTGGCAGTACCGACAAGTTCAATGGGTTTGTCCTCGGGCACACCTTTGCTGCCAGCCGTGCCATTTCCGGTTACCAAATTATTTTCGATGGTCACCTGATTGGCATTTTCCACAAAAATTCCATGATCGGAACCTGCAGTAATTGTAAACCCATCGATCACGGTTCCGTTGGCACCGTTTCCGTCAATCCAGATCGTGTTCAATCCCGACTGGTTCGCGCCAGAAATCGTGGTCGGGCCCAATGCACTGTTCAGAGAGGAAGCCGACTCCAGGGTAATCGACTTTTGTATCATGAGGGACTCATTGTAGTTACCGGGTTCAACAATCACCGTCGACCCGTCCGCGCTCTGGTTAATAGCATATTGTATAGTTTGGTAGGGCGCCTGCATCGTCCCATTTCCCGTCGTGTTGTTCCCCTGAGTACTAACATATATAGTGGTTGGAGCAGCTGCCGCCAATGCAGCCACTCCAGGAAACGCAGACAATGCCACCAAGACCCCGGTCGAAGCCAAACCTAACCAGGCGGATCGTTTCAAAAAAGCTATGTTCACGGAACTTATACCTCCTTAGCTAAGTGAGTGGGAGATTAGAGATATCTCATTCTTAGCATATGGGAGGAGTCCAAGCGCTTACAGGGTGTTAACACCTACAACAGATAATCTCCCCATTTGTAGCAAGGTACCTTTGCGATTGGTTATAGCAGTAACGTTTTTATGCTCCAACCCCTTGTCGCCAAAATCAGGCATTTAATCCCTCTAACTACGCGCTTTCCGATAGTTATCAAGTTATGTTGTAAATGCCTTACTAGGTTTGGGATAGCGGTTCCCATCAACCTCGGGCAGATAAGTGTAGTCTCTAAGTGATCGCCGAACAGGAAGTGGATGCCAGTATGCGGCATAGTAGAAGGAAATGCCGTATAAGCAATGGCCTCTATCCCACCAAAACAGCGTCCGGTGCGTTAGTTGGATTTATAAACGGAGAATGTTTTTGTTCGGGAAAACCTGTGGATAGCCTCAAGGATTTGGCTCCAACGTCATTAACCACATGATCGCAGGCCAAAATCCGTATCACGGCAATGAACTCTCCCGCCACCCCAACCCGTGAGGGTTAGATGGCGAGAGAGTACATTGCATTCCATCCCCTCCCTACCTGCAGTCGCTGGCAAGACGGATGTTTCGCATATTTATGCTGACGTTGCTTCGCCCAACGCTAAATGATCAGTTTTGTGCACCATGCTGCGCACCGCGTCCCCAGACAACGTTTCTGCTTCCAATAGTTTTTGCGCCAGGTGGCGTAAATGCGGAGCCCGATCGATAATGATGCGATCCACTTCCGCCTGTTGTTGAGTAATAATGTCTTGAATCGCCTGATACAGACTTTCCGGCGATAAGGCTTCTTCGTGAACCACCCCTAATGAAGAAAGACCAGACAAAACCATCCTCCGTGCTATGTCCCAGGCTTTTTCAAAATCATTGGCGGCTCCAGTGCTTTGTTCTCCTAAAATGATGCGTTCTGCTGTGGAGCCAGCCAAACACACTTGAATATCTGCTTTTAGCTCGGTTACCGTTTGAATCAAGCGATCATCTTCAGGTGATTGACGGACAAATCCCAAGGCCATGCCGCGGGGGGAAATCGTTACTGACGATACCGATCCAGGATTGACCACTTCGGCGACCAACGCGTGCCCTCCCTCGTGAACCGCGACACGGTTCAGCTCCCCAGCACGCAAGTTGCGATCCAAGCGTTCCCCAAGTAAGACCTTGTCAATAGCATCCATGAGATGGCGGTCTGAAATGGCCGGAGAATTATCCCGCAGTGCCATAATTGCTGCTTCATTGCATACACTCTCTAGATGGGCGCCGGAAAATCCAAAAGTTTCTTGTGCCACTCGAGCCAGGTCCACATCCGAAGCCAATGGCTTATTGCGCGTATGCAAAGCCAAAATAGCCAGCCGTCCCTCCCGATCCGGCAAGTCTACCCGAACTTGGCGATCAAATCTTCCAGGGCGCAATAGTGCCGGATCCAGCAAGTCACCTCGGTTGGTAGCGGCCATGACTAGGATGCGCACGGTTTCCGAAGTGCCCATGCCATCCATTTCTACCAGCAACTGGTTCAACGTCTGATCATATTCCAAATGACTGTGATGCTGGCCGCGTTTTCCTGCCATGACCTCGATTTCGTCAATAAAGATAATGGCATTAGCTTGCCCTTGACGTTTGGCCAATTGACGTGCTTCTACGAACAGTTGACGCACTCTTTGGGCGCCTACGCCCGCATACATCTCAACAAATTCCGAACCCGAGGCGGACAAAAACGCAGAATCGGTGTATTCTGCCGCCGCTTTAGCGAGCATTGTCTTGCCGGTGCCCGGCGGTCCGGTAAGAAGAATCCCTTTTAATGGACGAATCCCCAGGTCTTGAATACGTTCAGGATTCCGAACAAATTCCAAAGCTTCTTTCAGTTCGTTCTTCGCAGTAGTCTGACCGCCGATATCATTGAATGTGACCCGCGTCGTGGAACCAACCGTTACTTGCCGTCCATGACGCGCTTGCACCACTTTATTCCACACACCAGTGTAGGTCAGCGCTGCCACCAAACCTAAAATCAGAATCACCGGCCACACATCAATGCCGTTCCACAACAAAAACGCTAGAAGTGCAGCGATTACCCCAATAATGGCCGACTTAATCATGAAACCGCCCCCTTCTGCGGGTTGCTGGCAATCGGCACCACGTGGTACCAATAGAACTTACCATGATCTGAGGTGAGTGTGACGTATACATGAGTGGAATCAATTTGCACCACCGCATTCAGCCCAGATTTGCTGGCTAACCCGACAATGCTATGTTCCATCGTCACATATTGTCCCGTAGCAATCCCCTGGGCCACCATGAATTGCACCTGATTCGCCACATTAGTCATGATTGTGTTGGAATGATCGGCAATAGTTACGGTTAAGGGTGCTTGTCCTAGTGACGATTCTGCGTCCGACACCACCGCCTGGTAGGATGACATCAAATTGGCTTGCGGTTTCAATACCAAGCGCACGGTATCGTTGCCTATCATGCTCGCTGTTTTGATTCCAGGGACCTTTTCCATGGCGCGAATTAAGGGGGTGCGCACTACAGACCGCATATAAATGGTTTGGACACCTTTTAATAGGCCCAAGGTGACGCAAAACACTATAACTGCAACCAATGCATGCTTGATAGTCACCTTCATCATTACATAACGCACTCCCTTCGGAACACTCGGCGCATAAATTCTCAAACTACCGGGGAGTATATCATGAACGATGGGAATTTTGGGGGCGCAATGCTTGTCAGCTGAGGCAGGAACCGGTTAACGCGGCCAATGTTGGTAAAAGTACTCAAACCCGGTCCATAGGGTTAAGGCCAGTGCTAGCGCCCAAAATATGTCGGGAATTGTGCCCACCAGGACCGAAGAGGCCCCCAGTGCAATCAATTGTACGGTAGTCTTCCATTTGGCGGCATAACTGGCGGGCATATATTGGTCGCGCGGAAGAATCGACCGTAATCCAGTCACCGCCAGTTCCCGGATTAAAATTAAGAACAAAATCCAAACGGCCAAGCGATGTGCAGACACCAGAGCTAACCCCGTGCCCAATACCAATATTTTGTCCGCTAAAGGATCTAAATAGGCTCCGAATTGGGTCGTATGTTTAGTGTGGCGCGCAACAATTCCATCAAACAAATCAGTAAACCCAGCAACGACAAACACACTCAACCCCCACCATCTTAATGAGGAAGACGCACTCAACCAAAACGCCGCCACCACCGGCGCCAATATGACCCGTAATACCGTTAATGTGTCAGCTGGGTTATTCCACAGCCTCCGCCAGTAAATCGTATTCCCGCACCCCGTTCACCCGTACTGGAACCACCTGACCCACCTTAAATACTCCTTTGACATAGGTCACTCCGTCAATACCGGGCGCATCGGTCGCTCCCCGACCCACACTGACGGTATCGCCGACCTCTTCAATTATCACCGGCATGACCCGTCCAATGTGGCGCCCCCGGACTTCCCCAACCAATTTCCGCTGGGTCAACATCGCGCGGCGCCGCCGTTTTTCTTTGACGACTTCCGGAATCGGATCCCCCAAAGGCTCTGCACGGGTTCCCTCTTCTGGGGAATAGGTAAAGACCCCCACGTGGTCAAACCGCATTTCTTCGATAAATTGCAGTAAAGTCTCAAAGTGCTCTTCGGTTTCTCCAGGAAATCCCACGATGAAGGTGGTACGCAAGGTGACATCGGGAATTGCGTCCCGCACCATCTTCAACACCCGATCAGTTTTTTCCCGGCGAAACGGCCTGCCCATGTGTTTTAGCAAATCAGGATGGGCATGCTGCAATGGCATATCGAGGTAGGGTGCTACTACGGGCAAATCCCGCATGGCTCGCACCAATTCCGGTGTCACTTGGGTCGGATAGCTGTACATAATCCGGACCCATAAAAGATCTGGAATTTCCTGCAGAGCGTAAAGCAATCGCGGCAATTGTGGATGCCCATATAAATCATGGCCCCAAATAGTGGAATCTTGCGCAATCAATACCAATTCACGTACCCCGGATGCAACCAGTTGCCTAGCTTCAGTGACAATGTCAGCTAATGGACGGCTTCGGTAGCCCCCACGCATCTTAGGAATAGCGCAAAAGGCGCAGGCGTGGTCACACCCTTCCGCAATCTTGAGATACGCGGTGTAAAATGGAGTCGTCAACCGACGCGGGCTTTCCATGCCGCTCACTGGCATTTCACCCCAAAATGACGGACGGGCTCCTTTCAATGCGCCATCCACGGCCTCCACAATGCGGTGAAATTCTCCAGTTCCCACCATCGCGTCGACTTCGGGAAGATCATCCCACAAATGCTGTTGATAGCGTTGAGATAAACACCCTGCCATTACCAGTGCCTTCAACTGTCCCGTTTCCCGATATTGATTCATCTCTAATATGGTATCGATTGACTCCTGCTTGGCCGATGTAATAAAACCACAGGTATTGACAATCAACACCTCAGCGTCCTTGGCCTCTGGGGTTAACTGATATCCAGCCTGTTCCAAAAGACCCAACATGACCTCAGAATCCACACGATTTTTGGGACAGCCCAAACTAACCATCCCAACCCTGGTTGCCATCGTTCCCGTCACCTCGTGGCTAATCATAGCCCACGAAATCGATTTTGGGAAGCATGGTTCCCAGGTTCTATGGAACCCACAAATCGGCGTAATGATAGCTGCCAGACAAGTCGCGGATATCTCGTCCCAATAACGCGCATACCAATAGCGATGGCTATGATTGCTATCCCTAAGAAAGAAGGTGGTTATATGCGATTTATCACTGTGCCCCATCAAATGTTGCGACGGGTTGCGGTGGCGCTGGCCGCCGCACTGCTTGTGGTTCTGGCATGGCATTGGGGCAAAACATACGGATATCGCACCTGGGCTGCAACGTTACCTCTAAGCGACCGATATTCCCTGCGTGATGTGAATACTACGCAAAAGGTGGCCGCCTTGACTTTCGACATCTCCTGGGGCACCGTCATGCCCGCCAAGGTTGTGCACCTGCTAGCAGCGGATCACGTGGCTGCCACGTTTTTTTTGTCGGGTCCCTGGGCCAAACAAAATCCGCAATTGGTGCGGGAAATGGTAAAAGACGGATTTGAAATTGAATCACACGGCTGGGCTCACGTGAACTATTCCGAGTTGTCGACCCCGCAAATTGAGGCCAACATTATGAAAACCAACCAAGTGCTTGAAGAGCTTACGGGTAAACGCCCGACCCTAGTGCGGCCGCCAAATGGCGATTTCAATTCACGCACCATTTTAGCGGCCCGGGCGGTTGGGTACACTACGGTGACTTGGGGCACTGATTCCTTAGATTGGATGAACCCTGGCGTTGCCACCATCATTTCTCGAGTAGTTACCCGGATCCACCCGGGGGATATTGTGTTGCTGCATGCTTCCGATACCTGTAAACAAACTGATTTGGCACTGCCCACTATCTTGCGACAATTGGCCGCAAAAGGATACCGTTTGGTTACAGTCAACCAGTTGCTGACTTATGGTTCCCCCAATTACCGCGGTTAATGACGACGCCAAAAGCCGGTGAGCCACTGCCAAAATGGTCGGCGCACCGGCTGTCTTGCCACTGAGCGGCCCGCTACCAGGACCTCAGTCTCGGGAGGTTGATCCATGGTAGTGACAATGACGCGGCCGACTACGGTACCTTTTACAACGGGTGCCGGAACAAAGTGCCGCCTCACAATGTGAACTTGATAACTAGCTCCTTCAGGGTAAGTGACCCAAACCGGACCGGCGAGTCTAGCCCCGACGTCCGGTACCGTTCCACCTTTCACAGGAATTTGAGCCACTTTCTCCCCTTGAGCCAAGACTTGGTCGGTATTCCAGTGAGTAAACCCCCATTGTAACAACCGGGCTGCATCTCCGAAACGGTTGTCGCTATTTAACACCACCGCAATAATTTGCCGGCCATGTCTGGTAGCCGATGCCACCAGACACTTCCCGGCGGCATTGGTCGTTCCCGTTTTAACCCCGTCGGCACCGGGAAATCCGTATAGTAATTGATTCGTATTAGAGATAGATCGTTTGCTTCGCGAGACTTGTTCTTGAATCACATCTTCACGGGTGGCAACCACCCGACGGAATACCGGCTCTCGCATCGCGGCCCGAGCAATGAGAGCTAAGTCGTAGGCTGTGGAATAATGTCCCGGAGCGGTTAGTCCGTTCGGATTTTCAAACGCAGTATTGAAAGCGCCCAGTTCCTGCGCCTTTATATTCATTTGGGCCACAAAACGAGTCACACTGCCGGCCTCAGCTTCTGCTAGGGCAATCGACGCATCATTACCTGATCGCATTAGCAATCCACGCAATAAGTCCATCTCGGTATATTGCTGACGGTAGCGGATATGCATTGAAGAGCCGATGGTCGCCGCTGCTTGCTTGGATACCGTCACCACCCGGTTCAAATGGCCTGCTTCGATAACCAGCAAAGCCGTCATCATCTTGGTAACGCTCGCCGGATCCTTTTGCACAAAGGCATTTTTTTCATATAAAACAGCACCCGTCCGTGCGTCCATCACAATTGCGGCGCGAGCCGAGACATGTGGTGGGGTCGGAATTGGGTGCAGTGCGTTTGCCATAACTAAGCCCATCAGATAAAGCCGAGCCATCGGGGCACCTCTTTTCACATAAAGGTATCACCTTGCAGAATGCCCCGTGGTCCAAGTTTCATCCCTCGAAATGCTATCCTCCCCCAGCTGGCACAAAATTCATTTCCCAAAGCAAGGGGCTAGACGGCGGCGTGACCGATTGGCCATTAACGGTGACAGTTTCACTGTGCGTGCCAAACACTAGATTTAAGGAATTGGCCGCAGAAAAGGACACCGATTGCCCAGCATAATAGGTGTGCTGCACTTGGGGCGCCCCGTCAATCATATCTCCTAGCCAACAAGGTCCGGAGAAATTTACTGACACCGTCATTGGTGAAGAAGGCACATCATACGTGGCAACGGTAATGTTTCCATGGGTCGAAATAGCAGTGGGCGCCAATGCCGCAGACGTTGGCACCGTGCTCCGTGCCTTGGGATGGCTACGATGATGCAGTTTCGCCGGGGTTTGGGTTTTCTTTGGCAACTTGTTGTGCGTCGTGGACTGCGATGCAAGTGGTGCTCCGGAATGATGGGTCGAATGACCAAGCAAATATAAACCAACCACAAATAAAGCCGCCAGTACCACCGCTAAAGTAATCACTGACCGCGAGCTCATGGGTTGTGCAGAGACGGGATGAGGGGCAGAGGGCGGCCGCGACCTCTGAGCTCGGCTAGGCGCTGATGAACTGCCCTGGGAAATACCAGAATGGGTAAATATTCCCGTTCCCTTTCCAGTAGTGCCGCCATCGGGCAATACGGGCTTAATGCTGGGCGCACCAATCATGGAACGTCTCAACTCAACCAGTTTGTCGCCGTCTAAATCCACAAGTCGGCCATAACTTCTAAGAAATCCTTGGCCATAAACTTCGCCCGGCAAGTCTTCCCAGCGATTTTGCTCCAATGCTTGAATGTAGTCGCGCCGTATACGCAAGGTTTCGCTCACGTCATCAATCGAAAGGCGATGGTGAATCCGTGCTGTATTAAGGATTTTCCCGATATCCAAACCCTGTTCCTGATCATCTGATGGTGGCACCCAGAGCCCCTCCTCCCTTATGTTTTTATGGCCACACTCTGTTTAACGTCCGTGCAAAGGCTGTGGTTTCACGCACATGGTCCAAGCCTGCAATCCAGGCGACAAGCCGCTCCAATCCCATGCCAAATCCACTGTGCGGCACCGAACCGTAGCGCCGTAAATCTAGATACCACGAGTATACTTCAGGTGGCAAATGATGTTGCTTTAGTCTTTGCTCTAGGAGCGCTAAGTCATGAATACGCTGGCTGCCACCAACTATCTCCCCGTACCCCTCCGGTGCCAAGAGGTCGGCCGCCAACACGACTTCCGGACGGGTAGGATCCGGCTGCATATAAAACGCTTTAAGCGTTGTCGGAAAATGAGTGACAAAGACCGGTCGATCAAACTCTTCGGCCAACGCCGTCTCATGGGGAGCACCCAAATCATCTCCCCAAGGAATTTCCATGTGTTTTGACTTCAAGCGTTCCAGTGCCTCGTCATAGGTGATCCGGGGAAAAGGTGCCTTGACCTTTCGTAATGGCTCCAGATCCCGGCCAATGCTCTCCAAGTCGCCCAGATTATCGGTCAAAACCTTTTGAACGGTATATTCTACTAAGCGTTCTTGCCACCCGAGATTTTCTTCGAATTCAACAAACGCCATTTCAGGCTCAATCATCCAAAATTCCGTTAAATGACGTCGGGTTTTCGATTTTTCTGCCCGAAACGTTGGCCCGAAAGAATAAACCCGCCCTAGTGCCATGGCCAAGGCTTCCATGTAGAGCTGGCCCGATTGCGAAAGATATGCAGGATCTCCGAAATAGTCGATGCCAAAGAGGGTGGTTGTGCCTTCGGCGGCGGCTGGCGTCAAAATCGGCGGATCGGCCACAATAAACCCGTTGTGATCTAAAAATCCGCGAATTGCCCGAATCACTCCGGCACGAATTCTTAAGATGGCGGATTGCCTTGGGCTTCTGATCCACAAATGGCGATGCCCCATCAAAAAATCGGTGCCATGCTCCTTGGGGGATATCGGATAGTCCACACTCGGCCCAATGATCTCAATGGCAGACACTGAAATCTCCACCCCCATTGGAGATCGGGCATCGGCCTTTACGTCCCCCCGAATCGCCAAGGAGGTTTCAACCGTCAAATGATCCCAATCCGCGAAAGAGTCGCCGGACACCACGCATTGCACCGTACCAGTGCCATCCCGCACAACAATAAAATGAATTTTCCCCGACGAGCGAAAGTGCGTCACCCAACCTTCGATCTCCACCGGCTGCCCAACACGTTGAGGTAAATCCTTGATGTAGGATTTCGTCATTAGTTACTCTCCATCTCCATGTTGCGATAAATCACTAAGCGTTGGACTTGGTTAGTTCCTTCATATATTTGGGTAATTTTGGCATCCCGCATCATGCGCTCTACGGGGTAGTCCTGAATATACCCATACCCTCCTAAAAGCTGCACGGCATCAGTAGTCACTCGCATTGCCGTGTCTGAACACATCAATTTGGCCATTGCCGAGTACCGGGTCACCTCGGCGGACGACACGGTTTCAAATCCGGCGGTTTCCACAACTTCAGCCGCTTTATACAACAGTTGACGGCTGGCTTCGATTTGCGTCTGCATATCCGCCAGCATAAACTGAATAGCTTCAAATTGCCCTATAGCTTGACCAAACTGGCGCCGGGTCTGCACATGGCGATAACTGACATCGAGAGCTCCTTGGGCGATGCCCAAAGCCTGCGCAGCAATTCCTGGCCGCGTCCTGTCTAAAGTCCGCATCGCTATTTTGAAGCCATCGCCTTCTGTCCCCAATAACCGGTCTGCATCAACCAACACGTCGTCGAAGTTCAGCATTGCGGTTTGCGAACCCCGGATGCCCATTTTGTTTTCAATTCGTCCTACACTAACGCCGGGCTGATCCCCATCCACGATGAAAGCGGAAATTCCTCGAACTCCTGCGCTAGGATTAGTTGAAGCAAATACTACCACGGTCTTGGCTAATCCACCATTTGTGATAAACACTTTCGTTCCGTTTATGCGATAGCGATCTCCTTCCCGGACTGCGCGAGTTTTGGTACCGCCAGCATCTGACCCAGCTTCCGGCTCAGTCAACGCAAACGCCGACAACTTTTCTCCTGCGGCAATTGCAGGGATGAATCGCTTCTTTTGTTCTCGGCTCCCAGCAATCAAAATCGGCATTGCTCCTAAATGCTGGGCGGCAATAATTAAACTGGAGGTCGCACAGACCCGAGCCACTTCTTCTACTGAGAGACAAAATGTCAGCAGGTCCGCTCCGCCGCCCCCTAATTCTTCCGGCATGCCCACGCCCATCAACCCGTTTTCGGAAAACAGTTTTACAATATCCCAGGGAAATTCATGTGTAGCGTCAATTTCGGCGGCCCGTGGTGCCACCTTTTCCACTGCCAATCGGTGCACCATATCACGAAACATCTTCTGTTCTTCTGTCAATCCATAACCCATAATGATTATTGCGCCTCCCGTTGTGCTGCCTCGTCCAAGTATCGGTTCAATCGCTCTCTATTCTAGCATTGTCTTCCCATGGGGAAAATCACACTCGATTTGTAAAAAAATACTCCCTAATTCATCCCTGACCAGGTTGGAGACAGCAATGGAAACCAGTAAAATAGAGAAGAGACGCGAGTTAAGAATCATGGCGAAATTCTCACAAGGAGGCGTGACATGCCTACCAATCGGGACACCTTAAGCTTGCCTATCTTACCATGGACAGAAGTGCTATTTCCGGGAATGAGACTGAACCTAACCGTAGATGGCCCATTGGGCCAGGCTATGATTGCCGAGGCATCCCTACGGGATACTGGGGTCGTAGTGTGTTTAGCAAGGTCCACCCCGGGAACGGACGCTGCATGGCCTGAACCGCTGTCCATCGGGACTGTGGCCAGGGTACTAGACTACCCTCAAAACACAAGCCCGCAAAGTGTCGTAGTGGTAGGCATCAGTCGAGTCAGTTTATTGTCTTTCCGACTGGTACACGAGACCCTTGTCGGTCAATTTCGCTTCATGCCCGACTCAGAAGACACGATACCCAACCCATTAGTTGATGAGGCGCAAGCCCTGGGTTCCGAAATGTGGAGCATTATGCGTTCAGAATCAACACATCCGCTGCTGCCACAAACACCGGAAGCCTTATCCTATTGGATTGCCGCGCATATTCCCATACCTACTGCGACACGGCAAGAACTCTTGGAAATTCGTAGCACGCGTGGGCGGTTAGCGAAAGAAATTACGTTGCTGCGCACCATGATGGACGGATTGCGTACCGAACACAGTAGTTAATACCAGAGTCGTACTGAGGAGTGAAATATCATGGCGCAACCGCTGTCATATCCAGTGGACACCAAGGATCGCCGCTTGGTAGAAATTCTTATTGACAACGCCCGAACCCCATTAGAAGACATTGCCGATGAGTTGCAAATCTCGGTGGAAGACGTGGACCAACGCATAAATAAATTAGAGGAAATCGGGATCATTAAAGTTTACCGTGCAGTCGTGGACCCCTATCTGTATTCCATGTATTTCTATGAGAATGGCCCAATGGGCATGAAAGAGTGGTCGCGGTCCCGTCGGGCCAAGCGATAAGTAAGGGGCCAACATTCCTCTGGCCCCCTAATGTCGTATAAACATCCCAGTTTTTCCAGCGCTGGGCGTTCACACGTCAGTCGGTGCTTCTATTGCTCTACGTTTCTATCGATAATAGCTTGACCGACTGGGATGGGAAAGGGTAACGAATTCTCGTGAACGTGCTTTGTCGTTGCCAGTCTGGCACAACACTACAACAAAGCGGACACGAAGCCCCCATCCGCAATCGTGGTGACGCGTCGCAATGGCAGACATCTGAGGTAGGTGCCAACCCAACCACAATCGCGCAATGACTTAGCAGAGGAAGCAAGGCCATCACGAAATCCTACGTGGCACCCAGTTTAACGCCACCATAATACAAATACGCGTCGTTCTCACTTGCAGGACGTAAACTGGCCTTGTACCATCGAAAATGGTCGACTTGCTCATGGGTCGGAACATCATTACTGCTTTCGGTTTGCAATAATGTCACTGTATATGACATTTCGCAGCGTATAATCGTATCATTATTAGTATAGGTGGATTTACCTGTGGACTTATCAGGGTAGCGTTATATCTGTAAAGGTTTGGCTAAAGTTGCTGAATATAGCCGCACAGGGCATGCGTAAAAAGCTTTGCATTCCCCAATAGTTGTTGGGGGTCCCACTGGAAACTTTCCCTAACTCTGCATCTCCTACGCAGCCACTTAATAAGCAGGATTTTAATCTATGTGTTCGAACGCCGTATCACATTGCTAATCACGAGTACTCGAGTTGTCTTCTAACCAATTTTCAATTTGCGGCATCAAATGCGTCGTGATAACCCAGGCCCAATAGCGCCACTGATTCAGGCTGTCCTGTGCATCGCCCCCCGGAGGAGCAACCACGGCCACGGCGGTGGAAGAACCCCATTTTAAGCTCAACCATCCAACATGGTGGTGACGAGGCCAAGACACCACAATCTTTGGCCCCAATCCATGGCTAATAGTCCATTGGCCCGGAATCGAGGCCAGTGCGTCTACTTTCCATGTCTCCCGACGATATCGCATTCGCGACGGCCATTCGTTAGGAAGCTGTGGATGGGCAAGTGAATTTAGAAATTCCGCCAGTCGAGCTAATTGCTGGTGATCATGAGCCTGATGTTGGAGACTCTCCCAGGTGGGCAAGTCGTCGTGACCCGGGGATACCGCCCAGGTAAATACGGGCAATTGACGACGCTCGCGCCGTAAGGCACGATATGCTGCGGGTTCCCACTCGCCTGTACGTGGTCGAAAATGCGCTTCCAGGCGGGTTCCTTGTCGCCAGCGTCGCAGCACCACAGTATTAGAAAGATGTCGGCTCCATTCCGGCACTTCCCATGACAGATGGCACCGAAGCCCCCGCAATGATGGGCGCTGCAAGGAATTCGAGTCCCATAACAAAGACGGAGGATTGGTTACCGTAAGGCGCGCCTGAACCATCCGTACCGGCAGACCCAACAAAGATTCCGTGCGAGGCAACATTTCTTGATACCAGCGAACACGAAGCGAACGCACTCCCAAACGCTGAACCAAATCAGCCCACACATGGTTTAACGCCGTGTCGTCTTGACCTGGCTCCACCGTAAGATGCCATTCGTTCCAGCAAGATCGGGGCTGAGTTTCCAAGATATACCCGTATGGCAGCCGGGTTGCCCGATAGGCGCGTGAAAGCGCCTGCCACTCTAGCGATTCTCTGGCTACAAGTCCAAATCGGGCCCACACTTCCCGCAATCGTGGCCAGAGCCATGACATTTCAGGCGCGCGAACTACGAGATGCCCCGGACTCCATTGCACCTCCGACTCCCCGCCACACGGAACGTGAATCTGGCGCGGACCAATGTCTACTAAAAATGCCTCCAGATAACGCCAGGTAAACTCCACTGACATCAAATCAATCCAGCCCTCAAGTACCGCTGGCCTTTGCTGCCATCCCCACCATGATTCCAATTGCCTAAGATTATGGCCGACCACCGTCAGCGTTCTCCCGGTGGCCTCTTTTCCAAGTCCCACAAGCCACTCCTCGGTATAACCCACATCGTCCCAAAAGGAATTGCGAACGGTGGCGGGCAACCGAGAAATATGGGCGACAAATCGCATCGCACCTCGGTCCTTTCTGGTCTCCTACCGCCCTAGTTAGACTTCATCTATCATAGACGTCGCGCGACCGATTGAAAAGGCAAAGGCGCTCCATGAAAGATTCCAGATTTTGTCTCTTTCAAGTTCGGCAAATAGTGCCATCACCCTATTGTTTGGGGGTTTGCTGCCCTGCCCACTATTGAACCATCAGCCGACTGTTTGTGCCATATATTCCCTGGCAATTTCCGTTAAATTTCGTAACGTGACGAGCTCTCTCATCGTTGTTAATAATGACCAAAGGGTCACTCACAAAAATTCGGGAGGTGATTTTTAACTATCATTGCCCCAAGGCGGTCATGGTGTGAACCGGGATAACTATCCCTAGGTTCGGTCCCAAGAAGGAGGTTGTGAATTGACACAATATCGCTGGATTCATCGGGTTGTAGCGGCTGCAGCAGGCTCCGCGTTCATATCTGCAGGATTAGTTGGCTTCCAAACATCAGCCGCAGCGGCTACCATTGCAAGTGGCACAGTGCTCCATTTATCCAACAATCCCCAATACTACATTGCGAAGAACGACACGTTGCATTGGATTCCCAATCCCCAAACGTTTAATGCGCTTGGTCTATCCTGGAGCCACACCGTGACCGTTTCAGCGCTGCCGTTGCCGATAGGCACACCGGTCACCTTAATCAAGCTTGCTAACAGTCCGAAAATCTATCAAGAGCAAGGTGACGCGTTGCACTGGATTCCCACCGCCCAGATGTTTGACAACTTAGGATATCAATGGAGTAATGTGTTTACAGTAAATTCCCTGCCGTTTCCGGTGGGAACTCCCGACACAGCACTCACGCCAAACCAAGTCTTTCTTTACGCTGCCGATCCCATAGACTACGCCAATGCCCAAAGCATCGCCAGTCGCTTTGAAATTCCCGCAACCCAGGTTACCGGAAATTTTGCCAACGCCTGGGCAGCAACCGCGAGTGGCAAGTTTGTGGTCATTGCCGTCGGCAGCCCAGCGGATAACGCGCTATATTACAATCCATCAGGGTGGGCAGGACTGTCTCAAGGATCTACCCCATTTCGCCGAGTGCCAAATTCTCCAACCAGTCTGCTGCCTGGAGCAAATTATTACGAAAACGCCGCAGGTTACACGGCGACCGACAGCATGGAGATCGCCACCGACGACGTGGAATATGCTCTCGGAAAAAGTCTATCCTATCGCCCCATACCCATGGTCTACGGCCCACGGGATATTTCTAGCGGAAGTAATCCCGCCTACCAATAACCAGATTTTAAACGCAGACCTTTTAGGTTGAGGACATCGCCTCCACCTTTAGCCTAGCTATGCCCATAATGGGTTTCCCCGCCATGGGCTCTATCACGGGTAATTCCTGGGGCAACCGATAGGATTTCCCCAGGAATTACTTTTTTTGTTTTCCGTAGTGCCAAGGGATTACCGGCTTAACAATGTGCCCACATATTGCAAAATTGCGTTGCTGCACTCAGAACAATACCCGTCATGGGTAATCAAACGGTTGGCCACTTCATTCAACTTCTTCAACTGTTCCTGATCCGGAGTGCGTGTGGAGGTGGTGATCTTCACCACATTTTTCAAATCATTGAACAACTTGGCCTCAATGGCATCTTTCAATCCAGGATGAGTCCGATAGTCAAAATGGTCGCCACGCCGAGCTAGAGTGGAAATGCGAATCAAAATTTCTTCCCGAAAAGCGCGTTTGGCGTTGTCAGAAATGCCTATTTGCTCCTCAATTGATCGCATCAGTTTTTCGTCGGGATCAATTTCTTCATCGGTAATCGGATCGGTGATTTTCGTCTTATTGACGTACGCCTCAATGTTGTCTAGGTAGTTGTTCAAAAGCGCCTGCGCAGATTCCTCAAAAGAATAGACAAACGCTTTTTGCACCTCAATTTTGGCGAGCTCGTCGTATTCGCGACGGGTTTCGTAAATGAGGTTCAGCAATCGATCGCGTTCCTCAGTACTTATTCCGGTGTGCTGTTCCAATCCATCTTTCAGAGTGCGCAGGGCATCAAGGGGATTGATGCATTGCACCCCCGGTTTGACCAAGGCACTGGATAGCCGATTAATCACGTATCGCGGAGAAATGCCGTCCATGCCTTCCATGGAGAATTCTTCCCGGAGTTCTTTGACATCTTTAGAGGTGTAGCCTTCGACGGACTCTCCATCATAGAGTTTCATCTTTTTAACCAGGGACATCCCCTGCTTTTTGGAATCCTTGAGCCGTGACAAGATGGCAAACATGCTGGCTACCCGAAGTGTGTGCGGTGCCAAATGCATGTTGTTGAGCGCCGATTCGCCAATTAGTTTTTGGTAGATGCGCATCTCATCGTGTACCTTAAGATTGTAAGGAATTCGCACTAAAATCATTCTATCCCTTAGCGCTTCGTTTTTCTTGTTTTCAATGAAGCGCACGTATTCGGTTTCGTTGGTGTGGCTCACAATAACTTCGTCGGCATAAATCATGGCGAATCTGCCTGTCTTGATATTTTGTTCTTGCGACAAAGTGAGTAGTCCGTAAAGAAACTTCTCATCACTTTTCAACATTTCAATAAACTCCATCAATCCCCGATTGGCGACGTTCAACTCACCATCGAAGCGGTAAGCCCGGGGGTCGGACTCCGAACCATATTCTCCAATGGTAGCCAAATCAATACTGCCGGTAAGTTCGCTAATATCTTGGCTTTTAGGATCGCTTGGTGAAAATGTCCCTATCCCGATCCGGTCTTTTTCGGACATCAATAGCCGCTCCACCGGAAATTCATCAATGTGGCCATGGTAGATATCGCTTAACCGTTGTCGACACACGGGGCACAAATCGCCTTCAATGTAAAGTTGGTAATCGCGCCACACGTCGGCTCGCAGTGCCTCCGGAATCAGGTGCAACGGTTCCTCGTGCATGGGGCAGCCAACCAAAGCGTAGGTCGCTCCAGCAGCAGTACGGGTATACCGCTCCAACCCACGCTTTAGCAACGCGACCAATGTCGACTTTCCTCCTCCTACAGGACCCATCAGTAGTAAAATACGCTTGCGCACTTCCAATCTTTGAGCAGCCGAATGAAAGTATTCCACCAGTTGATCCAAAGCCCGATCTAAACCAAACAAGTCCTGATCAAAAAATGTATAGTGCCGGCTGCCATCTGATCGATTCTCAATCCCTGCCTCGGCGATCATATCGAAAATCCGGGCGTGCGCCAGTCGGGCTACGCGAGGATTTTCCCTGGCTTGGTTGAAATATTCCCGAAACGTTCCCCGCCAGGCGATTTCCTGCTCCCGATTATGATAGGCATCAATGCGTTCCCAAATATCCATGGGCGATCTCCCTCCTTTACCCTAATGTCGCCCTCAACTAACGTATTAGCGTCATAAAGCCACAAGCCGTTATTAGACCGTCGCACGGCTGTGGGCTTTGCCATCAAAACTTAGTACAACCTTGTGTTGAGCGCTAACGGTCTCCAGATGCACCGGCCGTCCCCACAATAAGTGCACGTGCTCCAAGGTGCGTTCCGCATACGGTAGATCCAAGTCGGTACCCTCATGACGATGGATCAAATAGAGTTCCCCGCGACGGTGAAAGTCGCCATCCACCACTTCCACAATGGGCAACCCGCCATGAAACACTTCTTTCACCAAGCGATCGCGGACCAATTCCCACTTCCGTGATTTGACCACAATCTTGTCTTGTTCAGGGCCAAATACATAAAGATGCAACTCATCAATCAGGGGTTCGGTAAGATAATTGCGCAGAAAGCTGACATCGTCATCGACGGTTCGCACTAAAAATGCGGATTCTTTACCCTGGCTGTCCCAAATATCGCGAAATATTCGATAGCCAATGGCATAGGGATTGATTTGGTAGGGAATCGGAGCGGTTACCGATGAATGCAGCCGGGCAAAATTAATGACGTCCGCATCAGTGAGATCCATCTCCCGCATCAACTCAATGTGCCAAAGACTGGCCCAGCCCTCATTCATGATCTTGGTTCTCATTTGCGGCCAAAAATAAATCATTTCATCCCGCACCATTGCCACCACGTCGCGTTGCCACTCTTCAAGCTCGTCGCTATGGTCAATGATAAATTGCAACAAATCCGATTCGTCTTCGCGCACTTTCAACTGGTGTTGCGGTACGCTGGCCTGAGGTTGCCACAAGTCTGACCAGGATCCCCCAGAAGGCGTCGGGCCCTTTGGCCTTTTCACCGACAGCAAGGGCGGGTGAGGCACAGCGACGTGCTCTTGAATCGAGAGCGCAGCGTCTAAAAACCGCTCCACCGCCTCGACTCCCTGTTCAAATTGATATTGCCGCACACGTTCTGCATGACGCGATACCACCTCCAACATGTCTCGCTGAGTGTTGGAAAAATGCACATTGTTTTTGAAAAAATCGACATGTCCCATCACATGGGCCCGAACGAACGTATTTTCCAGATCCGAATTGCTGTCTAGCAAGAAAGCGTATGCGGGATCAGCGTTTATCACCATTTCATATAACTTGTTTAAGCCGTAATCGTACCGCGTCTTCATCGCATGGAAAGCTTTGCCGTACGACCAGTGCGACATGCGCCCCGGAATCAAATACGCGGCAAATTCGTAAAGGATGGTGGCAGGCACCGCCTCAAATCGGATGGGAAACGGATCCAATCCTTGTTGCCGCGCCAAGTGCCAGATTTCGTCGTCGGTAGGATAGTTTGAGTGACTCATGCTCATTCGTCTCCTGGTGTACGCGGAAAAAACTTCTTCAGCGCTGTGTAGACGTCCCTTTTGTTGCCGATAGTCACCACTTGGAACCGTGGATGCCTCAGTTTGCCAAAGGCCGACATTAAGGTGCTGGTGTAGCCCCCTTCCCGGATCTCGGCATATCCAAATACGTTTACCAAGGGCAGCATCGCTTCTAAAAATTCCACAGTACGACGGTTGTCCGCATCGGACCAATTATCTCCGTCAGAGAAGTGGACCGGATAAATGTTCCATTGGCTGGCCGGGTAACGGTTTTGCACAACTTCCCAACACAATTCATACGCCGAAGAAACCTTGGTCCCCCCACTTTCTCCCAACTGGAAAAACTCCTCTTCAGTGACCTCTCGGGCTTGGGTGTGATGCACGATAAACACAACTTCAACCGATTCGTATTTTGTCCGCAGAAAACGCAACATCCAGAATGCAAAGGTTCGGGCCATCAGTTTTTTAAAATCGCCCATGGATCCCGAAATATCCCTCATCGCGATGACTACCGCATTATTATCTTCTTGGGGAACGTTAACCCATGTCTTAAATCTGAGGTCATCCGGTTTCCAAGCGCCTAAACCCGTTTCCCCTTGCCTGGCATGACGCAATAAGTTCTCTCGAAGACTGCGGCGTTTGTCAAGATTCCCCATCAATCCACGTTTGCTGATGTCTTTAAACTGAAACGTAGGACGGGGAAGGTTGGACAGCATCTTAGGCTTGAGGTAAGGCAGTCCCAAATCCTCAAACAGCATCCCTGCCAAGTCATCGATAGAGATTTCCGCTTCCAGGTAATCAATACCGGGAATTTCTCCAGGTGCACCCGCTCCTCGCCCTGCTTTGTCTCCAGACACCGGGGCCGGGATTTGTCCCAGAATGTCTCCCTGTTTCAATTCTCCTTGATCCTGCCCTACTCGATCCCCTTGCCAGGGATCAAACCGAAATTTATACTCCTCCAAGTTTCGAATGGGAACCCGGATAACACGTCCGCCATCCGCAGTGAGTATGCTGTCCTCCGTAATTAAATCCGGCAAACGCTGCTTTAGCGCTTCCCGTATCTTTTGTTGATGGCGCGCCTGATCAGTAGCGCCTTTTCGTTGCAGAGTCCAGTCCGGCACAAACCCGGCCACTGTTACCACCCCCTTTTAGAAGGTAATAACATCCTATGCACCTTCGGCGAGATTTTGCATAGATCTTGGAGTCTCTGTCAAATATGGTCAAGCGTTGTCGGGATGTTGTCCACAACGCACCAACGGAGAACCATCACGGTGTTCATATTGGCGGTCGATCGGGGGGGCTATCGTAGTCCGGACGAGTTGGCGTCCAAGTCACCCATCCGCTTTCTTTCGTGACCGTTTAGTAAACGTGTCGGATAAGGTATACAGTAGTGATAAGAAGACCTAAAAATGACAGCACCGCAATGATCCACAAGGATTGCGAAATATGATGACGATGCCGCCATGCTGCAAAGTAGCTGCCGCCCCATCGGGCGAGAATAAGAATGCTGATGGTGACAAGGACGGCAGCGATGTCGACAATCATAAGGCAAATCTCCTTGTTAGGCGCCACGCACTTACAACTTTTATGTTATGGTGGATTTTTTTCGTTGGTCTTCAATGTCTTTATGCATAGGATCATCTCCCAACGATCGTTTAGAAGATAATTCCACACCAAACGCGCGATTTCCTTTACACAATTGAAATTAATTATGTCACGCCGCCTTAGGCAAAATAGGGCAGAGTGAGGCTACTAAAAGGCGGTGGCTGTTATGGGGTTTTACGGATACCCAAGATTTTTCTTTTAGGGCGGGGAGTAATGACCTCAAATTTACCAGATCAGGCTCGTTTTTTAGCGTATTTCCATCACCTTCTCCTGTTCAATCCCGCTTAGGGCCAGCGAATCCTCCTTGCAGGCTGCATGATTCCGCGCAAGATTAGCGTAGAGTTTTTTAGCCGAAGCTTCAGTCTCGTTCGGTTTCTAGCAGCACGCAAACAGCTCCCTACAACACTGCGAATACTCGGGGCATTAGTGTGGTATCCCTTCGTTATAGGAGATGACATGGCTCTGATCATGGCGGAAGGATATGATTCTCGCTAATCCAACGCACGCGTCACCATTCGAATCACCAAAGATCGCCCGCGCCAGTCGCAACAAAGCTCTCGCTGCGCGTGCTGAAGGTGATCATGCTTTTAGAAGAGGTGGAAACCCGGATTAGCGATCTTCCCCCCTACGGAGCTGCCGTATGCCGAGGCAGAAAACCCGTATTGGTGATGGAAGAGGATTTTTATGCGACAGCCTAACTATGCCACATGGCGACCGTGGTGGAGGAAGACGCAGCGAAATACCGTCTCCGGACCTCTCCCTATACCTTTTAATATAAGAATATCGCATGACCGGAACCTGTTGTTGGGCACGCTCAAACATCGACGGATTAAAGCCGCCCTAAAAACACGAAGCCGTTAATGTAAACAGCCCTTTTTCCCCGTCATCCACCCTTATTCATTCCGGTGCGAAGGGTCCGCACTGCCCCACTATCGACGCAAGCAAACCAATAAATACTCCCAAAACCGCTATCGCGGTTTCGGGCTTCTAACCCGATAGAGTCCTATCCCATGGCAAGGGTTTGGAGGCGCTAAGATCCTGCTTCCGGTGTTGGCTCCTTCCACCCACGGTGCCGTGTGCACAGCAACCACAGAATTCTCTCTGATTCTGGAGAGCGAGACGGCAAAAAACGACATGACACCAAACCGCTGATACGGCTAGCCGAGTAACAATCTGTATCCTTTTTGCTTATCCTGACAGCATTGACACTTCCCACACCTCATCGCGGGGAATTCTTGCGAGAAACTGATTTACGGCAGTTTTACTCGCATAGGGTTATCCAATAGCCCCCTAGGCACTCGCTCACCATGGAGTCTGTGGTTACTTTTACGCTGGATGTTTGCCGCACCATTCACGTCGCCATTCAGCGTCCGATCATCGCGCGTGCGATGCAACCCACGCGTTACCCAATTGCCACGGATTTGTCCCTCTTTTAGTGTGCCATTCCAGACGGGAATCTCATCCCCATCAAAGGCACTGGCTTTCGATGTGTAGCTTTCTTCTTGCTCAATGTACTGCATACCAGACCGCTCACACAGGATTGTTGCGTTTCGCCCTATTCTAATCGGGAGTGTACCCCACAACACAACAAGAACGCGACCCGCGGTGTACCGCCACCCGACCACTGTCGAGAACGGCAACCACCCGTTACTCGACCTGTGGCATCAAGATACTACAAAGCCCACCAGCCTGACAATCAGGACCCACAAGGAAAAAGACCTCCTGGATTCGCTCGAAGGGGGAATATTGCTGCCTCGTTTAATCATGATGGCTCAGCATGCAAAACTGGTAGCGGAGACCAGTCGCAAACATCAGCAGGACGCGGAACCGCGTCAGGTTGTGCTCAAGTGCCTAGCCCTTGGCATCGACGAGGCCTGTTGTCATTGGTACAGACACTCCATTTGACCGCTAAACATTTAACCCATCTCATCGCCGGAATCACCAAATAAGCGCTGAAACTGCTCTGGGCTGAGTCGGACTTCGCGCGCCTTCGCCCCATCTTGACCGCCGATAAACCCGCGTTCTTCCATCGCATCGATTAGCCGTGCTGCCCGGGTATAACCAATGCGCAGTCGCCTTTGCAGCATGGAAGTCGATGCTTGTCGACTCTCCACTACGATGCGTACGGCGTCGTAAAATAGTGTGTCCGTCTCTTCAACCGGAGTATTGTCCCCTGAGCGGCCAGTACTGACAAACTCCAGCGGTTCGTCCGTTTCTTCTTTGGCTGCATTTTGCGCTAAGTATCCAACGATGGCCTCAATTTCCTTTTCATGGATAAAGGCGCCTTGAATTCGCAGCGGTTTGCTGGCCCCCACCGGTGAAAAGAGCATATCCCCGCGGCCTAAGAGCTTCTCGGCACCGGCTGCATCCAAGATGGTGCGGGAGTCAATCTGACTCGATACAGCAAAAGCAATCCGGCTGGGAATATTGGCCTTAATGGTGCCGGTAATCACGTCCACGGAAGGCCTTTGGGTCGCCACCACCAGGTGCAACCCTGCGGCACGAGCCATCTGTGCCAACCGGGCGATGGATTCCTCTACTTCAGTTGGGGCTACCATCATCAAATCCGCCAGCTCATCGATGATAATGACAATCAGGGGCAACCGCTCATCGGTCTGTTGGTTGTAGCGTGCAATGTCGCGCACTCCACTGTCAGCAAACAGCCGATACCGGCGTTCCATTTCGGCCACGGCCCACCTCAGTGCTCCGGCGGCTTTTTTGGGGTCGGTCACCACCGGGCTCAGGAGATGTGGAATCCCATTATAGACCGATAGTTCCACCACTTTGGGATCGATCAAAATCATCCGCGCGACATCGGGGCCGGTCCGAAACACTAGACTGGTAATCAATGCGTTAATCAAAACACTCTTACCAGATCCTGTGGCCCCCGCGACCAATAGATGCGGCATTTGATCCAATCCAGCGACAATCGGGGATCCTGCCACGTCTCGCCCTAAAGCGACTGTCAGAGGAGATTTCGACGTGGCATAAGCTTCACTTTCGATTACCTCCCGGAGCAACACCGGGGTAATTTCCTGATTGGGCACTTCAATTCCAACCGCTGATTTTCCAGGTATCGGGGCCTCAATACGTACCCCGGTGGCCGCCAAAGACAAGGCAATATCATCCGCAAGGTTCACGATCCGGGACACCTTGACCCCGGGCGGCGGGATAATCTCAAATCGGGTAATAGTCGGTCCCTGGTTTACCTCTCCTAATTTGACATCGATGCCAAACTGCTTAAGAGCCGTGGCTAAAACTTCGGCGCGCTCCATCGGACTTGGGCCCTTACGCACTGTTTTTCCGCTCTCGGGAGCCGCCAATAAAGAGTGCGGCGGCGGCAAGTAATTAATGCCGTGTGTCAATATGACCGGAGGTGGAACCGACGGCTTTTGAGGGATCTCCGGCGCCGTGGTCACCCCCGAAGGTACCTGGTTGGGCACGGCGGTTGGTCTAGGACGGGTGGAGTGAGTTCTCGAAGGTATCGCCGGCGGCGTTGGCGCTGGCGGTGTGTCTTCAGGATAGATCCAATCTCTAAGGCTTGTCCATAACCAACGGCCTCCCCGACGGATCCCCTGGAAAATGTGTCCTAAGCGGCGCACCCCAGCTTGAGAACCCGTGAGCAAACTTTTGCCACTCCACAGCAGGATCGCCACGATCCATAACACCAGGCTTAGCAACACAGTCCCCGGAACCGCAATTAAATCACGAATCCCGCCTACTAACGCATTGCCTACATGGCCTGCGGCCATCACCCGAATCATCCCGATATCCAGGGACCCCGAAACATACCCAATGAGAACAGCCCACCCACGGCGATGACTGGTCAAAGATGGGCGATTTAATAAGCGCAGGCCACCGCTGACAACGATTAATGCGGGCACTAGCCACGCAATCACTCCAAAACACCAGGTAAGCCCAGCGCCTAAATCACGTCCCACAATTCCGCTGTGAGGAAAAATCAGCGCCAAGTAGCCGAGCACACCCAAAGCCACTAACGCAACCCCACCGATTTCGCGCCGCATGTCTTGCGTAATTTGTTTCAGGACTGGGCTCATGCCTACCCTCCGAGCCACCATGTCAAGAGGGCCATCGCACAAGTATAAAATCCAAATTTGCGCCAGGCGCCTCCATGGCCCAATGTATTTTTAACCCATTTTATCGCAAATAGGCCTGCGATGGCAGAAATTATCATTGCAGACAGCGCATCAGGGGTCTCCCATATTTGGGTAGGGTGGTGCAGCCAAGACAGCAAAAATGCGCCAGTGATGACGGGTATTGCCATATAAAAAGAAAAACGCGCCGCTTCTTCAGGCTTTAACCTGAGCGTCCGGCCCATAAAAATGGTGGACCCGGAGCGTGATAGTCCCGGCATCAGCGCCAACGCCTGCATACAGCCAATGGCCAGAACTTCCCACCATGTTAAATCCAACATGGTGCGAAAGCTGGCCCCAGTAGCTGATGGTGTTAACCATAGTAATATCGAGGTGATTAGCCAGCCAAACACCACCACTGAGGGAACAAAATATTGACCGACCCAGTCCTCGAAAATATACCCTAGCATTGCTGCCGGCAATGTTGCCAGGCCAACCCAGAGCAGCAGCCGATATGCTTCACGCCCTCCCTTAGCCAAGTCCCGTAGCCACACGGCCAAATCTCGGCGGTAGGCCAGCAAAATCGCCAGCAAAGTGCCTAAATGCAAGACAATTTCTAGAGTGGCACCTGGTGACGCCACTTTGAACCAATATTTCATGACAACCAAGTGCCCAGAGGAACTAACCGGTAAAAATTCTGTCAGTCCCTGAACCAAACCTAACAGCCATACCCTCCACATTGTCCTGTCCCTCCACAGTAACATACGGACAATGTGGCAAAGTATGACCGTTACATGTCGATGATGGTGTCAGGACTAAAATGAGGATCCAGATAGTCGCTGGCAACGGTGGAAATCAGGCGCTCTAATCGTACGGATCCGTCTGGACCTCTTCGCCCCAGGCACAGTCGGCCCTGAATGTGGTATTCGACCAATGGACTTTGATTGAAGTCCATTGGAAAAATCGTATCCATAGGGTAAATGGTATACAACATAAAGACCTCCTTATGATTTAATGCGGCTCTTTTTTGCTACGGCGAGCGCGCCGGGTTGAACGGCGCTCTTGCATAATGCTCTGCAATTTGCCCAAGGCGTCCTCGATTCCGCCGACTTCGTCAATCAGGCCCACCTCGACCGCATCACGGCCTACCAGTACAGTACCGATATCACGCGCCAACTCGCCTGTGCGAAACATCAATTCCCGGTATTTTTCCGTGGTGATATCGGAATGTTGGGTCACAAAATTCACCACGCGATCCTGCATTTTATCCAAATACTCATAGGTTTGAGGGACCCCAATGACCAACCCGTTCATTCGGATTGGGTGTACCGTCATTGTCGCGGTGGGTGCGATAAAACTATAATCGGCAGCCACTGCTACCGGCCCTCCGATGGAGTGACCCCCACCCAATACCAAGGACACCGTGGGCTTAGACAGACTCGCAATCATTTCTGCCAGCGCCAATCCCGCCTCTACATCACCTCCAACGGTGTTCAGCACCAAAAGCAACCCTTTGATATCCCGACTCTCTTCAATTGCCACCAACTGTGGAATCACATGTTCATATTTTGTGGTCTTATTTTGCGCAGGCAAGACTATGTGTCCTTCAATTTGTCCAATAATCACCAAAGTGTGGATCGAAGACTTTGCCTTAGGCACTGTCGTAGAGCCAAATTCTTTAACAGTGTCCCCGGTCGAATCTTCTCCAATTCGAATTTTCTTGTCTGGTTCAGCCGGAACTGCTTCGGGGACATCGGAAATCATGGTCGCTGCACGTCGCATAGCGTTCCTCCTATAAAGCCAACTAGGTGCTAGTCTTTGGCTGAATTCCGGTTTTAATACACTGGCTTGCGCATACCCATCAATGAGGGGGACAAGAAATGCCAAGATTATGGATTGATTTCACGATTCGTTTATGGCGTGTGGGACTGCCGCCCCTGTTCCTGGCACTGGGTGTGACATTAGGTGGCGGCGTGATTGGAGCATTGGGCACATGGATGGCGGGTCAAGGACCAGGAGATCCGGTGGCCACGGCTTACCGTATCCGGATATGGGCAGTAGCGATTGCCATCGGCGGTGCCTTGACGGCATTCGAGAATCTGGAACGAGGACTCACGAGCTGCGCGTTGCCCGTATTGTTTCGTGATAGTTTGGGAATTTTGGCAGCCTATCTAGGGGCCCAATGGGGATATTGGATGATTCGTTGGCTGGCAGGTGCGTAAATGATACCTAAGCAAAACCGCCAGTGGGCAGCGGCTATGTTAGGAGCAGTGGTGGCTGGATCTGCAATCCAAGCAGTAACCAGCCATCAACGGATCCAATTGATTCGGCAAGCGCAGCATTACAAGATTCAGTCCCAAGAGTGGCAGCAAAAAGCCCGGCGCTTGGAACAAGAATTAAGTGCTATTAACCGGCAAGCCGAACAGGGCACTTATATCCAGTCAGTTCGAATAGAAATTGCAACACTGCCACCGCACCTTTCTAAGGTAGCCGTGGACGCAGCGCTTGAACCCTATACGGAAACCCTGTTGGGTGCTGCATTGGCCCAAATTCGCATCATGATGGTCTACAACATGTTCAATAATCGCATCGTAGCCCTTGGGGGAGCGCTTTACCGGGTTGAGGTTAAAGCGCTCTTGTTAAGCCCTGCCACCACCGTCTACGTGACCGTCACGCCACAAGCCATTCCCCGCACCACCTAAACCTCCATAATAATCGGCAAAATCATGGGGCGCCGTTTGGTCTTTTCCCAAAGAAACCGACCTAAGGTATCACGCACCGAGGACTTGATTGCAGACCATTCACTCAGTCCCTGCCCTTCAATGTTGGTTAGTGCGTGTTTGACCCTTTGTCGTGCTTCATCAAGCAATGCTTCAGATTCGCGAACGTAGACAAATCCGCGAGAGACGATATCAGGGCCCGACACCATCAAACCCGACTGGGAGTCCATCCCTAATACCACAATTAAAATTCCGTCATTGGATAATTGTTTGCGATCCCGCAAGACAATATTACCAACGTCACCCACCCCAACACCATCCACTAGAACCTTGCCTGATGGCACTTGTCCCACAATATTTCCGCTGTCCTTGGTAAACTCGAAAACATTTCCATTATCCCCGATAAGAATATGGCTGGGAGTTATCCCCACATCACGAGCCAATTGCGCATGATGCACTAAATGGCGATATTCGCCATGGACCGGCACAAAAAATTTGGGTCGCACCAAATTGAGCATTAATTTCAGCTCTTCTTGGCAGGCATGACCTGATACGTGGATTCCTACGGTAGAGCCGTAAAAGACGTGCGCACCGCGGCGGTACAGGTTGTCCACCGTTCGCGCTACAAACTTCTCATTCCCAGGAATTGGCGTGGCGGAAATAATCACGGTATCGCCGGGCAATATCTCCACCTTCTTATGATCCGAAGTTGACATCCGGGTTAAAGCCGACATTGGCTCCCCTTGCGATCCCGTAGTCAAGATAAGAATTTTTTCCGCGGGTTCTTTCAATACAGCGTCCAAATCCATCCAAGTTCCCGGAGGAAAATCCAAATATCCCATTTCGATGGCCTTATGAACCACGTTTTCCATGCTGCGTCCCACCACGGCTACGTGGCGTCCGTTGCGCACTGCTGACTCCACCACTTGGCGCACCCGATGCACCTGAGACGCAAACGAGGCCACAAATACCCGTCCCTCAGCGTTGGTAATAATGCCATCCAGAGACTTCCCCACCGTCTTTTCCGAGGGAGTGTAGCCGGGGCGCTCGGCGTTGGTGCTATCGGCCAGCAGCAATAACACGCCTTCTTGGCCAATTTGCGCTAGTTTGTGAAAATCTGCGACGCGGCCGTCCACCGGGGTATGGTCAAATTTGAAGTCTCCAGTATGCACCACTGTGCCAACGGGGTTGCGAATAATTAATCCGCAAGCATCGGGAATCGAGTGATTGACACGGTAGAATTCAACCGAAAAATTCCCGGCACGAATCACCTCGCCAGGCTCTACCGGCCGCGACTTGGGATGCAAAGCCACCTGGTGTTCTTGCAATTTCAAATCCACAATACCTAGGGTTAAACGCAGTCCGTAAATGGGCACATTAATTTGTTTCAAGAAGTAAGGCAGGCCCCCGATATGATCCTCATGCCCATGAGTTAAAAATATGCCGCGAATCCGGTCCTTGTTTTCCAGCAGATAGGTAATGTCCGGCAAAACTAAGTCGATCCCCGGCATATCCGGTTCTGGAAATGCCAAACCGCAATCGATTAAAATAATGTCGTTGCCGTATACCAATGCCGCAATATTTTTTCCAATCTCGCCAAGCCCCCCTAAGGGGATAAATTGTAATTTTCCAGGTCCTGGGCGTGCCAGTGTCCCCACCTCCATTTCTATACAAACACAAACCAAAAGGCCCCTAGTCATTAGACTAGGGACTTATGCCAGGGGCAAACACACCTTGAGGTTACGTGACTCAGCTCCGTCCGCGTGCCTGCTGAGCCCTTCGCCTTATCCTTACCGCCGAGCAAAAGTCGTCGGTATTATTATACCCTGTCATCCTTGAAGGATGCAATTGTTAATGTGGGCTCGACATCCTTCCCTTGTGGAGACAGGGTTCTTGCTGCACTGCGCCGCTCGTGTGGCGCTTCCCGGCTAACCCTCTTCAACTCCCAGGCCAAATTGGTGGTGCAATGCGGCTACAGCCTGTTCCATCTGGTTCCGATACAACAATAACGTAATCGTCGAGTGGGAGTCGGCGGACTGCAGTACGGTAATATGGTGTTGACTAAGAGCCGCCATGACTCTACCTACCACGCCAGGCAATCCTTGAATTGCAGACCCCACAACAGATACCTTAGCCCGATCCCGAAACGTGTCAAAATCCAGAGACAACTGCTGCAAAGTTTTTTCGGTCGAATCAGCAGCCGCTGTGGACACGCAAAAAAAGACTGTATCCGGGAACATGTTGATCAAGTCTACTGACACTCCGTTATTGCCTAGAGCGGTAAAAAGATGATACGCCCACTCTTCACTGCGAGTATTGGTATCCTGTCGCACTACGAATTGAACGAGGTCTTCCAGTTGGGTTATCCCCGTGACCGCATGATCTGGATCCCGGTGAGCCCAAGGATCCATTGTGCGGCGTCCACCCAACACCAACGTGCCAGGCTGGTCGGAAAACGTAGACCGTACTCTTAAGGGTACGCCAAATTGCCGTGCGATTTCCACCGCACGGGGATGGACTACTCGAGCTCCTAAATTTGCCAATTGAAACACCTCGTCATAGTTCATTCGGGTAATGGTGCGCGCCTGTGGTACTATCCGCGGATCCGCCGTCTTAATGCCGTCAACATCGGTAAAGATCTCGACCACCTCGGCATTGAGCGCCGCGCCTACAGCCACCGCCGTGGTATCGCTGCCGCCCCGGCCCAGCGTGGTAATTGCGCCACTACGTGTCTTGCCTTGAAATCCAGCAATAACGGGAACACACTCTTCTTCGAGGGCAGCCTCCAGCGGCAGCGGATCCACTTCTAAAATTTGGGCATCGCCAAACGTTTCGTCCGTGATAATGCCGGCGTCGCCTCCTAAAAACACCCGAGGCCGAAGGCCACGGTTTCGGAGATGCCCTGCCATGACCACAGCACTAATGACTTCGCCGCACATCATCAACAAGTCTTGTTCCTCTGCAGGGGTTTGCGTAAAATTTGCCAGTAAATCTAATAAACTATCAGTCGCGTACGGATCGCCTCTGCGTCCCATCGCGGAGACCACAACAACGGGATGCCGTCCTTCTTGAAACGCCTCAGAAACCCACGTTGTTGCCCGTTCCCGCGATTGAAAGTCCCGAACTGACGTGCCGCCGAATTTTTGCACTGAAACCCGCATGCCTAGCCTCCCTATTCAAACCGGTCACTTAAGGATTCAATAATTTGAACGGCATTCGTTGCTGCGCCTTTGCGAAGGTTGTCAGCGACAACAAACAGATGCAATCCATGGGGCTCGAAAGGATCTTGGCGAACGCGTCCCACGAGCACCAAATCCTGGTCTTGCGCCTGCAATGGCGTAGGCACTACTCCCTGTTCCGGATCATCCACTAATTTGACTGAAGGAGAACGCCGCAAAAGTTCGCGGATTTCGGGAATGGTAAAGGGTTTTTCGGTTTCAATGTACACTGATTCCGCATGCCCCACGTAGACCGGTACTCGCACCGCTGTAGCTGACACTGGAATTGGTTGCGAGAAAATTTTCCGGGTTTCCCGCGTTAACTTCCATTCCTCTCCGGTAAAGTCCAAGTCGCCAAACTTATCGCAATAGGCCAGAACATTAAAGCCTATCGGTTGCGGATAGGTTGAGGGGGTTACGGGCCGCTCTTCAAGCATTGCCAGACTTTCCTGGCGCAGGGTGGCCATTGCTTCGCGACCGGTCCCCGAGACCGCTTGGTAGGTGGAAACCAGTACCCGCTTTAAACCATAATGGATTCGTACGGGATTGAGCGCAACGACCATTTGAATGGTGGAACAATTGGGACTAGCAATCAATTTGCTGTCACCAATGGCATCCACATTGACCTCGGGCACGACCAAAGGCACCTCTGGGTTCATGCGAAAATGGCTGGACTTATCGACCACGGTCACCCCAGCGGCAGTTGCACGTGGTGCGTAGTGGGCGCTAGCCTCGCTTGACGCAGCAAAAAACGCCACATCTACTCGGCTCCAATCCATGTCCTCCACCGATTCCACAGCTATCGATTGATCCCGAAACTTGATGTTCCGCCCCTGGCCTTCCGTCGCCAAAGGGACAATCTTCCCTACTGGCGTATTGCGGTCTTGCAATACTTCAAGTATTTTCTGGCCTACCAGTCCTGTAGCGCCTAATATGGCAACCCGTATCTCCCTCACCTGTCTGTCACTCCTTAAAAAAGTTCATCACTCCCGCCAGCTTCGCAGCAGGGGCTGAATTTGCTCAGTACGCAGCGCTTGTTCAATAGTTGGTACAATTAGCTCCAAATGCGCATCCAATGACCGAGGCTTGTTTTCTGGATCGTCCTGGCCAAACGGAATAAAATAAATATTGCGTGCCGTTAACAAACGTCCTAAATTGGCCGCATTCATCCCCAACAAATCATTGGAGGTAATCCCCAATACCACTGGGCGGCCATTTCTTAATTGCGCCTTTGCCGCCATGGTCACCGGAGAATCATTGATGGCATTGGCCAACTTGGCCAATGTGTTGCCGGTACATGGCACCACCGCCACCACATCAAACCAGTGCTTGGGTCCACTGGGCTCCACCTCAGGAATCGACGTCAATATTTCTTCGGGCGTGGATTCTTGAATTTGTTCTCTCCAGTAGTCAGGCGTGCCAAAGCGAGTCGCCACGTGAAGAATGCTGGGGGATACAATTGGGGTGACGACGGCGCCAGCCTCCACCAATTCTTTTATTGTAGCGACGGCACGGTGCAAATTGCAATGGGATGCAGCCATTGCCATTCCAATTCTTACACCAGATAATGGTTTGCCACTCACGGCCACTCACGTTCTCCTTTCTGAGGTTTTGGCGATAGGACTTAATTGACGGTCAGATATTGCTACACTAAGCGTCTCCCAAATGATTTCCGCTGCCCGCCGGGGTGCGACTTGCCCAGGAATCCCCAATATCGACTCATAACGAGCACTATACTCGGGCTTATCATGCAAAGAAAAACTAAGGCCCCCAGGTTTAGACGCCAGATCCACAATCCAGGCGGGATCCGTCAAGTCAAACCACTCGGGAGTCAATACCGGATGAGGAATGGTATTAAAAAGGCCATCCACTGGTGGACACCACTGAGGGTCCAGAGAATGGACACGAAATCCATAGGCTGATGCCATCGCCCTTCGTTCTTCGGAACGTTCAAATATCTCCGGATTTGCCCCATAGCTTTGCAGACGCAGTGCCAATACGGACCCCACCCGACCAAATCCCAAGATGGCAAAAGAGCGATGATATACGGTAAAACCGGAACGCCCCAATGCGGCTTTGAGGGCACCTTCAGCGGTTGGTACCGCATTGAGCCACATAAAAATCGGCTGCTTTCGGTATTCCACTGTCATTAGCCCCAGATCTTGAGCCCAGGCGCGGACATCAGCAGCTATCAGACCTGCTGCCACAATCCCGCCTTCCGGCATTTTAGCCAGCAATTGGGGTGTGACGGATTGTGGTCCTTCTATGGTTTCCATGACACCCCGGGGCCCAATCCCGGTCATAGGCCCAATAAGGATGTCGGGGCCCGGACGCTGAGCTTGAAACGGCTCGATTTCCGCAACAGTCATACCCCAGGACTCTACATGAAATTCTTGATCTGCCAAAAAGCGGCACAACCAGGCATCGCGGGCGTCACCGCCCGCGACTACGACTCGGTGTCTCATAAAGCTGCCTCCCCACTCGGCTCAGCACGACTATGTGAATTGGTTTCCGTTCACTATACGTGGCTAGGTGAAATGGGGTTCCATCTGGTCTCAAGTAATAGGCAGTGCCCGGTGCCAGGACTCGAAAGCACGCGATAGCAAAGACAAGGGTTCAGTTAAGGAGAGACGAACGAACCTATCGCTGGAAGGTCCAAATGCGGCGCCTGGTGTTAACGCAACACCAGCCTTGTGCAACAGGGCGCGACAAAATTGCGTACCAGTGACGCCTGGCGCCATTGGCAACCAAAAATACAGAGTTGCCGGAGGAATAGACACGTGGAAACCTAAGGTAGCCAGTTGCGACGCGACATAATCTCTACGTGCCCGGTATTGGGAGAGGACGTCGGCTTGCATCCCTAATTTTAGAGCTTCGATGCCTGCCGTTTGAATTGGCACATAGACGCCTGCATTAATCTGACTTTCAACGCGGTACATTGCCTTCAAAATTTTGGCGTTGCCAACCACAGCTCCTAATCGAAACCCCTGCATACTGTAACTTTTAGAGAAAGTGAGGGTTTCCAGGGCCACATCTTTGGCGCCGGGAAATTCCATAATCGAACGGGCCCGCCCTTGATAAACAATATCAACGTAGGCAAGATCGGAGACCACAGTCCATCCATGACGCGCAGCCAAATCAATAGTTTCCTGCCACAAACTATCGGGAGCCAGAACTCCAGTAGGATTGTTGGGATAGTTTAGATATCCCAAGCGAATCCGTTTCCACTGCTCTGGTGTAATTTCGGTCCAATCCGGCAGAAAATGGTTTGCTGCTCTCAACGGGAGGGAAATTTCCTCCAAATCAAAAAGTGCGCTAGGAATATGATATGCGGGATAGCCGGGATCCGGCACCAACACCGCATCCTTGGGGTCGGTAGTAGCCAATGCCACATGGATCAGGGCCTCTTTAGAACCCCCGGTAATTAACACCTCGGTCGTTGGATCCAAGTTCACGGCAAACCGTTGACGATACCAGTCCGCCACTTGCTGACGCAATTCATCTATACCGCCATACGGCGGATAACGATAGCTGCCAGGTTGCCCGACCGCTTGAACCAAGGCTGCAGCAACACCATTTGGCGGCGGCAGGTCAGGATCGGAAATACCTAGATCGACGACTAAACGATTTTCTCGACGAATAGCGTCGATATCCTCTTCCATCCGCGCGAAAATATAAGGCGGCAACGCTTGAGCACGGGTTGATACAGGCACAGAGATTTCCTCCCCGAAGGACATCCATAATACAAATCGGGAACTAGTATGCACTAGTTCCCGACTGCCCATGCTTAATGCACGTGAATGTCGGAGGCGCCGTGATGTTCAAACAAGCGTTTTGCCTTATCCACCTCATCGGCGTCAGCGCGCACCATAAGCAGTACATCGCCTTCTTTTAGGCGTTCTTCGTATTGATGGCTTTCTTGGCGAGGTATCCCGTAGTCCATTAAGCCTCCGGCAATCCCGCCGGCCGCTGCCCCCGTCAAGGTCGCAGCCAGTGGCCCTGCGGCCACAATTGGGCCGATGCCAGGAATCGCCAAGGCTCCTACACCTGCCAATAGGCCGGTTACCCCACCTATGGTGCCTCCCCAGCCAATGCCGGAAGACAAGTCATGCATTCCCCCATGGCTGCCTGGGTGTCCTTCTTTGGTCTTGCCATGATCTCGGGCGACCATAGAGATGTCCTTTTCCGGCACGCCACGCTGTTTTAGCTCATCAACCACGGTCTCTGCGCTATGATGGTCTTGGAATGCGCCAACCACTGTTTTTTCCACACCATCGCCTCCTTTTTATGCCGTGCCCCCATAGTATGAGCGTTCGACACAAAAAGCCTCGCGTTAATTTCGACCAGTGCGTCTTAGCGGCCCAGCTTCATCCATATCTACGATCAACACCTCAGGACCTACTCGTCGAATCGCATTCCAAGGAATGACGGTTTCTTCAGTCTGTCGGTTGAGACGACCCCGGGATGGTACGATAATCGATTCAATCTGACCCGTATCCGCGTTTATCACCAGATCGGTATCACCAAGCGGACCCATTCTGCCGCCAGTGGTTAAGTTTATAATTTCTTTAGACGCCAATTCGGTAAATCGCATATTTCTCCCCCCGCCTTAAGGGTATGCAGAGGGACAAAACGTTCATTCGAAGGAATTTGGCTCCGATACCGCATAGCCTGGCTTCGCCGAAAGCCCTTCTTGACGGCGAAAATTTTCCCGGTTCTTTTCCATATAACCGTTGTAAAGCCCCTCCGCATCTAAACCCGCATCAAGACACATACTGATAAAAAAATGAAACACATCCACCAGTTCTTCGTGAAGCTTAGCCACATCGATTGGCTTGGTATTCTTCCACCACTTATATTGCGCTTCTTCCATCACTTCTCCAAGTTCCACCATGAGTGCCAATCCCATCTTCTGAATCCAAGTGCTTTGATCAAAATCTAGGTGTCGTTCCTCGCGCACTTTTTGGTTAAATTTTTGTTGCCAGGCAAATACCGTCTCCAGTTTATCTTTATGGTCCATAGTAGCCTGCCTTTCTAAACATGTTTAAACATGTTCAAATTCCTGAGCGTTCGCTCAGCACATCGTCCCTGTCGGGATATGGCCCTAGCCGGGCAAGGAACCGGGCAAGAATGTTGCGGGCCGAATTTTCGTCGCGGTCCATCACAAGCCCACACTGCGGGCAGGTATAGGTGCGCTTCCACAACGGCATGTCTTGGCGATAGCCACACCCCGAACACTCTTTCGAGGTGTAGCGCTCGTTCATGACGTAGACTTTTTTGCCGGTGCGCTGCGCTTTGTAGTGAACCATCTGGACGAATTGATAAAGGCCCCACTCATTTTGCACACTGCGATGCAGCCCTTTGGTTCGCTTTGTGCATTTCCGCGATTTCCGCACCATCTGCTGTTGGGACAGATCGCCCAGCACGATAGCGCTTTCAGCCTGTCGTGTCAGGAAAGCCCAAGCTTTGTGCAGGGAATCGCGTTGCTTCCGTCGTTTCTTTTCGGACACCCGGTGATATACCCCCGTTAAGTACCGATGCCGCCGCGAGCCCTTGTGACATCGGGCGCGAAGGGATCGCAGGTGATCCAACTGTTTGTTGTACCAACGGTAGGTGGTGAACCCTCCAATATGCACAAAGCGTCCGGTCGTGCTATAGCCCGTGGCCAGGGTTTTCATCCCCAAATCATAGGCGATGGCACTGCCATCATCCGCTTGCGGACGTGACTCGCCGGCATCCGACAGAAACGTGGCGTAATAGTGCCCTTCGGCATCCTTGGTCACCGCCACTTCCCGAAATGGCATCGGCGGCGTTTCCGTCAATTTGGCATAAACATCGGGGAATCGCTTGTGTTTCCCTCGACCGCCCGTGGGGAGAATTAACGTCGGGCCTTCGACGCGAAGATACATGCCGGGATACTTGAGCGTGAAGAACTTCTGCCGCGGATGGTAGCGCGGAAACCCGGGGGCCTCCCCGGCTTTGACGCGGCGAAAAAATCCTCGCATGGCTTCATCCAACCGGAAGAAGACTTCTTGCAACAGTTTTCCATAGACCGCATTGATCTCGGGGTCCACGGCGCGACTCTGTTGGAGGGTTTTCTTCGCCTCATACAGCGACCACTTCGCACCCGCTTTCAGTTGGCTCAGATGCCAGTTATAGAGAGCACGGCATTTGGCTTGCATAAAGTCCAACGTGTTCGCATCGGGGCGAGAAACGTTAATGCGGATCCTTTTCGCTAAGAGCATGCTTCAACTCCTTTCGATAAGACCGTAAGCCATACAGCCGGGCGCTAAAGACATGGACAATCGATAACAAATCGTTCACCATTTCTTGTTCTGGAGACAGCGTTTCTTGGTTCATGACCCCCAGTGGTGCCGGGCACAAAACTCGGCGAACCACTCGAATCCGAACCGGACCAGTCGATCTTTATGCGCGACGATGACTTGGCGCACTTTCCCCACTTCTATGTCCTCAAACAGTTGCTTGAACCCCTTCGGTGATAGTTTAATCCGCTCCCAATGTCTTGCTCCGTGTTGCTGACAATATTGCTCTAACGCGGCGACTTGGTGGAGTAAATCGGGACGGTGATTACGGGTCGAGACCCGCGCATACAGCACGACACGTCCTTCGGGCTTCGCCACCACGCCGATATAGGCGAGATACTGGTCGTACGTGTAATACCGCCGATTCGTGGGAGATCGATGCGCAGTAAAATGCCCTTACGGTCCCAGCGTTGCAACGTCGCGACCGATTTGCCAATGAGTTAGCCAAATTGTTTAGGTGAATATGTGTGTACCATGCCCATATTATAGCACATTTACACATATTATCCAGAACGGTTATGGATCTCCCGACAAACCTATTTGACAAGAAAATCATGAAGATTTCGCCATTCACCCGGCAATATTCCTGCCGTCCCCACCGCGACCCGAGACCAATCTCCAAAAAGCGTCTCGGCCAATAGTTGAATTTGGCGCGGAGTCACCCGCGCTAATTGGCCAAGCAGCAAGTCCCCACTGTGAGGAACCTGTCCTAACAGCCCGTACCGTCCCAGACGAAACATTCGGCCATCGGGGGTTTCTCGAGTAAAGGCCAAACTGGTGGTCAGTTGCATCAATGCCCGCTGCACCTCATGATCCTCCGGCCCATGAGCGATGAATCGCTCGACCTCAGACTTTGTTGCTGCCAACGCCGATTCCAAAGACGCCGGATTCAAGGCCATGTGGATTGACAACTCCCCCCAATCCGCTTGGGCATTGTACCCCGTGGATACGGTATATACCAGACCCTCGGTTTCTCTTAATCGTTGCCACAGCCGCGAACTATTTTGTCCTCCTAGCAGCATGGATAGCAAAAGAGCCACCGGATATTCATCCTGCGTCAATACCGGAGCGGGAGCCCCGATAAGTATCTGCAACTGTTCAGCTTTGTGGTGGTAATGAACATGCGATGGCGCAGGTACCGGCGCCGAGCGACTGGGCGCGGTTCCTCCAACTGTGTTGTGCACCTGTTGGATTTGATCCAGCAAAGTCATCGTGCCCTCACCCGCGATCGCCACCACCATATTGGCTGGCGTGTAGTGCTGGCGATAGAAAGATTGTATGTTATCCCATGTCAGACGTTTAATAGTATCGGGCGTGCCCAGCACATCGTGGCGCATCTGATGATCCTGATACAGTGACTCCATATAGGCCATTTCACAACGGTCTTCGATATCATCCCAGGCTTCCAGCAACTCTTCTTGGACCACATTGCGCTCACGGTACAAATCCCCTTCCGCTAACCAAGGGTTCCGCACCAAATCCCACAATAGTTCCCATGCTGGAAGCGCCATTGGCGTTAACACTTTCGCGTAAAAACAGGTGTAGTCTCGTGTCGTATAGGCATTGACTTCCCCGCCCAATCCATCCATCAATTCAGCAATTTGGCGACTGGTATGGTTTCCCGCTCCCTTAAATGCCAAGTGTTCCAGAAAGTGCGCTGCGCCTTCCTGTTCCAGTCCCTCGTCCCGGGATCCGGCACCGATAAAGATGCCCATGGCAATAGTTCCTAAAGAGCCATGGTCATCGTAAACAAAGGTTAGTCCGTGGGGCAATTTCATCAAATAGTCGATGCGTACTCCCTGCTTTCCTGCCAGGTTCCTGGCTGATTCGTAGGTTATTTTATCAGATTTAATAGCTGTTCGTATTGCCAGATTGATCAACCACTAGAACGACCAAGAATAACCCGGTTTCCAAATGATGAGATCCCCGTTCACACGCCGCAATGCTCAGAATTGGATAGAAACGGTGTGCCTGTGCCGCGGGTCTTCATTTCGAATCACTTTTCTTCGAGAATTTGGGCCCGATAGCCGATAAAAATCGAGACCATGCCTCAATACAATCCCTGCTAATATACCGTGCGGAAAACACAACCGTCCCCTACCCTATGCATGAACAAGTGGGTACAATAGAGCATGGAGAGGAGGCGTGGCGCAATGTCGGACGAGATGCTCTTAAGTCCTTTGGTTGATTTTCTCTTTAAACGCTTGTTTGGCGATGAACAACGCACTGATATCCTCATTGCGTTTCTCAATGGTATTTTTGAGGACGCGGGCGCGCCTCGTGTAACGTCCGTACAGCTCCTCAACCCGTTTATTGAGAAAGACGCCTGGACGGATAAAATGTCGGTCTTAGACATTCGGGCACGCACCGAATCGCAGTCCCTGATCAATATTGAAATCCAGATTCGGAACACGGGAGAAATCCGGGAGCGGAGCCTATACTATTGGAGCAAGCTTTACGAAAGCCAATTACACGAAAGTGCGACGTACCACACACTTTATCCGGCCATCGCGATCAATGTATGCAATTTTGTCGAAATTCCCAATAACCGTGTGCATAATGTGTTTCAAATCCGCACTCAGGAAGGCCTTCTGCTGACAGACCATTTGGCCTTGCACTTTCTGGAATTGCCCAAACTATCGCAAGAACCGGGCGTAGTGCACGACTCGCTAATGCGCTGGTTGACCTTTTTGACGATGCGCACGAAGTCCGACCGAGAATCCCTCGTGAAAGGAGATCCGATAATGGAGAAAGCCTTAACCGCCTTGGAATATTTGAGCCATGATGAGCAAACGCGCCAGCGATACGAGGACCGGCAAAAGGCGTTGCATGATTATGCAACCGCTATTGAGACGGCCAACCGCCAAGGACGTCAAGAAGGACGTCAAGAAGAGCGTCGGGCCATCGTCCAACGACTGTTACTCAAAGGCCTTAGCATTGAAGATACAGCCGAAATTGCGAATGTCACCTTATCTGAGGTCGAGAGGATCGGTAAGACCATCCTATAGACGCTCTGGATTCCCCTGTTTGCATGTGAAGTTCCGTCCGTGGCCAACCTAACGAGCTCTTGGCCGCTGAGTTGCGCCAGTTTTTTGCGGGCATCTAGTGCTCCTCGGCTCTGAACACGCAAAAGTCGACCAAACCTTAACCTGGTGCTGTGAGCAAGACGATGGTCCAAAAATCCAGGCAGTCCCCCGTCGGGCCGCAATGTGCGAACTGGTACCCGTCGATGCCCGATTGTTCAGTTCAGGGCGCCAAATGAAGAGGTCGGTATCCGTGTCGAATGAAGCCCTGAACAAGGAGCGGATAAATAGGGAGCGCGGCTTCAACCGGACGGACTATCCCCTGCGGAAAACTACGCACCTTACCAATTACTCATCCCCTGTGGGCTCCCCCATCGTCAGCAGGTTAGAAACCGTGGTTAAGCGATAGCCTCGAGAGGTCAACCCGCTGATAATTTCAGGCAAAGCCGCCACCGTCCGAGAAGTAGGGTGCATCAGGACAATGGCGCCTGGCTGAGCCCTCCCCAGCACCTTATTGACCATATAAGACGGTGACGACGAGGGTCTCCAGTCAATTGTGTCTATGGTCCACATAATCAGAGGCATATGGAGTGCAGCAGAAGCCTCCAACACAGTGCGGTTAAATTCTCCGTAAGGAGGAGCAAACACCATAGGGGTGATGCCGGCAATATGTTTAACCGCCTCATTGGTTCGGGTTATTTGGGTCATGTTGGCTTCATACGACAACTGATTAGGATGGGGATGGTTCCAGCCGTGGTTGCCAATTTCCATATGGTCGCGAACCATCTCTAAAATGAGTTGCGGATGTGCGGCAGCCCAAGCACCACCCACCATAAAGGTGGCGGTCACATGCGCCGACATCAGATCCTGAAGCATTTGCGGAACAAATTCGGTGCCCCAAACCACATTGATGGTTAGCGCCATCGCGCGCGTCGTGGTTTTGACCCGGTACACCGGGCCAGGTACCCCTGTTGAATGAGACCTTGGTTGAAAAACGAGCAAACTTAATCCGAGCAGCAGCGCCACATAGATAGCACGTGCCCCACGCGATCGCGCCGAAATAACCTTGACCCACACCAGGACATCCCCCCTGGCATACTCCTATGATGTCAAGGCCTTGTCCTAGAACTTTAGCCGTCTGTGGCCAGCGTCCACAAATGTCCTTTTTTCTTGAGCCTTTGGTACTCTGACAAAGTCGTTACTACTCCAGCGTGGGGAAAAAGTTGGGGAAAGTTGCCATGTGGTTCTCCAGTCGCCGGATCCACATGTTCTGCAAACAACCCCAAAGAAGTGGTTAGCCCCAATTGACGCTCAATGAGTTCCTCAGCCCGGTCCCACCGTCCCATGCGCAAATATACGCGCGCCAGCCAAAATCCGGCCAAAGTAAAGGGGTAAGCCACTTCTCCCATGTTGTCCTGCTGATACCGGATCACCGTTCCGTCGACCAAAAGCGTGCTCTCGATTTGCTGCAAGGTGGCCTGGAATACCTTATCATGGACGCCAACAAAACCGTACAAGGGCATGAGCAGCAATGCAGCATCCATCACTGGATGGCCAGGTCCTTGAGTAAAATATGGTAGACCCGACAAGGATTGCCGATGCCAGATGGCTTCGGCAATATCGTCCGCCTGACGTTGCCAACGGTCAGCCACAGTCTCTAGACTCATTACTTCACGAGCCAATACCGAACCCACTCGCATTGTCACCCAGCACATGAGCTGGGAATGCAGATAAAAATCTTGATCGCCGCGAAACTCCCAAAGTGAGGCATCCGGCTGATGCCAGTTGTTGCCCACCCAGTCTGCCAGTGCCGATACCGCCCACCAATAATCTCGAACAAAAGTGCTATCTTGACTTTCTTCCCAATAGGCATACAGCACCCACAGCAAATCGCCTTCAATATCAAGCTGCAATTGGTCTGTAGCGGCATTGCCAACCCGTACCGGCCGTGAATTTTGGTGACCGGAGAGCCAGAGTAAATCCCGTTCGCCTTCTATTCGCGATCCATCTACTTGGTAAAACGGAGCCGAAAATGGCTTGTTAACCAAATCAATGGTATTAAACATAAACTCTAAGAATCGGCGACACCCCACAGTATCACCTGCCATTAACAAGGCTTCGGCGCCATAGGCCCCATCACGAACCCAAACGAAGCGGTAATCCCACTGCCGATGTTGACCGACGATTTCCGGCAAAGACGTTGTGGCCGCTGCTAGCAAAGCCCCATTGATACGATAGGTAAGGCCGCGAATGGTCAGCAAACTGCGGTCAAATAACTCGGCATGGGCTCCCCGATAAGGATTTTTCGGTTTAGCCCAAAACTGATTGGTGACGCGCTCCACCTGTTCCGCGCGGTCCGCCAAGTCCTGGTCCAAAGCGGTATCTTTGCCAAAATGTGCAACGTACCGCAACGCAATAGTGACTCTCCCCGGACCGACCATCCACTGATCCCGCTGGCTGCTTTTCACATGCGGGCCATCAATGGTCAGGTGAAGACCTTCCCTGCCATTTGGATGGGAAAACCATGCCCCGTTGGGAGTCATTTCGTAGCTGGCGTTGGCATACCCGAATCCGAACGTTGGTCGGCAAGTCAAAACCAAAGGCACAGGTGTTTCTATCACTCGCCAAAAGCTGGTGGTGCCAATGGGCAAAAAATCGCGGATGGTAACTTTATCGTCCTGAACCTGATATATCGTTTCTAACGTGTGCGTATGAGGGACATAAGACTGGGTTGCGACATACGGGAGCTCCGGTACCGTATTGAAATATCCTCCTTGAGTGTCATCCAGCAACTTGCAAAATATGGCGTCTCCATCAAAGCGAGGAAACGGCAACCAGACCAGAGTACCTTCCGGGTCCACCAGAGCTGAAGTGTAGGTATTGGACAAAAATCCATAGTAGACCGTCATGCGCTTTCCTCCACCAATGACCATCGTGAGACAAATTGTTTAGACCCGAGTACTCCCCAACCGCCCTAACCGTTATTTTAGCCCAGTGGTGGAAATACCCTGGATGAACCATCGTTGGAACACTAAAAACAATACCGCGATGGGAATGGTAGCCATGACTGCCGCTGCCATCAAGTACGGCCAATTTGTATAATACTGCTGTTGAAACATTACCACACCTAAAGGCAGTGTCCAGAAATTTTGATTGTTAGCTACCAACAATGGGAGCAAAAAATTGTTCCAGGCGCCCATGAACATCATTAAGGCCAGGGTAAAAAGCGACGGTTGAACCATAGGCAAGGAAATCTGGGCAAATATTCGCCAGCGGCTGGCCCCATCGATAATGGCCGATTCTTCCACTTCATGCGGCACATTCAAAAATGCCTGGCGCATCAAAAACACGCCCATGGCGGACACCAACTGCGGCAAAATCATCCCTGCATAGCTGTTTATCAAGCCCAGTGCCCGTAAAATGATGTAGACGGGCAACATGATGGATTGAAACGGAATCATCAACATCGATATAATGCCAAAAAAGACTAGCGAACGTCCGCGAAACCGTATACGGGCCAACGCATATCCCGCCATGGAATCCAACACCACGTTCCCTATCACAACAACCACGGCCACTATGGCGCTGTTGACAAACCATTGTCCCATTGGGACGGTCTTCCAAGTAAGGACATAGTTCTTCCATAAAAAGGGATGAGGAATCCACCTTGGCGGAAACACTAAGGCCTCGCTTAAGGGTTTCAGGGAGGTGGACAAGGACCAGAAAAATGGGATGACCATGACCAAGGCCCCCGCTGTTAAAATCAATAAATATAGACCACGGGATACTCGGCTTAATGTACTATTGGATCCAACCATAACCATGCCTCCTTCGAACCGGGCGTTTTAATATTCGATCGGTTTGCCAAGCCACCGATTGGTGAGGATTGTTAAACCTAGAACCAATACGAATAAGAACACAGTGGCCGCCGCACCATAGCCGACCTGGCCATAAGAAAATATTTCCTGGTAAATTAATAAGGCAATTGTCATCGTAGAATTTAACGGTCCACCCGTTCCACCTGAGATAATGAACGATTGGTCGAACATCTGAAGCGTACCGATGAGCCCCATCACCACGATAAAAAACGTCGATGGCCTCAGCAACGGTACCGTAACGTTCCAAAATCGCTGCAGCGCCGATGCCCCATCAATGGCTGCCGCTTCATATAGAGCACGAGGAATGGCTTGTAATCCGGCAAGAAATACCACCATAAAATACCCAGCAGTGCTCCAAATATTCAAAATCATTATGGCGGACAGAGCAAATCGCGGATTCCCAATCCAGTTAGGTCCGGAAATTCCCGCCACGGCGGTAAGAAAACCGTTTAAAAGCCCCAGTTTGTTAAAAATCCACATAAACATTAACGAAGTCACGGCTGATGAACTGATGGAGGGGAAGAAGAAAATCAGTCGATAAATGGGGCGCGCCGGAAGATTTTGATTCATAATCACGGCAATGATCATCGCAATCACCGTTTGTACCGGCATTACTACGGCGGCAAATATAACCGAATTCTTCACTGAAGTCCAAAATAAGGGCATATGCAATATTGCGCCATAATTACTCAGTCCCACCCAATGCATATGGTTGAGCAAGTTCCATGACACACCGCTTAAAAAGAATGCGTAGGCAGCCGGACCCAAAGAAAAGACCAGCAACAAGATGATTGTGGGCAAAGAGAACATATAGGCGGCGGCGGTTTCCTGCCGTCGCCAATGTTCCATCCCGCCGCGTTTTTCAGTATTCTTTAACATAACGGCGGTTCCCACGTCAATTCCCCCCGTTTTGCTGGAGGATACTAGTTCCTTGACTTTGCAGTTGCTCGAGCGCGGCTTGTGGCGATAGCTTACCTTCTACAGCAAGCAGTGAGACATTGGACAAGGTACTGCTCACATATTGATCAAATCCGTTGGGAAAGTTCCAGGGTACCGCATTGGGTAGTTGTGCCAAGATATTATGATAAATCGGATGCTGCTGATAGTAAGGCATATTTATCAGCGACTTACGAACCGTCACGAGTCCTCCCTGTTCCACCCACTGGGCTTGTCCCTGGCCGGTGAGATACTTGATGACCTGCCACGCCTGTTGAGGATGGGCAGAGTCTTTGGTGATGGCCCAGGCCGTCGGGAAATCAAGGCTCATATTGTTGACTGGCCCTTTGGGCAATGTGGCAATGGCAAATGGGGTGTTAGGATACGTATCCTGCAGGTAGGGAATTGCCCAAGCGCCTTCAAATGACATTGCAGCGTGGCCCATGCCAAGCGCTTGGCCTCCCCAAGTGGCACCCACCTGCGAAGGTTGAGCGGCCACTCCGGACCGGTATAAGTTCACAAAAAATGTGAACCCACGGAGCGCAGCGGGTGTATTCAACGTCATTTTAGTCATGGAATTATTCATCACATTGCCCCCGGCTTCAACCAGGAATTGCGCCCATCGAGGCTCTTGGGGTGTTTGAACAATGCCGTAGATTTTTTTCGCTGGATCAGTCAGTTTCTGTGCATCTGCCTGAAGCTGGGCCCACGTCGTAGGCGGTCCCGCAATACCGGCATTTTTGAACATTTGGGGATTGTAATAAAGTACCAGCGGGGACTGATCTCGTGGGATGCCATACACCGTGTTCCCGGCTTCAAACATATTCATCGCGCCGGGGAAAAAGTCACTTAGCGAATAGTGCGACTGCTGAATGTAGGAGTTGAGGGGAATAACCGCACCTTCAGATTCAAATACCGGTGCCTGCCCTCCATTGTTGAGAGTAATGATGTCCGGGGCATCTCCCGAAACAAATTCCGTTTTAAGAATGGTTTCATAGTTACCGGCAATGGGCCGGTACACGGCATGAATATCAGGATGAGTTTTGTTGAAATCAGCCAATTGCTGATCGATAATCCCATTAGTCACGTTGGTTCCTGCCCAACTGGCAACCACAATGGTGACAACTTTACTGCCTCCGGAACCGGACGCGGAACCTGCCGCGCCACACCCCACCATCCCGACTAAGGAAAGCCCCATAGCTGAGACTTGGACAATTTTTTGCAGCTGTTTCATTGTTCATCGTCCTCTCTCTTTCCTGGTTTATTTGTTTCTCATCCCACAGTCCATGTTGCTATCATCCACAGGCGGCAATCGATGTCCTAACTCAAGACCTCACCTCCTTTGCCATCGGATGCACCAACGGCCAACCGCTCGAATTTTCAATGATCTTCATATCGACTCCGCCTTTATCCCGTCTTAAACTCACCGACAGTATGCCGCCACCCAATCGTATCCCCCGTATTTCAAGGTAGGGAACACTGTCAGGCAACATCGGGTCAATCTGGATTACCCGGTGTACACCATCGGGTTGTAGGCCTAAACATTGCTCCAACACGAACACAGGCACAGCAGCCGCCCACGCCTGTGGAGAGCAAGAGACGGGATAAGGCACTGGGCGGGAAATTTCCACCGCCGAAAAGCCCGCAAATAGTTCCGGCAAACGGTGGTATTCAAACGCGTCTTGGGCACGCAAGAGGTTTTCAATAACCTCTAAGGACTCCGCCACGTAGCCATGCCGTCGCAATCCGTAAATAATTAAGCTGGTATCGTGAGGCCAAACTGACCCGTTATGATAGCTCACGGGGTTGTATCGGATTTCCTGACTAGACAGTGTGCGTATGCCAAATCCCGTGAGCATATCAGGCGACACCATGTGCTGTGCCACGGTACGAGCCACGCCTGGGGGCAAGATATCGCTGACTAACACCTGACCCATGTTGGATGAGATCACCTGACAAGGCCGCTTTTCACCATCTAGGGCCAAAGCCACTGTCCCATCGGCTAATACAAAATGCTGAAGAAAATTGGCTTGGAGCGTTTTGGCATGGTGTTTAAGATTATCAGCCTCATGGACCATGCCAAAGGCCGTGTATATGTCATGCCATTCCATATATGCTCGATGGGCATAGGCTTGCACCTCGCATAGAGCGACAGTGCCCTCCACCAGCCGGCCATCAGAATACATGATGGAATCTCCAGAATCTTTCCATCCCTGATTGGCAATCCCGTCACTAGCTTCGCGCCAATATTCCAAAAACCCATCGTGGTCGCGGTCACCAAAACGGGTCATCCATGTCAAAGCCCGCTCCACGTGGGAAAGCAATCCCCGGACAAACTCCTCGTCGCCGGTCCATTTAAAGTAATCGGCTATTAACAGCAAAAACAATGGTGTTGCATCGATACTGCCGTAGTATTGCGAAAAGGGTAAGGTGCCAAGCCGGCTAAGTTCTCCGTTGCGTACTTCATGCACGATTTTTCCCGGTTGCTCATCACGCTCGGAGCGCTCTTCCCATCCCTGAAAATGGGCCATCGTCAATAGGGTGCCACGCGCAACATCGCGTTCGGCAAGCAGCATTTGACGGGATGCAATAAGGCTATCCCGTCCAAATGGCACTGCATACCACGGAACCCCGGCTACAGCCATTTTTCCGTATCCCAAATCGCTTTGCAGCATCCTTAGATCCTTAATACCTTGCGCATACCACTGTGCAAAACGATCATTGCCAGACACCTGAGGCATACGACTAAACCACTCTTGGTAAGACCGCCAAATGGCTGGTGACAGCGGTGCGGAGTGACCCATCAATTTATTGCCGAAATCGTTTTGGATGGCAGCAGGTTTTACCTCCGGGCGACTCATGCGAGTAGCTGTTTTCCTTCTGTCACTACACCCGGCTTCTACAACCAATTCTTCGGTTTGTTTTGAATGTGGCAATATTGTCACCGAGTTTGTCCATTGCCGAGCCGTGCCATCCCCGGACACACGAATCCAATCCGCGTCCACCACGGTCGCTTCGCCACTTTTCAGCAAGACCGTGGTCCGCGTGATAAGTCCATCCTGAGCCATGTAGCTAAAAACACATGACCCATTACCACTGTGGACATCTATTTGCCGCGCGAGAGGAGTTTGCCGAAATCCGCGGACTTCAAACATATCCAAGAAATCCGCGTCAATGATATACGTATATTTCAAGGAGACTGGCACCATGGCAAAATTTTCGATAATGAGACTTTCATGCAAGGCTTGGCCATCAACCCATTGGCGGCGGGTAATTAACAGAGATTCTCGCGGAATGCCTGATTCGTCCTCTGGAGGCCGATTGGTATAACGATAGACACTTTCGTACCCCGTTGAGGTATCAGATTCCAGCAAAACCAATACATCGGGCTGCACATGCCATTGCAGACGAGAGAGAAACCGTGTATCGCGAGTAAAGAGTCCATGTTGATATTGCCGTCCGATCATGCCCTCTGGCCCGAAAACATAAAACAAATCGTTTTCCTTGATAACTCCATAATTCACTCATCAAGACCCCTTCCATTATGGCCAAAACGTTTTCGGTCCTAAAAAAATCCCGGGCCTCTGTTTCGGAGATTTTGTATTTCAGGTGCTCTGCCGAATTACCAGCTCTGATGGCAGCAGTCGCCCCCCTGGTTCCTCATTGCGCTGCAGCATCCCTATCAACATATCTGCGGCATAAACACCCATGTCATAACGACGCTGGGACACCGTCGTCAGTGCAGGGGCGCTCCATTCGCCGACGTCCACATTGTCATATCCCACGACCGCCACATCTTCAGGTATGCGCTTGCCCACACGATGCAAATAGCGCATGCCACCGATTGCCATAAGATCACTGGCATAAAAAATGGCGGACAAATCAGGAACGCGACTCAAAAGCAATTCTGTCGCCACCTCCCCGCCTTCCACCAAAAAGTTCGAATGGACAATCAAATCAGGATCGCTCTCTATGCCTGCCGATTCCAGAGCCAATTGATAGCCGCGCAGACGGTCGACACTGACCGCAGCCTTTTGGTAGCCGTTGACAAACCCGATCCGTCGGTGACCTTTGGCCAGCAAATGTTGCATGCCCAGCTTGGCCCCATTCACGTTATCCGTCATGACATACCCGCAATACCGGCTTAAAATCGGCAGATCGATACCCACAGAAGGCAGTTTGGCCTCGGCAACCTCTTGCATGTAAGGATCATCCAATCGCATCCCCATAACGATCACGCCTTCCAAACGGCGTTCGGTACAAAAATCAATATAGCTTACCAAGCGCTGCCGTGCTGTGGTAGTACTCACCAACGTCACATCGTAGCCCAACGACGACAAACGATCATGAACTCCCGCCATAACGTCAAATAAGAAGTGATGAGCACCGCGATTGGCATTGAAGTCAGAGATTAATAGGCCAATATTTTGGGTTTGTTGCAGAACCAAGCTGCGCGCCACATGACTAGGACGATAATTTAGTTCTTTGGCTACTTTTAATATGCGTTTGCGCGTATCCGGACCCACATCGTCATACCCATTAAACGCACGGGACACTGTGGTTATGGACACCCCTGCAGCTTTTGCCACGTCTCGAATTGTTACCGGCATACATTCACGTCCACGTCACAAATTTCACAACATTGCAATCGTTGGGTATAAATTACCGAAAACGTTTTGGATTGTCAATAGAGACCTGCGAATTTTGGTTCGAACCATGCGTGCACAACCTGACCGAGGACTGAAACTGAATTGACTCCTGAAAGATCGAAGGAATTTTCTAAGGAGCCGAACATGAAGTCTCTGGCATCAGTCGAATGGAAGGGCTCCTGACCGAGGGTCCACAGCGTCTTTCAGGCGACACTGCTCCACTGGGGATCCTGGTACCTCGTCACGGGGAGACAACCCACCGGGACTGTCATAAGCCCGCAATAATATTGCGCAAAATTGCCAAATCCGCTGCACGCGCAGCTGCATTCTTTCCCGGGGTCTCCAAGATCAGTGGCCAATTGTATTCATCCGCAGTAGCAACGATATCTTGTAGCGCTTTGGAGCCAAAATATCCCGTTAACAGTGCCGCATGCTGGTCTCGTCGAGAGCCAATGGGAAACAGTGAGTCGTTCAAATGAACGCCTCTTACCCGAGCCAATCCAATGTTCTCGTCAATTAGGCTACAGAGAAGCTTCCAATCGTTGGCAGTGGTTAACGGGTAACCCCAGGCCATGGCATGGGCAGTATCCAGCATTAATCCGACCCGCGATGTCTTCCCTACAGCATTGAACACCCGTGCCAAATCTTCGAAGCTGGATCCGACTTCTTTTCCCTGTCCCGCCGTATTTTCGATGAGCACTCGACCCCGAGCGGTCAACAAAGATATGACAGTATCGGCAAAGGCATCCAGTGCCTCTATGGAACTGGCACCGGTCTGTTGATGGCCTGGGTGTACTACTAAAAAATCTCCTGCCAAATGTCGCACCCGCCTCATTTCATCACCCAACACCTGACAAGCTTTGGCGTGCATCACCTCATCGGTGGCGGCTGGATTCACGAAATAGGGCGCATGAACAAAAAGCGGCCGGATCTGTGCTCCGGCCAACCACTGTGCCATCTGTTTCGACTGCGGCAGGCCACGGCTTTGGCCCCCGACCGGACTACGACTGAATATTTGCAGGCAATCCAGCCCCATCTGCTCCGCTTCTTCCAGTGTCTGTTGCATTCCTCCGGCGACCGACACTTGAGCCCCAATACGAATCACCGGGTATCTCGCCGCGGTCCATTGTTGTCACGGTAGGGTCGCCGCGGTCCCCCCGGACGGCCCTGGCTTGATGGCGTATGGTGCACATCGTTGCCTTTGTTGTCGATGACCATGCCTTCAGGTACCGGTACTACTTCTTTATGGGACAAATTAACACGTCCCGCGTGATCTATTTCGACGACTTTGACCTTAATGATATCGCCGACTTTGACTGCGTCCTCCACCTTGTTAATCCGCTGATGCGCCAATTGGGAAATGTGCACCAAGCCTTCCTTGCCAGGCAGTACTTCAACAAACGCTCCAAAGTTCATTAAGCGGGTCACTCTTCCTTCGTAAATCTGTCCTACTTCTACAGTGCGCACTAAATCTTCAATCATTTGCACTGCTTTTTGCGCTACCTCTTGATTAATCGCTGCGATATAGATAGTACCGTCATCTTGAATGTCAATGTCGACCTTTTTGTCTCCAACCCTCGTAGCCTCGATAATTTTGTTAATGGTTTTGCCTCCTGGCCCTATCACCTCCCGGATTTTTTCCGGATCTATCGTGATCGTGATGATACGAGGGGCATGAGTCGACAGGTGCTCTCGTGGGCCAGGCAATACTGCCAACATCTTGTCCAGGATGAAAAGTCTGGCTTGGCGGGCCTGCTCTAAGGCTTTGGCTAAGATTTCACGGTCAAGGCCGTGAATCTTGATGTCCATTTGAATCGCAGTAATGCCATCCTTGGTTCCCGCCACTTTGAAGTCCATGTCGCCCAACGCATCCTCCAAACCTTGGATGTCTGTCAAAATAGCGATACCTGCCTCATCTTTCACCAATCCCATAGCGATGCCTGCCACGGGAGCCTTAATGGGCACCCCGCCGTCCATTAATGCCAAGGTGCTCCCACAAACCGATGCCATTGAGGAGGATCCATTGGACTCCAAAATATCCGAAACCAGACGCAACGCATAGGGAAACTCCGATTCTGGCGGGATCACGGGCTCTAAGGCTCGTCCTGCTAATGCACCGTGGCCAATGGCGCGCCGATTTGGCCCGCGCATAGGCCCAGCTTCACCAGTGGCAAAGGGCGGAAAATTATAGTGATGCATGTAGCGCTTGGATTCGGTTTCCCCAATGCCATCTATCATCTGTTGGTCCGACAAAGGTCCCAACGTCATGGCAGTTAACGCTTGAGTTTGTCCGCGAGTGAACAACCCAGTGCCATGAACCCTCGGCAACACGCCTACCTCGATATGCAGCGGCCGAATTTCGGTTAATGCGCGCCCATCCGGTCTTATCCCTTCCTGAATAATCGCCCGGCGCACCACTTTTTTCAGCACATTTTTCAGCAAACTGGCAATCATCGGACCCTGGTCAGGATATTCGTCTATTAGCTCTCGGGTAATATCCTGGTTTACCGCTGCAATTCGTGCTTCGCGCTCCAGTTTATCGATTGTGCGCATGGCCTCCATCAGCCGACCCTCAGCCTTTTCGTCCACTAGCGCCACAAGAGCGGGATCCGCAATGAACAGCGGGTATTCACTCTTGGGTTTGCCAGCCTTGGCTTGAAATTCAGCTATCCCAGCAATTACGCGACGAATTTCTTCATGGCCAAACAAAATCGCGTCGAGCATTTGCTGTTCGGAAATAATGTTGGCCCCTGCCTCTATCATCAAAATAGCGTCTTGGGTCCCCGCTATCATCAACTTTAACGCACTCGCTTGCGACTGTTCCGACGTCGGATTTGCAATGAACTCGCCGTTTACCAGCCCTACTTCCACTGCGCCAATCGGTCCCTCAAAAGGAATGTCGGAAATTGTCAGTGCTGCCGACGCCCCAACCATGCCACATATTTCAGGAGAGTGGTCGTGGTCGACAGAAAGGATGCTAGCCACAATATGTACGTCGTTGCGAAATCCCGAGGGAAACAAGGGACGAATCGGCCGATCTGTCAAACGGGCTGCTAAAATCGCCTGTTCACTGGGCCGTCCTTCACGCTTGATGTAACCGCCCGGAATTTTCCCGACCGCATAAAGGCGTTCTTCAAAATCTACGGTGAGCGGAAAAAAATCTATTCCAGCTCGCGGTTCACGCGACGCCACTGCAGTCACCAAGACCACGGTATCGCCATACCGTACGACCACAGCGCCATTGGCCTGCCGAGCCATTCGGCCGGTTTCCAAGGACATGACGCGTCCGCCTACCACCATTTCGGTAGTATAAGACTCCATAAGTATCCTCCTAAGTGCTACCAGATCGGGCATCAAAAAATCCAAGTCCTCAAAATTGGGAAAAGAGCGGGTCAATACCCCGCTCTACCGACGTAATCCGAGTTCTTGGACAATCGCTCGATACCGTTCGCTATCCTTCTTTTTCAAATAATTCAACAGTCGTCTGCGTTGTCCCACCATCTGCAACAATCCCCGTCGCGAATGATGATCTTTTTTATGAACTTTAAGATGTTCTGTCAGTTCGCTTATTCGTCGGCTTAACAAGGCAATTTGGACTTCTGGAGAGCCTGTATCCGATTCATGCAGCCGGTGAGCCGCAATGATGGTCTGCTTTTGCTCATTTGCAAGAGCCATCGCTTAGCCTCCTTTCATTGTCCTCGCTAGTTGGCCGGGGAAGAAACATGAACCTCTTCTTCTTCCGCCAACAAGGATAGTAGTGCGTCTTGATAAGCCTGCACCGCCGGTTGTGGCACACCTGCACGTCGATAAAGATCCTCTAACTGGTGCTGCAGGCGCTTAAACTGGCCTGTGACACAAATTGTAGAAATCTTGCCGACCATATCACGCCACAGTTCGGTTTCCATCAGGTTGCCTCCAATCAAAGACACTTAATTGTATCATACGCCCTATACCGGGACAAGTTGCTAGCGTTGCCTCGCCTTGCGCAGTAGGGTTCGGGCGTGCTCTACATCCTTTTCGATTTGCTGCACCAAGTCTTCTGGCGAGGCAAATTTTTTCTCGGGTCGCAGGTGCTCAATAAAATCAAAACGTACCGGTTCGTCAAAGGTCCAGGAGGTCCCATCAAGAACATGTACCTCCAATACCGGGTCAGTCCCTGCAAAGGTGGGGCGGATTCCCCAATTGGCCACAGCTTCAGCCGAGATTCCGCGATAGTTCAAAAATCCAGCATATACCCCAAATGGGGGCATGACTTGATTGCTGGGAGGCACAATATTGGCAGTAGGAATACCCATTTGGCGACCACGCGCGTCGCCAGCAACCACGTGTGATTGCACCGCAAATGGATGACCTAAATCCTCTTGGGCCAGAGACACCTGGCCTTCGGTGATGAGTTGCCGGATGCGTGTACTAGAAACCACTTTGTGTGCAGGTTCTGGATCCTGAATCGGGTCAATGACATGCACGGACACGTTGCTCACTTGGCCCCAACTCTTGATCGTATCCGCATTGCCCGTGCCCCCCGCCCCGAAAGTAAAGTTGTAGCCAATGACAACTGACCGCACCTTAAGCCGTTGCACCAAATATAATTGCAAAAAGGCCAAAGGAGGTACCATGGCTAACTCCTTGGTAAACGGCAAGATGTCTACCCAAGCGACCCCTGCCTCAGCTAAGTAATGCAATTTCAGCGCGGTCGGAGTGATAAGCGACAACGGCATATTGGGCCGCAATACCGTCAGCGGATGCGGATCAAAAGTCATCACCACCATGTCCAGATTGTGGGCGCGCGCTTCAGCTTGCGCCCGGCGCAACAAAGCCTGGTGTCCGATATGAACACCATCGAAATTTCCGATAGTCACCACTGTTGGCCTGGATGGCCGATGATCTTGGTCAATTCGCTCCATAAGCCCCGTCCTTTAACAGCACCTTCCGAAACCGCCAAGGCGGTCCCGTCACTATGGCAATAATATCACGGTTAGCAACCAAGGCAACCGTTCCCTCTGCATTTCCCATGATATGTGGCAAAATGTCTCGACGCCCATGGGCAATCATGGGTATCACGTCAGGATCCAGGTTATGAACCGCGATAGACAAGTGCGACTCATAGGTCTCCAAGGCCGATGTCCATTGATCTCCCATCTCTTCCAATTGCTGAAAACTCCAGGAATGTGCCGCAGCAAACGATCCCACACCAGTGCGCTCCAGTTCCTCAAGATGGGCACTATGCCCTAAAAGCCAGCCCCAATCACGCACCAGCGAACGAATATAGGTTCCGGCTCCCACACTGGCTTCAAAATACCACCGTTGACCGTCTCCGTTAAGCACTTTTAAGCTTGCCACCGAAATCAGGCGAGGCGATGGCCACACTGCGCGGCCCTGACGCGCTAACTGGTATAAACGCTTTCCGTCGTGCTTCAACGCCGAAACCCGGGGGGGAATTTGCAAATGGTCTCCCACCAACCAGAGCGCACTCGAAACGGCGTTACGGCGAGTCGGCCAGGGTGGACCTGAGCGGCCTACCACCACGCCGGAGGCATCTCCAGAAGATGTGCTAACGCCCAACTCCATCCATCCCCGGTAAATCTTTGGCGTCAGTTCCAACCATTGGATAAGCTTGGTATAAGAGGATCCCACGGCTATCGGCAAGACCCCGCACGCATCGGGGTCTAAAGTGCCCACATGACCCACCTCGCGAACATGAGTCAGTCTGCGCACTCTCGCGACCGCATCATGTGAGGTAATGCCCCGCGGTTTCATCAAGTTCAATAGCCCTGCGGGGGTACTATGGGAGTCCCCGGATCTCGCTTTACTCATGGGGATCGGGCAAGGTTTTCATGAGTTCTTGAATATGAAGACTCTCGGCAATTGAGGTATCCTGCTTGAAATCCAGCTGTGGCGCATGCCTTAAGCCCAATCGGCGCGCGACCTCGCCCCGGAGAAATGACGACGCACTCTTTAGTCCTTTGAGGGAATCCTGAATTTGTTCAGGATTCCCCATAATACTGACAAACACGCGGGCAACACCTAAATCACGACTCACATCGACATGGGTAATGCTAACGAAGCCAATCCGGGGATCCTTGACCTCGGTTTGAATCATCGCCCCTAGTTCTTGCTGCATCATTTGAGCCACCCGATCTGCGCGTGCCTGATTCATGAGTGCACCCTCCTAGCTAGCTTTGACAACTTCTTGGGTATACACTTCAAGAATATCCCCAACTTTAATATCGTTAAACTTATCCACGCCTATTCCGCACTCGTAGCCGGTCATTACTTCCCGTACGTCGTCTTTAAACCTCTTCAACGAGCCGATGTTTCCGTCGTGAATTACTGCACCATCACGAATGATGCGCACCTTTCCGGAGCGAGCCACTTTGCCTTCGAGCACATAACATCCGGCTACCGCTCCCACCTTGGGTACCCGGAACACCTCACGCACTTCTGCCCTTCCAAGTACCATTTCTTGGTACTTGGGAGCCAGCATCCCGGTCAAAGCGTTTTGCACATCATCAATCACTTCGTAAATTACCCGATACTGCCGAATGTCCACATGTTCTTTTTCTGCCAACTGCCTGGCTTTGGATTCTGTGCTGACCCCAAATCCTACAATGATAGCCCCAGACGCTTGAGCCAACATCACATCCGATTCAGTCACACTGCCGACACCGGTATGCAGCACCCGAACCCGTACTTCTTCATTGGATAATTTCTGCAGCGATTGCGCCAAAGCCTCAGCCGACCCGTGCACGTCTGCCTTAATAACCAAATTGAGATCGCGTATCGATTCGTCTTTAAGACGCTGATAAAACTCATCTAATGAGACACCGCGTTGTCCGGTCTCTGAACTTTGGCGAGTGCGTTCCAGCCGTGCATCAGCAATCATTTTAGCGTGCCGTTCGTCCTCGAAAATAACGAAATCATCACCAGCATCGGGCACTTGGTTAAATCCCAAAACCTCAACAGGCATTGAGGGACCCGCTTCTTTGACACGTTGTCCGCGGTCGTTGATCAATGCCCGAACCCGGCCGGTCACAGAACCCGCCATAAAGACGTCCCCCACTCGCAAGGTGCCCTTGGCCACGAGCACGGTAGCTACCGGGCCTCGACCCTTATCCAGTTGTGCCTCAATAATCGTACCTTGCGCCATGCGGTCGGGATTCGCCTTGAGCTCTAGCACATCCGCCTGCAGAGTGATGGCTTCCAATAACCGATCAATTCCCTCGCCGGTGCGGGCCGAAACCGGAACCATCATGGTATCGCCGCCCCACTCCTCGGACACCAACCCATATTCCGTCAGCTCGGTTCTGACCCGCTCAGGATTGGCATCGGGCAAATCAATTTTATTAATAGCCACCACGATGGGTACTGCCGCTGCCTTCGCGTGATTAATCGCCTCTACGGTTTGCGGCATCACGCCGTCGTTGGCTGCAACCACCAGCACTGCCACGTCCGTGACTTGTGCGCCCCGTGCCCGCATTGCAGTAAACGCTTCGTGGCCCGGCGTATCCAAAAACACTACCCGCCGATTGTTCCATTCAATCACCGAAGCACCAATATGCTGAGTGATGCCACCAGCTTCCGATTGTGTGACCCGGGTCGACCGAATGCGGTCCAGCAATGAGGTTTTCCCATGGTCGACGTGTCCCATCACGGTGACCACCGGGGGCCGCTCTTGAAGGGATTCGGGAGTATCTTCGCTCCCTTGAATCAATTGTTCTTCGCGTTCCTCAACGGTAGCTCGCTCCTCCACCGTCGCCCCCATTTCGGTCGCGACGATGACTGCAGTTTCTTTGTCGAGCTCATGATTCAAGGTCGCCATAACCCCAAGTCCAATTAGGTGCTTGATTAGTTCTGTAGCTTTGGCACCCAACTGATCAGCTAGATCCTTCACCAACACCGGACCACTAATGACTACATGGCGGGTCACCGGGGGCATGTAGATTTCCTGGCGTTGAGCTCCCTTGCGTCCTTTGGACTTGCGTTGCGAACCAAAATGTTCCTCATCCCATGACTTGTAGCGACGGTCCGTGCTGGGTCCCCCGGGACGCCGATCTTTCCCACTATGACCCGTATTGCGCCGTCCGGTATCTTTTCCGGGACGGCTCGGTGCCACCGGGGGAGGCACTGCCGGGCCACGGCCAGCAGCGGGCCGCGGACGCGATTGACCGCCTGAAAACCCCGGCCTAGGTGGTCCAGACGGATTAGGCCGAGGAGGACGCTGTGCTCCGTAATTCGCGCTACTAGTGCTTGGAGCCCGGCTCCCTTGATATGGCGGACGGTCGGGCCGCGCGCCGGCTGGACTGTCGCTGCGATGGTTGGGATACGGTGGTCTGGGAGGTCGGCTTCCGGTTGTGGGGCTGTGGGGCGTACTTCCCGACACGGCGCCCCGATTGTTGTTCGGATATGGGGTGCGGTCCGGCCGATTGTTTCGATCTCCCTGATACGGAGGTCGTTCGCTGCGCGCCGTAGGTCCGCTTGTTGCCGCCATCGGCCGTGGACTTTGGGGAGCGGTCGCGGGCCGATTTCCCGCTGATGCTGCCGGCCTGGTGCCGGGGTTGGGATTGTATGGGGGCCGCGTCGGTCTGGCTGCGGGGCTCGGACGATTGCCTGGCACCTCGGTTGCCTGCGGACTCGGCCTTCTCTCTTCCGCGTGCCGAGGCGGCGCCGGCGGAGTAACCCGAGCGGCGGCTGGTTTTGCTTCCGCCACCACTTTGGGTTCTGGGGGCAACTTCCCCTCCATAATGTTTCTTACCGTTTGTACCGCGTCTGGCTCCACCGTGCTCATGTGATTCTTGATGTTTTCCACTTTGAGCCGATGAAGCAGATCGATGAGCCGGCGACTGTCTAGTTTGAGTTCCTTTGCCAGCTCGTAAACCCGTACTTTGTCCTTTTCTGCCATGTTGACTCCCCCTTGGAAATTCTCCCGACGCCAACATTCGTTGACTGATATTCTTGTCTAAAATCGCAAGTACCGCGTGGGGGCCCAAGCCCATTGCCCGCCCAAGCGTTTCTTTGGTACCCGCCCGAACCAGCGGTACTCCCAAATCCTGGGCCCACAGGTGGTACTTGCGGTCCACAGACGGCCCTGCATCTTCGGCAATGATGATTAACTTCGCGGTACCGCCCAGCAGAGCCTGTTCTACTTGGCTATGACCCGGCGCCATAGCCCCAGCCCGACGGGCCAGCCCTATCCAATTTGTCCAGTCAGTCATGACTCTCCTTGGTCGCGATTTCCATTAAGGTCGCGACAACCTCCGCATCTATCGCATGCTCCAGTGCCCGTTCCAATCGCCGTGTCTTGATTGCCGTTTGGATACACCCCTCATTAGGACAAACATAGGCGCCCCGTCCCGATACCTTGCCTTTTCGATCCACCATCAGGGTTCCGTCTGGCGTACGCACCACTCTGACCAGCGATTTTTTCGGCTGCGACACATTGCACCCCACACAGGTGCGCATCGGCACCTTTTTGACCTTCATTGCGCTCACCACCAGTCGCCATGTCCAACTTGCGACTCAGACCGCAAATCCACTTTCCATCCCGTCAATTTTGCGGCAAGCCGCGCATTTTGCCCCTCTTTACCAATCCCTAGAGAAAGCTGGTTGTCTGGAACCGTGACCCGAGCCGCACGTGTAGCCGCATCCACCGCCACATTGGTGACGTGGGCGGGTGACAGCGCGTTGGCCACCAATACCGCAGGATCGGGATCCCAACGAATGATGTCCAGCTTTTCCCCGCGCAACTCGTTGACAATGGCTTGAACGCGGGTTCCCCGGTTGCCCACGCAGGACCCGACCGGATCCACATTGGGATCTTCCGCCCACACGGCAATTTTTGTTCGCGCCCCCGCTTCCCGGGCAATGCCTTTAATTTCTACGGTTCCTTCATGAATCTCGGGTACTTCTAATTCAAACAAACGACGAATCAGGCCTGGGTGGCTTCGTGAGACATACACCTGGGGTCCTTTGCTGGTCTTTTTCACTTCTACCACATAAAGCTTGATGCGTTCGTTGGAGCGTAACATTTCACCTGGCACTTGTTCACTAGGCATCATGATGGCTTCGGTTCGACCCAAGTCGATATAGACCAGATTGCGTTCCGTACGATGCACCAATCCAGTGACAATGTCACCTTCGCGATTGATAAATTCTTCATAAATCATTCCGCGTTCGGCCTCGCGAATCCGTTGGACAATCACCTGCTTGGCAGTTTGGGCGGCAATTCGTCCAAAGTTTTTAGGGGTGACCTCAAATTCGATGATGTCGCCTTCCAAGGAGCCCGGACGGATAGACAATGCTTCGTCCAGGCTAACCTCCAGGCGATGATCTTGGACTTCTTTTACTACTGTTTTTTGCGCCCAGACTTGGGTAGCCCCGGATTCCCTATCAAGTCGAACTCTTACATTCTGAACCGACCCAAAGTTCCGGCGGTAAGCCGAGATTAGTGCCGACTCAATCGCTTGGAAGAGAACCTCTTTGTCAATCCCTTTCTCTCGTTCTAAATCAGTGAGTGCGGCCATAAGATCCTCATTCACCGAACAATCCCCCCTAACGGACTCTTTGCCCCTGTCAAGCGAAAAGAGTGGGCTCATGCTCCCCACTCTGAGTCGCCAAAACAAACGCCACAGCGTTATTTCTTTTGGTTACCCAACATCTTTACGTGGATATTTTACCACACTGCATAGGACACGACAACCTACACCCACCCTACCGCCTAGTTGTCGTTGCTAACACGTCCGCCTCGCACCCAGCCAAAAATGACAGCCGTGGCCACAAGCAATGCGGCACCAGCCCAAAATGGCGTCTTAATGTTATGGGTCATCAAGATGCCGCTGAAGGTCGCCATTACCAATGCACCCAACGTACCCACCGCCTGGAATCGGCCTTGAATCGTTCCACGCCAGGCGTCCGGCGTTCGGCTAAGCAACAATGCTTGCAGCGCCGGGCCAATGAGGCTCATGGCGATAGCTTCTAGGACCGAAATGCCAATGGAAAGCCAGGCATTTTGGGACACAATATACAAAATAACCGTCATGGCGTTTAAAAAACTTCCGCCAACGATCAATTTCCGGCGCCACCCAGGCCGATTGGCCAAAGCCCCTCCCAAAAAATTCGACAACAGCAGCGGAATGGCAAATAATGTGAACGACAGACCGATCACTAAGTTGGAAGCACCGAGCGATTTCATATACAAGCTCCACACCGTATCGTACATGCCTACCAATCCTGTCCAGCCAAAATTTATCAGGTATAAAGGCCACAATTTTTCTTGCAAAGGTGCTGTTCGGGGCTTGGATTCCGGCCTCGCCCGATGTTGTCGCTGCATTGGCGGCATTCCTTGAAACACCGCCACAGTGGCTAAAAACGCCAATATGGCCCCTAGACCAAACGGAGCCCGCAGCCCGAAGAAGTTGCCCATTACTCCGCCGATAAACGGTCCGAGAGCAAAGCCCCCCATCGACGCCGAGGATAACAGTCCAAATGCAGAACCCCGCCGTTGATCAGGAACCAAGTCTCCAACCAACGCATTCGCCGCAGGGATGAAAGCACCGGCTCCAATTCCTTGCAGCGCGCGAAAGGCGAGGTATGCCCCCGCTGGCACCTTGAGCACAAAAAGTCCGGTGGCCAGCGCAGTAGCGAATGAACCGAACAACAGCAAGGCTCTGCGCCCCAAAACATCGGATTGACGCCCGAATATCCATTGGGATACGAATGACGAAGCCGCATAAAGCGCTGCCATGGCCCCAATCCAAGGCAAACTGAACCCGCGATGCTCAGCATATATCGGCAACAACGGAAGGATCAGTCCGTACCCGGTCTGAATGATAAAGATAGCGGCACACAAAATCCAAAGTGTTCGCGGCCAACCCGAACCCTGATGGTGATTCGCAACCGAATTGATAGTAGCAACCCCAATCTAAGCCTTCACCACTTAATTATAGCAATTTTACGCAACCTGGGTCCTGGCCACCTAACCGTTGTTAAAAAAACGCTAGTTGACTAGTTTCTCCCAATCCGTCCAACGCGCCCTGGCTTCGCAGCAGATCAATCACACTCTTGGTCAAACGCGCCCGACGGCGCAAGTCATCGACTGAAAGAAATGGGGATTCTTGTCGCGCCTGGGTAATATTTTCCGCCGCTGACAGTCCCAAACCCGGCAACGCCGCAAACGGAATCAACAAACCATCGCCGCGCACCGCAAATCGGTCTGCTGCCGATGCCATCAAATCCACCGGATAAAAACGATAACCCCTGGCCAGCATCTCTCGAACCAGCTCCAATACGGAAATTTGCCCTCGCTCCTTGGCAGTGGCGTCATTGCCCTTGGATTCGATATCGGAAATCGTTTGATTTACCCGTTTTAGGCCGAGCACGGCTATTTGCGGGTCAAAATCATCCATATGCCGAGAAAAGTAGGTTGCGTAAAACGCCAATGGGTGATGAACCTTAAACCAAGCGATGCGCCAGCCCATCATGACATAGGCAGCAGCATGCGCCTTGGGAAACAGATAAGAGATTTTACGGCAGGATCCAATATACCAGTCAGGAACTTGATGCTGACGCATGACTTCTTCCTGCTCCGGTTTCAACCCTTTGCCTTTCCGTACCGACTCTGAAATACCGAAAGCCACTTTGGGGGCCAATCCGCGGCTCAACAAGTAAATCATAATGTCATCTCGAGTCGCAATCACATCAGACAGTGTAGCCAGCTTTTGTCGTATAAGCTCCTGAGCATTATTAGTCCACACTTCAGTGCCATGTGATAACCCTGAAATACGAATTAGTTCCGCAAACGTGGCTGGTCTCGTTTCAATCAACATCCGGCGCACAAATTGTGTGCCAAATTCAGGAATTCCCAGGCTCCCTACCGGAGAATTAATGGCTTCCGGAGAGACTTCGATGGAAGACGTATCCCGGAACAACGCCATGGTTTCGGGATCTTGAAAAGGAATGTCTCGGGCCGAGACCCCGGTTAATTCTTCCAACATTCGAATTGCCGTCGGATCATCGTGGCCTAAAAGATCTAGCTTCAATAAGCGTCCTTCGATGGCATGGTAATCAAAATGGGTAGTGACTACGTCTGACGAATGGTCGTCAGCAGGGTGCTGGACCGGGCAAAATCGGTAAATGGATTCATTGCGGGGCACCACCATCAGTCCCCCAGGATGTTGCCCCGTCGTACGTTTAACACCCGTAATGCCACTGGCTAACCAATCAATTTCGGCATTCGACAATTCACGTCCGGTATCTCTGGCCCAGGCGCGCACCAACCCATACGCTGTTTTTTGCGCCACTGTGGCGATAGTCCCAGCCCTAAATACATGGCCTTGGCCAAATAGCTCTTCGGTATAGCGATGGATAATCGGCTGGTATTCTCCGGAGAAATTCAGATCAATATCCGGCACCTTGTCGCCTTCAAACCCTAGAAAAGTTTCAAACGGAATATCTTGGCCATCACCCAAAAGTGGTTGCCCGCATCGGGGACAGGCCTTATCCGGCAAGTCGAACCCCGAATGATATGCTCCCTCATCCACAAATTCAGAGTACTGACACGCTGGACACCGATAATGCGGTGGCAGCGGATTTACTTCGGTAATCTGCAACAAGGTGGCTACAAGGGAAGAACCCACCGAACCACGAGAACCGACGAGATATCCGTCGTCCAATGACTTCTTCACCAACCTATGGGCAATGTAATAAATACTGGAGAACCCGTTATCCGTTATCGAACGAATTTCTTTTTCCAAACGCTCGGCCACCAATGTGGGCAACGGTGATCCATACAGTGCCTCGGCCTGTTTCCGCGGAATCGTCTGAATCACCGTGAGAGCTTCATCAAGAGTAGGAGCAAATAGACCATCAGGCACTGGTTTGACAGCCTCGATCCCTTGAAGAATCCACTGCGGCGACATCTCCACTACATAGTCCCGATCTTCAGACGCAAGCCAATGAAATGCGTCTCGCATTTCGTCTCCGGTTCTTAAATGCAGTGCATCAGCAGCATCATGCAACTCGCCTTTAGCAGTGGCGGCTAATATATCCCGAAACACCCTATCCTCGGGACGCAGGTAGTGAGCATCCGACACCGCTGGCACCGGCTTGTTCCAGGCACGTCCCATCGCAATCATCTCCTGAAGAAATGCTTTGACCTCCTCAGGTGATGATAAAAATTCCTCTTGGCACAATTTCATCAGCCCATCGGGAGGAGTCACTTCCCAGTAGTCGTAGAACCGAATTAGCAGCTCCACCTGGGCTTGTCCATCCCCCCGCAAAAGGGCCTCTGAAATCTCCCCGCCATGAATCGGGGAACCCAAATACCAGTAATCCCGTCCTTTTTCCAGTGCAGATCGTCGGACCCTGGGCACCCGGTAGAAAGTTTCCAAATGGGACTCCGACACCAACCGATAAAGCGGCTCGATTCCTGCCTGGGATTTTACCAACACGACCACTGGTTGCGGACGTCCTACACTGAAGAACAGGGGCTTGGCCATCCGCAGTTCACTCTCGTCAATCCAATGGCCCTCTGGGTCGGTCAACAGTTTGATCAAGACTTCTGCAGTGGCTTCCGCATCATCTAAGGCCCGATGATGTTGAGTTAATGGCACCTTGAAATGCTGAGTCAACCCGCTTAATCCATAGGATTTTAATCCAGGAATTGTCGTGCGGGCCAAATTTAGTGTATCCAACAGAGGAAAATCAATATCGTGCCCCAGGTGTCGGCGGACAGCCGCGGTAATGAAGCCATAATCAAAACGCGCATTATGCGCAGCCAAAATGCATCCCTGCGCAAACTCCAAAAATTCCTCCATGACCACGGCAGCCGACGACGCATTGGCAACGTCACCCGCCTTAATTCCAGTAATGTCCATAGTGGCTTGCGAAATGGCACGTTCGGGACGCACCATACGATGAAAGCGCTCGGCGATGCGTCGCCCAACAATTTTCACCGCCCCAATTTCGATAATGTCGTGAATCCGAGGCGACAAACCCGTGGTTTCCACATCGACCACGACAATTGGGGTGTCAGGCCAAGCCGTTAGCAATTGCGGGCCGGTAAGAGAAGGCACGGCATCATCGACCATATTGACCTCAACGCCATAAATAGGCTGGACCCCGGTCTTTTTAGACAATTGTTCAAGTTCCGGATAGGTTTGCACCACGCCGTGGTCAACAATGGCCACTGCCGTATGGCCAGCTTCCTTGGCTAAGCGAAATAATTCCCCTGGCGTCATCAAGGCATCCATAGTGCTCATTTTCGAATGGGCATGCAACTCTATCCGATGGGTATCGCTGTGCACGGCCAAAGGGGCGGAAATAACGCCAGCATCCTTGATCCGGATTACGCGTTCCTCACTAAACTTGTCCACTTCCAAAACGCCCCGAACCTTTATCCAAGCACCTTCAGCAAACGGTTCCAAGGACTGCTGCGTCCCGCGCCGCTCTGAAAATTTTACTCTAATGGCCCCCTCATTGTCGGTAATGGACCAGGTCCAGTGAACACCCCCGTCACGCGCCACCCGGCTGTCGACTCCAAACACCCTGCCCATTACCGTCACCTCACCAGACTCGCCCAGATTGCGCAAGGATACTGGGGTTGTCGGCGGAACCCCGCGTCCGATTCGGGGCGATAAATCTCGGCCGACACTCACGGGGCCAGCCATTGGCACTACCGGATCCGGCACCGCAGGGGCTGGCGTGCTAACCCTATGGGACCAAGGGGGCATACCGGGCCAAAATTGACGCAAACGCGCTTCCCCACCCCATTGCTCAAACAGGTCTGCCGCTACCCGGTTGGGAAACACGCACTCGATGTCCGCCGCATTTGTCGCCATCGTAAAGCACTGCGGTGGCACTAACGTCAAAAAGCGTGCCTGGCTAATTTCCCAAATGTGGCGGATCCGCTCTATGGGAGACTCCGGCCATGGATACGCCTGAAATTGCACTGCTACGCGCCAAGCTTGTCCCAATTCCTCGGCCAAGGCAGCCTGCCAGGGGGTGTCTTCGGAGCGCAAATAAGCCACCTGCACTGTTACTGTGTTTGGCGGTGTCCACTGCAACGCCACAAAAGGCGGAGGTTGGTTGGGGTAGCCGTGCATTGACAACCATTCGATCACCCGAGGTTCCATTGACACCAACACCCTCCTACAATCATTAACTTACACCCGAGGGATTTCTTTAATAATCTCCCAATACATCTTCATGCGAGCAGCCAGTCCTTTAACCAAACCCATTTTTTCTTCTTTCATCACCTGGGTGACATCATGCAGTATCACCGCGTAGGGTTCTTTTCCCATGCGTTTGAGTTGGCGGTGCATTTGCAGTTCTACTCCATACCCCGCACCATCAAGATAATCCGCTCCGATCAGCAGTTGCTTGCGCATGGCCCGCTGACCGGATAAAAATGGCGTAAGCGCTTGCGCCCAATCCGTAGAGGTTCTGCCTCCCTCAAAAATACCCACCGTTGCTTCATGATCTCCATTCATGACCGGACGCAAAAGTTCTTGGACGTGCGTTACCGTCAACCCAAGCAAGTCGGCATCCAAAAACAACAAAATGTCTGCGGTAACTTGTTCCGCCCCCGCTTTTAGGGCGCTACCCTTTCCAGAATTCTCCGCCAAGTCCAGGACCCGTACGCCAATTTCACGGGCAACCCGGCTAGTGTCATCGGTGGATCCATCATTGACCACGATAATATCATCGATCTCCGGCACTGCCATCAACACACGCAACACCGAGGCAATGTTTTGCTCTTCGTTAAACGCCGGAACAATCGCCGCGACTCGTTCTTTCACCCGCACACACCTTCATTTTTCCGAAGTCATTTCTTTCGTTACGGTTAATCTCTCAATAGGCACGAGCGAATAAGGCGCGATGCTGTCCCGGCCGACCGCAAACAATACATCCCGTACCTGCCAGCTCAGTATCAAATGGCAAGCAGCGAATGGTCACCGACGTTTCCTGCTTCAATTGATCGGCACACGTTTCTTGACCGCACCAATCCCCCATGAAAAATCCCTTAAAGTTATGATGTGCCATTTCCTGGTAATTCTCAACTGCAAACGTATTTTCCTGTTGATACTGCCGGGCCTGTTGCAACAGGGTGTCTTGCACCAGGTCCAGCAAGTTTGCCAACGTGTCCGGCAGCGATGCCTCGCTAACCGCGATTTTTTCCCCCGTGTCACGGCGCGCCACAATCACTTGTTGCTGAGCCAAATCACGCGGCCCGATTTCAATCCGGAGCGGCACTCCCCGCATTTCCCAGTCATTAAATTTATACCCAGGGGTGAACTCATCACGATCATCCAACTTGACGCGAAACGTAGCGCTTAACTGTTCGCTCAATAATTTGGCGTACCGCGTGACTTGTTCCCGATCCTTGCCCCGTCCAATCGGAACAATGACAATTTGAATAGGAGCGACTCGAGGAGGCAATCGCAATCCTTTATCGTCCCCATGGACCATAATCAAGGCTCCAATCAGTCGAGTCGACGAACCCCAAGACGTTGTCCACCCAAATTTCAGCGTCCCGTCTTCATCTAAATATTGAATGTCAAAGGCTCTAGCAAAATTTTGGCCTAAAAAGTGGGAGGTAGCCGATTGCAGCGCCTTGCCATCTCCCATCAGCGCTTCCAACGTATATGTTTCGATGGCTCCTGCAAAACGCTCACCGGCACTTTTAGCTCCCGCCACCACCGGTATTGCCAGGAGATTTTCCATCATTTCATGATAAATCCCGAGTTGCTGACGTGTCTCCGCCTCAGCTTCGGCCGCCGTGCGATGCACCGTATGTCCTTCTTGCCATAAAAATTCTGTCGTGCGAAGAAAAGGCCTCGTAGACTTTTCCCAGCGAAGGACATTGGCCCATTGGTTTATTAAGACGGGTAAGTCACGATACGATTGAATCCACTGTGAGTACATCGCACCCACAACCGTTTCCGAGGTAGGACGCACTGCCAGCCGTTCCGCCAACACCTCGTTGCCACCCATCGTCACCCAAGCCACTTCGGCGGAAAAGCCCTCCACATGTTCAGCCTCTTTGATTAGCAGGTGTTCCGGAATTAACAGGGGAAAGTAGGCATTTTGGTGCCCTGTTTCCCGAAATTTCTGATCCAATGCTGCTTGAATAAATTCCCACATTCTATAGCTATATGGTTTCATCACCATAAATCCTTTTACTGGTGCATAATCCACCATATCCGCCTTTTTGATCACATCCGTGTACCATTGTGAGTAATCTTGCGATTTAGGGGTGATTTCTTTGAGAAGCTTTTCCACCCAAGCGAACCTCCTCAGCAGCATCCTGAATTTCTTTCCATAATTCTTCCACCATATCCTGTTGCTCAACCCGCCGCACGATTTCACCATGGCGGAAAATCAATCCCATGTTCTTGCCTCCGGCCAGCCCAACGTCCGCTTCGCGCGCCTCACCAGGGCCGTTGACCGCACACCCCATGACCGCCACCGTAATCGGCTCCGCTATGGTGGCCAAACGGCGTTCCAATTCATTGGTCACTGGCCACATATCAAATTGCAGCCGACCACATGTAGGACATGCCACCAAATTGGCACCCCGCTCTCGCAGTTTCAAGCTTTTAAGAATCTCCCAGGCCACCCTAAGCTCTTCTTCACCGGGTGCAGTAAGCGAAACCCGGATGGTGTCCCCAATACCTTCGGCCAAAAGCGTCCCCAGTCCCACAGCAGATTTTATGGTGCCTTGCAGCAAAGTGCCAGCCTCGGTAACACCCAAATGCAAGGGGTAATCATACGATTTAGCCATTAGACGATAGGCAGCCACCATCGTCGGCACATCTGAAGCTTTTAACGACACCACAATGTTGTCATAGTCCAAGTCATTCAAGATCTGAATGTGGCGGGCAGCCGATTCTACCATGGTCTCTGCCGTGCGTCCCAAGTCATGCAACAGGCCTTTTTCAATGGAACCCGAGTTGACCCCGATGCGAATCGGGATTTGTCGTTCCTTAGCCGCCTTCACAACTTGCTCCACCCGATCCCGGTCCCCGATGTTCCCGGGGTTCAGTCGCAACCCGTCCACGCCCCCACGAATCACGGTGAGAGCCAAACGGTAATCAAAATGAATATCCGCCACCACAGGAATCGGGGAATGCTTGACAATGGTTGCTACCGCCTGAGCGGCTTCTTGGTCCGGTACCGCAACCCGCACTAATTCGCAACCCACGGCAGTGTACCGACGAATCTCCTCAAGCGTGGCTTTAATATCGCGGGTATCGGTCTTGGTCATCCCCTGCACCACCACGGGAGCGCCACCGCCAATGGTGAGATCACGTACTTTGACCGCTTTTGTCATCAGAAATTCCTCCTGAGAGTGTTGCCCATTTGAGGTTCTTTGCCTAGTCTTATCTTACCATTAGAACGCCGCCCCAACATGAAAGAAATGCACGATATCATGATAGGTCACCACCAAAACAAACAAGATAAGCACCACAAAACCTACCATATGAATCATATTTTCCCGATCTGGATCCATCGCTTTGCGACGGACTCCTTCCAGTCCGAGCAGAAACAGGCGGCTGCCATCCAATACCGGAATCGGCAACACGTTAAATAGCCCTAAGTTGGCCGACAAAGCTGCGGCCAGCAGGACCAGATAAGGCAACCCGTCTTGCGCTGCCTGGCTCACATACACCGCGATGCCAACGGGTCCCGTTAAATCAAACCGACTTTTCCCAATCACTAAATGATACATCGCGACGAACCAACTGCCGGTAAGGCGGACCGTGTAGTCCACACCCGAACGGATCGAGGCGAAGAAGCCGAGATGTATCATTGCGACTTGTGGTTCGATACCCACGATGTACTCTTTGAGATGTTTATCGTAACGCGTGTGCACGGTGACTGTTTTTTTCACCCCATGCCGCTCAATGGTGATTAGTAGAGGTTGATGGGCATGCGAGACAATGGCTTTTTGCAATTCCGTCCAATTGCCAATGGCCCGATGGTCCACCGCAACGATCTTATCGCCGGCACGGATACCCGCCGCGTAGGCTGGATAATGAGGGACTGTGCTGGCTACGGTCGTCGTAATCGTCGGGGTGCCAATAGGGCCAAAAGCCAAGATATACAACACTGCAGCCAACACCAAATTCATCACCGGTCCAGCAAAAATCACGGAAAATCGTTGCCATAGGGGCCGATTGGGAAATGCGTCGGGATCGTTGGTTTTATCCATTTCCATGCCCGCGATGCGAACATAGCCCCCTAAAGGAATAATTCTCAACGAATACTGCGTCTCGCCCCATTGGGACGAGAACAGAGCTGGGCCAAATCCTAATGAAAACTCATTGACCCGCATCCCTAACGTCTTCGCCACGATATAGTGGCCCGACTCATGCACCGACACTAAGATGCCAAAGACTGCGACCAAGGCGATTACCGTCGTCATAACCCTTTCACCTCCCCAGAAAGGCTTGTTGTCAGCTCTCGTTCACCAGCCCATCTGCGGTTTTCCGAGCCCATCGATCAGCCTCCAATATTTGCTCCAAATCGCGTACCGGGCCATTGTCCCGAAATCGCTGAACAACGGCCTCTACCACTTCCATGATACCCAAAAACCTAATCCGGCGGTCTAAGAAACCCGCTACTGCCACTTCGTTGGCTGCATTAAATACGGCCGGCAATAGTCCTCCTGCTTTCCCTACCGCTCTTGCCAGAGGCAGTGCAGAGAAGGTTTCCTCATCCGGTCGTTCAAAAGTCAATCGGCGTTGACTCCAATCCATCGGCGCCACCGAAAGCGGCCATCTTTCAGGCCAACTTAAGGCTACTTGTACCGGCACTCGCATATCGGGCCAGCCTAATTGTGCCATGGTAGCGCCATCCACAAATTCCACCATGGAATGAATGATGCTTTGAGGATGAATCACCACTTGCAATTGATCGTAGTTGGCGGAAAACAATTGATGCGCTTCGATAAGCTCCAATCCCTTATTCATCAATGTCGCCGAATCGACAGTAATCTTTGGTCCCATTGACCAATTCGGATGTTTCAGTGCCGCTTCCACGGTCACCTGCTCTAACTCCGCACGGGTTTTGCCATGAAACGGTCCGCCCGAACACGTCAGGATAATCCGGGAATAGGGTTGGCCCAGAGCTAAGCATTGAAAAATCGCCGAGTGTTCGCTGTCGACAGGTATCAATCGGCTTCCGCTCCGTTGGGCCCGTTGCCGGACCAGGTCTCCGGCCGCGACCATGGTCTCTTTGTTGGCCAATAAAATATCAAATCCTTGGTCAATGGCGGCCAGCGTTGGCAACAATCCGGCAAATCCGCTCATCGCGCCTATCACCCGAGACGGGGGCGCACCGCTAATCGCTGATAATATGGCGGGCATGCCCACCAAAATTTTAAAGTCGGAGTGCGATTGGTGGGAAAGCAACTGGCCCCCTGCTTCCTCGTTGGTCAGCCCAATCCAGGCCGGTTTAAATTCAGAAGCCAATTCCAATAGCCGCTGACCGTTTTGCCGCGCTACCAACCCTTCGACTTGATACCGGTTACGATGTTCCCGCAATACTTGCGCGGTGGTTTCCCCAACGGAACCGGTGGCCCCTAGAACAATTACATGCATCATCTTGCTATCCCTCTTCGTTCGTTTTACGAGGCTTTGATAGACCCTTGACGGCTCTGAAACATCACGCGCAATCCTAGTGCTGTCAGAGGCCCCACGATGACGCCAGACGCGCCAAATACCCGTATCCCAATGTACAATGCTCCTAATGCCACCAATGGATGAAGCCCCATACTGGTGCCCACCAACCGCGGTTCCAACACTTGGCGTGCAATCGCTACGGCGGCCAAAACCATTGCCAGTTTGGCTGCTGCTAGATAGTGCCCAGAAATTAGCAATATTGCCGCCCACGGGCCCAAAATGACTGTGGGTCCAAGATAGGGCACTAAATCCAGCAACCCTGCCAAGACACCCACCAATACCGCATAACGAAACCCTGCGATTAGCAAACCGGCAGTGGTCACGGCTGCTGTAACGCTCACCAGAAACAGTTCCGCCTTGATAAACCTCAGTGTTCCATTTACAATACCATACTTCATCTCCCAATACTGTGTCCGCATCGTCGGCGGCAACGTGCGCAATACCACCCGACTGGCCCATCGGTGGTCGCGTAGGAGGAAAAAAGCTGTTAAGGTGGATAAGATCAACACGAGGGCGGCATCCGGCACATGCAGCAAAAATACCAAAAGATGACGCAGCATCCCTTCGGCTACCCGAACCATTCCTCCTAAAGAACTGTTCAGAAGTGTAGGATTTAGATGCAATTGGGAAATCACCGCTTCTCCCATGCCCCGATGATGATCAACCAGCTGGCGCCATTCTTTGACGTATTTGGGCAGACGCTGCGACAACTGGACAATTTCCGAGACCAATAAGGCGATAACTGCACTCATAGTCAAAGCCACGAAGCCTCCGGCCAACACTAAACTCCCTAACGCGGCAGTTCCCCGGGACAGTCCCCACTCCTCTAAACGCTCAGATAGGGGGCGTAAGAATAGGGCAATCAATGCCCCTAACAAAAAAGGGAGAATGTAACCTATACACCAGCGCCAGAAACAATACGCCCCGGCAAGAAACAGGATCGACCATGCCATATTGCTCCAGTAGCGGGACATAGCAGCACTCTCCCCATCGTGAGGATATGCTAGCTTATGCCCAAGCCTCTCAATAAATAATAAGCAATTGGCAATGCAAACAATACCGAGTCAAATCGATCCAAAATACCACCGTGCCCCGGCAACAGCACGCCAGAGTCCTTGACGCCCGCATAGCGTTTGATGGACGACTCCAGCAAATCCCCCATTTGTCCAGAAATTGAGACCAAAAGGCCGAACAATATGCCGTCGACAATGGTGAGACCACTCCAGTGAGCCGTGCCCATTCCCATTAAAATCCCCGCTAAGGTACCCGCAGCGGTGCCTTCCCAGGTTTTTCCCGGGCTAATCTTAGGCAAGAGTCGGTGTGTTCCCCATTGGCGCCCGATAAAAAACGCCAAAGTATCGGTGGCCCATATAATCAAAAAAAAGCTAAATGCAATATTCATGCCACTAGTTAATTCTCTAAGCCGAATAACAAATGAAAAGAAGAGCCCCATATAAAGCGCTCCCCAGGACGTCGTCATGGTGCCTTCAAATGATTCTGGCTTACGATTGAGCAATGCCACCAGGGCAATTCCTACCGAGCCTAGGGTCAACACCGGCAATATCCAGGACGGATGGCGACTAGCCCAAATGAATGCCCAAACCCAACCCAGTGCGGCAAAAGGGAAAAATTCCACCTTATGTAGCCGCAGCATGCGGTGCAGCTCCCATATTCCCAGTCCAGACAACACCCCAATGCCAATCACCAATACCATGCCGCCAAAATACAACAACAGCAACATGATCGGGATACCGATGGCCGCCGTGACTACCCGCATTTTCAACACAGTGGCAACCGTCCTAACTGTGGCCGCCAAAACGGCGCTCACGCATGCGAAACACGGCAATCGCCTTTTGCAGCTCTTCGGGGGTAAAATCCGGCCATAACACATCAGTGATATAAATCTCGGCGTAAGCCATTTGCCACAGTAGAAAATTCGATAGGCGAACTTCTCCGCTGGAGCGAATCAATAAGTCGGGATCCGGTAGACCCGCCGTATCCAAATGCTGCGCTAAAGTGTCGACATCCAACGCCGGTAATACTCCTCCAAGGGGCTGAGAAGCCAACCACCGATTAACCGCCCGGACTAGTTCGTCGCGCCCTCCATAATTTAGCGCTAAATTCAATACCATTTTGCTTTGGTTCGCGGTATCACGCCGGGATCGCGCCAGCGCCGCTTGTGCACTGACAGGTAGTTGACCGATATCTCCAATGGTCCTAATGGATACCCCTTGCGCTTTTAGTTCCGGCGTTTCCGAATCCAGAAATTCCTCTAGCAAAGCCATTAAGGTATTCACTTCGCCTGCTGGCCGAGCCCAGTTTTCCGTCGAAAACGCGTAGACCGTCAATACTTCAATACCAAGTCGAGAGCACTCTTTTACAATTGGTTTAAGTGCTTTCACGCCTTCACGGTGTCCCAGCACCCTTGGCAACCCATGGCGAATAGCCCAACGTCCGTTGCCGTCCATAATGATTGCAATATGACGGGGCAACGGGCGATCTTGCATCATCTCGTGACCCGCTGCTCCGGAAATCAAGTTATCTTCCATCCAACCTCCCGCGCCTCAAGGCATCATAATATCGTGCTCTCGCGCTTCGGCAACGTCATCCAAGGCTTTAATATACTTATCGGTCAATTTTTGCACTTCGGATTGTCCACGCCGTTCCTCGTCTTCTGAAATCTGCCGATCTTTTTGGTTGGCGCGGAGTTGCTCCACAGCTTCGCGACGAATATTGCGAATCGCCACCCGTTGTTCTTCAAGTTGCCGCTTCAGTTGCTTTACCAAATCCCGACGCCGTTCCTCTGTTAGAGGCGGCACGTTGACGCGCAAAATTTGTCCATCCACGCGCACTGAAACACCCAAGTCGGCTTTTTGAATTCCTTTTTCAATCGCATTGGCGGCCGTTTTGTCGAACGGTTGCACCACTAAAACCCGGGGTTCGGGCGCGGAGATGGTGGCCAAATGTTGAAGCGGGGTGATACTGCCGTAATATTCCACCGGAACTTTTTCCAGCAAGGCCGGGTGGGCCCGGCCAGCCCTCATCCCTGTCAAGTCCCGTTCAAACACCTCAACGGTGCGTTTCATTTTGTGCTCGGCATCCGACACAATCTCTTTAAGCATGATGCTCGCTCCTCACAAAGGTGCCAATGGGTTCACCCATCACTACCTTACGAATATTACCATAAATGTTCATATTGAATACCACAATAGGAATATCATTATCCATGCAAAGTGACGTCGCAGTGGCATCCATCACCTTAAGATTTTCTTTCAGGACATCAAGGTACCCTATTTGATCCAATTTGCGCGCGTCAGGATGGGTCCGCGGATCAGCATCATACACCCCAGACTCTTTAGTCGCCTTCAGCATCACGTCGGCTTCAATTTCCGCTGCCCTCAATGCCGCGGTGGTATCTGTCGAAAAGTAGGGATTGCCATTTCCTGCAGCAAAAATTACTACCCGGCCCTTTTCCAGATGAGTGATGGCGCGTCGGCGGATGTAAGGCTCGGCCACCTCTTTCATTTCAATGGCAGTCTGTACCCGGACTTCCACCCCATGTTTTTCCAAAGCATCCATCAATGCCAACGCATTAATCACGGTAGCCAGCATCCCCATATAGTCGGCCGTAGCTCGGTCCATACCCTTGGAGGCTCCTGACAGACCACGCCAAATGTTGCCGCCGCCGACTACAACCCCGACCTGGACTCCGAGCAACAGCACATCTTGAATTTGCCGGGCCAGATTATCTACGACAATAGGATCAATGCCATAGCCTTCACTTCCTGCCATGGCTTCTCCTGAAAGCTTCAATACGATACGCTTATACTTTGGCTGTTCGTCCATAGGTGCCCCCTTTTTTAGTGAAAATGCCGAATTCTAACTATACCGAAGGGGCACCGTTTAGGTGCCCCTTCCCTACTGCAATACCGGAGCCTCAACATCTGACGGCAATTCTTCTCCCCGTTCAAATCGGGCAAAGCGCCGCACCGTAATCTGCTCTCCAAGTCGCGCAATATGTTCTTTCAGCAATTGGTCAATGGTAATATCCGGGTTTTTCACAAATGGTTGTTGCAACAAACACACTTCCTGATAGAATTTCTTCAATCGTCCTTCAACCATTTTATCAACAATCGCTGCCGGCTTGCCCTCATTCAGTGCCTGAGCCGTTAGCACTTCCCGCTCATGCTCCAATTCTGTGGCCGGCACTTCCTCCGGTCGCACAAAACGTGGCCGCGCGGCCGCGATGTGCATCGCCACATCATGGGCTAATGCCCGGAAATCTGATGTGTTGGCAACAAAGTCGGTTTCGCAATTAATTTCTAGCAATACGCCAATTCTTCCCTGAAGGTGAATGTAACTTTCAATCACCCCTTCAGTTGCCGATCGTCCTGCTTTTTTGGCGGCCGCCGCTAGACCTCGTTCCCGCAATATATCCACGGCACGATCCATGTTGCCTTCGGCTTGCTCCAGTGCCCGCTTGCATTCCATCATGCCAGCACCCGTGCGCTCCCGCAGCTTTTTAACATCATTGGCTGAAATCACACCTGATCCTCCTCGCAAGGAAAGCGACCTTACGGTCGCCTTCTTGGATATCCAAACATCCTTATTGGGCCTCCGCAACCTCAGGCACCAACACTTCGCCTTGCCGACCTTCAATTAAGGCGTCGGCGATTTTAGCGGTCAACAGGCGAACCGCACGAATGGCATCGTCGTTTCCTGGAATGATGTAATCAATCTCATCGGGGTCGCAGTTAGTATCGACAATACCCACAATAGGAATTCCCAATTTACGAGCTTCGGTTACCGCAATGTGTTCTTTACGGGGATCTACAACAAAGACAGCCGCTGGCAATTCCCGCATGCCTTCAATACCACCCAAGTACTTCTCCAATTTTTCCTTTTCTCGGGTTAGTGAACTGACTTCTTTTTTTGGAAGGCGATCCCAATTGCCGCTAGCTTCTTGCTCTTTTAATTCTGCCAGACGTTTGACGCGTTTCTTGATGGTATCAAAGTTGGTCAACATCCCGCCCAGCCATCGTTGATTCACAAAATAATCCCCAGACCGGCGTGCTTCATCGGCCACCGCTTCCTGAGCCTGCTTTTTAGTGCCTATAAATAGCATCCGACCTCCGTCGGCGCCGACCTGTCGGACAAAATTATATGCTTCATCGACCTTGCGCACGGTCTTTTGTAGATCAATAATATAGATCCCATTGCGCTCGGTAAAGATATACGGCTTCATCTTGGGGTTCCAACGGCGGGTCTGGTGACCAAAGTGGACACCAGCTTCAAGCAATTGTTTCATGGAAATGACAGACATACAACACCTCCTGGTTTTTCCTCCGCAGCCAGCTATGCACCTTTCGGCACCAGGACTCAGACTGCGTGCGTGGTTTAAGTCCTTGCGAATTATAGCATACAGGCTGATAAGCCACAAGGTTCAGGCGTGAGTAAAGTCCTTTGGATCTTGACGAAGCTCTCTCGGTCCAGTGGTGGGAAAATCATCCCGCCGCGCTTACGAAACGATTTGCGCAAGCCAGGGCGAGGGGGATTGATCTGGGCCATCCAACAGTGCAATAAGATGTACGTACTTTCTAGACCGTGTCAGTGCCGTGTATAGCGCACGTGCGCCGGAGGGCGTCTCCGGATAGGCGGCCTTGTTCACATCGAGAAGCACGACCCCATCAAACTCCAGTCCCCGTACGATATCCAAGGTGGTCAACACCACCCCTCCGCCATAGCTCTCTTGACCCTGCAATATTTGCAGTTCAATCCCGGTGACTGCCAATTGCTGCACCCAATGATGGAGCAAGTCAGCACTGGGGGCAAGTATCGCGATGGCGCTTATACCCTCCGCCCTCCAATGGGTTATCAGCTGTTTAACGTCCTCTTGGACTTGAGAGATAGACTGGGTCGGTTTATAGGTAATTTTTCCTGGATGCGGGTGCCATGTGACACTTTCACTTAGATTTGCTTCCGGGTTAATAGCACGACGCAATCTTTCGGACGCAGCATGAATCATCGGAGGCACGCGATAGCTGCGTCGAAGCCATAAATGAGAAATTTGAGAAGGCTTGACCTGAAGCGCCTCTTGGATTTGGGCCCACCCGTCAAACTCATGCTGGCTCCCTTGCTGCATGAGATCGCCAGCCAGGATGTAAGATACCTTCCCCCCGAACCACCGCCAAAGCGCATGATATACCAAAAGAGGGATGGCCTGCGCTTCATCAATGATGATCCATTGCGGTTCGAGCCCTGGCAGTTTCCGGTGAGCCCAAGGTCCCATCCATAACAATGCGGCAACATCTTCAACTCCGAACATCCGGCGTGGCCGTTGCCCCAACCGCTGCCCTGCTTCACGATAAATTTCCAGCCAACTGGCTTTCGGATGATCCCGCTGTACTGAGTCTAAAGCGTCGCCAAATGCCTTTTGATCCCAAGGACAATCCGGCACCATCCCGCTTAAGTCATCGGCCCAGGGAAATTCTGGCCAAACTGCCTGAGCCCATTCGGCTAGGCTCCAAGCACGGGCCCGCTGTCGTTCGAGTCCCAGACGCGGCAGCACCGGATCAATATAATTGCGCAATGTATTGGTTGGGGTCAAGTAAATGCCCATGCTCTGTGGACTAGCCGCAACTGCGATCCGGTGCGCGGCGACAACGGTCTTTCCAGTACCCGCGGGGCCGTCGAGAATCAACAACCGGAGTTGCGGATTACGATTGCTGATGATGGCATTTTGTTCCCTATCCAACACATCCGCCAACACGTCGAGTGCTGGCTGCGCAGAGCGCTCAAGCCGACGCCGCACGCGGTCCTCGAAAATGGCTCCATATCTTGGCGCAACTCGCACAACGCACCCATTTTCAATTTCAATGTCCTCCACATTGCAGTGTACGACACGAATGTGGGGGGTATTGCCGGATTGCGGCCATTGGTAAAATTCACGGTCACGCAGTGTCAATGCCAGTTCCTGTTGTGCGGGATTGCGCACTAGATCGGCGAGCGGCGCCAAATGGCTAATGTCCAACATTTCCCTGCTATCATCTAATGGGAACACCTCGGAGCGGTGATAACGATGCACTCGCAAGTCCACCTGGAAGGTTTCGCCATCCACGTCCTGCATTTGTGCAGCAATACGGGAGAAGTAGGGATCCTGCGCCAAAAGCATATCATTAAGCTGCCCATAACCGGCTTCGACAATTTCCGCGTGCTGCCAGGCCACTTCATCATTTATCTGATGCGCACGTTGGTACGCCTTGTCTGCACGTTGCCGCCGCTGGGGCAATTCACGCTCAGCCCAGTTTTTCCATGCGTCAAATATGTCATTTTCCTTAGCAGTTCGGTTGGACTCGTTCTCCACTTATTTGCTCTCCTCTTCTGGAACATGGTGCTTTTCTACAACGGCATAACAGCCGTACAGGTATTTCGGAATTCAAATGCTATTCAAAGGCAGAGAATAATTAGTGTATCAAAGTTTGCGGCCGATGGGGTAGCGAAAAGCGTCAAGGCACGTGTGGGACAACCTCCCTTGACATGGCTCAACAGCGCATTGACATGGTCCCGAATCGTCTGGTCCATGGGGATACTCGACGTATCCTAAAGCCACCTGAATCGTCAGTGCCCATGGCTGTAAGAGACGAACTAATTCACCAATCACGTCCGCCAAATCTTGCACTTCGCCGGCGTCACAATTACATGGCGACCCATAGCGGGGCTTGGTATGGTTTGGCAAGGCAAGATTGAGCTGGGCTCTAGTAGGGATGATGGCGAGGACAGGCCTAGGCCCGTCCTCGTCGCACATGTCGGAAAGGTTTTACCGAGGCAGCATGTACCGAATAGTTAGACTAGCTCCACGTCCCCGCGGCGGTGCCTTAAGAATTTGATCGTGTACCTTCATCTCTCGCTCCATAACCGCGCAGCAGGACGGCATACGGTGATTTGGACCGGGATAGCCACCGGCATTCCGGTGAAGATCCCCCGATCTGATGTCGACGTACGGTGCGTTTTGTTCCATAGCTCGATTGAATTCGGCATACAGTGCGTTCTTGAAGTCTTTTATGGCTTCCAACACATAACTCCTCCTCATCCATCTCAACTCGCTTTTGCGAGGGTCTCGTGAGTTTAGCTAAGACACAATCACATCGCACGTTGGTCGTCCCGAATTTGTTGCAATAGGTCACGAATTTGCCTTACTTCTGCTAGCAATTCCTGAGCCCAATCAGGTTGGCTGCCCGAAGGTGCGTTTATTGGTGTGCCCGAAAGTGGTGACCCATCAGAAGCTCCATCCGGTGCCTTCGCATCGTTCATCATCCGGGCTTTGGTGGCTGCGATAGCGTCGGCCGCCCCCGGACCCACCAAGGTGTTGCGAACATGTTGGTATCGTTTGTCGAGATGCTGTGCGATTTCCGTTCGCGACAGCCCTAAGACATGTAGGCGGCGAATACGTTCCGCCACAGTTAAGCTTGGATCCTTAACTATCTCCTCAATCTTGTTCAAGCCACAGCTCCCTCTGTTTAACTGTCTGTGTAACTATATGTTTACCTGTTCAGGATACGAACTTAATGGTCCCATGTCAAGAGAGAGGCATGAGGTCATGACAGCCGCCCGCTGCAAGGTCGAATTCTGCCCCGCTCGAGGGCGTTCCGAAAAATGCCGGGTTCCCCGGTATGAAACCTACGATGTGCTGGACGACAACCAACTCACCGCGTTCCTCTCGCGTGAAGCGCGGCGCTTGAACATCCTCCAACTCGGCCCCTGTTAAGCCCCTTATCACCCATGGACAATGCGAATCAACGACTGGCCTGGGCGGCGGACGAGCATGACGACTGGAAACCAATATGGTGCCCGTCGCCAAAATCCATCTGAAGGTATTAAACTTGAGTTGGATAACGCCTGACTTGGGGTGGGTAGAGAACATCTTTACTCTTACCGACGATCCTCGCAAACGTTATAAAGGGCATTGGGTTGCGGGTTTAGATTACCACTATTAATGACGCGGATCAGGAGTTCCACCGGGTTTGAAAAAACCTATGGATACGGTTTTACACTGCCCTGTAGAGCATCGTCGAGAAACCTGCCTCATCTTTCACGTATCTTCGTGGAACAAATACGGGCACGCTCCGGGAAATTGATTGGGTGCATACATTAAATTTCAGTGTCTCCGCAGCGACGGGCTGGGGTTAACTTTGAAGATCGAGGCCAATCCCGCCGTAGGAAACGCGCGTAACTCTGAACGATTGAGGTAAACTTTTAACAGCACAAACCTCAACCCTGATCAAAATGCGGTGTTGTTATATCGAAACCCGGGGCAAGTTCCATAAATGGATTTCCGTCATCGGCTTGGGGTTTTTGAACTACTTGGCACAAACTGAATTGAAAGGGGCCACGGTCCCACTTTAATGGTTACTGCTACAGACGGGGCCGTGGTTAACCGTTGGAACAAAGGGGCAATCATGCGCTTCGGCGTGAGTTGCTGATCAAGATAGGCATCCACCTGTCTATTGACCATCGGCACCAAACGATTTCGCAGATTTACCTGGGCGCTTTTGGGGATACTAAAGCTCACGCCGTCCACCGAAACGCGAATTTGCGCCATAAGTTGCTCAATTTGCGTGTCAATTAATGGCTTCATGTCATACGATAATTGTCGACGTAACGAGGGCCACACTGGCGTTACCAGCGTGTTTATCACCGGAGCCACATCGTGTTGCAATTCATAACGAGTGACTTTAATGGTAATTCCATGCCAACCAAGCCAAAGGGCTTCTACGCACGCCAAACTCGCCCCTCCCAGCACAAATCCCCCCAACCAGGGTCCATAACGCCGCATTGATCCAGCCTCCATCCGATACCGATCTCTTCCAGTATGGACAACAAGTGTCGAAGACATAATATGCATGACTTGGCACTGTCATCATGATCTGTCGACACGACCATCAGGCTTTTAAGGAGGGACCGAGTTATGGTATCGAATCACCACGCAAAATGGCTGGCCATTGCCGGAGCCACCGCAATGTTTGTGGCTGGCTGCAGCCTTACCGGATCACCACCGCCAAAAAGTCCGGCGCCGGTAAAACATGTCACTAATGCCACCCGGAAAACGGCGAAAACAGCGTCAAAGGACCTTACAAAAACCAAAACGGCAACCCCAAAGTCTAAGGGCCCCGCACTAAAGGTGATCGCTTTTTACGACCCCACCATGTCTAAGGTGGCGCCGGACCCATTTCAGTTATTAAAGGCGCATCCAGGGCTCGTCACCTATTTGGCCCCGTTTTGGTATGAGGTATCTGCCACCGGCAGCATTATCTCCAAACCTGAGGGCAATGCCCCACAACTCGCAGCCCAGCAGCACTTGCCACTGGTACCATTGTTCAACAACGCTGCCGGAAGTGATGGCATGCTTGCAACCTCTGCAACCCGTCACACAGCGGTTAGCAATATTGTGCATTTGGTGACTGCGCATAATTACGCCGGGGTGAACATTGACTTTCAAATGTTAAAGCCCACCGACGCTCCGCTGTTAGTGAAATTCATGAACGATCTTAAAGTCGCTATGCCCAAAGGCAAGTTCATCTCCATGTCGGTGGTTCCACTGAGCAATGCGAATGGTCCGGCTTCCGCCTACAACTACAGCGCATTGGATAAAGTGGTCAATGCCATGGTGCTTATGGCTTACGACCTGCATAGCAATGGCACTGCCCCGGGACCGGTGAGTCCATACTCTTGGGTCTCCCAAAGCATTTCTCGCGCGATCTCAGCCGGAGTATCCCCGTCCAAGTTGTACTTAGGGATCGCTAACTACGGATATTTATGGACAGCCGGATCCACGAAGGCCATCACAATTCCGTTAAAAGTAATGTACCAGCACAAGTATGGCGCCTATGTGTGGAATCCGACTTACAAAGAGGCTTACGATACCTACACATCGGGTGGGGTAAAACACATTATCTGGTTCGTCAATGATCGGGGTGCTAAAGACCGCATCCAACTGGCCGAGAAATATCACCTGGCTGGCGTCGCGTTTTGGCGGATTGGCTACGAAGATGCCAAGTGGTGGAATGTCGTGGCCAAAGCGCTCAAAACGCCAAGCAATAAAACCAGTCCCCAAAGTGCGACAAAGTAACGCATAGGCCCCCTCGCTAGAGTTCCCGAGGGGGCTATTTTTTTGGCGGCACCATGTCTTTCGGCGGTGAAGTATTGCGGGGCCGAGGATCTGAGGCAATCAACCCATAGACCAAGCCAATGTATAACCCCGCCAATCCAGCTTTGGCCACCCCCGAAGCGTGGGTGCCTGCGAGATACCACACCACGGCCAACGTCCCCAGTAGAAAAAGAACGGCTCGTACGGTCTCTTTGAGATACAAAAGACGTTTTGAGCGATTGCGAATAAACCGCCCAAAAGACGCCCCAATTGTAGTCATAATGACTACGAACAGCACATGCACCAACGTCAAGCTCATGCGCAATCATCCTCTTTTAGCCGCGGCCGGATTTTTATAGCAGCGGCAATTCCACCCGGCGCCGCGGCACCGGTCCAGACAGCGGAGCTCCCACCTGGACTCCGCCCAGATAAAAGGTTTTTGCGGTCTCAATCCGCACCGGAACGAAACGGTCGATGAGATCCTGCTGAGGGTCCCGGTTCACCAACACCACTTTGTTAGACTGAGTGCGTCCCGCCCAAACATTGGGATCCTTTCGGCTCAAACCTTCAATCAGCACTATTTCGGTCCGTCCCAGCAATTTCTGGTTCGCTTCCCAACTAATTTGATATTGCAGCTCCATCAATCGATTCAACCGTTCTTTCTTGACCGGATTGGGTACCGGATCCCGTCCTTCCCAACGGGCAGCAGGAGTCCCTTCACGCGGCGAATAGAGAAAAGTAAAGGCGGCATCGTAACGCACAGTTTTCACTAAATCCAGCGTTTCGGCAAAATCCGCTTCACTTTCTCCAGGGAATCCCACAATGATATCCGTCGTCAAAGACACGTCATCAATCGCGTGTTTCACACGGTCAATTAGGTCCAAATATTGCTCTTTGGTATATTTGCGGTTCATGCGCTTTAATATCCCACTAGATCCTGACTGTACCGGCAAGTGGACATGATGAGTAATTTTGTTGCTTGCCGCAATCGTGTCAATCAACCGCTGGCTAAAATCCCGAGGATGGGATGTAGTATACCGAAGCCAGCGCACTCCTTCAATTTGCTCCAGCGTTTGCAACAAGTCAGCCAAATCAACCTGAGGGTCTAGGTCGTGCCCATAGGAATTCACATTTTGTCCCAAAACAGTGATATCTTGATAGCCCTCTTGCGCTAACGCCTTGACTTCCTCAAAGATGGGACCTATATTCCGTGACCGCTCCTTGCCCCTGGTAAAAGGCACAATGCAATAAGTACAGAACTTGTCGCACCCATAGATAATGTTGACAAATGCACGCACCCCATCGTTGCGGTGAGAAGGAAGATGCTCCACGACATCGCCTGCGGTCTTCCATACGTCAACCAAAGTCTCTTGGTGTTCGTCGGCTTCTTCCAAAAGTTTCGGCAGTTGATGCAAGTTGTGCGTGCCAAACACCAGATCCACATGAGGAGCGTAGCGCTTGATCCAGGCTACAGTGCCTGGCTCTTGCGCCATACATCCAGCCACCGCCAACTTGAGATCGGGATGCTGCTCTTTAAGTTGTTTCAACTGACCAATATAACCAAAAGCATGCTGTTCAGCACTGCCCCGGACTGCACAGGTGTTAATGATGATTAGGTCTGCATCATGGTCGTTTTGCGTCGGGGAATATCCCAACTCATCTAATTGGCCGGCCATAATCTCCGTATCCCTCTCATTCATTTGACAGCCATAAGTTTTAATGAAATATTTTTCTGGCATCTCCATCCCCCCTTCACGTGTTCCCTGGTCGCTATATAACCGCTCTATCTTACCACGACGGCAACGACCGTTCCTACGGCACTTGTTAGTCGAGTTAGCATTCACTGCCACTGCTGTCCAGGGTGCAATATCCATTGAAATACGCGACACGCGCTGGTGGAACCAAAATAGTCAGGGTGGCCCCATTTCCCCCATCGTGGCGCTGCAAAATGGTTGCATCCCGGGACACAGCCGCCCATAGCTCCGAATCGCTCCATGGGGCAAACACCGTGAGTTTTTGCCGCCATGCGCTCAAGTTTTGCCCTAATGCATGTCGCAGTTCATCGATCCCCTCATCTGTAACTGCTGACACCCAAAGCTGGCCTGACCCTCTTTGCGCCACAGGCACCTTATCAGATTGCGTATAGACGACCAGTCTCGGCAGCTCTCCCGCTCCAACTTCCTGAAGCACATGTTCCGTGGCTTGACGGTGCTGCTCTAGATGGGGATCGCTGCCGTCTACCACCTCGAGAAGCAAATTAGCCTCGCGTACTTCGTCCAATGTCGCATGAAAAGCGGTCACCAAAGTGTGCGGCAAGCGGTCGACAAACCCCACGGTATCAAATATCAGGGCCGGACCAAAATTTGGCACTACCACTTTTCGAACCGTTGGATCCAGGGTCACAAACAAGGCATCGGCTGCAACGGACACATCACCGGTCAATCGATTAAACAGAGTCGATTTGCCAACATTGGTATACCCCACCAAAGCCACCACCGGGATTTCCCTGTCGTGGCGCTTTTGGCGCCGTGTTTGACGCGCTGCACTAACCCGGTTGAGCGCGTCTTGAAGAACTTGGATTCGCGTCCTAATGCGGCGGCGATCTAATTCTAACGCCGTTTCGCCAGGCCCTCGGGTTCCTATTCCCCCGCCAGCACGATCGGGATGAGTGCCTAGGGCAGACAAGCGAGGCAATAGATATCGAAGCTGTGCTAATTCGACCTGCAGTTTACCCTCTCGAGACGTTGCCCGTCGTGCAAAAATATCCAATATGACTTGAGTCCGGTCCACAACTCGAGTCTCGGACGGCAAAGCCGCTGCCCAGTGGGCAGCCATTGACGGCGACAAATCGATATCGGAAACCACCAAATTGGCTGATTGGTCACGAACTTTTTGGTTTAATCGCTCCAATGCCCCTTTGCCGAGTCCTCGACGCAGATCTGATCGTTGTTGAGATTCGTAATCCACCACCAGGCCCCCGGCAGCTGCCACCAATCCAGCGGTTTCCTGTACCTGATTACGATCGACAGGATGCCGCCTGTCCATCACCGACACTAAAATTGCCCGATCTGGCATAAACCCTCCCTTAATTACCATTGGCTGCCACCGGTTGGGGAAGACTCTGCAGCAACAGCCAAGATTTGCCGCTACCGGGGTACACATTAAGCGCCGCATGCAGATTGCTTTCGGCTAGGTTGATCTCGCCCCAGTGCAAATCCACCCGAGCCAAGTCATAATAGCCTTGCCACCACTGGGGAGTCGTTTGAATAGTGTCCTGAAAATAGGTGGCGGCGCTCTGCCAATCCCCCAAAGACATCGCTTCTTGTCCCAAGAAATCTAAAGTTGGGCCTTGACTTCCTCCTACCAAAAGACTCTGGTCCAAATCGGCAGTAGCCAGAGACCAGTGGGCTTGTGACATGGCCACCTTGGCTAAGCCATCCCATGCCATCCAATTACCCGCGTTTTGCTTAACCGCTTGTCTCCATGCTGCATTCGCTAGTTTCGATTGTCCTACGCTCCAGTACAACATGCCCAAGTCGTTCCACAACATCGAGTCATGGGGCTTTAAATTGGTCGCGGTTTTCAGTTCCCAAGCAGCCACCATTGGTTGGCGCAAGTGCAAAAACGTATTAGCCAAAGCCACATATCCGTTGGTGTTGGTCGGATCGTCCAAGACGGCAGTCTCTCCATCCCGGGCTGCCTGTTCCAAATTATCCGGAACCTGCTGATAGTGCTCCACAGCGCCTTGTAAATATCCTCCACCCTCTGCAGAGGGTGTCGGCTGAGATCCGCATCCTGCCAACGAAAGCACTAATACGCCCGAAATGGTTGTTGCCAAAAAACGAATTTTCATCCCCATTCTAAAAACCGCACAATATCAGGATGTTGAAAAAACTGGCCCATTCCCGCCGCTAGCGGCAGTCTCGCGAGATTGTTTTGCCCATACCAGCCCATTGCTGCCGCATCGGAACCTGCTCTCAGCTGCCCTGATTGCACTTCCACCGCATAATCCAGCACCACGAAATGATAGTGTTCACCAATCAATTCTGCAATGTACAGCAAAGCCCCGACACTAACCGTTACCATCAACTCTTCTTGTATTTCCCGCTTAATAGCGTCCCTTATGGACTCGCCAAATTCCACGTGCCCACCTGGCAAAGCCCAGTAACCTGCTTGCGGTGGGTGCTGCCGCTGCACCAGCAAAATCTCCTTGCCGGATGGACCGGGCCGTGTCAATACCGCAGCCACCCCAACCTCAGGATTCATCGTGGGAATTTATGTCATAAATGGTTAATTCGTAATCCGATGCCATTTGGCGCAGTCCAAAGATAAAGCCGCGCTCCTTTAAGACTTGATTTAAAAATGTCACGACTTGATATGGCGTAAAACCATCAAATCGCCTTTGGGCCAAGGTGATTAATTTTTCATGATCGGCCGAGACATTCATGGTGTCCCTCCTGTTCTTATCTGTCATCCCATTATATCAATTCGGATGGTTTTACCACAGTTCTCAACTTCTCCGCAAAATCATTCTCTCTGGCTGGGTTTAAAGCGGTGTTTTCGGTCAAACTTCACAACGATGACACTATCCTCCTAACATTCCCGCAGGCCTTGATTGCCATACTATAAGCGCACCAAGACAAGGGGGGCGAATCCAAATGGCCAAGTGGACAAACGGTCCATCCGTATTATCCAATACGGTTCGTGACCGCTTCAAATACGAGGTGGCGTCAGAGCTAGGATTACTTGATGAAATCGAACAAAAAGGATGGGCAGATATGCCCACACGCCAATTGGGACGCATTGGAGGAAAAATCGGAGGCAATATGGTCAAGGTGATGATACGCATGGCTGAAGAGTCCATGGCTGAACAATCACCAAAACAATAGCAGTTATATTATAGCCCCAATAACTTGTGCTCTATACAGGTCAAGTTATTGGGGTTTCGTTATTAGAAGACACGGTCCGTATTCCGTGATCGAAACAGGCTCTCCTAATGCCGATTGTTTATCATACCCCGATGAAGACGAGATTGCTACATTGGGATTCGGTTGGACCTTTTGGGGGTCAATACTGGCTAGCCGGATATTCTCCTCTTCGGGTTTTGTGGTCATCATAAGATCAGTGAAACGGATAACGCTGCGGCAATCCTAGCACATAGGTGACGTTTTGGGGGTCTACCGGGCAGAGTTGTTTCCATTTACGTTCTTCTTGAGTCGAAAAATTGGGATTCAGCACTTGTCCGGTCACCATATTCATCGCCCCCCCTTCCGCCATAGCCCCGACTTGCCACAAGAACCAATTCCCGGTGAAACAGAAGATATCAGTGACGCCTGGCGCCTGTGAAATAACCTTATGATTATAAAACAAGGTAAACCCTTGAGCTTGGTGCGCATTCCACATCACCAGCGTGAACGCTTTGCCATGAAGATGCCCGACCTAACCATAAAGAATATGGGCAGTCTGATAGGGAGCCGGTAATGGCATCGAGAGATGCCGCACCAGATGCGCGGTGCCAGCAAAGGGATGAACCGTAGTCCGTCGAGACGGGTTCGGCACCTGGATAGCCTGTGAAATGGGAGAGTGACGCTGCGAGGGCGGTGGCGTGGCGAGATGGCCATTAGCCCCACACCCTGCAAGCACGAGCGTGCCGAGAGCCACACCCGCAACGATTAAAACATGGTGCCTCATCAGGATACCTCTTCTCAAGCCGTCTGACTCATCCTCTTGAAGAACGACGGATGGCGGAATCCGGTTACGCACGGAGAAGGCTCTTAAGCCCCTAAATGGGCGTAGACACGCAGCCGCGAACCGTTGTATGATCGTCGGGAGCGGAGGAGGACAGGTGGCAGGAAAATATCGGGATCGTCCTGACAATAAAAGGGAGTGGACACCATGGGAGAGACGAAAACGATTACGCCGGAATTGAAAGCGCAATGCATTCAAGAAGCGCTCGACATCAAGAATGCGGCGCGGTCGCCCGCCGTCACGGCTGAGCACCGCGCCTGGTGCAACAGTGGGTGCATGCGGCCACCCCACACGAGGATGCCCGTGCCTTAAAGAAGGCCTGGCAGCAATAACAAAACGGTCTATCGGATCCTGCGGGAGGCGGATCTCCTCCAGGGGCAATCTTTGCGGCCTGCGCACGATCGACCGCCGCAGGTCCGGGCCGCCAATCGGGTCGTGACCGGCCCCAATCCACTCTGGGAGACCGATCTCCAAGACGGGTACGTGGCGGGCGAAGATCAGTTGAGCACTGCCTCCCGTGGGGAGTGCGATAGCCTAGTGCACTGTGCAGCCGCTGTCCCAGAAAACAGGGAGTCAGTGCTCCCTGTTTCATTCATTGACATCGGAAAAAATTTGGCGCAGCTGGGCTATCCAGCCTTTTGCCGCATCAACTTGAGCATGAACAAACTCCGGACCTGTGGACATCGGTTGCCGACGACGTTTAACAACCGATGGAGCTGCTAACTGCGACATCCACTCGAAAGGCACTGATGGCGCCACCTCGGCCAAATATTCGGGGGTAACGTCAGCAAAATGAAGACCATCCTGTTCTAGTCTCGTTACTAATGAGCCTACCAGATGATGAGCTTCTCGAAAGGGCATGCCCTCACCGACCAGCATATCGGCCAAATCTGTGGCTGCGGTGTAATCATGGCCGACACGTTGGTTAAGCCGATCTTGTCGCACCGAAAGCGTCTCCATCATCCCAGCTGCCACTGGCAACAACGCATCTAGGGTATCGACCACATCAAATACCGCCTCTTTATCCTCTTGCATATCGGAATGATAGGCCAAAGGCAATCCTTTCATGACCGTAAGCAATGTCATAAGATTGCCAAAGACGCGTCCCGACTTTCCACGCATCAACTCTGCGACGTCAGGATTGCGTTTTTGCGGCATGAGCGAGGATCCAGTGCTGTACGCATCAGCCATGGTGACAAATCCAAATTCTTGAGTAGACCACAGCACCAATTCCTCGCCTAGGCGACTTAAATGCACCATCAAAATACTGGCCCATGACAGGTATTCCAGCAGAAAATCGCGGTCTGCTACGGCATCCATTGAGTTTTGGTAAACTCCGTCAAACCCTACCAGGTGCGCCACCAGGAGAGGATCCGTTGGATATGGCGTTCCCGATATAGCCCCAGCGCCCAACGGAGAAATGACAACACGCGGTGCCCAACTTAAAATTCTTTCCATATCACGCCGCAACATAGCCACGTACGCCATCATATGATGCGCCCACAGCACCGGCTGGGCAGCCTGAAGGTGAGTATACCCAGGCATAATCACATCACTGTTAGCCTCAGCCTGATGCACTATGGCCTCCATCAAGTCTAACAGCAGGCGCTGCTGCCTTTGGGCCACGGCTCGCATATAGAGATGCATGTCTAGGGCAACCTGGTCGTTGCGGCTGCGTCCCGTGTGCAGTTTACCTGCCACAGGCCCAATAATTTCCGATAATCGGGCTTCGACGTTCATGTGAACGTCCTCATGCTCCAGGCGTGGTTCAAACACCCCACTTTCCGCTTCTTCCAGCACTTGTTGCAGTCCCCGAGAAATGATTTCAGCGTCCTCAGCACTGATCACGCCTTGGCGGCCGAGCATTGCAACATGTGCTTGAGATCCCGCAATATCGTAGGGCAATAGACGCCAATCAAATGTCACCGAAGCGGTAAATGACTGAGCCTTTTGGTCTGGTCCCGACCGAAATCGGGGATTACGGGCCATGGCCATGGCGCTACTCCCCCGTCCGCATATGGTGGCGTACTGCTAATGGCAACCCAAACAAACGAATGAAGCCTTGGGCATCATGATGATCGTATTGTCCGCCATCAAACGTGGCGAGGTCCTGGGAATACAGAGAAAACCGCGACGACGCCGCATGGCTAGTAGCGCGGCCTTTGTAAAGGTGAAGGGTCACTTCACCGGTGACGACATGGTTGGCTTGATCCACAAATGCGCTCAATGCTTCCCGAAGCGGAGAAAACCATAGTCCATCATAAATCAGGCGCGCCATCTTCAGACCCACTTCACTGGCAAAATCCCGGGTTTCCCGGTCCCAGGTCAACGCCGTTAACGCCTGATGCGCCTCATACAAAATGGTGCCGCCCGGAGTTTCATAGACGCCACGGGATTTCATTCCCACCAGCCGATTTTCCACCATGGTAACCCGTCCAATACCGTTTTCGGCACCCCACTGGTTGACTTGTTCCATTAGCATAACCGGTTCTAAATCCACACCATTAAGGGAAACTGGATAGCCTTCCCGAAATCCGACCCGCACCACCTTGACCGCATCCGGCGCTTTGATTGGATCTACCGTCCAAGTATAGACATCCGAGGGAGTAGGGATGGACGGATCCTCCAGGACTCCTCCTTCATGGCTTACGTGCCACATATTTTGATCGCGAGAATATGGACTCTCGGGAGTGGCAGCCACTTCAATGCCATGATCTTTGGCATAGGCCATTGCCTCAAGACGGCCGGTAATCTGCCATTCTCGCCAAGGGGCAATCACCCGCAAGTCCGGTGCCAATGCCATAATCCCTAGTTCAAAGCGAACCTGATCATTTCCCTTGCCCGTGGCCCCATGCGCTACGGCTTTGGCGTCATATTGTCGCGCCACTCGCACCAATTCTTCAGCAATTAATGGCCGTGCGATGGAGGTCCCGAGCAAATATACGCCTTCATAAATAGCTTCGGCACGCAGCATGGGAAACGCAAATTCGGTCAAAAACCGATGGCGTAAATCGCGGATCTCTACCGCCTCGGCCCCTGAACGCAATGCCTTGTCGCGGACTTTGTCTAGGTCCTCTCCTTGCCCTAAATCGGCGCAAAAGGCCACGACGCGTACTCCATAATTTTCTTTAAGCCAGGGTATGATAATGGAAGTATCCAGTCCACCCGAATATGCAAGAACCACACGATCTCCGGGCATAACGCCGTTTGTCATAATTTTCTCCCCGCTCTCAAGCTGTCTTAGTGTCGGGATGCTTGGTCCAACACTGTCCCTAATATGTTACAACATGCGGCAATCGCCGTCTCGTCAATGACAAAAGGAGGCAGCAGGCGTATTACATCAGGTTGCGCTGCATTGACAATGAGTCCTTCTGCCAAAGCTTGTTGGACCAAAGAGCCGGCTGGAACCGACGTCTTTAATCCCCACATCAGTCCTCTTCCCCGTACCGCCTGTATCAGTTGGGGATAGGCCTCTTGCAATTGCCCTAGTCCCTGTTCCAGTTTGGAACTCATCTCCCGCACATGATTTAATCCTCCCTGATCCAACCAGTCGATCACGGTTAGCGCCATGCGACTTGCCAAAGGGTTCCCCCCAAAAGTCGTACCGTGATCACCGGGATGAAATGCCTGTGCCCACTTCGGGGCGACTAACAGTCCCCCAATTGGCATGCCCGCCCCAATCCCTTTGGCTACAGTAATCAAATCAGGGCCCAATTCTCCTTCATATTGGTACCCAAACCAATTTCCGGTGCGCCCAGTTCCCGTTTGTACCTCATCAAACAATATCAACGACCCTGCCTGATGAATCATCCGTACCGCTTCTGCCAAATATCCTGGTGGCGGAACCACAACACCACCTTCCCCTTGGATGGGTTCCATCATCACCCCACATGGGTTCCACTTTGCCAAAGCTTGGGCCAATGCATCCAAATCTCCATAAGGGACGGTCACAAAACCGGGCACCAAGGGCTGAAAAGGTTCTTGGTAGCTTTGGTGGGGCGTTGCTGAAAGGCTGCCCAGGGTTCTTCCGTGAAAGGCTCCTGTCATGGTGATAATATGGTATCGCCCTTGATCATGGCCGATGCGGCGCATCATTTTAATGCCTGCTTCATTCGCCTCGGTACCACTATTGACCCATAGCGACCACATGCCATCGGTAATGTCAGCTATCCGTTGACTCAGATCAATTCCTGGTTGATGCCAAAACAAGTTCGATGTATGCATCAATTGCGATGCGTCTTTCAGTACGCGGTCGACATCAGGATGATGGTAACCCAAGCTATTAACCCCGATTCCCGCTAAAAAGTCCCAATAGGGTTTGCCTTCCTGATCCCACACCCTAGCGCCTTCTCCCCTAGCTAGAGTGACCGGATGGCGCCGATATACTCCAATCAAATGTGTGTCTTGCATCATATCACTCTCCTCGCACCACCCACGTCGTCATTGTCGGTTCACACCAACGTCCAATGCCTACTTTTCCCACCCCGTTAGCAACCGCCTCGACGGCCGATTGGACTTTGGGAATCATTCCCGCCGCTACCCGACCCTGGTCAATAAGGTCTTGTGCTTGCCTTACTGTTATCTCCCGCATCAAACTGTCAGGATCGCTGCGATCCCATCGGACGCCTCCAGTATCGGTATAAAACAAGAGAACGGAGGCCCCCAATTTTTGCGCCAGTCCGGAAGCAGCCCAATCCCCGTTCAAATTCAACAACTGTCCTGTTTGGATATCTGGAGCCACGGGCGTGATCACAGGAAGCATGTTCAAGGACCACAGTTTCTCCAACAGTTGTGGGCGTACGGCGGCAACACGCCCAACCAGTCCTAGGGACTCGTCAATCATTTCCGCGTCAAAAATTTGGCCATCTGCCCCACTGAGGCCAACGGCACTGATGCCCATTTGCCGACAAAGACTGACCACGGTCATGCTCGCGGTACCCCGCATTTCCCGAATCACATCCGTGATCACCTCAGCAGTGGTGACCCGTTGGCCATTGACAAACGCGGTGGCAACATGGTGTCTCGCCAGAGCTTCAGTAATCAATGAACCCGCACCATGCACAATCATCAAATGATGTCTGTCCGCCACCAACGACTGAACATCATGCAGCCAAGATGCCGTCTCTAAGGAATTTAAAACGCTGCCACCAATTTTAACTACAATACGCATCGCTTACGTCCGATACCGTGCGTTAATCTCGACGTAACGCTCGGTTAAATCACAACCCCAGGCTTCCGCCCGGGCATCTCCTAAATGAAGATCCACGTCAAACACCACTTCTTCTTGTCCCATCAGATCTTTAGCACGCTGCTCATCAAAGGCGACCGGTTGGCCAGATTGCAATAGCGGCATCCCATTCATGGTCAGGTCGACCACTCCAGGGTCAAATTCTAAGCCCACCGAACCTACTGCGGCGATCACGCGCCCCCAATTAGGATCGGCTCCATAAACCGCACTCTTTACCAACGATGACCGGACTGCTGTGCGCGCCTTAAGCGCAGCATCTGACTCATTAACGCCGCCCCGCACCTTGACGGTTAACAAATGGGTTGCCCCTTCGCCATCTTTGGCAATTTGTCTGGCACCATATTGCATCAGAGCAACCAACGCTTGACCAAATATGCGTTCGTCATCAGCAGAACGGATTTCCACGCCACTCGCCCCATTAGCTAAACACAACACCATATCGTTTGTAGAGGGATCTCCATCCACCGAAATGCGATGAAAACTCTGCTCGACCCCGCGGCGCACCAAATCATCCAAAACCGATTTGGAAACCTTGGCATCGGTGGTGATAAAGACCAACATCGTCGCCATTTGCGGATGGATCATCCCTGAGCCTTTGGCCATCATCCCTATCCGAACCGTCCCAGAGGATAAGGTCACCATGACCCCGTGAGTTTTGGCGACAGTGTCGGTAGTTAATATGGCTTGGCTGGCCGCGATTCCGTCTCCCGGAATTTCTGGCGAATGGCAAGCATTAACTAAGGCGGCAATGCCGCTCTGAATCAAGTGCATCGGCAACGGCACTCCAATCACGCCGGTAGACGCGACTGCAACCAATCCTGGTGGTAGATCCAGTCCTTGAGCCACTTGGGTTTGCATGGAAACTGCATCTTGGTATCCTTGGTCTCCCGTCATCGCATTGGCATTAGTCGAGTTGACCACGATAGCCTGGCAAAGTCCCCGTTCCGCCACCGATTGGGTGATGACTACTGGCGCCGCTTTGGCTGAGTTTGTGGTAAAAGTCCCGGAAAATGTTGCAGGTTGTTTTGACCAAATTAGCGCCATGTCCAACATCCCTTTGCGCAATCCTGCGTTTACCCCATAGGCTTCAAATCCTTGGGGAAAAGATACATTGCCCTCAACCAGAGCTATAGGATTAGGCTCTTCATTTGATGTGTGTGTTTCAGATTCCACGCTATCCCCTCTTCATCCGTTCTCCAAAGATACAATATTAGTCCAACCCTGCCGTCAAAGGCAGACGAGTCCATCGATTCGCATGCTGCACTGCTTGTCCGGCAGCACCTTTTCCCAAATTATCCAACGCTGCGATGAGCACCATGGCCCCTCCTCGTGCATCCATCGCTGCCTTGATTTCCACTCGGTTGGTTCCCCGAACCCGGCCGGTACGGACGCTTTGCTCGGGAGCCAAGATTTCTACAAAGGGATTGTGATGGTAAAATTCATGCCATAATGCCTG
>PXYW01000001.1:0-4968 GCA_003023695.1 Sulfobacillus benefaciens | reverse complement strand
TGTGGCGATGTTTGCCTGGCATGCTGTAAGGTTCCACGTTTTCTGACATTTCGGCCATCATAAGCCTTAATTCGGGGGTGCGACCGGCACCGGTTACCCCCGACTTTCCGTCCACAAAAAGTTGCGGCAAAGAAATGCCTGCTCGCGCCAAAGGACCCATTAAAGAAAAAAATCCGGTCGGATAGCACCCAGGATTGCCGACAATCCAGGCGTCTCTGTAATCCATATGGGGATCGTCAGCATAACCTCCCACACTGATAGACAGGGCATAAGGAGCAGGATGAGGACCATATGCCGATTCGTAACGGGTCTGGTCCGAAAAGCGGAAATCAGCGGACAAATCGACAACCCGAATCCCCATGGCGGCGAATCGCGCGACCCAATCCGTAGCCGCACCAGCAGGCAAGGCATTAAATACTAGATCCGGTTCGGCATCAGCCACCGATTCGAGGGGAACTAGCTGCCCTCTCCAACCTGAGCGAGCAAACCACTCCGACACACTAGCCCCCACATCTTGACGAGCAGTCGCAGCCACCAATTCCCAGTGTGGATGGCGCTGTACGATGCGCATCAATTCCTGTCCGGCATACCCGGTAGCTCCCACTATTGCCACTTTCACCCGCGTCACCTCGTCGTATAAATATACGATTTCGGGGAACTTAATGCAATAGAAAGAAGGACATCCCGTAAAGTGAATCATAATGCCCGGTCGAACTTTTCCGTCAGGCCTTATTCTTGGATTTGGACTTGCTCGATTTCTTTAATACGGAAATTTCTCCGGTTGGCTCTAGCCGTGCCTCTTTAACATCCTTGATTTGAGTGTCTTTTTGCCTCAACTCCATTAATAAGTCTGCCGTCGAGACCCTTTCCCGGGTCAACTCCCTTTCATCAATGCGTCCATCTGCTATTAGGCGGGTGGGAACCCCTTGGGTGATCTTCTCCAGCCATCGAAATCTCACATTGAGCCAGGTTAGCAAATATTGCAAAACTCCTAAGGCGACTGTGATGCCTATGGCGTTCATGAGGGGCGTTTTAGTGTCTTCCATACCAATTGCCACCGCCTCCCCAATCATAATAATCACGGCAAAATCAAACGGCCCCATTTTGGCCAAGGTGCGTTTCCCCATCAAACGAAACACAATGAGCGCAACGATATAAAGAATTGCAGTACGGTAAATCAAAGTCGCTAATTCGGCCACAGCATATCATCCTCCTATCATGTAGACTGTCATGAGGATGGACTTGGTATACTTAAGAATTTCGCAAAAACCCAGTAGATTTGGTACAGTGGAGGTAATTCTTGGAGGAGGCTTCCAACGTTCATGACCAAAATTGATGTGCTAGAAAAAGCTCGCGAATTCAATGTAAAATTTGTTCGGTTACAGTTCACCGACATTCTTGGGGTAGTGAAAAATGTTGCTATCCCGGTAGAATCGCTAGGCCAAGCTCTTGATGGAAAAATTATGTTTGACGGCTCCTCCATCGAAGGCTTTGTCCGTGTTGAAGAATCCGATATGTATTTGTCTCCCGATCCTGACACGTTCGCCATCTTTCCTTGGAAGCCGAAAGAAGGAATGACCGCGCGACTGATGTGCGACATTAAAAACCCCGATGGGTCTCCTTTTGACGGTTGCCCCCGCACCGCCCTCAAACGTGTATTGGCGGATGCCCGTGCCATGGGGTACGAGGTCATGGTAGGCCCCGAACCCGAATTTTTTCTCTTTGCCCGTGATGCTAATGGTATGGCCACCACGAAAACTATTGACCAGGCCGGATATTTTGATTTATCGCCGGTAGATTTAGGAGAAGATGCGCGGCGAGAAATGGTCCTGACCCTGGAACAGATGGGCTTTGAGATTGAAGCGACCCATCACGAAGTCGCGCCGGGTCAACATGAAATAGATTTTCGCTATGCTGACGCATTAAAGACGGCCGACAACATTGCTACCTTTCGCTTTGTCGTCCGCACCGTTGCTATGCAACACAACTTTCATGCAACATTTATGCCTAAGCCTATCCAAGGCATCAACGGCAATGGTCTGCACTTTCACCAATCGCTATATTCTGGTAATACGAACGCGTTTGCCGATCCAAAAAATGGTGAGGGTATTAGCAAATTGGCACTTCGATATATTGGCGGACTAATTCACCATGCCAAAGCATTTACCGCCATCACGAACCCCTTAGTCAACAGCTACAAGCGGTTAGTGCCAGGGTATGAAGCCCCCGTATACATTGCCTGGTCTATGGGAAACCGTAGTCCTATGATTCGCATTCCGGCGTCGAGAGGACAACACACGCGAATCGAATTACGTTCCCCGGATCCCTCTTGCAACCCTTATCTAGCCTTAGCGGTCACTATTAAGGCAGGGTTGGATGGCATCCGCCATAAGCTTGACGCCCCGCCTCCCATCACCCGCAACGTTTATCGCATGCACGACAGCGAACGCAAAGATATGGGCATCGAAAATTTACCAGCGAGTCTGGAAGAGGCATTAGATTATTTAGAGGCAGATCCCGTAATGCTAGAAGCACTCGGGGACCATATCAGTCGGCGATACATCGAGGCCAAGCGTATCGAATGGGATGTGTACCGTCATCAAGTCCACGATTGGGAAATAGACCAGTATCTCACAGTATACTAGAGCAACTCCCGACGGATTCTCCGACTTTTAAAGCCCCGGCAGAAGGCTGGGGCATATTTGTCCTTGGGCACTTGGGCAAGAATTTAAGAGGAAATGGGAATACTCGCAGTGGGTAGCCACTGGTATTCTGGTAACTATAGCAATCTGAGGCACGTTGTCTCTATAAAACAAGAGACCTAACAGCGAGGAAGGATGCAGGATGACACGTCGATATCGCAATTGGGCTTTTATAGTTCCCTGGCTTGCGGGATCTCTACTCACAGGGTGTGGTGCCACAATCTCGGCACAAGCGCCAATAATGACCGTACAACATCGAATCACCAAGTTCTATCCCATCGAGGTGTTCACTCAACGCGATCTGATCCTGTTGTATGCCGTAAGACAATACCAGGCGGTAGGCCCGGTATCCGTACCGCACTCGTTAAAAATCATGGTTTCACACTGGGCTCCCTCGGTGTCGAGCCAAATGCTCCCCTTTGTGCCCCATTCCCAGTTAGCGTTAGACACCGCGTTAGTGCAGCAACTGGACAAACGTCCTTCAGACAAGCAAGTGCTGTCCTCGTTACCGGGATGGAATTTGGAGCAACGCGACATTCCCAGCGGAAACAGCACCTACTGGGTCCCGAAATCCGGAGTATGGCCCAAATGGCAGATGCCAGCAGTCATTCTTAAGGTTGCCCATGAGGATGCCGGTTTCCCAGGCCCGCTTACCGAGTCCAATATTTCCGTTGATGGCATAAAATTGGGTATGTCGCGCGCCGATGTGAAAAGACTTCTAGGTAAACCCACGCGCGTCATTTCAGGCCATAGAACCCCCTATCCCTCATGGTTGTATCTTTCACGAGGGCTCAGCATAAGCTTTTACGCCACTGGTTCTCCAAACAGCATAAGCGGGGTAACAGCCATTAGCCTCTCCCCAGAGTCACCCCTTCAATTGAACTCAGGGATTCGCATTGGATCGCCATTAAGTCAGATCGTCGAAGCCTATAAACAAATACAATATGTACCCTTTGGCTCATATGCCAAGGTCTTCATACAAGGTCAGCAAGAAGCCTATTTAGGAACTCGCCTTATCCGTTTTCCCAGCCTGCAAATGGTGCTAAACCGTGGGGTGGTCACCAATATTCTTCTCTCCACACTGGAAGTTCCGCCAACTTAGCCCAACTATGGAAGGCGATAAGTCATCGGGCGCTCGGGTTCAACGGTTTTGTGTGCTCTTTCCCGAATCAACTCTATCTCATTTTCGTCGATGGCACGTTCAAATCTGCGAAATCCCGCCATGCGAAAACCATGCAATTGACCTAACTGATTAATTTCTTTTACCTTTTGCACTTCAATGTGGCTGCCCAGAGTAAAGTTCTCCAAACGTCCCGATAGGGCCAATATCATGGTTTCCGCCATGCAAGCCTCCACCATTTTTGGCGGAAACCCGAAATCAAATCCCATGTTTGCCTCCGGTCCCGGAACTTCAATGACGCCTCCATCCAAAACTAAAACATCGGGTCTGGCTTGGCTAACTCGCGACGAGATATTGCGCGGTCGCGCCACATCGGTAATGACGGATCCGGGTTTTAAGTCTTCGGGCTCCACGATAGCATCCTGGGCCGAAGATACCGCCACCACAATATCTGAATCATGGACGGATTCCGCCACATTCTGGGAGATGCTAACATTGATCTCAGGGTTTTCCGATAAAATTTTATGCGCCAAAATCTCCAAGTTTTCCCGGGTCCGAGCAACCAATCGCAAGAATCTCACACGCGGAGCTAATATTTGAGAGGTTGCTTCTCCAATGGAACCCGTGGCCCCAATAACGGTGACTTGTGCCGTGTTCAGATTAATTCCCATACGTTCAGCGCCGCGCAAGGTACCTTCCACGGCAGTAGCCGTGGTATACGAATTTCCCGTGGTAACCGGAATAGATAGTCTTTCTGAAAGGGTAATGCCACGATCCCCAGCAATTTTGGTAAACGCCCCCAAACCTAAAATATCCGCACCCAATTGTTCGGCCAAATGCCCTGCACGTTCTAATTTTTTTAACACCCATTCATATGGTGACTCCAACAGAATTTTCGGTGTCAAAGGCAATCCAATAAGCCATCCTTCCAGTTCCTCCCCAGTTAACGACCGCACACCGGTCGTGTGTCCCGCCATAACAGGACCGACCGCTTTGAATGCAGTTTCTACCATACCTTGGGGCAAGTATCGCGTGAACCGATATTTCCGAGCAAAATCATCAAAACGAAGCGGATGGATAATGAATGCAAATCGACGCATAACAGGCCTCCTGTGCACAATATTGTGCACATTTTATCATAGTGTG